>JBCCLH010000042.1:0-47059 GCA_039026955.1 Bacteroidota bacterium
ATTTCTTTGAACCTTGATAAGAATCAACACTTGACCGATAGGAGCGCAGCTCTTCAACAGATTCTTTAATAAGGGTAACTTTTAATCGTGCCATTTGTAAATTTAATAAATAAAACCCAAATTAAATGTAAAATGGTATAACATTACATAACAACCGACAACGGAGCACAGCGACCAACCGACAACAAGCAAAGTATAAAATGTAAAATAAAAAACACTAAATGTAAAATGAAAAAGTAAGTTTCCCCAACACCAAGCACCTAAAACCCAAAAGCAAAGCGACCCAGCAACACCTACTTAAAACAAACAGGAATCACTTCACCTTCCATCAAACAATATCGTTCTATTTCTTCAGGAGTGAAATTTGCTGTATAATCTTCTTCTTTAACGGTAAATCCGATGCTTCGGAGTTTGTCAAAATAATCGCGACCGTATACACGAACATGATCGTACTGACCGAAAATTTTGGTGCGTTCTTTTTTGTCGGTAACCGAATCGTCTTCAAACGTAGTTTCCCGATCCAATTCTTGAGGAATTTGTAAAATCGCCATGCCATTTGGGCGTAAAATACGATACAATTCTTGCATGGCTTTGGTATCGTCGGGAATGTGTTCTAATACGTGATTGCACAAAATCGTATCAAACGAATTGTCTTCAAAGGGTAATTTGGTAATATCCGCTTTTATATCTGCTAAAGGTGAAAACAAATCCGTCGTTGTATATTCTAAGTTTTTCTGATTGCGAAAACGCTTATAGAATGCTTGTTCAGGTGCAAAATGTAGTACTTTTTGAGGTCTGGTGAAGAAATCGGTTTCATTCTTTAAATACAACCATAACAAGCGATGACGTTCCAACGAAAGTGTACTTGGCGACAAAGCATTTTCACGATTCACGGCATAACCATAGGATAAAAACGTTCGAAAACTCTTGCCATCAATCGGATCTGTAAACCGATTTCCTTTCAATATCAACGTCACAATTGGACGAATCCAATAACTCATCTTTATTAAAAGTGGTCTTGGAATGGTATTGAGTATGTATTTAAAAAGTTTTCTCACGTGCGTACAAGCAGTTGCCTACGATTGTCTAAATTCGTCTTCTTCGTCACTTTCAATGCCTAATGCATCGTAGATATATTTGAACGTGGATAATAATTCTGGTTTTCCGTTCACCAATGCTACATCGTGTTCAAAGTGCGCGCTTGGCTTTCCATCTTTTGTTAAAACTGTCCAGCCATCACGTAGAAATTTAATTTCTTTTACGCCCATGTTGATCATCGGTTCAATAGCAACGACCATACCTTCTATAAACTTCTTTCCGCGTCCGCGGCGTCCATAATTTGGCATGTTTGGATCTTCGTGCATTTCTCTTCCCAAACCATGTCCCACCAAATCACGTACCACGCCATATCCGTGGTCTTCACAATGTTTTTGAATCGCATATCCAACATCACCCACACGATTTCCCGCTTTAAACTCGCGAATACCTACATACAATGATTCTTTCGTTACTTTCAATAGTTTTTTTACTTCAGGAGCAACTTCTCCAATTGGAAAGGTGTAAGCGTGATCACCGTAAAATCCATTCTTAATTGCGCCACAATCAATGGAAATAATATCGCCTTCTTGGAAAGGTTCGTTATTTGGAATTCCGTGTACTACTTGAGCATTTGGACTCATGCAAAGCGTATTTGGGAAATTATATAATCCTAAAAAGCCAGGAATTGCATCGTGATCGCGAATAAATTCTTCTGCGAGTTTGTCTAGATGTAGCGATGTTCTACCAGGTTTTATTTCGCTGGCTAACATTCCTAAAGTTTTGGAAACAATCAGTGCACTCTCGCGCATTAATTCTATTTCTTCTCGTGTTTTCGGTTTGATCATTTCTTTAGAAAGGAAAACAATCCTTTTTTCTTTTTTAAGTTCATCTCTGGTGCTTGATTGGTCAGCAATTGATATATTTTGCCCCAACCGATAAATCCACCAATATTTCTATCGTCAATAAAATAGTCAGCATTAATTTTTCTACTTACTTTTCCATCAAAAACTTCTTCTGGATAGCTGTTATTTACTGCATAAAATTCAATGCCATTGTCTTTGCAAAATCGTACAGCTTCCTCTAATTTCTTTCCGCTTCTGTACGTCCATAAAATCAAGCGATGTCCATCTTGTTCCAATCTTTTCATCGTTTCAAACGCAAAGATTTGAGGAGTACCAATCTTAGGATATGCATCCTCAACAATTGTACCATCAAAATCAACAGCAATAAGTAAGCTTTCTTTTACAATCATTCCACTTCCTATTTTGTGCCTGCAAAGCTACAAAGAATTACGCGTTATTCAGCATAGATGTGTTTATAGTCTTCACCAGATAAAATACTTAGCATGTCTTTTTCTAACGAAGTCACAGGAGATTCTACAATACGATTGATTTCTTTTCCATCTTTATAAAAGATAAACGTGGGTACATTGGTAATGTCAAAACCGTCTTCCAAATGTTCTGGAGTCATTTTTTCTCTGTCTACCGTGATGAGTTCCACTTTTTCATTAGAAATCTTCATCATATCTAAAATACGGTAGAAATGCGGGACTTCGCGCTGACTGTCCTCACACCAAGTGCCCATAAACAATTTAATATTTACATCTGCCAATAATGGTTGTATTTTTGCTGCGGTTTCTTTATCGACAACATACGTAGAATAGGTAGGTGCAAACCAACTGTCATACGGTTCAGAAGAAATAACGCTTCTCGTCTGAACGCCAGTGATGATAGGTAATTCTTCTTCTTGTTCATCAGCCGCTACTTGTTCTTGTTGAGTAGCTGTATCTTCCATCGCTGGCGGTGTATTCTTTTTTTCGTCTTTACAGGCAAAAAAAGCCAGCGCTAATAAAATATATAGTGTTTTTTTCATGCTATTAATTGATTAATGTGTCAAGATTCATCGTTAAAAGTGCATAAGCTCCAAATAGTTTCGACTTTACATCTGCATCGAAAGCATCTGTTAGCGAATAATCAAAAATAAATTCTATTCCAAAAATGTCAGTTACACTAGCGCCAATACCTAAATTTACACTGAACAATCCATTGTTGTAGGCGTCTTTTACATCCACGCCGCCTTCTCTGGTTTCAGCATCAAATAGTATAGAATAGCGCAATCCAGATTTTAAATACCAACCTTGATTATACACTCCGCCGAAATCATATTTTACTTTTGGACTGATACTAAAATAACTTAGTTGCGTTCTCGGAGTAATGTCAATAACTCTGTTTTCATAAGCGAAATCAGTTACAATTCCAAACTTGTTGTTGAGTTGATAATCTGCAAAAACACCAAGATATATTCCTGCATACTCTGGAATAGAAAATGAACTATTTTGATTAAACGGTGTATCTGTATCGGTTAGCATGGAGAATACATTGGTTCCTCCAGAAATTCCGTAAGAGAGTTTTTCTTGTGCTTTCGTTTGAAAACTAACTAAAATTGCTGCAATAAGTAATAGAGTTCTAGTCATTAAATTAGTGATTTTTGAGTCATTAATTCAGGTTGTGGCAATCCGATCATTTTTAAAATAGTTGGAGCAATATCACCTAAAACACCGTCTTTGATTTGTGGAATGTCCTCATCAACCAAAATAATTGGAACAGGATTCGTTGTGTGTGCTGTATTTGGACTTCCGTCCGGATTGATCATCGTGTCACAGTTTCCGTGATCGGCAATGATAATCGTACTGTAACCGTGTTTCTGAGCAGTGTCAACAATTGCTTTTGCACATTCGTCTACAACTTCACAGGCTTTTACAGCAGCTTGAAAATCTCCTGTATGTCCCACCATGTCTGGATTGGCAAAATTTAAACACACAAAATCAGCAACTTCTTTTTCCAATTCAGGAATGATTTTATCGCGAATGTCATACGCGCTCATTTCTGGTTTTAAATCGTAGGTCGCTACTTTTGGTGAGGGACATAACAAGCGTTCTTCACCTTCAAAAGGAGTTTCTTGTCCGCCATTAAAAAAGAAGGTTACATGTGGATATTTTTCAGTTTCTGCGATACGAATTTGTTGCTTTCCGTGATTCGATAACACTTCTCCAAGTGTGTCTTTAATATTTTCTTTGTTGAATACGACATGAATTTCTTTAAAAGAAGCATCATAATTCGTCATTGTGACATAATAGAGTGGAAGCTTTTGCATATCGAATTCTGGGAAGTCTTTTTGTGATAAAGCTTCTGTCAATTGACGCCCGCGATCCGTTCTAAAGTTAAAAAAGATCACCACATCGTCTGCTTGAATCTTCGCAATTGGTTGATCGTTTTCATCGGTCATGACAATCGGTTTGATGAATTCGTCCGTCACATCAGCCTCATAACTTTCTTGAATGCTTTGTGTAGCATTTGAACTCAGCGTACCTTTTCCATTCACTAAAGCGTCGTAGGCTAGTTGCACGCGTTCCCAACGTTTGTCACGATCCATCGCATAATAACGACCGGTAATTGTGGCGATTTTTGCATTGGCTTTTTTGCAGAAGACTTCTGTCTGTGCAATGAATTCCTTTCCAGATTTCGGATCTACATCTCTACCATCTGTAAATGCATGAACATATACATTGTCCAAATCATAACTATTAGCAAGATTCACCAAACCTTCCAAATGATTGATGTGCGAATGCACACCACCATCCGAAACCAAGCCTAAAAAATGTATTGCTTTGTTGTGGTCTTTTGCGTGTTGTAATGCTTCTTTTAGCACAACTTCATCTTTTAAAGTGTCGTTTTGTATGGCTAAATTAATTTTGGCTAAATCTTGATACACAATGCGTCCGGCACCTAAATTCATATGTCCGACTTCGCTATTTCCCATCTGTCCTTCTGGCAAACCCACATTCATTCCGTCTGTAAGCAAATTGGCATTTGGATATTTGTTGTAAAGACTATTGATAAAAGGAACATTGGCGTTGGCAATGGCAGATACTTTTGGGTCAGGTGATTTTCCCCATCCGTCTAAAATCATTAAAATGACTTTCTTATTCATGCGTAAAAATTTTAAAAAATAAAAATAAGTCTATTTGCCAAGATAACACAGCGCAAATTCAAAAAACCGAGCTTTTTCATAAAGGTTTATCAAATTCACAGAAAAAAGCCATTTTTACCATAAACTCATCAATGTTTTAGCGCTTTCTTGACGTGTATTTGTTTTAATTTTTGCAGCTAAGATTTTAAGTGTGAAACTAGTTGTTCTTTGAAGAAAATGTAAAAAAGTATGCTATTGAGAAGATTTTTTTATAAAATATGTAAAGTTCAGGTGATTTTGATAAAATATCAAAAAAGGAGTATTAAAGAATTCTTAAGGATATCTGTATAGAATCTTAATCAGTTGTCATTTTTTAAGAGGGCTTTAACAGATTTGCTAGCGAATGGTTAAGGAAGTGTTATAATTGAAAATTTGTTGCAACAATTTTGAAGAACTGTCGTCTCTTTGGTGTGATCAATTTTAAAAACGGTCACATAATCATCAATTAAAAAAAACAACAAACATTGTGAGAAAAACAATCTTTATGATCGCTCTTATAGTAGGAGCTTCATTCACTACGGCTAACGCAACTGAGAACAACAACGAACCAACAACTGCTAAGTATAAAGTTACGGCAACAAAAATTAAAAAAGTAAATGCTTTTTGTGTAGCTATTTCAAAAGGTGACTTTGATACGGTTAAAAAAATGATTGAATTCGGAGAAAATGTAAACAAAGAATCTAACGGAAAAACGCCTTTAATGTATGCAGCACGCTACAACAGAACAGAAATCATTAATTTGTTATTAGAAAACGGCGCTGACGTAGATTCAAAAGATAGCGGCGGACGTACCGCTTTTGATTACGCAACAATTTCAAAAGCAACAGATGCAGCAAAAATTTTAGAAAACGCTAGAAAATAATTCACTAAATTAGTTCTTATATTTAAAGGTCGTTTCTATATGGAAACGGCTTTTGTTGTTTATAAGTTTACAGGTTTATAAGTTTATGGGTTTTCAGAGGGATTTTAATTGGTGTAAGAATACAAACCACCCGAAAACACCAGAAAAATAACTTATAGTTAAATTGATATGAAATGGCATAGAAGATTTGTAAAGAAAAAGTTGAAGTTTTAGACAAAAAACGTAACCATAGCCGTAGCTACGGCGAGTATTTTTAACGAAGAAATTCAGCTTTTTATTTATAATATTAATGTTATTTTATATTGATTTAACTAAACATTAGATGTATGATTTATTTATAGTATATTTAGTAACTACTACAATCAAAAAAGTATCGTTATCACAGATTGTGGAGTTTTGTATAAAAATGTCTTTAGAAATTTGGAAGCGTTTAGAAAATTTGTTGAAAAATATGTAAATATACCTGATACCGACTGGAAGCTAATTTCAGCACAATTTCAAAGAAAACAATTACCTAAAAAATTCAATATTTTAGCACAAGGCGAAGTCTGTAAACATCTGTATTTTCTAGAAAGTGGATTGTTGCGATATTTTGTGTTGAAAGATGGCAATGAAATGACTAAATTTTTCACCATTGCACCTTATTGTTTTACGTCGCAAGCAAGTTTTAATTCGGGAAAACCATCCAACGAATACATTCAAACTATAGAAGAATCTGTTGTTTGGGAGATTTCATTTCAGGAAAATGAACTTCTGTTGCAGCTTCCATCTTGGAATATGTTTGCTCGAAAAATCACGCAGGAAGTTCAATTTTTCACGGAAGAAATTTTAGAAGCATTACAATCGGAAACCGCTGAAATTCGGTATCAAAAATTATTAAAAAATCAGCCAGAATTACTTCAAAGAATTCCATTAAAACATTTGGCTTCGTTTTTTGGTGTAGCTCCGCAATCGTTGAGTAGAATACGAAAGAAATTAACATAGGTGAAGTATATTTTAATTTCTGTTTTAGAATTTTGTGACTAAAAGAAAACACATGTCATTAGCTAAACAACAGACCAATTATCACTTTCACTATTCCATTCTTGTAAATGCTTCTCCGCAGAAGGTATGGGATTTTTTAATTGATGTCAATCGATGGAAAGATTGGGATACAGAATTGCATACTGCAACGCTTTCAGGAAACTTTTCTGTAGGAACCAAAGGAATCATCATTCCCAAAAAAGGACCAAAATTGCAATTTTATATCAGTGAACTTACTCCAAATGAATCGTATACTTTTGTAACCAAAATGCCTGTAGGTTCTTTACGAATACAAAGAACCTTGAAACAAAGAGGAAGCCAAATAGAATTTACAGATGATATTGAATTTACAGGTTTTTTCAAGAAGATTTTCGGATATGTACTTGGTAGAAACTTTAGAGCCGTGTTGCCTGAAGTTATGGAAAACCTTAAACGAATTGTTGAAAATGAATAAAATCGTACAAGATGATTGCACTTAAAATAGTTTATATACTTAATATACTTGTGGCAGGACCTATTGCTATTTCTGCACTATCAAATCCTCAAAAATCTGCAGTTACTACATTTGGAAACGCTTATCAACCTACAGAAGTTTTGCGATTGGTGGGTTGTTTTTGGTTGGCAATTACAGTGTTGTCAATTTTGGGACTTTGGAAACCCATCACTTTTTCTTCTGTTTTATTGTTACAATGTATTTACAAAGGAACTTGGTTGGTTGTAGTTGCATTACCAGCATTTAAGAATAACATGCCTTTTCCAAAAACGATGGCAGTGTTTTTTATTGTTTGGGTTGCAGTGTTGCCATTTGTGATTCCTTGGAAGCAGTGGTTGGCGTATCATTGAAGACTAGAATAACTTTGTTATTTTTAGTTCGTATGTAGGCGTTAAAAATTGAGAGATTTTAAAATTTAACCTTCAACATCAAAGCAACACTGGATTAATATCCAAAATATTCTCTTCGATATACGCATTAATAAATTCTTCCGTAAAATGTTCGCTGCCCATCAGTTTTTCTTTTTGTAACATTTCTTTGATGTTCAATTTGCGGTATTCTTTCAGCATCGGAATGGAAAGTGGCGCATAACTGTAATGCCACGGTTCATACTTAAATCCTTTTCTATCGTGTCGATCTGTGTAGGTGATGTAGTAGCCAAATGAGTTGGCATTTTTTTCTAACCACTCACGGAGTTTGCAAAACGGACCATCACCGTGAAATTTTTTAGGCACCAACACGTCGCCACTGTAGGTTGAATTCTTATCAATAATATCAATATCGGTTGCCCAATGATGTCTGGATGTTCCTGGAATGGTCGAATATTCAATAATCTTTTTAAGGACTTTTATCGGAGATAAACCTTGCTTCGTATAGCGTTTGTATTTGCGTTCCCAAATTCTGTTTTGATGTGCATAATTACGATAACTCGATACCACATGAATATCTATATCTTCTTTAGCTGCAGCAGTTCGCATATTTATAAAGGCATCATACGCTTCTTTTCGTATGGAAAATCCGTTGCCGAACACTGTTGGATTTCCTTTTCCAATCAATTCGAGTGTGTTTGAATCTTGCATATCAAAGTTAACATGTGGAAAAGTATGCAACACAGTAGTTCCCAATCCTAAAAGTTTTAAAAAGTGTATTCTATCCAAAAGAAATTAGTTTTAGTAATAATAAAAAAAAGCAGATACATTCTACAGTAACGATCGTACCATTACAAAATGTAGACCAATTTTTGGAATGTTAAAAGGTGTTCCATGTTTTTTGTAGCCTAACTTTTCATAAAAAGGCACAGCAATTTCACGTGCATTCATCCAAATGAGACTTCCGCCACGAGCGAGAATCATGGCTTCTCCTTTTTTTACCAAAGCCACACCAATACCACGCTTCTGAAAATCAGTCAACACTGCCATGCCGCGTAGTTGAAATGCATTTGTATCTTCTATTTTAGTATGCGTATTCTTCATCAAAGTAACGACACCAACTAATTGCTCAGCTACATAGTAACCCAAGTGAAAAGTAGTAGGCAAGCTATCTCCTTCAAAATGACACGATTCAATAGGTTTTCCTGTCCGTAATACAGGATGTCGTACTTGAAAAGCAGTAGCGGTAGAGATTTCTTTAATCGTTTCCATAGTCACAAAATTGAGAAAAATGCTTAAAAGTATAACTAATTTGGGAGTTGTTTTTACAGAAATAAATTAATTTTGACGAAAAATCTACAACATGCAAATCACGTTTAAGTTGTTAACGACTGACGAAGCGCCTATTATTCTTCCATATTTAGATATGATGAATCATCAAACAGTTCCGATGGACTTGTTAAAATCTCGTTTTGAAGAAATGCTTTCTCAAAATTATGATGCGTTCGGAATTTACGATGGAGATCAACTCATTGGCTGTTTCGGATTGTGGCATTCAACGCGTCATTACTGCGGAAAAAGTTTTGAGCCTGATCATGTATATATCGAAGAAGCGTACCGTAGCAAAGGAATTGGTGCCCAACTTTTTCAATGGATTGAAGCGTATGGAAAGGAAAAAGGAGTTACGGCAATTGAATTAAATACCTATGTAGAAAACTTCCCGTCACACAAATTCTATTATAATCAGGGATTTGTAGCGCGCGGCTATCACTTTTTGAAAAAAATCTAAAAAAACATTTGGAAATAAAATTCTTATTTATCTATATTTGCATCCGCTAATGCGAGAGTAGCTCAGTTGGTAGAGCGTCAGCCTTCCAAGCTGAATGTCGCCGGTTCGAACCCGGTCTCTCGCTCCACTTAAGCCGATTCAGTCCGAATCGGCTTTTTTTATGGATATTTTTTATAGATTCTTCTTTATGAGAAATTAATCTCAGCACCAGTTGAAAGTTCATAAGGTGTCTTGTCTTGCTCAAAAATACGTGCGCTGTGTGGACCTTCTAAAGTAATGTCATCACCTTTTACACGAATCCAACTTCCTTCACGAATGCCCACAACAGGCAAGGTATTAAATTTGTGAAACTCTTTGATACGTGTTTCACGAGTTTCGCCCATGTGTGTGCTACCTTCAATCGGATCTAAATAATGAGGATTGATATTGAAAGGAATCACACCCAAGGTTTTAAAACTTGGTGGATAAATGATCGGCATGTCATTGGTGGTTTGCATGGTTAATCCGCAAATATTGCTTCCTGCGCTCGTTCCCAAATACGGAGTTCCATTAAAAATAGCTTCTCGTAACGGTTGTAAAACTTCATTTTTATAAAGCTGCGAAACCAATAAAAACGTATTTCCGCCGCCTGTAAAAATTCCTTTTGCATTGGCAATTGCGGCTACAGGATTGTCAAACTCATGAATGCCGCGTACTTTTTTACCAATTTTGTCAAAAGGTTTGCTCACAGCAGTTTTATATGCATCATGAGTAATTCCTCCGGGTCTTGCATATGGGATAAATAAAATTTCTTCCGTATCTTTATAGAAAGACGCGAGTTCGTCAAGAAGATATTCAAGTGGACCGCTGCCATGCACGGTAGACGTACTTGCAATAATGAGATTTTTCATCTATTTGATTTTGTGTTCATTAAGGCTGATGCATACAATTTGACTGGCTACAAAATATCTGTAGTTTGCTAAATGTTCAGCGCTATTGAAATTAGACTGTAAAAGTAGTTAATTAAAGGTTTTAACAAAAGTTTAATGTCCGTTGGCATTTTTTTAAGGACAAAAATTAAGTACTTTATAATATGTATCAAACATTACTATTTTAACCAATTATAACCATCACTATGAAACTAAAATTACTTCTTTTTTCTCTTCTTATTTCCTCTCTTATGCTTGCGCAAGATGCTGATCGTAAAATATTACGTGGTGCGGTTGTGTATAGAGATGTGAAGGTAACGGGTGTGAATATTGTAAATAATACAACCAGTAGAGGCACCACTACCAATCAAAAAGGTGAATTTGAAATTTTGGTAAAGAAAGACGACATTTTGATTTTTTCTTCAGTACAATATACCATCAAAGAAATCGTCATCACAGAAAAGATTATTGAGAACAATCGTTTGGTTGTTGAGGTAAAAGAAAAGGTAGAAGCGTTGGATGAAGTAGTAATCAGTCCCGAAAATAAAGACAAGTTTTTAGATTTTCAAGAAGAGCAGATTGAAAAATATCAAACGTATCAATTCTCGGACGACCGTTATTCACAAGTACTTAACGAAGCTTTAGGACAACGAGAAAATTTGGGCGGTAATCTTTTAGGACTCGTTGGTTTATTGGTTAATTCTATTTTTAAAGGTGATGGAAGCAAAAAAGCGAAAGAAGACAACAGACCGATTTATGAACGTACAAGTTTTAACGAGGTACGTTACCGTTATAAAGATGAATTTTTCACCAAAAACTTAGGCATTCCTCAAGAAAAAATTAGTGCCTTTCTATATTATTGTGATGATCAAAGGCCTTCGGAGGATTTGTTTTCAGAAAAAAATGAATTCTTATTGATTGACTTTATGGTAAAGCATAGCAAGCAGTATCTTGCGGCAGTTCAAACTAAAAATTAAACATGCATACATCCTAAAATTTCCAAATTGGAACGCTTTTTGGATATCTTTGCGACAAGACCTAAAATGTCATTGAATTACATGAAAACACAAAGATTTCTTCTCCTCGTTCTAATATTACCATTATTTGCATTCACAACAGCACACAAATTCTACGTAAGTGTCACAAATATTGAGCATAGCGAAGCTGACAATGCTTTACAGATAACTACGCGAATTTTTATTGACGATTTTCAACGTGTGTTAAAAGAACGTTATGATCTGCAAGAAGAATTAGCCTCTGAAAAAGATGCCAAAGTAGTAGAAGCATACATGCAAAAATACTTGACTAAAAAACTAAAGATTTGGGTCAATGGAGAATTGAAAAGTTTCAACTTTATTGGAAAACAATACGAAGACGATGTAACCATCTGTTATTTAGAAATTGAAGGAATTCAAAATGTCAATTCAATAACGGTAGAAAGTGGTCTATTGTATGAAATTGAGGAAGATCAGCAAAATTTAGTACATGTAAAAATCAAAAGCAAGCGTAAAAGCTTACTTTTAGTTAAAGAAAACGATAAAGGTTTGTTAAAATTTTAACAATAAATTTTCAAAATAGTTACTTTTGAGGCTGAAAACCACAAACCTATTTTATAAACCTAATGAAACGTATACATTTCTACATTCTTGCTTTCTTTTTTATAGGTGCCAATCTTGCAGTAGCACAAGAGGAGCAAGAAGACACAAAGCCACAAGGACACATCAATACTAATAAGTTTAGACAACTCTACCAAGAGTTCTCCACTCCTAATATGTACCGAACTGCTTCCGGAGCGCCAGGAAAAGCATATTACCAACAACAAGCCGATTATGAAATGGAGATTGAGTTGGATGATAAAAATCAAAAATTATACGGAGTTGAAACCATTACGTATACCAACAATTCACCAGACAATTTAGAATATCTTTGGGTACAATTAGATCAAAATGTACGTGCAAAAGATTCACCAGCAAAACTTAAAAACGGACAACGTATTCCACGTTTGCAAAGAGCTTCTACATTTGTAGGAAGCTATGTAGCAGATCCGTTTGAAGGTGGATTTAATATTGATTATGTTCGAAATGACAAAGGACGACCAATGTCGTTTATCATCAATCAAACCATGATGCGTATCGACTTGCCAAAACCATTAGAATCTGGTGATAAAATTTCATTCTCTATCAAATGGTGGTACAACATCAACAATCACGTCACAAAAAGAGGTCGTTCAGGATATGAATTCTTTCCAAAAGATGGAAACTACGCGTACATTATTGCACAATTCTTCCCACGTATGGCAGTATATAATGATGTAGAAGGATGGCAAAACTATCAATTCTGGGGGAATGGTGAATTTGCGTTACCATTTGGAAACTATGAAGTTAACATTACAGTTCCTGCAGATCATATGTTAGAAGCAACAGGAAAGCTTCAAAACAGAAAAAATGTATACTCAAAAGAAATGATGAAGCGTTATGAGCGTGCGCTAGAATCGTACGACGATCCAGTAATCATTGTAACGCAAGAAGAAGCAGAAGCTGCTGAGAAAGATTTCTCAAACAAAAAGAAAACATGGAAATTCTACGCTGAAAATGTAAGAGACTTTGCTTTTACAAGTTCACGTAAATACATATGGGACATGCAAGCTGTGGATATCAACGGAAAAAAGGTAATGGCAGTGTCTATGTATCCAAAAGAAGGAAATCCACTTTGGGAAAAATACTCTACAAAAGCGGTAGCAAGTACGTTGAAAACATTCTCAAAGCACACATTCGATTATCCATACCACAAAGCCATTTCGGTACATGCTAGAAATCAAGGAATGGAATATCCAATGATTTGCTGGAATTATGGACGTCCAAGCGAAGATGGAACGTATTCTGAGCGTACAAAATTTGGAATGATCAGTGTAATTATTCACGAAGTTGGTCACAACTTCTTCCCAATGATTGTAAACTCTGACGAGCGTCAAGGGGGATGGATGGATGAAGGATTGGATACATTTATGCAATACTTAGCTGAGCAGGAATTTGCAAAAGAACATCCAGAATCTGTAGAGTCTACCAATGGAAAATATCCTTCGCGTAGAGGAGAAGCGTCTAAAATAGTTCCGTACATGAAAGGAAACCAAGAATATTTGTCGCCAATCATGTCAAACCCTGAAAACGTATACCAATTAGGTCCAAATGCCTATGGAAAGCCTGCAACAGGATTAAACATTCTTCGTGAAACAATCATGGGACGTGAAGCGTTTGATCATGCATTTAAAACCTATGCGCAACGTTGGATGTTTAAACACCCAACTCCAGAAGATTTCTTCAGAACAATGGAAGATGCCTCAGGAATTGATTTAGATTGGTTTTGGAGAGGTTGGTTCTACACAACTGACTATGTAGATATCGGAATTGAAAGTGTAAAGAAATACCAAGTAGGCGCGCGTAAAGCAAACAATACAAGTTTGGTATACTTCATTCCAGAAGATGACGAACGTTACAAAAAAGAAAACGAAGGAAAGTCTATCGTAAACATGGAAGGCAATGAGTCGTTAAAAGAGTATGTAATGGATAACTTCTCAGCGGAAGAAAGAGCATCTTTAGGCGATCCTAAATATTTCTACGAAGTAGCATTCAACAAGCCAGGTGGTTTGGTAATGCCAATCATTTTCGAATGTACGTATGAAGACGGATCAAAAGAAATGAAGCAATATCCGGTTCAAATCTGGAGAAAAAATGACAATCGTGCTAAAGTAGTCATTGCGTCAGAGAAAAAACTAGTAGGAATCCAATTAGATCCAAAACTAGAAACAGCAGATATTGATACCACAAACAACGCATGGCCAATGGAAGAAGGGCAGTCAGACTTCAACAAATTCAAAGAAGGTAAAATCAAACAAAAATAATTGCGTACACCATAAAATTACAGAGAGCCAGCAGTATTGCTGGCTTTTCTATTTTTAATTTACACAGAGTTTCCTAAATAAAACGATGATCGAAGTTCAACATACTATTTACTTGATTATATTTGTATAATAATTGAATAAACATGGCATTATTTATTAGTGGAAGTGAAATATTTGTAATCATGCTGATTGTAGTAATGGTATTTGGTGCGGATAAAATTCCTGAAATCGCTCGTGGTTTAGGAAAAGGAATGCGTCAACTAAAAAATGCTACCAACGAAATAAAGCATGAAATCCAAAAAAGTGCAGAAGATAACGGAATAGATACCGACATTGCCAGCGATGTTCAAAATGAAATAAACAAAGTAAAAGAAGATATAGAAGACATGTCAGGACCGATCAAAAGGCAATTTTAATGCTCAATGAATTACTGACATACGATAAAGAACTGCTAATTTACCTAAACAATTTAGGAGACATGCAGTTCGAAGCCTTCTGGCTATATATAACAAAATTTGTCTACTGGATTCCACTTATTCTCTTCATTTTCTATAAAATCTACACAAAATTTCCCAAAAAACAAGCAATCTATATTATCGGTTTTGGAATCATTCTAATGCTAAGCTCGTTGCTTATTGTGGAACTTATAAAAATTGGTGTCGAACGTATGCGACCGTGTAACGATCCGACTGTAGCGCCATTTATCAACATTGTCATTCAGCCAGAAAACTATAGTTTCTTTTCAGGGCACGCAACGGTTTCAGTCGCATTTACCACTTTTTTATATCTCATGGTGAAGCAATCACTTCCGTGGATTCGACTCTTGGTACTTTGGCCGATACTCTTCATGTACAGTCGTTTGTATTTCGGTGTACACTATCCGTCTGATATCTTCACAGGAATGATTGTTGGAATTTTAATTGGAATTGCATTTCATCGAATTTGCAATGCATGCATAGTAAAATTACGAATTTATTAATATATTGGTTAAAAATTTAACCAATCAACAATAAATCATGAAAAAACTTAACCTGAGACTAGCCATCTTAGTGGCAGCTTTTGGCGTAATTTCTTGTTCAAATGATACCACATTTGAAAACTTAGAAGAAGAAACCAACGTTGAAACACTCCAAGCTGCACCATTAACTGCAAAAGAAATCAATGCAAAAATCGACAAAATTATCTCCAGTCGTGAAGAATTTGAATGGACCAAGATGGACGCACATACCATTTGGAGTGCCACAGTACATGGAGATCAAATCCTAACCATCGGATATGGAGATGACGACAATGATTTCGACAAAAACAATTCCAATGCAGACGGTATAAAAAATCAACTCTTACAACGAATTGCAACGGTAGAAGCAAACGGAAATGGACAAAAGAAAACAAGAGATTTCTTAATAGATGAAGACGATCAACTCAATATTATCGATGTCAAGGTAGAAAACTTGGCAACTGTCATAGATTTACTAGCACAAAAAGGAATTCGTTACATTGAGCCAACTGGATACAGATATCTATTGAATCAAGCACCAGCCAAATCAGGAGCAGGTTGCGGATACGATGCAGAATCTCTCAACGCAGCAGACTACACTACGATAGCGCCTGGCGCTAAAGTTCCTTGGGCGTTTTATAAACATAACATTCCATCAGCGTGGAATTACAGTACAGGAGCAGGCATAGGAATAGGCGTGATTGACACCGGACTCACTCCAAACAATTCGTTGCTCAACGGAAACTTTAACGATGGATATTCTTCAGGACGTTATGTTCAAAAATACGGTACGTATGTCGATTCTTTCTGGCCATGGTCTACAAGAACCGATGGACCCAACGACAAATGTGGACATGGAACGAGCATGGCAGCAGCAGCCACTGCGCCTAGAAATAACAACGGAATGCCAGTTGGTGTTGCATATAATTCAAATTTAATTAGCTATCGTGGAACAAAAAACGTACTTTTAGACGGTTATCACGAACAAAAAGGGGTAGCAAACGCTCTAAAAGCATTAGGAAGAAGAAGTGACGTACGAATCATCTCGATGTCTATTGGACATATCTTTTCTGTAGGAAGAATTAAAGATGCAGTAAGATATGCCAACAATCGCGGAAAATTAATCTTTGCTGCAGGTGGTACTTCCACAAGTTTCACTAACTTTGTAGGAGTAATATTTCCAGCATCAATGAGTGAAACTGTAGCTGTAACAGGAGTAACAGATGCAAATTACTATAAAGAATGCGATATTTGCCACAAAGGAAGCAAAATCGATTTCACTGTAGTAATGCAACGTAATGGCAAAGGAAATAGAACAATGCCGGTATTAAGTTACTACAACAACCAAACAGATTATGTAGGAGGTTCGTCAGTAGCAACGGCAACAACCGCAGGAATTGCAGCACTTGTATGGTCAAGACATCCTGGCTGGTCAAAAACACAGGTATTAAACAGATTAAAACAATCTGCTGATTTCTATCCAAACAAAAACTCACAGTATGGATATGGAAATATAAACGCATTGCAAGCAGTTCAATAGAACAGTTGGCATATTTAGTTTAGTAAATAGGGAGAAACTCTCGTCGTTAAGGCGAGAGTTTTTTTATGGTTTTAAGTTAAAAACTTCTCTAATACCAATTAAACTATAAAATGCAACATATAGACTCGTTCATTTGGCATCCTAGTTTCTTGCGAATAGTCTCCGTAGCTACGGCTATGCAACCCATTCACTGCGTCCTGTGATACCAAAGCAACTTCGTCTCTAAAGTCGCATCTTAAAGTTTAATTGGTATAACTTCTTCTTAATAAGTCACTTATAAAATAAGATTTCTATAATTCAATTACGCTTTTACCTTACTTTTTCTATGTAAAAAGTAAGTTTTTTATTGATAAAATAATCTAAATTCGTATAAATCCCAAATTTTTAAGGTTATCATAGCCAAATTAACTAATAACCAATTTAACCTATTTTATGAAAACACATTATCTTTTAATGTTGTTTTTATTGAGCTTTTTCATGGTGCATGCACAGCAACCTGGCTCTTTAAAAGCATCATCAACATCAAAAGCTACCTACATGGTAGAAGTGCCAGCATTATCCAAAATGGATAATATTATTTCGGCAAAAGGACAAGGACATGTAGCGCCACCAAAGCGTAGAGGTAGTAATACCGTAATTCCTGGAAAAGGTCTTCCCAACGGACGCGATCCATTAGCAAGACAACAATACAATGTTGCAAAAGCAGCTACTAGAGCGCCAGTTGTGGATTTCCAAGCACATACAGGAACTGTCCTTAATGACCCAACAGGAGCTATCGGACCAAACCATTATGTATATGCATTCAACTCAGGATTTGGTATTTTAGACAGAGCAGGAAATGTATTAGTTCCTGAAGCTTCTTTAGCAACACTATTTCCAGGGGAAGACTTAGGAGATCCTGTAGTCGTGTATGATCGTTATGCAGATCGTTTTATCATCATGCAGTTTAGTAACACACCAAATGGAATCTTAATCGCGGTATGTCAAGGACCAGATCCAGTCAATGATGGCTGGTTTACATATCGTTTCAATACAGGAACTTTTCCTGACTATGAAAAAATGTCTGTTTGGAGTGATGGATACTACATTACAGCCAACAAAGATTCTAATAATCCTAGTGGAAATGATGTGGTATTTGCCTTAGAAAGAGATGAAATGTTACTAGGAAATCCGAATGCACAAATCGTTGGTTTTCCTCTGCCAGGAGCAGCAACAAATGGTTTTTACAGTCCAGGAGGATTCAACTGTATCGGACCAAACTTGCCACCAGTTGGAACACCGCAACCTATCGTATACCTACAAGACGATGCATGGTCAGGAATTTCACAAGATCACTTAAAAGTATGGAATGTAAGTGTGAATTGGAGTAATCCAAGCAGTTCTTCCATCTCAGCTCCACAAATTATCAATACAACGCCGTACGATTCTGTATTTGATGGCGGATCGTTCAGTAACTTAGACGAACCAGGAAACGGACCCGATATCGATGCCTTACAAGCTACCATGATGTATATGACCAACTACAGACGATTTGGTTCGTACAACTCAGCCGTAATGAACTTTGCTGTAGATGTAAGTGGAAATGATAGTAGAGCAGGAATCCGATGGTATGAATTACGCCAGTCTGGCGATGGGCAACCTTGGACTATCTACCAAGAAGGAACCTATTCGCAACCAAACTACAGTACATTCTGTGGTAGTATTAGTATGGATGCGCAAGGAAACATAGGACTTGGGTATACCATTGTAAGTAGTACAATCTTCACTTCGCTACGTTATACAGGACGTTTAGTCACTGATCCATTAGGAACCATGACATTAGCAGAACAAACTGTAGTTAATGGAGATGCGCAAAACAACCGATTTGATGGACGTTATGGAGATTATGCACAAATGACTGTAGACCCACTAGATGATTTAACATTTTGGCATATTGCCGAATATATGAAAGGACCAGGAAATGATGTGAGAAAGAGTCATGTAGTAGCATTTAGAGTAGAAGCAGGACCGCCAGATAATGAGGCGCCAACAACGCCAACAAATTTGACAGCGTCTAATACAACAGATACTACTACAGATTTATCCTGGACAGCTTCAACAGATAATGTAGCAGTTTCAGGATATGATATCTTTCAAGATGGCGTGTTAGTGGCTTCATCTTTCAGTACTAGCTTTACCGTAACGGGCTTAACTCCATTAACGAGTTATGATTTTTATGTTGTGGCAAAAGATGCCGCAGGAAATACTTCTGGAAATAGCAATACGGTTACGGTGCAAACTTTAGAAGCACAATTAAACTATTGCGATTCGCAAAGTCAAAATATCAATGATGAATTTATTGGGCGTGTGCAGTTAAATACGATTGACAATTCTTCCGGAGCTCAGTTCTACACAGATTTCACAGGAATTTCAACTACGCTCGACAAAGGCACAGAATACACAATTACCATCACACCAACTTGGACAGGAATTATTTATCCAGAAGGATATGCAGTTTGGATTGATTACAATCAAGATGGAGATTTTGCGGATATGGGAGAGCAAGTATTTTCACAAGCACCCACAACAAATACTCCTGTAAGTGGAGCCTTTACCGTTCCTTCATCGTCACTAAATGGTGCTACTAGAATGCGTGTATCGTTAAAATACAACGGAATACCAACACCTTGCGAAACCTTTACCTACGGAGAAGTAGAAGACTATACCGTAATATTACAAGATGGTTCTGGCGGTCCTACTTGTGATGATGGTATCCAAAATGGAGACGAAGAAGGTGTAGATTGTGGAGGATCGTTCTGTGATCCGTGTGCTTCAGGAAGTGAAATCATTACGGATGGATTCTTTGAAACTGGCTGGGATGGCTGGATTGATGGCGGAAGTGATAGTTTCCGTTACCAAGGAACTCGTTCTTTTGAAGGACTATTTTCTATCCGATTAAGAGATAATACCAACAGTTCAACCATGACGACACAGCCGTTTGATTTGACAAGCTACCAATCCATAGATGTGGAATTCTACTTCTTCCCAAATAGTATGGAAAATGGTGAAGATTTCTGGTTGCAATACAATGACGGTTCAGGATGGCAAATTGTAGCTACGTATGCTAGTGGACAAGAATTCCAAAACAATCAATTCTACACATCTACCGTAACATTAGATGCATCACAATACAACTTAAATGCTAACGGACGTTTCAGATTCAGATGTGACGCAAGTGGTAACGGTGATCGTGTATACATTGATGCAGTAACCATCACAGGAAACACAGGACGTAGCAGAAAGCCAAACGGAACAAGACCTGTATCCAAAGCTCCAACAGCACCACAAGCTGTCGCTACGCACGATTTAAGTATGGATAAAGATGGTGATTTCACCTTATATCCGAATCCAGCAAAAGATATCTTAAATGTAAAAACAGAAGGTTTACCAGTAGACAATATCAAAATATTCTCTGCTTTCGGAATGTTGGTAAGAGAAGTGCCAGAGCTTGACAACGGCACAAGCCTGAATGTATCTAACTTAAAATCTGGAACCTATTTCATACGATTTGTTTCTGGAGAAGATACCATTACAAGAAAATTTGTGAAAAAGTAATCCAACTTTATAAACAATCATACATGTAACATTAAGTCGTTTCAATATCTTTTGGAACGGCTTTTTTTATGTTAGTATTGAGTATTTAGTATTGAGTATTTAGTACTGAGTATTGAGATGTTAGTATTTAGATGTTAGTATTGAGATGTTTCAAAGTAAAATTTCGCAAATTGATAGAAAATGGTTTATAAGTTTATGAGTTGAGTAGTTTATATTTCAAATAAACAAATAAACAAATCAACAAATCAACAAATCCACGAATAAACAAATCCACAAAAAACATATTTTTAAGACCCAAGACCCAAGACCCAAGACCCAAGACCCAAGACCCAAGACCCAAGACCCAAGACCTATCAAAGAACTCTACTAATCGTCAATCCGTCACGGATAGGCAATAACACCGTTTCCACACGCGGATCTTCTTTTAAAAGTCTATTATATTCGAGTAAGGCTTTGGTAGAAATATCGTTTCTCTGTAATGGTTCAATCACTTTTCCGCTCCACAATACATTATCGGATAAAATCACGCCATTCGGTTGCATCTTCTCAATAATCGCATGAAAATAGGCAGGATAATTTGGTTTATCGGCATCAATAAATACCAAATCGAACTTCATATTCATCGTCGGAATGATCTCCAAAGCATTTCCAGTATACTGATGAATACGATCGCCATAGGCAGAAGCATCAAAATACTTGCGTTGAAAATCGTGTAACTCTTCGTTGATATCAATGGTATGTAAAGCACCATCTGATTTCATTCCTTCCGCCAAGCACAATGCAGAATAGCCTGTGTACGTTCCAATTTCCAAAATGGTTTTCGGAGCGATCAATTTAGACATCATACTTAACAAACGTCCCTGATAATGGCCGCTCAACATGCGCGGTTGCAATATCTTTTGATACGTCTCGCGTGTCAAGGCTTTCAATAATGCAGGTTCGTTTTCGGAATGTGCGACTACATACTCATCTAAAGCTTCTGGAATAAAATGCATACCTTTTAATTTTCAACAAAAATATTCATTAATCACAACAAGTACACAAAAGCAGCTAAAAAACACAAACGCTTATAAGTTTATTTTTGAGTAAAGTAAAAAAGGACTTACTTTTGAGAATGAAGTGATGTAAACTTTTTGTTGTAAAGCGAAAATTATAGATTTTTTAGTCTGATGAAGCCTTTTTTGAGTGACATAGCCTTAGCTACGTTACGATAAAAAGTCAAAATCAGGCTAAAATAAGATAAATTTGTAGCCATAAGAAAAAATTTACATCACTTCAAAATATAAAACTGTATAGAATTTATGAAGAAAGTATATTGGCTATTTGCACTTGCATTTTTAATCTCCCTCAACTGTATTTCACAAACACAAGAAAAAAAATATTGGCAAGCACTTTTACAAAACGATCGTAAAAAAGCGCTTGAAGCATTTGAAACACAAAAACCTTCAGAAAATTTTGAAACGCATGCTACCGAACGCATTTTACAAGTTGAAGATGGGAAACTTTCTCATGACGAAACATTTCTTGGAAAAGTAATGGACGATCCAGATTTTGAAATGTACTTATACGCACTTTGGAATGATGTGTACTTTTTTGATAAATATCTTGAAATCGGCTTCAATCCCAATAGTGTGAAGAATATCAAGCGCATCAGTCAACTTAACTTTAAAAATCAAACCGTAAAAGATGCAGTCGTATACATTAACGCAATTGCACATAGACATTTGAATGATTTTGATACTTATGACAAAAACATTGCAAAGATGGATTTCATCAATGCATGGCAATTTTGTGGTGTATTTGAAAACTTAAATGAAAGTGGTTTGGATGAAATATACGAACCGGAAACCACTGCTGCTTCCGAAGAAGGTTTTAATGCCAACAGCAATGGTATTGTAAATTGGTACACGCCAAAATATCAGAGTCAAGACGGCTATACGTTCTTTACAAATCATCAAGAATACGGAAGTGGCGTAAACTATGCGCAAACATTCATTACGTCAAAAGAAGCGCAAAGAGTGGTATTGCACGTAGGAAATTCAGGAGCTTTTAAAGTTTGGATGAATGATGAATTACTACTAGTAAACACGGAAGATATGCAAACAGACTTAGACGCCTATGCCGTCGCTTTTACCTTGCCAAAAGGCACAAGTCGTTTGCTCATCAAAAATGCGGACAACAGTACCAAAAGTTACTTTATAGCACGATTGACAGATGCGAATGGCATACCAATACAAAATGTTTCGTACAGTAGTAACGCACAAGTATATCAAAAAGGAACAAAATTGGAACCTGCTGCTGTTGAAAATGTGATTGAAAAATTCTTCAAAGACAAAAAAGCAGCCAATCCTAACAACTTTTTCTATGATTATTGTTTGATCAGATTGTACTTGCGAAATGAAAATTATATAAAAGCGAGAGCAATCATAGATCCATTCTTAAAAACCTATCCAAAAAGTTCCTTATTGCGAAAATTAAATTCGATCATTCTAGTACTTGAAGAAGAGTACAATAAAATTCAAGAAATTAAAGACAATCTTTGGCTAGACGATCCAGATTATTATTTATCACTCACCTATAAATTTAGCGATGCAAAAGAGCTATTTCGTATGGATATCAACGAAATGGAAAAACTATTAAATCGTTTTGCCGCTGCCACAGATGTAGAAGTTTTTCAAGTTTCAGCAAATCTCATGTTGCAAATGCGAAATTCAGATCAGAAAGGTGCAGAAGAAAGCATGAATCGACTGATAGAAGTTACCAAAGGATATCCACAATTGACCATTCGCTATGCGCCCATATATGCGACTATTTTAAAAGATGATAACAAGACGATTAAAATATTAGAAGATTTAACAAAAAATCATTTTGAGTACAGTGCTGTAAAGCAATTGGCATATTATTACGAAAAGCAAAACAAAAAAGATAAGACGCTAAAACTCTATAAAAACCTGTACAAAAATCTGAAAGGGGAAAACACGATTATTGGTGAAATTATCAAAAAGCTGCACAAATACGATCGCCATGAAGAATCATTACCTTACATAAAAGAATTAAAAGAAAACTTCCCATACTCGTTTGTAGCCGATCGATATGCCGGAGATGCATACATGGAATTAGGCGAAAAAGAAAAAGCCGTCAAAGCATATGAAGCTTCGTTAGTGCACAATATGGAGAATTCGTCATTGCGTAAAAAAATTCAAGACATTCAAAATCAAAAAGACTTTCTGGAAGAATTGCACGAGCCTAAAATCTATGAGTACATTCAAAAAGAGCGTGGAAGAGTCAAAGAAACGCTGTATGGCTACACCATTTTATTGGACGATAAAGATGTAATTTTATTCAAAGAAGGCGGTGGAAAATCACGATTTACATCTGCCTATGACATTCTTACGGAAGAAGGCGTAGAATCGTTCAAAGAATATGATTTAGGGCTTTCTGGAAATTACAGCGTGATCAAATCGGAAATCGTCAAAGAAAATGGTTCGGTAATTCCAGCAGAGCGACGCGGTTCAAAACTAGTATTCACTGGGTTAGAAGTAGGCGATGTCATTCACTTAGACTATGAAATCAACTTTAGCGGAAATGGTAGATTTTACAAAGATTACACAGATACCTTTCAGTTTGATGCGTTTGTGCCTTGCTTAAAATCGAGTTACAGCATTCTGGCTCCGAAAGAACAAAAAATCTACTACGAAATCATTAATGGAGATATAACGCTTCAAAAAAGAAGTAAAGGCGCGTATGATTTATTTACTTGGGAACTCATCACAGACGAAGCCTTGCCAGAGCAGGAATACTACATGCCACAAGACGTGGACATCGCACGTCATTTACACATAAGCACGATTGAATCTTGGAATGACATTGCAAAATGGTACTCAGACTTAGTGCGCAAGCAAATTGATATCAACCCAACAGTTGATGAGGTATACAACGAATTATTCCCTGAAAAAGACGTCACCAAACTCTCAGAAGAAGAACGCGCTAGACGAATTTACTATTACATCACCAACAATATGAATTACAGTTATGTGAGTTTTAGACAAAGTGGATTCATCCCGCAGAAACCTTCAAAAACGATCAAAACAAAATTGGGCGATTGTAAAGACTTCTCTACGCTATTTGTGACGCTAGCGAAAAAAGCCAAGCTAGATACCAACTTAGTGCTCATTCTAACCTCAGATTACGGGCAAAATACACTGGTATTGCCAGCACAAGATTTCAATCACTGTATTGCAGAAGTCAAGCTAAATGGCGAAACACAATTTTTAGAATTGACAGATAAAGACTTGCCTTTCAAGGCACTTCCAGTAAGTCTACAAGGCGCTACGGCGTTGAAAATTCCGTTTGATACAACTAAAGAAATCAAGTCTGACCTAATAAAACTGAAAAACGTAAAGCGCTCACCAAGTGTTTACAGAACCAAAGCGAAAATTACCATCAGTGATGACAAACAAGTAATTGATATGGATAGTTCTTTAGAAGGAGAAATTGTGTCGTTCTATGCTTCCATATTGAGAAATCGCGATTATAATTCGATGAAAAGTGATCTTCAAGATGACATAAACGGTCGTATTGGTGGAAATATTACCATTGATACCATCACAAATGTTACTTCGAAAAAAGAAAGTGAAGTATTCAAATACAGAACTGTAGCAACACTCGAACAAAAAGCGAAAAAAATAGGTTCGATCTCTGTTGTGGAATTGCCACACATTGCAAACGCGTATAACAACAGCATCATCAATTTTGAAAAAAGAAACTATCCGATTGAGTACATTCAATATGAAAATGTAGATCATTACATCACGGAATACGAATTGATGATTCCAGAAGGAAAAAAATTCATTGAATATCCAGAAAATATTGAATTATCTTTCAAAAAGCATTCGTATAAAATAGTGTTCGATTTAAAGAAAGAAAATCAACTCAACGTTACGATTGAAGCAAAAGTGGACAAAGAAAACAATATTATCCCTGAAGAATACGAGGACTTTAAAAAGTATGTAGCGGCTGCGTTAGAAGGAAAAGAAAGTCTTATCGGATATAAATAAAATAGCAACGCTGTCAGGTATTTTGAAGTTGTACTTTTCTAGGAAAAATGGAATGCGTATTTTTGAACAAAATAGCATCCACTATGTTTCAAAATACCTTGGCATTTGCACAAGCACAGGACGCAAAAGATCCGCTAAAAAACTACCGAACCAAATTTCATATTCCTAAAGATGCTGACGGAAATGAATGGTTGTATTTCTGTGGAAATTCACTCGGATTGCAACCAAAAATTACCCAAGAATACATTCAGCAAGAATTGAATGATTGGGCAAATTTGGGCGTAGAAGGACATTTTGATGCGAAAAACCCTTGGATGCCGTACCATGAGTTTCTCACCGAAAACATGGCAAAAATAGTAGGAGCGAAGCCTATTGAAGTCGTGATCATGAATACACTCACGACGAATCTGCATTTATTGATGGTTTCCTTCTATCAACCGACAAAAACAAAATACAAAATTGTCATAGAAAGCGATGCCTTTCCTTCCGATCGGTATGCGGTAGAATCACAACTCAAATTTCACGGTTTTGATCCGAAAGAAGGATTGTTAAAATGGACACCAAGGGAAGGTGAGGAACTACTTCGTATGGAAGATTTAGAAGCAATGTTGGAAGAACATGGTGATGAAATTGCCTTGCTAATGATCGGCGGTGTCAACTATTACACAGGACAATATGTAGACATAAAAAAAATAGCGGAACTCGGTCATGCCAAAGGCGCGATGGTCGGAATCGATTTGGCACATGGTGCAGGAAACATTCAACCGAATTTGCATGATGCTGATGTAGATTTTGCGGCTTGGTGTACGTACAAATATCTAAACTCAGGACCGGGAAGTTTGGCAGGTTTATTCGTCCATGAAAAACACGCACATAACAAAGAACTCAATCGATTTGCAGGTTGGTGGGGACACGATAAGGAAACCCGATTCAACATGCGCTACGATTTCAATCCGATTCCTGGTGCAGAAAGTTGGCAATTGAGCAATCCACCGATACTCTCTATGGCAGCAATCAAAGCTTCGCTCGATATGTTTAATGAAGTAGGAATGGACGCGTTGCGCGCGAAATCTGAAACTTTGACGGCGTATTTTGAATATTTAATCCAAGAAATTGACACGGATCGTATCGAAATCATCACACCGAGCAATCCCGCAGAAAGAGGTTGTCAATTATCGATTCAAGTCAAAAATGCGGATAAATCATTACACCAAAAATTATTAGACAAACACATCATTTCCGATTGGCGCGAACCTGATGTAATTCGCTGTGCACCAGTGCCATTATACAATTCGTTTGAAGATGTATACAAAATGGTTGACGAACTCAAAAAATGCTTATAAGATGGAAAAGAAAGAAAATATACTCATTGTTGGCGCAGGTTTGTGCGGTTCTTTATTGGCCTTGCGTTTAGGTCAACGCGGCTACAAAGTTACTGTGATGGAAAGTCGTCCAGACTTACGAAAAGTAGACATTTCAGCAGGAAGATCGATCAACTTAGCATTTTCTGATCGCGGCATTAAAGCCATGAACATGGTAGGAATCGCAGATAAAGTCATGCCTTTATGCATTCCGATGCATGGACGTTTGGTACACGATGTGGAAGGAAATACCTTTATGTCGAACTATTCAGGACGTTCTGATGAATATATCAATTCCATTTCACGTGGCGATTTAAACGCGCTTTTACTCACCGAAGCAGAAGCACACGAAGCCGTTGAGATTACTTTTAATAAAAAATGTACTAAAATTGACATTGAAGAAAATGTTGCTAGCTTCTATTGTTACGAAACCGAAAAAGAATTTGACTTAAAAGCAGATGTCATTATTGGAACGGACGGTGCAGGTTCAATTTTGCGTAAAAGTTATTACTTAGAGCGTAAATTTTTGTTCAGCTATTCGCAGAATTTTCTCAGTCACGGTTACAAAGAACTTAGCATTCCACCAACAGCAACAGGCGGATTCCGTACGGAGAAAAACGCGCTGCACATTTGGCCACGTGGCGATTATATGATCATTGCCTTACCGAATTTGGATGGAAGTTTCACGGTGACGTTGTTTTTATCGTATGATGAAGGCGAATACAACTTCAATAATTTAACTACGCCTGAACGTGTACAGGAATTCTTTGAAGCGCAATTTCCAGATTTAGTACCATTGATTCCAGAGTTGACAACGGAATACTTTGAAAACCCAACCGCGCCATTAGGAACGGTAAAATGTTCGCCGTGGTCATATAAAAACAACACTTTACTCATGGGCGATGCGGCGCATGCGATTGTACCGTTTTACGGGCAAGGGATGAATGCTTCTTTTGAAGATGTAGTAGTTTTAAATGAAATCTTAGATCAGCACGAAGGCGATTGGGAAGCAGTGTTTAAAGCCTATGAAAAAACACGCAAAAAAGATACCGACGCCATTGCCGATTTAGCGATTGATAATTACTACGAAATGCGCGATCATGTGGCGAATCCGATCTTCAAAGAAAAGCGCAAGTTAGAAATGGACTTGGAAAAAACATTCCCGCAACACTATTTCTCTAAATATTCAATGGTCACCTTCAACGAAGACATGCCGTACAGCAAAGCTATGGAAATCGGTCGCGCACAAGACAAAGCGTTACTAAATATGATTGCCGACGACGAAATAGACACCAGAGCTGATTTACAAGAAATTCTCCAAAAAGTTCAGGAAGAAACTAATGAGATTTTAGATGAAGACACTATTGCTAAGACGATGCGTCATTAATAAGTCTTCTACATACATTTTATATAATAAGATACACTATATAATTCTTATCAGTCCCTAATACTATCATTTTACTGCGAATTTATAAATACGCAATAGCTTCAATTGTAAGATTTATCATTCTTTAAGAATTTAGCTTCCGAAAATAAGAAGTGTAATGCTTCTTTATTTGTAATGTATAAATTAAAATATAGTAAGAATGAATCTATTTAAAAAAGTAATGATGCTCTTAGTTATTGGTATTTGTCTATCATGTGAAAGTGATGACGATGCCACTTCGAATGCTTTACAAAATATTATTGGGAATTGGGAAGTGATTTCCCTTGTTTCTGAAGAAGGAGAAGAATTTATTGAGCCGAATGAGCCCTGTTTTGACAAATACTTTATAACAGAAGAGGATGCGCGGTATTTGGAGTTTTTCCCGTTTAATGATGAATGCCTTTCTGCCGAAGACGACTTTTTCACTTATCCTAGACTAAGTTACACATACGATGGAACTACTTTCATTTTTGATGATGGTTTATTTCAAATAATAGAAATTACAGAAAATACTATTAAATGGTTTCATACATACGAAATACAAGATGAAACCATTACGGATATGGAAACCCTGCGACGTATACAGTAGTTAATCTATAACAAAAGGAGTGTGCATTTGCATGCTCTTTTTATGAATCCAATTCTTCAATAATAGCTTCCAAGCCTTTTTGGAATCCGTTGTAAAAATTATTCTGCTTAAACTCAGGCACAATAATCTGATTGATAATTTCTAACGATTCTTCATCGGTAAGTTTGTGCATTACGCCTACACCATTATGAATCCAAATGCGACGATCTTTCATATAGAGTGTCACTAAAACGCCATTGGATTTGTCGCCTTGCCCAATATTCCAATGATTGGCTAAATCGAGCGAATATTCTACCAAGCCAGTATAATCTAGTAGAGAAGTAACCGTTACAATCACAATTTCATCATTGGTTTCTGATGTATGCTTTTTTATTAATTTGAGTAATTGTGCTTCTTGTTCTTCAGAAAGTACATTATCATAGTCATTAATAGTGCCAACATGAACGGGGAAATCTACCTTTGCAGCGTGTTTGCCAATAAACGATTTGGTGTGTGTATTATAGGTCGCTTCGCAACTAAAACAAAGCGCAATAAGTAGATAAAGCAGTAGGCTTTTGAGTTTCATAGTAGGGCTATTAAGATCGGTTGGGTTCTTGCAAGATAAGAAATAATCTCACATATTATTAAAAACTAGCCACTTAAATTGAAAATTTTCGATGAAAAGAAGATGATTCTCTAGAGTTTGGCAATAAAAATTTAATCGTTTTCTGTTTTATTCAGTTCTTTAATAATGGCTTCAATAGCCCTGTAGGTACCTTTGAAATAATCATTTCGTTTGAATTCAGGAACGATGCGCGATTCAATAATGTACTCCGTTTCCGCATCGGTCAATTTGTCTATAATACCATCTCCGTTTTGAATCCAAAGTTTTCTCCCTTTTACGTGAATAGCGATTAACACACCATTGTTTTTGTCTTTTTGCCCAACGCCCCAATAATTAGCCAAGTCTAACGAATATTGTTCAATATTGTCATATCCTTTCAAATCATTCACCGTTACCACAGCAATCTGATTTGTAGTCGCCGCTTCATGCAGTTTGACCAATTTCAGCAAATCGGCTTCTTGCGTTTCTGAAAAAATACTATCAAAATCATTCACAAAGCCCACAGGTTTCGGGAAAACTTCACTTGTGTAGTGTGAATCAGGATAAGGAAATGCTGTTTTCGTATCTGAACAAGAAATACAAAGAAATAGGCAAAGAAGTAAAATAAATGATTTATAATTCATCAGTATTGATTAAAATTCAACAAGTTTCTTCTAAAACTAATAGAAATATTCATTACAGTCAAAAGCATTTACTAATAATAACTAATACTACGCTTGACATGATATGAATAATAACCATCTTTATCAATAGAGGCACATTGCGTCCAATTTCCTTTTTTATCATACTTGTACCAATACTTTGTAATGGACTCGGAGCGTCTAGTTTTCGCGTTTTCAGGATAAAATACAATGTATTCTTTTGGATCGTTGTATTGGTTATACGTTTCTGTGATTCGCTTAGCAAGTGCATCATTTTCATCATATTCCTCGTAGGTCAAACGATTGTTATTGGCATCATACGTTTGTACCACTCTTTTCTCTTGTTTTCCATCGTAATCATAGGAGATTTTTTCTAGTGAATTTCCGCTTGCATCTTTCGTTTCTTCAAATTGTACAACATACGTATCATCGCGTTTGTCTTTTTCTATCTTGGTCAAACCATTATCGCGATACTCATACGTACGCACATCCAATTCGACGCCTGCTTTATTAAACTGTGCTTCGGAGATACATTTTCCGTTTGCATTGTATGTGTAGACTGTTTTTTGATACGGAATGCTTCCAAAACCTTCAGCATGCAAATTTTCGTAAATTTCTTCTGATACTAGCCCTTGTGTATTATATTTGTACGAAGTGACAATGTCTAATGTTTTGTTTTCATATTCCTTCTTAAACATCAACTTCCCTGTTAGGTTATAGATAAATACTTTCTTCTCAACATCTTCACCATCATCTTCTTCAACACTTATAATTCTATTATTTTTATATTCATATGTAAATGTAGTTTCTAAAGAACCATCACTGTATGTTTTTAACGAAACCAAATTTCCTTTTTGATCATATTTTTCTTTGTAGGTTTGTTCGCAATCTTCAAACGTAAATGGCGGCTTTTCTTGGTCTATGTAACAGTCAGCATCTTCTTTAATACTTTTAATATTTGTTTGAGTTCTACGTTTTTCAGATATTTCTATATAACCTGCGAGGTCAAAATCATAATCTTGGGCGTGTGCTTTTGGAATAAAAAGGATGACTAACACACTTAGTCTAAGGAGAAATTTCATGTACTTTAATTTTACTGAATACTAATTTTAGGGATTGATTTGAATGTATGGCAGGTTTATATGCACTAAAAATAGTGTTTTTCTAGTGTTACTTGCAAATGCTATGTGATTTCAGTTGTAAAAAGTTTGAAACGTCTCTTAAAATTTTTACCCGAGTTTCTCCTTAAAAAAGGCGATCGTGCGTTCCCATGCTAGTATTGCTGCCTTTTTATCGTAACGCGGTGTGGTATTATTGTGAAATCCGTGATTTACGTTTGGATAAAAATGTGCTGTATAATCAATTTTATTGGCTTTTAATACTTTTTCATACGCTTCCCAACCTGCGTTTACACGTTTGTCGAGTTCGGCATATTGCAATAACAAAGGCGCTTTTACTTTCGCAGCATCTTCATCATTCGGTTGGCGTCCATAAAAAGGAACCGAAGCTTGCAGATCCTCTAATTTTACAGCCATCATATTGGAAATCCAACCGCCAAAACAAAAACCTACAACACCGACTTTTCCATTACATTTTGGATGTTTCTTTAAATATTCAAAAGCGGCGATAAAATCTTCCAACATTTCATTGCGATCGCGTTTGCGTTGCATGGTTCGTCCATCATCATCGTTTCCAGGATAACCGCCGAGTGGCGATAAAGCATCTGGTGCCAGACTGATAAATCCGTCCAAAGCGGTTCGTCTACCTACATCTTCAATATACGGATTCAAACCTCTATTCTCATGAACCACCACAACTCCTGGAAGTTTAGTGTCGATATCTTTCGGCATGGAAAGCAATCCTTTAATCGCACCGCCACCTTTCGAAGATTCATACGTAATATAACCCGATTCTAACTTCGGATCGTCTTTCGCGACTTCTGCCGTAGTCGTATAATTGGGCGACATAAAACTTAGCAATGCACCAACGGTCACACTTCCCGCGGCATACAATGAAAGTCGCTCAATAAACTGACGACGCCCAATTTTATTATGCGCATAATCGTCATACAAATCAAATACTTCTTGGTTGATGTCTTCTTTCTTAAGTTGGCTCATGATATTAGATTTTGGTTTGTTTAAAGTTACGGAATTTTTAGGTTTGATTTTGTTTGTTGATTTTTGCGGATGTTTAGCTATATTTTTCTATGATGGATTTGAAGTCTTCGTCTTCTAGGTAGTGTTGCCAGTCTTTGTCTTGTAGAACAACATCTACTGATTCGTCACTTCTCTTTAAACTTGAGTCTAAATAATCAAGGGCTTCTTTTCTATTCTTTAATAATGCATGTAAACATGCCATGTTATATTGTTTACCTCCAAGGTCAATTGATTTTTGAAATTTTTCAATTGCTTGTTTAAAGAGTATTTCTTTTTCTCTACCCTTTTTCAGTTTTGCCAGATCAATTAAACTAGCTCCCCAGTTATCCAAAACAGTATATTCTTTATTATCAATTTCATTGGCTTTTTGATATTTTTCAAAAGATAGAAGTAAAAGCTTTTCTTTTTCTTTTCCTGTCTTTAGCTTAGCAAGGTGACATAAATTATTTCCCAAATTATTTAATGCATCAATATAATTGGAATTAATTTCTATTACTTTTAAGTATTTTTCTTTCGATTGCTCAAAAAGCTTTTCTTTCTCTTTTCCTTTCTTTAATTTAGCCAATTCTCCTAAGTTATAGCCCCAATTATAATACGCTATATATAATTTAAAATTATGTTCAATTGCTTTTTGATACTTTTTAATCTTTAACTTTAGAATATAATCTTTTTCTTTCCCTTTAATATCTATTGATCTTCCAATTTCATATCCCCAATTCAGATATAAATCTCCAAGCAATTCATTCAAACTTTTATCATCTAATTTTTTAACTTGTTCCTCTACAGTAGCTATTTGGGCTTCATCATAATTTTGAGAAATTGATAATCGAATGATTTCCTCTTTGAGGGTATCAATCTGTAATTCACGTTCGGAGGTTGTCGTACCAATTTTTCCTTTTTCAAATTGTTCAATCGCCTTGAAAACATTCTTTTTGGCAATTTCCAAACGCTCTTTTACAGGCTTAAAGTGGTCTTCGTCATCAATATCATTGATTTCATGTAACATATCTTCTAAAGAAGAAAAAGGCTTGTCTAAAATTTGTGGCTGCTCCAAACCAAGTTCCTGATTCAATTTTAGCATAAAAGCATCAGCATCATATCCTCTAATTATTGAAGCATTTTTATTGGAAGTTGTTAAAAACTCTTGTACATCTTTATGTGGAACATCATTATTGAATCCAACCCAATACAAACCATTGTCAAAACGTCCAAGCTTACATACATGTTCAAAAATTGGGTCAGAACCACTATAGCCAATAAATATCCAAGGTCTTTTATTTTTAATACTGTCAAAGATTCTAGGAATGGTATCATGTACTTTTTCCATCTCTTTTTCTGTATTGAGTAACCACAAACCATGATGTTGCCCATGTAAATACACCACTGACTTTTCAGGAAAAGTTGTAGTCGTCAAATCATTTAAAATCGCCATGTCATACGTCGGTGGAAAGATATTATACAATGCCAAGGCACGTAACATCAAGTTGTCAAAGTTGACCGTCAATACATAATCCGCAAAATCATTTTTTAATAATTGTGCTAAATAAATATGCGTTACATTGATCTTCGCTTCATCAATATATTTTTTTAATAGCTCGTTTCGTTCATGAGGTGATAAACATTCCATCAATTTTGGATATGTTTTTTCTTTTTCTTCAAGTTTTAAAATAAAAGGATTGTCAGGATATTTTTTTAAAATGTCTTTTACTATTTCTTTCGCAAGTGGAATATTCCCTGTTTTAGAAGCACCAGCACCTAAAAAGAAAATTGGTTTTGGTTGCCCGTGCGCCTTTGCTTGTTTGATAATATAAGCTAATTCATTGATCTTAATTTCTTTCATGCTAACAGTTAAAACATAATTACAAATGACTTCACCATAAAAATAAACCAAAGATTACAATTGTGCAACGTGGATTCTTGCAATGTACGTTTTTTAGACTTTCCTGCTACATAACAAAACCAAAAACAGACAACCGACAACAAACGAATCAAAATATAAACTACAAAACCACAAAACCACAAAAATGTAATTTTAAAAAAACAAATAAACAAACTGACGAATTAACAAATCAACATATAACAAAAACCCAAAAGCAAAGCGACCCAAAACTAAAAACCCAACACCCAAAAAAACAGTATCTTTGAAAACACACAATCAACCAACATGACATACATTGCCATTTTACGCGGAATCAACGTTTCAGGAAGCAAAAAACTGCCGATGGCAGCATTGCGAGAATTGCTATCAAATCTTCAATTTTCCAATGTCCAAACGTATATTCAAAGTGGAAATGTAGTATTTACTTCTGATGAGAAAGATCAACAAAAATTAGAAATACAAATCTCAGAAGCCATCAAGAAACAATACGATTATGACGTGCCTGTATTGGTAAAAACGATCGCTCAATGGAAAATAGCGATGGCAAATAATCCGTACACAGACAAAGACATTTCCAAACAAGCAATTACGTTTTTAGCCAAAGTTCCTACAGAATCCACATTTGAAATTGATAGTAAAGATGACGAATTTACAATCATCAATTCAGAAGTATATCTCTATTGTCCAAATGGTTTTGGAAGAAGCAAATTAACCAATAATCTCTTCGAACGAAAACTCAAAACCCAAGCCACGACTCGGAATTGGAAAACGATTAATAAATTATTAGAAATGGCGGAAACATTGTAATTAGTAGTGAGATGTTAGTATTGAGTATTGAGAAGTATCAAAAAATGGCTCATTTAAAAAAATAAGAATCGACAAAATAAGAAGTTTAAGAGTTTATAAGTTTAGCAGTTTATATTTTGAAAACAAAACAACTCATAACAGACAACGGAGCGGAGCGACCAACTGACAACAAACGAATTAAAATATAAAATGGAACAACGCTAAACGTAAATTGAAAAATATTTTAGCTAAAAGCCAAATAAACGAATAAACGAATAAACAAATTGACGAATTAACAAATCAACAATAAAGACAACAAAAAAATGGAAAAAAAAGTAACCCCAAGAGGCGCCTATCCACATACCAAACGTGTGGGTGACTTTATATTTGTATCAGGAACGAGTTCGCGTCGACCAGATAATACGATTGCAGGTGTGGATATTATTGACGAAATGGGAACGAAACATTTAAACATTCGCACGCAAACTCGTGAAGTATTGCAAAATATTGATAAGAATCTACAAAGTGTAGGCGCAAGTTTGGCAGATGTGGTAGATGTGACTTCGTTTTTAGTCAACATGAACGATTTTGCGGGTTACAACGAAGCCTATGGCGAATTCTTCGACAAAGAAACGGGACCCACACGAACCACAGTCGCAGTACACCAATTGCCACATCCTGATTTGGTGATCGAAATCAAAGTGGTAGCATATCAAAAACAATCATAAAATCCATGCAAAAGATTCTCAACTATATCAACGGAAGCTACGTAGCACCCAAAAGTGACGAATGGATTGACAACTACAATCCATCCAAAGGAGAAGTGTATGGACAAATTCCAAACTCCTCTGCGGAAGATGTAGAAGCAGCCTATCAAGCAGCGAAAGCCGCATTTCCGAGCTGGTCGTCAACGACTTTGGAAGAACGCAGTCAAATTCTACAAAAAATAGCTTCTTTAATACAGGAAAACTTGGCGGATTTAGCGCATGCAGAATCTTTAGACAATGGAAAACTGCTCAGTCTCGCAACGCAAATTGACATTCCAAGAGCGACAAGTAACTTTAAATTCTTCGCCCAAGCCATCACACAATTTTCAAGTGAAGCGCATGAAAGTATCGGACTCAACGCAATGAATTTTACCTTACGGCAACCGATTGGCGTAGTTGGTTGTATTTCTCCATGGAATTTACCGCTGTATCTTTTTACATGGAAAATCGCACCAGCGTTAGCCACAGGAAATACGGTGGTTGCCAAACCAAGTGAAGTCACACCAATGACCGCATATTTGCTAAGTGACATTTGCACCAAAGCAGGATTGCCCAACGGCGTCTTAAACATTGTACACGGATTAGGACAAACCACAGGACAAGCCATCACAGAGCATCCACACATCAAAGCCATTTCTTTTACAGGCGGAACGGCAACGGGAGCACATATCGCAAGAACAGCAGCGCCAATGTTTAAAAAGTTGTCGCTGGAATTAGGTGGGAAAAATCCAAACATCATCTTTGCGGATTGCGACTATGACGAAATGTTGAAGGTGACCGTGCGCTCGTCCTTTGCAAATCAAGGGCAAATTTGTTTGTGTGGTTCGCGTATTTTTGTAGAAAGAAGCATCTATGACAAATTCAAAACGGATTTTGTGGCATGCGTGAAACAACTCAAAGTCGGGAATCCGTTTGAGGAAACTACAAAAGTAGGCGCATTAGTGTCCAAACCACATCTAGAAAAAGTAAAATCATACATAGACATCGCAAAAGAAGAAGGCGGAACGATTTTATGCGGTGGAAATGAAGTTACTGTTGCAGGATTTGAAAACGGATATTACTTAGAACCAACCGTCATCGAAGTATCAACCGACCAATGTCGTGTGAATCAAGAAGAAATATTTGGACCAATAGTAACCATCATGCCGTTTGATACCGAAGAAGAAGTCCTAGCCATGGCAAATGGCGTCCGCTACGGATTATCCGCAACACTTTGGACAAACAATCTGAACAAAACTATGCGAATGAGTAAGCAAATTGAAGCGGGAATTGTGTGGGTAAATACATGGTTACTACGCGATTTACGTACACCTTTCGGCGGAATGAAAAACTCAGGAGTAGGTCGCGAAGGCGGCTTAGAAGCGCTCCGTTTTTTCACAGAACCGAAGAATGTATGTATTAAGTATAAAGAGTCATGATCGCTATCGCTTTTAGAAACTAGATCGCTTTAAATGTTAAATTACTAGTGATGCGTTAACTTTAGAATTTAGTACTTCCAAGTACTTCTCGATACAATTTTTCGTGCCTCAAAATCACTCGAAGTGACGTTTGGGTATTCTAATTCAATAGTTTATAGAAAATAAATTTATATTTGAAATGGCTTCTTTTTTTTACAGCTAAATTAAAATCAATTCAAATCCAAAAATAAAAAAACCGTCTATATCCTTTATTAAGAGAGGGATCACAATATTTTTTTTAGAGTTAACGCATCACTAGTAATGTTAAATTTTGAATTTTAAATTGAAAAAATATCTTGCTAACAGATAACAGATAACAGATAACAGATAACAGAAAAACCCAAGACCCAACACCCAAAAGCAAAGCGACCCAACAAATAAACAAATCAACAAACAGCGAAGCGATCAAATAAACAACAAAACATGAACCTAAACTTACAACATAAAAATGCACTCGTTTGCGGAAGTACACAAGGAATTGGAAAAGCCGCAGCTATCGAACTCGCCAATCTAGGTGCAAACGTAGTTTTAACTGCTAGAAACGAAGAAAAACTAAAAAATGTACTTGCAAAATTAGATACGTCGAAAGGACAAAAGCATAACTACATTGTAGCTGATTTTCAAAATCCTGAAGGACTTCGCGAAAAGATTGAAGCATATATTTCAGAAAATCATTCGTTTCATATTCTCATCAATAATACTGGCGGACCTGCGGGCGGACCAGTTTTCAGTGCACAAGTTGAAGAGTTTGAACGTGCGTTTACCCAACACTTAAAATGCAATCATGTGTTAGCGCAAACTGTTGTTGGCGGAATGAAAGAAGCAGGCTACGGACGTATCATCAACGTGATTTCAACCTCTGTAAAACAGCCCTTAGATGGTTTGGGTGTTTCCAATACCATTCGTGGTGCGGTGGCGAATTGGTCCAAAACCTTGGCTAATGAATTGGGACAATTCGGAATCACGGTAAACAATGTATTGCCAGGCGCTACGGCTACAGAGCGTCTGTCAGAAATCATCAAAAACAAAGCTGCCAAAACAGGAAAAACAATCGAAGAGGTCAGTGCGGCAATGAAAAACAGCGTGCCAGCGAAACGTTTTGCACAACCAGCAGAAATCGCCAATGCCATTGCGTTTTTGGCAAGTGAAGCTGCTTCCTACATCAATGGAATCAATGTGCCTGTGGATGGTGGGCGTACGAAGTCGTTGTAGATTTTAAATTCGCAATTATTAGAAACGTCACTGCGAGCGAAGCGTGGCATTCTGTTAGTCATACAACGATTGTATTCTTTGAAGAATAAGATTGCCACGAGTTTTTTAAGACTTTCACAAAGACGTATCAAAAAAATGTAGATTTCATTACACTAAAAATATACCAAATGTCAGTTCGAGTATCATTGAGATTAAAATATATTTTAATTGAAAATAGCTAGTGAAACTATCGAGAACACTTTGAAAGTCGAAAACACTCTGAAACAAAATAGCATCTCGACTGCGCTCGATGTGACAACTGAAAATTTAATTACCAAAATACAATGAAGACTTACTATGTATACATTTTAAAATGTAAAGATGATTTATTATATGTTGGAATGACAAACGATTTAGAAAGAAGAATAAATGAACATAATTCAGGATTGAATAGAGATAGTTTTACGTATCCGAGAAGACCAGTAGAATTAATCTTTTATTAGGATTTTAGTGATGTTGAACAAGCTATTTATTTTGAAAAGAAGATTAAAAATTGGAGTCAAAAAAAGAAATTAGCGTTAGTTAATGGCGATTTTGATATGCTACAGATTTTATCAGAATGTAGAAATGCTACACATTCAAAATATAAATAAGGATACATAAAATGTCAGTTCGAGCGCAGTCGAGAACACTTTGAAAGTCAAAAACACATTGAAATAAAAAAAGCATCTTGATAGTTTCGCTAAGTACTCTCCCTAATACTCGATGTGACATTAGCAAAGTATTTGGATTTTCATCTAATCTCTTCACAATTTTAAGTGTATTTATGCTTACATGAAACAGTTGAAAAATCATATAAATTAAAAAACAACACGACCAAATTTTAACATTTTTAAGAGATTCTGGGATAAAAGTGTTAAAAAATCCTTAAATTGGAGATCAGAAAACTACTTTTTGTAATGCTTAATGTGTTGCAGACTAATAAACTAACCAGTATGAACAGAAGAAACTTTATTGTATCTAGTGTAATGGGCGCTGGCGCGCTCTCTATGTTCCCTACCACTACACTAGCAAGTAACAAAAACGTTTCACTAACTAGCATCGGAAAAGGATTCAACCGTTTGCTACCCCATGTGAAACACATTTCTATCGCTAATTTATCGACAAATCTTGCTAATACGCACGGACGTTTGGTGGCAGCTTTAGATAAAGAAGGATACGAATACAACGCCTCGGAAGTTGTAAAATTAAACCGCAATTGTTTTGCCATTCCACTACAAAAAAATCCAATGTTGGGATTTAAAAGTAAAGAATTGGCATTAATTGTATCACAAAATGGAGGAAGTAAATTCTATATTTTAAATGAAAAACTAGCATCAGAGTTTGCAGGACTGATTGAAAATTACAGCGAAAACGCAGCAGATCACGAATTGGATTTGGATGCAGCTTCTTTCGCATTTCCTGTGAAAGTTGTGGCGCAAAAACAAGGAAGAGAAACTACATTTACCTATCAAAATAAGTTTAATAACACAATTACATTAAAAAGTGCCCGTAAAATGGCAGCTGTAGTTGTAAGTTAAGCAAATAACCAACCAACCATATCTTGGAGTCTCTATGCTTTTTGTAGATCAAAAAGTTGTAGAGACTCTCTTTTTTCTTGATGATTTTTAAATGTTATACCAAATTTATTATAAGATGCGACTTTAGAAACGAAGTTGCTTTGGTAGTGTAGGACGCCGTGAATTCTTTGCATAGCCGTAGCTACAGAAAGAATTTGCAAGGAACTAAACTGCCAAATGAACGAGTTTATATGTTGTATCTTATCGTAAATTTGGTATTAAATACATCACAATTTCTTTAATAAATAGTATTTTTATAAAATTAATACCGCGTGAAGGATAGAGACGACATCCTTTTTAAAATGGAAACGTCATTACGAGGAGTATACGACGAAGTAATCTGTTTGTAGTGAAACAGATTGCCTCTACAAATTTGTAATTTGTCTCGCAATGACGTATTGTAAAGATACGGTCGAAAGCCCGACCGCAACAGTACACTGAGCTTGTCGAAGTGAACTGACGCGGACACGCCCAAAAACAACACAACCTTGAAACGAAAATTGCGTATAAACGGACATTCACATTTGTTGCCTTATCCAGAACAAATTCCAGCTTTTATGAAAGAAAAAAAGGTGTTTTGGGTAGATGATGAGCGTAAATACATGCTGCAGGAAGGCTGGAAACGACCTGTGACAGATTCTAGTTTTTTCTTAAATGAAAAGTTAGAATGGATGGAAAAAAATAAAATTGACCATGCCGTAATCCTAAATCTTTCGCAATTATATGGAAACGGTTTGCGTTTGGAAGTGATGAAACATGCTTTGCGTTTTCAGAACGATTTTAATGCGGAAGTACAACGCATGCATCCTTCAAAATTCACTTGTGGATTTGTAGTGCATCCTGGATTTATTCACGGCGCTTTGTGGGAAATTCAACGTTGTGTGGAAGAATTAGATTTGCGGGTTTTATGCTTGCCAACACACTTCATGGACTCAATAGGGCAGTGGCGTTCGGTATTTGACGAAGAGAACGATCGTATTTTTGAATTGGCAGATAAATACAAATTAGCCATTGAAATTCATCCGTATGATGGCGATAAAATGATCAAATTGCAAAATGTAAATTGGCGTTTTCACTTGATTTGGATGCTTGCGCAATGTGGCGATGCGTATCATTTTTATACCTTGAACGGAATGCAAGAACGTTTTCCGAATATCAGAACTTGTTTTGCACATGGCGGACAGTTAGCACAAATGAACTTAGGACGACGCATTCAAGGATTTGACGGACGTCCCGATTTGTTTGAGGGAAAAGTGCATCCACGAAAAGCAGTAGGACATCCAAATATTTATTTTGACACCTTAGTCCACGATACCGATTCGTTCAAGCTGATGGTGGAGCGTCAAGGAAACAGTCAGATTATTATGGGATTAGACGATCCATATCCGCTAGGGGAAATGGAAAGCGATGCACAATCATCCTATCCTGGAAAGCTACTCGATCTGGCGATGGAGCGCGATATTATCAATCAAGAACAATACGACGATATTTGGGAAGACAATGTCTTACGTTGGTTGTTTGGTGATGATGAAGCTGCTAAAAAAGGATTAGTGGATAAAATCCTAGGATCGTAATGTGTCATTTTTCATATCACCATATTTCTTTTGGAAAAATTTGGTATAAGTTTAAAAACCAGTAAATTAGATGTGCGTGTATTAAAAACCTATTTTTCTCTATAACCAAAGAAGAAAACATATTTACATGAAAAATCTACTTGGCTTCTTATGTACTATACTATGTATTTCTTGTACAACTCATGAGGAAACTTCATCCAAAAAGGCTACAACTACATTCACCAAAACAAAGTTTTACACACATCCTTATCGTGCTACAGATGCTCCTTTTAAGTACAAGCTGGACTATTTTTTTGAGAATGGAAAACCGCATCGATGGATTGAATTGGATTCAAATCGTAAGGTGATCACTGAATATATATACGAGTATGATACCAATTGGAAACATATTGGCGCAAGATATCGAGAAGATGGCGAACTGAATTATAATCTAGAGAAAGTCAGCTATAAAAATAAAACTACAAAGATTACCGAATGGTTAGATTCTTTGGGAAATCCGTATTACAGAATGACAGATTTTTTAAATGCTAAAGGAGAAACCTATCGCGCAGAATTTAAAGGTGATAAATTGCATGGATATGATTCCACTTTTTACACGGTTCAAGGGTTTCCAAAACGTATCTTTTTTACAAATACAAAAGGAAAAGTATTCAATGATCGAAGCTTTGTATACGATTCCATCACCGATCAAAACGAATGGATTGTCCGAAAGAAAATCATGAACGATACCATACAAGAAGTTCAAATCAAAGAAATATATACTGCTGATGATTACAAAACTGTGGCTGGTGTATTTTACGAAGGTATCATTTCCACAAGTCAATGGTCTGAAAACACATTTAGTTTTACAGGTAATGAACAAACAATGTTTGTGTCGCGTACGGAAGACTGGAGTAACCAATTTGGAGTGCTCCATTTGAAACAAAACGGAATTTTTTCTACATCAATTCCAATTCCTGCATTAGATACTATTTACAATGGCGCAATATCGCCAAGTGGCACTAAAATTTTGTACAGCAAGAAAAAAGACAGTATAGAGCAAGTGTATTTGATTCGTAAAGAAGCAGCTATTTGGTCACAACCTACATTGTTTACAGGAAGTTCTACAATAAATGGTGGTTATTTTTATTGGCTAACTGAGCAAGAGGTTTACTTTTATACAAATGCACAAAACGGAAATATAGTACAAGGAAAATTAATAGGTAACGAACTCACAATTATAGATTCTTTAGCTACGTTGAATACTACGTCAGGCACTGAATTTAGTCCGTATGTGGATCGAGAAAAACGTTTTATCATCTTTACAAGATATCTAGCATCGGATGTTGCACAACAAGGCTTTTTTATCAGTTACAATACAGGTACTTATGACGCTCCAATCTGGTCAAATCCCAAAAAAATAAAAGCATTACCTTATGGGTGGAATGCTTTTATTATAAATGATGGAACTCAATTTCTTTATACAAATGGTGATGATATTATGAGCGTTCCAATTCAATCTTTACTGCTTTTTGATAAAAAGTAGTATGAATAATCACTTGTTGTTTTAATAAAATTTATTTCTTCACAATAAGTTTCGTATACGAATTTCCGGCAGCACTTTGCAAAGTCACAAAATAACTTCCTGTTTTTAATTCCTGAATGTCTACAGATTTTTGTCCAGTTTGTAAGGTGAAACTTTTTACTTGCTGTCCCACTAAATTATATACTTGAACTTGTTTGATAGTTTGTTTTGATTGAATATGTAATTTCCCAGTGGTAGGATTTGGATATACCGCAAATCCAGTTTCTTCAAAATCATTTGTACCTAAGGTATTGGTAACGGTCAACATTGTAGTTGCGGTGTACAAACTACAATCACCAACTGTATGTGTAATGGTATACACTCCATCAGTTGACATCGATAAGTCAATTTCTCCTGTAGTTGCATTGATCACCAAACCTGCAGGTTCTGCGGTAAAAGTTCCTGTAACTCCTGTAGTTCGCGACGGTGTTGGATCAGGATCATCCGTAGCGTAGGTGTTTAATGCGTATGAGAAGTCTGCAAAGTCATTATAATGCAAGTCAATATAGTCTTTAATTACAATCGCATAATCGTCTGCAAAAGGAACTAATGTTTGTGGACGTGAATCATACACATTTCCATTATAGGTTCCTAAATCACGCACACGACGATTGACTTCTGTCATGATTCCGTCAATAGTTCCGCCGCCGCCAAGTCCGTCGCTTGCCGTTGGTCCAGAACCATGACGTCTGTTATTGTAAAAATCACCATCAAAATACGCATTCGAATACGGACGTGTATCATCACAAACGGTTGAACCGCCATTAAAGTCACTCGGAATTGTACGATAACCAGTCGTTACGCCACAACCTGCATACCCTTGCATGCCGTAAAACGTTCCGCCTGTATCTCTAAAAAGTCCACCCAAACTATTCGGTCCACGAACCAATTCTTCTTGTGTTAGGTTTCCTAAATTGTTACTCACCAAGTTCGTAATCGTAGAGTTTGCTACGGAATTTAAGTGATTTGGTGTGGTATTGTTTAAATCAGAAGCTGAAATATTATAACCTGCTTCAATTCGTGGAACACTGTGACTTTGTCCGTGTAAGTCGATAAACAAGCCTTTTCCCCATTTGCTCATGACATCCGCACTCGCTTGATCAATAAAGTTGTGAAAGGTATTCCAATAAAATAATGCATCAGAATCTCCACACGTCGCTTCGTTTTGTTCTCGGTTCGGATCTAATTTGCTTCGGTGTAAGTTGTTGATAATGATGTACGGATAACAACCTGTTTGATCAAATACCGATTGTTGAATTTCACGAATTAAAATATCCGTATTATCATCTCTCTCATTCGTTCCACAACTTCTGTCGGGCAGCGCACTATCATTGTCAGGATAAAACGTTCCTCCAATGGTTTGTCCAGATTGTTTGATACCTCCATGCGGTGCCGCAATAATAATGGGCATATTTCCTGGAATGTACTCAATATATTCGTTTCCACTCGTATCAAATTGTGCAGGTTCTGGAACAGGTGTTGGTGGTGGCGCTGGCTCTTCTAACGCAAAATAAAACGTCGCTGAAATTTGCGTATTGGCAGGATTATTTGGATTGAAATCACCATTAAAGGTAAAAGCCGTTTCTCCATCCGCAGTAATGGTCAAACTTCCACCGCCATTCCAGTCGTCTCCATACGTATCATACACAATTACATAATAGCCAGTTCCCGCTGGTGCATTATCATCTACAGGATAACTTATCGCTGTGGTAGTTTCAGTGTATGAATTGTTGGAAGCTCCATTAAAACCATTGTCAATCGTTTGTAAAAGCATTCCTGCTGGACTGTAAAATTCAACTCTATTTTCCGAAGACCAGTTCGGCCAATTCACAGAAAGAATCACATCCACATTTTGAGCCATACCTGAAAAGCTCATCAAAAGACAACATAAAAGTACACTTTTAACTAACGAAAAAGTAGTTTTTTTCATATAAATAGATTTAAGTAAAGTAATTTTGGGTACGATTTAGAATTTTTTCCTTACAATTGTGAAGAAGGATAAATTCCAAAAACAATAATACGATAAAAGGCATAAAAAACCGATAAAATGAACGATAAATATTTTAATACCAATCGCGAAACTTGGAATCAAAAAGTAGCCATTCATGCCAATAGTGACATGTATAAAATGGACGCTTTTAAGAAAGGAGAAACGTCTTTGATGAAGTATGAATCGAATAGTTTGCCTGATGTTGCAGGAAAAAAATTGTTGCATTTGCAATGTCATTTTGGACAAGATACGTTGAGTTTTGCACGAATGGGCGCCAAGTGTACAGGAATTGATTTGTCGGATGAAGCTATTAAATTAGCCAAGTCACTGAATGAAGAACTGAAATTGGATGCTACTTTTCACCGTTGTAATGTGTTAGATGTAAACGATCATGTGACGGATACATTTGATATTGTCTTCACCAGTTACGGTGTGATTGGTTGGTTGCCCGATTTATCCCAATGGGCGGAAATTATCGCATCACGCTTAAAAGACAGCGGCACGTTTTACATGGTAGAATTTCACCCAATTGTGTGGATGTTTGATTATCTGCAAGAACCGCCAATGCTTAGATACGCCTACAACCAAGAAGAAGTAATTTACGAAGAATACGAAGGAACTTATGCTGAAGATGGTAAAACTAAAATGATCAGTAAAGAATACGGTTGGAATCACGGTTTGGGCGATGTCATCAACGCACTCATTCAAGCTGGATTGACGATTGAGTTTTTAACAGAACACGATGCGTCGCCGTACAATGTATTACCAAACTTAGTAGAAAATGAAGAAGGTTTGTATGAAACAAAAGACAAGTTGTATCCTTTAATTTACGAGATAAAAGCTACAAAAGGAAAGTCGTCAAGCCGAACTTGATTCGGTTTCTCATAAAGATTAAAAATCAATATAATAAGATTCTGAGTCAAGCTCAGAATGATGTAAACACATAACATAAAAAAACCTCGCCAGTAGCGAGGTTTTTTATCTATATGTTTTGGAAATTAAAACTTAGCAAAAAGTTTTTCCATTTTCTCTTTTTCTTCATCTGCCAAAGCAGGATCAACCAAAATACGACCACTGTGCTCATCCGTGATGATTTTCTTTCTTGAAGCGATCTCAACTTGAACCTGTGGTGGAATGGTAAAATACGAACCTCCAGAAGCTCCTCTTTCAATCTTTACCACAGCCAAACCGTTACGAACGTTTTTACGAATACGTTTGTAGGCTGCTAACAATCTGTCTTCAATTAATTTTTCGAACTCTTCAGACTTCTGTAAAAGGAATTCTTCTTCTCTTTTGGTTTCTTCAAGAATATCATTCAATTCAGCTTTCTTGTGCTTTAAATGTGATTCTCTTTCGTCTAAGCGTTCTTTGGTTTGTGCAATCACAGCTTTCTTTTGCTCAATAGAAACTTTAAATTCTTTGATGTGCTTTTCAGCCAATTGCATTTCTAACTCTTGGAATTCAACTTCTTTTGACAATGCGTTGTATTCTCTGTTATTACGAACATTTTTTTGCTGCTCTGTATATTTCTTGATCAAGCTTTTAGCTTCTTCAATAATATTCTTTTTTGTTTTGATATCATCATCAATTTGATCAAGATCGTTGTGAAACTTTTCAAGTCTCGTATTTAATCCAGCTACTTCGTCTTCTAAATCTTCTACTTCTAAAGGAAGCTCTCCGCGAACATTCTTGATCTCGTCTACGCGAGAGTCAATTAATTGTAAATCAAAAAGCGCGCGTAATTTTTCTTCGACCGTAACTTCTTTCTTCTTTGCCATATTTATGAATACTTGATTGGATTTGTATTTTCTGCTGATAAAATGATCGCAAAATTAGGAATTTTTTTCGTAAGATGCTCA
>JBCCLH010000043.1:0-44466 GCA_039026955.1 Bacteroidota bacterium
AAGTTTGAGGTTAATTGCTTAAATATAAGATAAATATTTAATCATAACTAAATAAAAATTTACTAAAATTAAAGTAACTTACAAAATTTGTAATACTATTATACATCTATTTCGGTAATAATGATAATTGATTGCGTTCATACTCATATTTGATATGCTCACAAATACATGATACATCGAACATAGAAGGATGTGTATTGTTTTCTTTTATGGTAAAGTCTGTAACCATTAAATCAATGGTGTAAAACTTTATAAAGTCTTTGTTTCGCTTTTTCATGTTGATGATGATTTGAAATGCCTCTTCAAATTTTTTCTCTGTTTTTAATTTTAACCCAAAAAAGTGATATGCGAATTGTGTATTTGGATCAGATTCAAAAATGGCTTCCAAGTCTTGAAAAGGATTTGCCATTAATGGAAATATGTACATTCCTTTTTCCTTTCTTGACTCTAAAAATTCAAATTTCATACGAAACCAATCCAATGAATGTTTGCTCCACATGAACATTCTGTCCAAACCTTCGTTAAATTCAATCTCAGTAGCTACCGTATGTTTCTGAGATTTTCTGACTTCTTTTTCCACTGTTAACGTTTGTGCTTGCGTTGAAGGATGATTCACAGAGAGCATCTTCAGTAATTCATTATCAAAATTAGAACGCTCTGAGCTGTCTTGATGTCTTGGTAAAGTAATATCATCACCTAATTCTTTTTCGAGAATATATTGATGCTTGACTTGCTCTTTGAGCATCGGAGTATCTGCCACATCATCAATAATGAGTATTTTAAATGTTCCTTCATCCGTTAATCCAAAATAATAACGCACCGTATCAGGACGATTGGCTTTCATCATTTCGTATTCTGATCTCGTGATGCGAAACGATAAACCTGAATTTAAGTATGTATTAATTGCGTTGAAATCATTGGTATCCATTAGTGCTTTCCAGTTATTAGTATACTTCAGCGCCTGTTGTTTGTCAATTGTTTGTTTCATATTATGTATGTTTTAATTGTTTTTACGGTTTTTTACTTAAAAATATATCACTTGATAATTGTAAATAATTCCAAGAGCACTTTTCGATGTCGCTGACTTACGGGTAAGACTGCATTGTTTTTGAGTGTCAAGCTGTAATCGGATGGCAATACGGATTGAATTTGATTGGTGTTGACTACATATTTTCGGTGCAATGACATAAAGTTGTTAGGCAAGGTTTCTGCAAAACTTTTGAGGGATTTTTGCACTAAAAAACGTGCATCTTGCGTGTGTATGTAACAATATTTATCTTCGGATTCGATGTAGAAAATATCATCAACTACGACTTTGATTAGCGCATTTCCTTTTTTTATGAGCAGTTTATTGTCGAGTTGTAAAGTAGCTTCTTCTTTGGTAGATAAATGTCCGACTTGATTGACGTGTTTTTCAAATGCCAATTCCAATGCAAATTTTAGCGAATGCGGATCAATGGGTTTTAGCAAATAACTGTAGGGATGTTGTTTTTTTGCTGCTGTAAAAGAGAGTTTATCTTTCGAATTGGTCAAAAATAAAATCGGGATCGGATGTGTGTTTTGAATGTGTGCTGCAAAGCGAATTCCTTCGCGTTCTCCATCTACAAAAATGTCCAGAATGGCAATATCTGGCAGATGTGTGTTGAATGCTTTTGTACCTTCTTCATAACTTGTGGCAATACTGATGTTGTATTCATCCGCAAGAATATGTGTTAAGATTTCAACTTCTTCTGAATCGTCTTCGAAAATGAGTAGGTTTAATTTTTCCATGATAAGCTATGCTGCGTTTTTGTAGGGAAGCGAAATGTTTACGATAGTTCCGCCTTCTGGATTGGGTTTGATTTGAATTGTGCCGCCATTGAGTTGAATCATGGATTTTGTGAGCATCAAACCTAAGCCTGAACTTTTTCTACCAGTAGTGTCTTTTTGAATTTTGTCTGATTGAATTTCAAAGATACTTTTGAGTACTTTTTCCGAAATTCCAATGCCAGAATCGGTAATGAATACGGTGAATAATTCATCTTCAATACTCCCAGAAATCACAATCTTCCCTCCTTTTGGCGTGAATTTAATCGCATTGTCCAAGCAGTTTCTGATGACAATCTTAAAAATCTCCATATCGCCATACACCAACACCGATTTGTCTATTTCAGTACTAAACTGAATTCCTTTTTCTTCAATTAAAGACTGATATTGAAATTCCATCTGACGAATGATTTGCCACAGCGGAAACCATTCTTTCTGCACCATCAACAAATCGGATTGACTCAGCGACCAATTCAATAGATTATCAAGCAATAAACTGAGCGAGTCTATAATTTTTGAAACATTTTTATCAGTCGTAATGGCTGTGGTATCTTTTTTTATCGTTTTTAGTTGAAATAACTGTTGTAAACGTGCCACTGGACTTCGTAAATCATGCGCAATAATGGTAAACAACTGATTTTTGACAGCATTGGTTTCATTCAATTCACGATTTAATTTCTTGATTTTTTTGTTTTGTGCAATGAGCTTTCTATACAAGACAAAACCAACTACTAACAACAAAAGAACTCCAATAGAAATTGCAATGAATGTATTTCGTTCTGCCGTTTTTATGTCCAATTCAGCTTGCTTTTGCGCAACATTGAAGACTTCTTTTTCTTGCGCTACTTGCCATAAAGTGTTTTGTTTTTGTAATGAATCATTATACGCATGGGATTCTTTTAAATAATTGATAGCACTTTTATGATCTTTTGAAAGTTCTGCGAGTACATGTAAATTGTAGGTAATCGTACTCTTTAGTTCAAAATCTTTTAAGGGTTTTGCGTAGTTGTATGCTGAATCGAAATAGTTTCCTGCCAACTCATCTTTGTATTGTTCAAAATAAAGATTTCCTAAGTTGGAATAATTGCGTGCGATCTGAAAAGAATCTTGATGTTGCTTATACAAATAGAGCACTTTTTTATATAGAGAATCAGCTTGCGGATATTTTTCTTCAGACAAATACATAAAAGCCTTTGTTTCAAAAATTTCAGATTTAAAATAGTGCGACTGATCAATCGGAACTTGCAATGCTTTTTCATAATAAATTAAAGCAGAATCATTTTGTTGCTTATCAAAATACAACTTCCCAAGACTTTTATAGGCAAACTGTTTTATGTTCAAATTCTCAGTAGCACTGACTTCTAAAAAATAAGCTTTAGCCTTGGTATTTACTCCTAATTGTAATAGAATGTGTTGTTGTAATAATTGTTTGAGTGTATCGTTGGTTTTTGTGTCATTTAGAATATAACGTTTTGCTTCTTTAAAATTATCATTTGCAAAACTGAAATAAGCATTGCACCAAGCGCTGGCATCTTTAATTCTTTTTTGTGAATCCACATATGCTTCACAGTCCTCACAATAGTTAGCAAACCATTCAAGCGTATACGTATTTTGCCCAAATACTACTGTAGGCAATATAAGTAATACAGCAATGATGAAATGCTTACTTAGTTTAGACATGAAGAAGAGAAATTAGATATTGAAAACACTACTTATTTCGGACGGATCACTCGTGTAGCGCGTTTTGGTTCTCCAAATTTAGTGTCAATAGTAATTGTACTGTCAGTATCAGGATTAAAATTCACGATTACATTGACTTCAGTTCCACTTTTAATAGGCTCATCAGGCGCTACTACTATAGACCATAAGTGTTGTTCTTCTGCTTCAACATTCGATTTTTCAGAAGGTTCGATCCGAATGGCAATAGATTCTGAGTTTGCATCATCCACATATACACCAATTTGTGTTGCATCTGTAATATTTGTGTCAAAATAGACTAGTACATAAATATAACTTTTCTCTTTAGTTTCTGTAATTCTTACAAAAGGACCCACTGAAGTAGTGTCCCCTACTCGTATTGGACTTTGTGTATCGGTTAGTTTTTGAATTGGTGGCTGCATCTTACAATAGTTGATTAAATAAAATAGTATAGAACAATATACTTTTTATTTAATCAACTATAAAGAATATTCTTTCTTTTTTATTCCTTAAGTATAACAGTAATACTTTCTGAGGAGCTATTTAGCGCCACGGTTTCTGTTTTCGGTTCAAAACCTATGTACGAAACTTGTAAATTCACTTCTTTATGATCTTTGGAATAAGGTATGCTTAGCGTCGCATTCCCATCAAAATCGGATGTTGCACCATACTCTGTATCTTCAACGATAATCGTTGCGCCTGGTAATGGTTCTTTATTTTCATCAACAACGTTGATTTTTAGTTGCACATCTGTAGTTACAGCATCTGTAGTTGCAACATCTGCATCTATATTTTTAGTTTCACGATTATTAGATTCACAGCTAAAAAACAATAAAGAGACAAAAAGGTAAAAAATGTAGTTTTTCATAATAATGGTTTTAAGTAATGGTTAGCTAAAGATAAGAATAATTATGTTTGCCTCTTGCTTCAATAGACTTCTATTTACTATTATATCTTTTGATATCTCTCAACAAGGACTTTTAGCCTATCTTCTAGACTTTCAATTTTTAAAAACTCATCTTCAAAAAGTTCTAAGGTAGATTCAGTATCTGTTTTTAAACCTTTCAACTGTTTTTTCTTTTCTTTTTTAACACTTTCAGTAGAAATTTCTATTTCCAATTTATCGATAAATTTCTTGTAAAGACTGATAATTTTGTTCTTATCTCTCCATTTAATATAGGTTATATCGTTGATTTTACTAATAATAACCCCTATAACACCAGCTGCAATAGAAGATTCTCCAGCTGCTAAAAAGTTTATAATTTCTTCATCATAACTATCTAATAAAAAAGTGATAATGGACAATATGCTACCAAATAAGAAATCTCTAGTTTTTATCAGACTGTTGAGAAAATTAATCAATGAAGAATCCAATTGTATTAATTCTTTAGATTGTCAATATCTTGAAGTTCATCAAAAAAATTAAGAAGAATTCTAGCCAATGCTGTAAGAGAAGCTATTTTTATTGATTTGTGTTTGATCCAATTATTTTTGATTGCACTCATTGCATACGATAACATAATTAATGTTTCTTTTTCTACTTTTTCATTATTAGAAAAAACAACATAAATTGTATTCTCAATTGAAATCAAATTATTAATTATTGTTTCTGCATTGGAATCGACTTTATTTTGGTAATGCACTAAATACTCAGCAGAAGTTTTATCTTTTACTTCGAATCTGTCAACTTGATTTAGATTGACGAAAAAATTTGCTTTGTAAAAGTGTAAAAAATCTTCTTTTGTATTTATTTGAATAATCGCATGATACATTGGATTGGATTCATGTACAACATTTTCTGTAAAGCCTTGGTTCGCCTCATATAAAGGTGGATACTGGAAAGCTGATTGTTTTTTGGTAAACAAATACCTATCTACTAAAAAACTAACCAAGATCAAGCAAAATGAAATTAAAAACCCCAAGAAAAAGCCAAAAGCTCGATTAGTAGTCGCTAAGTAAAAGCCCAAAAGTCCTGAAAACACAAGCAAATTCACTAAACCAATGTTAGTTTTTTGAGATTGTGTTTTTACAACGCTTTTTCTGAGATTCAATGTTTTCAATGGAAAAATAACTTTATTTATTCCATAAATATAAAGCTTTTTTAGCATTTTATTTGATCATTTTACAGATTAAGTTTTCTTATTTATTACCCCAACCAACCTTCTCGATCCAAACTTCGATATTGAATGGCTTCTGCGATGTGATTTGGTAAAATATCGTTTTCTTGAGCTAAATCCGCAATGGTTCTTGCGACTTTTAGAATTCTGTCATACGCTCTTGCAGAGAGACTTAAACGTTCCATAGCGCTTTTGAGCAATTGTAGAGCTTCTGAATCTAGTTTACAATACTGTCGAATCTGTTTGGTATTCATTTGTGCGTTGTAATGCAAGATTTCTGAGTGTTTAAAGCGTTCCGTTTGAATCACTCTTGCTTTAATAACTCGTTCACGAATGACTGCACTCGTTTCACCTTTACGTTCTTCAGAAAGTTTTTCAAAAGGTACAGGTGTCACTTCTATATGAATGTCAATTCGATCCAATAAAGGTCCTGAAATCTTTCCCATATACCGCTGCATTTCTATGGGAGAAGCCGCCATTGGTGAATTGGGATCGTTGAAAAATCCGCTAGGACTCGGATTCATGCTTGCTACTAACATAAAACTGCTGGGATAAGTAATCGTAAATCGTGCTCTGGAAATTGTTACTTCTCTGTCTTCTAACGGTTGTCGCATGACTTCTAAGACACTACGCTTAAATTCTGGCAATTCATCCAAAAATAAAACTCCGTTATGTGCTAAGGAGATTTCTCCAGGTTGTGGATAGCTTCCGCCGCCTACTAGCGCAACGTCAGAAATTGTATGATGTGGATTTCGAAACGGTCGCTCAGCAATTAATCCGCTTTTATCTTTTATGTTTCCTACTACGGAGTGAATTTTTGTGGTTTCAAGTGCTTCGTGTAATGTCAGTGGTGGCAGTATCGAAGGCAATCGCTTTGCAAGCATTGTCTTCCCTGAGCCAGGCGGTCCAATCAAAATAATATTATGTCCGCCAGCCGCTGCGATCTCCATACAGCGTTTGATACTTTCCTGACCTTTGACATCTGAAAAATCAAATTCAGGAAAAGCTAGATTGTTCAAGAATTCTGCGCGTGTATCAATGATGGTTTGTTCTAGCGGTTCGCCAAGGTCAAAGAAATTGATGACTTGCCTAATATTCTGCACACCATAGACTTCTAAATTATTGACAACTGCCGCTTCTTTGGCATTTTGTTCGGGTAGAATAAATCCTTTGAAACCTTCTTCTCGTGCTTTGATTGCGATGGGTAATACGCCATTAATCGGTTGTAAACTTCCGTCCAAAGACAATTCACCCATAATTAAATACTGCTCCAAATTTTCTGACTGAATTTGACTCGAAGCTGCTAAAATTCCCAATGCTAAGGTCAAATCATACGCACTGCCTTCTTTTCGCAAATCCGCAGGTGCCATGTTAATCGTGATTTTCTTTCCAGGAATTTTATAACCGTTATTTTGCAGTGCAGACGCAATTCGGTAATTACTTTCACGAATGGCATTATCGGGCAAACCCACCAAATGATAACCTATTCCTTTCGCGATATTTACCTCGACCGTAATCGTGGTCGCTTCAATACCAAACACCGCACTTCCATAGACTTTTTTGAGCATTTCTTAGATCCGTTTTTATAAAACTATCTAATTATTGTATACGAATCGTAGATTATTTTGTAAGCGTTGAATTTTGGGAATAAGCGTTGGATTTTGTGGTTAGATTTCTAAAGATCAATGCCTGCTTTCTTACACCACTTTTTTATTTGCTTATATATTTTTGGAGTAATTAAGACACTTGCCCCACAAGAACCATATTTTCGCGAATGCACTCCAATAATATGATATTCATTATCCTCTTTATACCAAATTGGAGATCCGCTATTTCTAGGTAGTGTATATAAATCATACTTCAAAAAACTATTAAATTGTTGATAGTTCGTAGTAGTTTCTGTCCACATTTCAAATTTTGGTTTGTCTTTTGGTGCACCAGTTATAGTTAAGGAATCAACTTTTACTTGTCTAATAGGTTTTATCTTATAATGACCTTTGACTTTTTTATACACCGCCGAATCTGGTAGTATTACAATAGCATAATCTCTTTTAATATTATCAAAAATATAATAGTTACCCTTGTAGAACTTATTTTTATTCTTCTTTAGTTTGATAGTTTCTTTTGCTAAATAGGTTACTGAATCTAAAGAACCAAAATACATATCTACCTTTTTAACGCTACCATTAGGATACCAAGCAACATTGTGACCTGCGGTTAATACCACACGGGGATGTATTAAAAAACCAGTCGCTAATCTAGGCATTCCATTACCTCTTTGTAATTCCATATAACAAGTATAGGCATTAGGTAAAGTGTTTGATGTGATTCTAACTCTTTTTAGAGAATCTCTATCACATGAATATGACTGCGAAAAGGACAAGCTTGTAAAAAATAAAAGAAAGGCAAAAATGATTGATTTCATAACTATTGGTTTAGTATAGATATTAAATATACATTTTTTTTAAAAAGTTTTAATTATGAGAATCACTTTAGAAAGAAGGCTTTATTTTTCGTATCAAACCTCCACAAACCCACACCGAAACGCATACGCCACCAATTCCGACACCGAATGTATATTCAACTTGCTATACAAATTCTTTTTGTGTGATTGCACTGTGTTTACTGAGATGAACAACATATCCGCAATTTCTTTGGTCTTTTTGTTTTGTGCGATGAGTTTTAGAATGTCGATTTCTCTTGGAGTGAGCTTGACTTTTTCGATTTGTTTTTTTTGAGAAGTTGCTTGGGAATCGTTGAGTAAGAGCGTTGTTAAGCGTGGATCGTAGAAGTTTTGTCCTTGTGCGACTTTTTGAATGGCTTCTACCAACATAGTTTTGCTCGTGCTTTTTAAAACGTATCCTTTGGCTCCTTTGGCGATGGCTTCTTTGATATAGTTGACTTGTTCGTGCATGGTGAGCATGAGGACATTTTGTGGAATTTCCGCTTCTTGCAATGCATCCAACACATCCAATCCGGTCATTTCGGGCATGGAAATGTCTAAGATTAGGACATCTACTTCGTTTGTTTGTAAGTGTTGCAATGCTTGCTTTCCTGAAGTCACCATGTGAATTTCGTAGAGATTTTCGTTTTGCAGCATGATTGCGATTCCTTCAGAAACCAAATTGTGATCGTCGCAAAGTAAAAGGTGTAATTTTTTCATCGTTTAATTTCTTATTGGAATGTCTATGTTTACAGTAGTTCCGCGCGTTGGATGGGAATCAATATTGCAGTTTCCCTCCATGAGTTGGACTTGTTTGCGCAGGTTTTTTAATCCGATGCCATTCATAGCTTGCTTCACGTCAAAGCCATTTCCGTTGTCTTCTACCATAATATTAATGCTGTCCTGATTTTTTGTGATGTAAATGGTTAAGCTACTCGCTGCTGCATGTTTAATAGTATTGTTAACCAATTCCTGCAAAGTTCGAAAAATGAAAATACTGATCTGCGAGTTTTGAAAATGCTCTAACCCGTGAATCGAAGTGTGTACTTTGAGTTTGTCATTCGCTACTTTTTCTGAAAAATTAGTAATCGCCATTTTTAAGTTAAATTCTGGAATTGGATCTTGGTCAAAACGATGTGAGATGCTTCTAATTTCATGTGTAATCGTCTGAATGATTTGCAACGTCTTATCATACAACTGCTTCGTACCTTTGTGCGCTGCAAGCAACTTTTCATCAAATGCTTGAAAGTGGAAATTCATGGATGTCAATAAACTTCCTATATTATTGTGCAATTCCTTAGAAATGGACGCTTTCTCCTTTTCTCTGGCTGCTAGACTTGCATTGATGATTTCAATTTCCTGATCGTTCACCAAATTCTGAATGCGCTCTTTGAGTAATAGTTCTTGCTGTTTCGCGAGTTTGCTGGTTGTTTTTTTCAATTTATAGAAATAAAAAGCAATGATCGAGACCAAAAAAACAATCACACCAAAAGCAATTAAAAAAGCATAAAGTTTTTCGTTTTCTTGCTGTTTTCGCAATGCAATTTCTTCCGCCAAGGCTCTGTCCTTCTCCAACAAAGAAACTTCTGCTTTTTTCGCTTGTGCTTGCGATGCGCGTTGTATTGCGGCAATATCCCACAATTTTTGTTCGTTAAAGATGGAATCGTTCAGGTTTTCATACGCAATTCGCTGCTGATAGGCTTCTTTAAAGTTTTGCTCTTGAAAGGCTATTTCTGACTGCATTTTCTTCAGATAACGTTCTACAGTCAATTTCTCCTGATCTTTTGAAAGCGCTACTGCCTTTTCCAATACGGCTTTTGCGCGTTTGTTTTGCTTTTGTGATTGATAAATCGCCGCTTTGGATACATAAATTTTCGCCTTGTAGGAATCTTTTTGTGAATCCTTCACATATGCATAGGCTTTGTCTAAATACTGAAACGCTACAGCGGGATTTCGCTCTGCATACAATTCAGCAATGTTCAAATAACCATCTACTAAAGCATCTGATTTTTGTAATTTTTCTTTGAGTTGAATGCTTTTTTTAAAATATTCTAATGAACGTTCGTCTTCACCTTTTTCATAAAATAAAGCGCCCAAATTGTTATAGAGTTTGGCAATTTCCTTTTCATTTTCAACAGTTAGATAATAGTGCAAAGCCTTCTCATAATAAAATTCAGCCAATTTATAATCAGACGATAAACTATACGCATTTCCTAGATTTGTGTATGCTTTAATGGTTTGCCTACTTGTCGTATCTTTTGTGAGTAGTAAGGATTGATTGTAATGATAAATCGCGCTATCATACACACCTTTTTTTGTGTATACATTTGCTAAATTCGTATGCGTTTTCATACGTTGCACATCGGTAATGCTACTGTCCGTAATTGCCAATGCTTTTTCATACACAGCCAAGGCTTCATCATATAATTCATTGCGCTTGTACAACAAAGCTTTTGTATTGTACACTGACAAAAGTCCCTTGTAATTTTTGGCTTTTAACTCCAATTGTTCCGAGGTTTGCAATGCATTGAAGGCACTGTCTAATTTTTTCTGATGGTTCCAATAATGTGCTTTTACGCGAAGACTTTTGGCAACTCCTTTGGTATATTTAATTGTTTTTGCCAAAGAATCTACTTTGTGAACAGTAGTTGCAACCGCTTTCCAATCTTGATGTCGCACCAATGTATAGGCTTTTGTATTTAAGCTATCAACTACATATTGGTATTGTATTTTCTTTGAAAAGTCTTGTTTCTCACAACACATAAACGTGAGCAAACAACACAAGAGAATTCCTAGTTTCAGATTTTTTATTAGACGTATTAACATTTCATGAGTACACTTAGTTTTAGCATTTTTGATTAGGCTACAATTCCTTCATCGATATCATCAGAATCTTCATAAGTAATCACACGTCGCTTGGTGCCTTCAGGTTTGAAAATATCTACTTTTACTTCCATGAGGAATATGGAATTTTCTTCAATATCAAATTCAAATTCTGCTTTGTTTTTTTTATCAATAACAAAGAAATTTTTAATTGTTTGAGGTTTTTCAAGGAATTCAATCTCTCTTGAATTAGGAACTACGTAAATATTCAATTTTAAGAGTTTAAAAGAATCGTCCACTTTATCTAAAATGGTGAGATTGTAAATATCTTCATTTTGAAAATCTTTTATTTTAGCGTCTTTAAGAGTCGTTTCTACTTCAATTTTGATATGAATTTTACTCGTAGAAGTTACCTTTGCTTCTTTGGCAACTGTGGCAGTAAAAGATTTGATTACATTTCTGTCAATGTTCATGATGTAAGTGTTTAATTAGTTATTTTACACTATGAATTTAGTCAAAATTTCCTTCACTATTCCATGAAAATATTTCACTTACTCTATAAGTAAACAACAGAGCAATGCAAGAAACATCACTCTGTTATAGATTGTAGCCTGATTATGCTGGAAGAAATTTTCCTGTAGGCGCATCATAGGTAACAGAAAGTTCGTTGATACCGCCACCAAATTTTAAAGCGGTTTTCTTTGAAGTTACGGTAGTAACTACTGAATTGCTCTTCACTTGCGATTGCAACCAAATATACACGGTTGTGTAAGGAGTCATCATTGCAGTACTTGCTAATAATACCGGCGCTGCTGATACGGCATTTCCTTTGATATCGGTACCGTTTACATTCGCATCTTGGAATAATCCTACGGTCATGATTCGCTTATTAGGATCGTCCGTTCCTGGGATAATTCCGCCTGAGTATTTGTTGGTTAATGCATACGAATTGGCTTCTCCTCCGCTTAAAGGTCCAGAAATCGTAGCATTGTCTTCTAAAACATACAATTTGTTCATAGAAGCGCCCACAGGTACGCTGGATAATTGACTCAATTGTGCGCCGTTTTTCACTTCGCTTGTAGAAGCGTAGATTCCGTATTCTTCTTTCCACGAAAGTGTATTTGCTTGAAAAGGTTTGAACACTTGCCACGCTACGTTCGGATCGTCTCCTCCGATAGAAGGTTTCGCAATAATAACACTCGTTCCTGAGTCATAAATGGCTCTTAATTCATCGTCTGAAAAGGCGATTTCTAATTTAAAAGTTGACATAATATATAGTTTTGATCATAGTTCCTACTCTGTTGATGGCTTTTCGGATACCGCCAGTTTATTTTGAGTTTTATGAATAACAATTACATTTTTCGTATTGCGCTGCGATTAGTAGTAATGCCAAGTCGCCCGAACTAATCGTGTGGTTTCCCCTTTCTGCGATGGTGATCGGTTTTGGCAATTGTACTGGAAAGATTTTTTCAACAGATTGTATTCCCATAGTAGTAGGAAACTCATAACAACCTTTGATGAAAAAATTGAATTTGATGTGTTTTTCATCATGTTGAAAGTCTGTAATTTTAATTTCAATGTTGATTCCTTTGATTGGTTCAAATCCAAAAGCCACATTTGAATTGAGTGTGAATACTTTTGCAAAATTTTCTTTTGGTGTTTTTGCGATGACTTCTAATACAACGGTTCCGCTGCCATCCGCTGCAAATCGCGCACTTGGTTGAAATTTGAAAACTTCGGGGGCACTTTTTTCTATGTAGCGAATATTATAACCGTCGTAAACTGCCCCGTTTTCCGCTTTGGTGATTGTAGTATGAAATGACATAACACTTTGTTTTATAACTTGACTCCTACTCTGTTCAGGATTTTCAGATACCTCCGTACAAACCATCATGTATTTGTACAGTTCAAAAGTAGCGACAAGACAAAGGCCGCAAAACACCTAGAAAGGTGATTTTGATCTCACCTATTTATGTGAAATTTTGAAGATCGAAAGCATAAAAAGGCGCAATCCTTTTGTTTATGAGGATTGCACCTAATTACAGTTTGATTTGATTGACTTCCACAAGAAGTCGGTTTATGTAGTTTTGGTTGGTTTGCTATACCATTTTCCCTTCTTTAATGAATTCTCTTCGAATGGCTTCGGTGAGAATTTCATTGGTGAGTTGTGTGCCGCCATCGGCTAAGACTTGCAAACATGCATATTGCACAATATTCACAATATTGGCTCCAGTTACTTCATAATCTTCTGCCAACGATTGCAGCTGTATTTCTTCGGACATAAAGGCTTCTGGAATGTATTTTTGCCAAAGTTCTAAACGCTCTCGAATGCCCGGTGTTTCAAAGTCAATGATGGATTGGAATCTTCTGGTAAAGGCTTTGTCAATATTGCTGCGATAGTTAGAAGCCAGTATAACCAAACCTGAATGCGATTCGATGCGTTGTAGCAAGTACGATACTTCTTGGTTAGCATATTTGTCATGTGCATCACGCACGCCAGTACGTTTTCCAAAAATGGCATCTGCTTCATCGAAGAACAGAATCCAATCTTTGTTTTTGGCTTTGTTGAAGAGATTGGAAAGGTTTTTTTCCGTTTCTCCAATGTATTTTGAGATTACGAGTGATAAATCGATTCGGTAGACATCTTTTCCGGTGTGTTTTCCCATCAGGCTTGCCGTCAGGGTTTTTCCGACTCCTGGCGGTCCAAAGAACATTACTTTGTAGCCTGGTTTTATTTTATCAATCATGTTGAAGTCGTTTAGTAAGGTTTCGTTGTGTTCCATCCAAACTAAGACATTGTTAACTTCATCTAATGTTTTTTGATTGAGGACTAAATCTTGCCATTCCAATCGTGTTTCTAACAATTCCGCAGGAAAATTTTGACTTAATTTTGGTTTTGCAATAGCTCCATATACGAACAATTCCACATATTCAATGTCTAATAATAAATTACCACTGATTCTTGGTTCACCTTCGGGTACATTCCCTAGAGACAGAATAGATTTTTTCGCAAAAACATGATCTTCATTAAAGACAGGGAGCATCGCTTTACGCGACTTAAAATCGTTTCCAGCAATAATAAAAATAGCTGTTTCTCCCGTTGGAATAATGCCGCGATATTGCTTTCCTTTTACACCGCCAAATTCTGGAAAATCACTTCCTTCTGGAAAATATTCTGATAAAATGTTTGTCAAAAAACCAGGTGCAATGTATGGCAACATCGAGAGCAACAGTATGAGTATTTCATTGATTTTTAGCTCATTTTCTATTACAAACTTTGAAAACTCCGATGAATCATTGGCGAAATCGTGTTCCGGGAATTCAATTTCTTTATCACTTCCTGAAATATCTGCCAAGCGAAATCGTACCGCTTGTTTTATATAGTTTATGAAATCTGTAGTCATGTTTTGGAAATTAAACGATACACATACTGCATGTGTATAGACATTCTATTAACGCATAAATAAAAGAAGACTTCCTATTTTATGAAACCGTTGAAACACTTTTTTTCAGGGTGTTTTTCCCCTTTTTCACGGTTCAGGTTTGCAGTTGATTTTGAGTTCTTCAATGAGATCGCAGACGGTTTTATCAATTTCTTTGCTTTTTTCAAGAATGCTATCGTAAAATCTTATGGTGCTTTCGCTCAGATGGCGTGCCAAGGTTGGTTCATAGGTTTTCCATTCATATCTGTTGGTGGTGTCTTCGGTAGCATTGTAGATTTCGTCATTTTTTCTTTGTAGAAATTCGATTAATTTATCTTTTACTGTGACAGGTTTTCCATCAATAGTATCCACAACTTTTGTTCCTTTGATTTCGCCACCTATGAATTTTTCTACGTCTTTTAATGTCGTTACTCTTGGTAGGTAAATTGGCATGTATTTTACGCTGTATTTTTGTGAGTTTAGCAAATACGCATCATTGAATTTTGTAGGATCTTCATAATGCGTTTCTCCAATGGTATGCTTGTCTCTGTCAACAGGTTTTCTTCCACGATCTTGCAAGCGTTTGATAAGATCACTAAAGTAGTCCGGATTCTTATCTAAGTTAGCACCAGCACTAAGGACAGCAGACAAGTTGCCTTTCTCTTTTTCATCAAAATCAAAAAAGTCAATATTGAGCGAATCTTGAAATTTTTCGAGTAGGTATTTGATGTAGTTTGATTTTCCATTGATAATTTCCACAAAAATCACATTGGTTTCAGGCTTAATGACGGCATCTTCTTTTTTGTTTTTGAGTCGATCGTACCAATCCAAACTTGTAAGTAATCCGCTATTGTCAATGGCGCCTGCATCTATGTAATGTCCGTAGCCTTTTATTTTAGCAGCCGGACTAAACCCAGGAAAACGATTGGTACACGAAACCGCTTGATAGAATGAAATTGCAGGTCGTTTGCCATCTTCGATAGGTTCTAATTGCGCCAAGTTATCAGCATTTAAGAATAAGTCTGTTTCTTCTTGATCGTAATGTACCGAACTAAAAACGCCTCTGCGTCCATTCGTTTTGGCAGTGTTTACCAAAATAGCAGGATAATAGCCGTTTTTTTTATAAATGTTTTTGTTCCAATATTGCTGAAAAGGTTCAGAGGTAAGTCTTCTGTTATCCTTAGCACCTTTTTTTCCTTCTAGTAAGTTTTGATACGCAACCATGGAATAATACGCTCTGTCGCGATGTTTACTGACTAAATGCACTCCTCGAATCTTTCGAAGCAAATCCCAACCTAAAGTATATGAAATGTCCATAGAAGCATAGTTTTTCTCTGCGACACTATCAATTCTGATATTGATGCTTTTGTATGGATTTGGTGCACTTTTCGGGAATTGTCCTGATAATACGGCATACATTGAAAGTCCCATCATTCCACCGGAAGCTCCTGAAAAAGAAGCGGTATGTTTTAAAAATTCTCCGTCTGTCTTTTCTTGAAGATGATTGAGCAATTTCATGGTCCAAATATTTGCTTTTACCGCGCCTCCGTGTGAAGCGACAAATATTAAAGGTTGCCCAATTCGCGAGGAATCTTTAAGTTCCGCCAAATAATCCTTCATCAATAATACATCTTTACTTTCTGGAGTTTCAAAAGTTTCTAACTGATGCACATAGACTTCTCTTCCCCAAGAAATCCAAACAATCGCAATGATTAGTAACACACCAAATACCGTGTTGTTTTTTTTACTCGTAACAAACTTTTTTTGCTCAGCTAAAGGAATCAAACGCGAGATTCCGTTATCATCTAAACCTGAATATTCTTCATAGATAGCATTATCTATTTTTTTATCGTCATAATCTTTGCTTTGCCTTCTAATTGCCTGTATGACAAAAAGATATTTTAATACACAGGCCAATCCGTAGTAGAAAATATAGAAATACCCAAACAGAATTGCCATGGCATTTGGCAAAGGCCAATCGTACGCTACGGCTATGTTACAGTACACAATCAATCCAAAAATAAGCAGTGCAATGATGAAGAAAAACAGCACATAATTAAAGTTGATTTCTATGTATTTGACGATTTTAATAGCCGCATAAGTATACAATTTTGAACGAAACGAGCGAAAACTAATGTACGTCAACGAGAGTGAAAGTGTCAAAAATTGCAATAGGTAATACGAAGTTGTATTGAATTCTGCCCAAAAGGCTGCCAATACTAACAGCATGATTGAAATTACAAGGCTAAAATAAAATGAAAATACGCCATAGGTGTAAAATCTCTTGAAGGCTTTTGTTTCTGCAATGTTCGTTTCTCCGTTAGCTCTTTGCGCTGTTATATAATCTGCATTTTTAGATTCCAATATTCGCTTTTTAGGAAGTAAGAAAAGCATGAGGATATACGGAAAAAAGTATAAGAACATATTAAAATACCAGATTCCATCCGTATCGCCATACGCATATAAAAGCTTCGGTTCATAGGTTTTGTAGATGTAAAACGTCCAAATGGAAAAGATAGAAAGTCCCAACGCATAGCGGAAATATTTGGCGTTGTAATCTTGTGTGTAGTCTTTTTTATCTTTCGATTTGACTTTTGGTGCCGGTTTTTTGTTGAAGGTAAATATCCTATATCCTAAAATCCATTTATGAATGTACCAAAAGTTTTCGTCTTTACTGTCGTTGATATCTTTCGCATAATATAGATAGATGGGATAATGCGAAATGACCAACGCGAATACAGAAATGATGACATAACACAAAATAAGAGAACCCGAAATTGGATCTTCGATCATGTCTACCAAAAGTGTGTACGCTTGATCGAGTCCTTGGACCAAGAAAAATATCACAAGTAGAATGATGATGCTCAAAAAGGAAGAACGGCGGAATTTGTTTAAAGAAGCAAAAATACCATACAGCCAATTGATAATTTTGAAAAAATAATATAAAAACGATCCTTTTTCTTGACTTTTTGCTTCTGAAATAACGTTTCCTTCCATACAGTGTTGCTTTTATTATTGCATACCTATTCGTCACACAAATACATTTGTGTTAGCTTGTAAGGTCTGTTTGAAGGGAATCTTGTCGCTAGACTGCACGCAATGTAATAAAAATTAATTTATGGAGCTAAACTTCCTACATTACATTTGCCTTCAATTAAAAACTTGGGCAAACGACTGTCTTCAACGGTAATGTTCCAACCTTTGTCATATGCTCTGCAGGCAAACGCAATGAGTTCCCATGGAATCCAGTTTTCAAGATTTGCATATCTTCCTTTCGGATCATCATAATAGCTGCGATTTTTATTCAAAGCTATTTGCAGTTTTTCGTTGAAAGAAGCTTCATCTCCTAAAAAGAATTCGTGCTTTAACTCACTAAGTGGAATATAAATTGCAGGATACCATTCTTTGAATTCAGCATCATTTTTATAAAATTTTTCCGCTTTTTGATTTCCGATTTCTAGTTCTCGCTGTATGATGGCGTTATCAACTTTATCTAGTGATCGTTCTAAAAAATAATAGTCGTAATAATAGGATTTTACAGCGTTTGGATTGTCGAGAAAAGGACCAGTTCCGTCTTGTCTGAAAATAGCTTCCAATGCTTCTTTGCATCTACAAATAGCGGTTATATTTAAAAAATCGATCAATGTATCTACAGATTTATAGGAAACACTGGTTTCTTTTTTGATATGTACTTTTTTATCAGCTACCCAAATTTCTTGTTCTTCTCCTAAATGCTCTAAGGTAACTATGTGTCCATACAGACTTTGCATTGCGTATCTAAAATACCTAGTTAATTCTTCATGTGACGCTTCATTTTTGATTATTTTTAGAATGATCCACTGCTTGCAAGAGTCATATAAATCATATAAACTACTACCATCTTCCTGCGCCATTGCAATCATATCATCTTCAAAATCATCAAAATTATCTTCGTATTCTTCTTCGAAAAGCTCTTGATCCCAATTTTTAAAATTGATTATATTCGTCATAGTGTATTAAAAAATTATAAATTCTGAAAGTATTGTGCTTTGTGCTTGTCCAGCAGAATTAATTGGTGTTTGTGCTTTATAAAATTTCACTTTCTTTTGTTTTATAGCTCGTTTTAGATCTCTTGCCATTTTTACTTTTGCGGCATCACCTGAATCTTTCATTCGTTGGATAATATAGTCAAAATATTCTCTTGATCCTTGTTCTACACGTTGCGTTCCGTGTTTTGCCGAACCTAAGGTAGAACTTCCTCCCTTCGCTTCAACAATCACAAACTTTCCATCTTTCGTTTTATGTACTTGATCGAATACGCCTGGACCTTCAAATGTTTCTGTATGCGTTATGTTGGTATGTTTCTTTTTGACAGCATCTTCAGCTCCAATATCGCCTATGCGTTCACTGTTTTTGACTTTTTTGTTAGCTACTTTGTAATGCGCATCTAGTAACTCTTGTTCTTTTTTCGTAAGTGTTTTACCGTCTTTCTTTTTCTTTAATGCTGCATCTACTTTTTTGGTTTTGCTTTTCTGTATCTGTTTATCAATTTTTACACGCTCTACTTCTGCTTTATGCATTTTCTTATCTAAATCCGGAAGTGCATCTACATCTGCTTTCTTTTTAGGGTTTTTAGCTCTTGTACGAGTATACGTATCCGTAACTATTTCACCTTTGGAATTTGTTCTAAATTCAGCAGGCACATCAATTTGATCGTCCACTTTTTTAGCACTTTCCCAAGGAGAAGTTGCATCTACTTTTACTTCATAGCTACCATCTGGTTTTTTCTTCCATTGTGGTACATCAGGCTGTGCTTTAAATCTGTTATCAGCATGTACTTCTATATTTTTTCCAGTATTAGGATCGGTTCTGGAAAGCATAAAATCTGGATTAAATTCCGCCCAAAGTTCCAGCCACTTTCCACGTTTTTGTAACCAGATTCTTTTGAATTTGAACTTCTCTAGAATCTTCTGACGTAAGTTACTTAATTTCTTGGTTCCTTTTCCAACCATTCCTTGGATTCGTATTGCCAAGCGTGTATTTTTTATTCTAGCTACCCCTTTTTTGATCACGTTTCCTGTTCTGGTCACACCTTTACGAACAAAGTTTACACCTTTCATTACTTTTTGTCCAATACGAGTGGTTTTCGCTGCTGCCATGACACGCTTGAAGACTTTCCCCATTCCTAGTAGAATTTTATCCAATAAGAATTCCATCACAATGACAGCCATCGCCATTGCCAACGATTTTCCTGCGCCTGCGGCATCGCCTGCCCATGCTTTTTTCACATAATCCCAAATGTGTCCCATTGCTTGCAATACCGCATATGCACCAAAGATGATGACTAAGGCTTTTACGATAATGTCTACCGCAGCCACTAATCCGGCGCCTCCTGTAAAGAATGCGATAAGTCCTGCAGCAACTAATGCAGTGACTAAAGCGGCAATAATCCATATTTTGTTTTTGTTCCAGAATACTTGCAAGCCTGTCATCATTTGGCGTCCCATGAATGCCAAACGCGTGGCCATGTCTAAGCGTCCTGTTTTGGTGATTAATGTTGCAGGATCATTGTCCATATTTGGTGTCGATGCTACTTTTCCTGGTTGCGGAGCGGCGTTTCCAACTTCTTCCGATTCTACCAACATTTGCGCGTTGTAATGATCTAGTTTTTCAGGATCGCTCATTTTAATCCAATCTGGATCTGGTTTTTCTGCCGCTTGATTCATAGATTCACTAGCCGCACCAGTACTTTCGTTCACAGATGCTGCTACTTGTTCTTGTGGCAATGCGTATCCTGCATCAGCTGCAGCGGATGCTTGGAAATCTTGTGCAGTTACAGATTCTGCTCCGGCACCTCCTAATTCTAAAGACGCGCCATCTTTCATTGGCGGTAAGCTTGCCACCAATTCTGGCTCCATTGTTACTGCCGGATAAGGTTCTACAGTAACATCATTATTACTTAGTTGTGGTTTTGTGAGTAACGCTTGTACATTTTCAGGCATTGGTTTGGTCGCGCTTGCGGCATCTGCTGTTTTTTCACCAGCATTTTTACCCATGGCAGCCGCCCACGCTTCTTCCTGTCCTAACGGAACTTCAAAATTCTTTAAAGGTTCTGCCGGATTTCCTCCAATGGCAACCTCCGCCAAGGCGCCAAAAAACTGTCCTGGCGCATACGAAGCACCTTCTATGAGATTCCATAGGAAACGTATGATTTGAATTAAGCCAGTCACCAAGAATTTCATCGCATCTAACAATAAGTTGTAGAATGCTTGATACGCGGCGAGTATGGCGTCGAGCACCGCGCCCAAGGCATCGAGCAAGGCGTTGACCGCTTTTTTGAGTCCTTCTGCTAAGGTATTCACTACTTCTACAGCGGCATTTACGGCTTTGTCAATCGCAGCGTTGAACTTGTCTCGAAGTTTCGGGAATGCTGCCAGAGCTACATTTACCAAGGCTTTTAAAGCTTCTCCAAAGGCTTTGATCAATCCTACGATGGCATCACGCGCTAAATCGATGAGTTTATTGGCTAGTTTTTTCGCAGCTTCAATTAATCCTTTTACGAGACTACGCAGACCGTCAAAGAGTTTGTTTAATCCTTCTTTTAGTTTGTCGAAGAAGCTACTTACGGCATCAATGGCTCTGTCCCACCAACTTCTGTTTTCAGATTCTTTTTTCGCTTCTGCCTTTTTACGTGTGGCTTCTTTGTCGGTTTTGGCAACTTCTTTATCTGCTTCTTTTTTGGCTTTATCGTATTCAGTAGTAATTTTGGTGTCCGCATCTTTTACTTGTGCGTCAATATCGCCATCCACCTTTTTCTTTTCAGCTTCCGATTTTTCGCTGTATTCTTTTTTGACATTTTCATTTTCCTGTTGCCATTCGCTGCGTTGTGCATCTACGTCTGCTTTTGCCGTATTTTGTGCAGTTTCCTGCTCTTGTTTTACACGTTGTGTTTCGGCATCAATGTCTTGTTCGGACTGTATGCGTTCTTTTTCCTGATCTGCCTGCATTTTCGCATATTCCTCATTCTGCTTTTGCATGTCGGGCGCCATTTCCTGATCTATGTAGGATTGTGCTTGTGCGTCAAAAGTACTTTTTACTTCACCCGAAACATTCGGTATTTCCTCAGAAAGTGCAGTTGCTTGCGGTGGTGCCGTAAGTTCTACCGTAGGAGACATCATTTCCAATTCCATTTCTGGATAGATGTCATCTTCTCCTTTGTAGAGTTTGCTTTCGGCAAGATTTTTTTCTTGTTCTTTGTTGGTTGTTGCGGTAGATTCGTCTAAGTTGTCTGTATTTTTTGTTGGATCGGCTTGTCCGGTTAAATCTACCTGTGGCTTTTCGCCTGGATCAGTATTGACGCTTTCAGACGTCGGCAAGTTGTTGATTCCACTTTTTATTTGCGATTTGCGATCTTCTTCACTTCCACTTCTCCCCAAACTTAGTAAGCTTCTCATTTTCGCTGCTACAGAACTTGCAGGTTGTATGCTTTCCGTTGGAATTTGCTCGCCTTCTTTTTTTCCTGTTGGTGTTAAATCGCCTAAGATTGATTTGTCTCCTTGAATTTGTGATTCAATTTGATTGGAAGCTGCTTTTGCTTTTTCTTTTAATGCAGCAGATTTTGTTGGAACTCCCGTTGGTTGCTCAATTTCTGGTAGCGAATCACTGAGTGTTTTTTGTTCGTTTTGCTGCACCTCAGCAATTGTTGTATTTGATTCTTTGACACCGCGCATAAAGTTGGTTGGTGTTTGACTCATTAAACCATCTGCATAAACTTTTCCGTTTTCTGTTGGTAAGGTCAACAGTGCTTCTTCTTTTACCGGTTCTTTTTCAGGCATTCCTGCTTGTGCTCCATTCGCGCCTGTTCCGTATGCAGCGCCGCCTCCGCTACCGCCTTTGTTGGCTTTTCCGCCTTTGGCACCTTTGCTTGCTCCTTTCGCTTGTCCACTTTTTTGTCCCTTTGCTTCTGCTTTTGTAGCTCCTTCTCCTTTTGTGGTTGTTGCTTCTTTTTGTGTTATTGCTGCGGGTTTTTGTGCCGCTTCTTGTGTGTTTTCTTTTTCTTGGGTTTGTGGTGTTTCTTCTTGTTGCTCTTCCTGAGTGTTTTCAGTTGTTGAAGAAGCTGTTAGTGCAGTTGTTGGATTTATAAAAGAACTTACTGGCGTTTCCGTATTTTCTTGTAGCTGCGTGGTTTCTTGTGTTCCTTGTGTTTCCTGTTGGCGAGATGGCGTTATGAATAAGTCTGGTGTTTCAGTTTCAGCCGTGTTTTCATTTTTTTTCTTTCGTTGTGTCGGCGCAATAAATAACGAAGATCGAGAGGAATTTCCTTTCGATTGTTCAGAAGTGTTTTTTTGAGCGCGCGCTGTAATCATAGTGTTTTTAGTGTATTCTCAAGTTTATTTTTGCCATTCTACGTGCATCATTTTTTCCATCCATTTTAGGCGGATAAGACTGATGTTCCATGGAACTTTTTCGAGTAAGATGTCTTGTGCCGCTTGCTCTATTTTTAGGTTGATACTGTTTTTTGTTACGGTAAGTTGTCCTTCGCGTTTTAAGAACATATCGCGTAAGGTGTTGATGGTACTTTTTTTCAGCACTACCCAATGTTCTAACACTGCTTTTAGCAATTCTTCACAGAGTTCTTTGTCATGATCGGTCAATGGTGTTTGATAATTGATGATGGTTTCTACAGGAATTCCTAAGAGAATTTTTTCTAATGTCAATTCTACATCTGTCACTTCTTCCGTTTCCGTGGCAAGGAAATGCAATAACATACACGCTTTGCCAATGTCTTCAATTTCATTGTTTTCGTTGACCAATCCAACACCGTTGAAGAAGCGCGTTAGAAAAGGATGTAAGAGTATGATTCCCGCTTTTTCGGTAGTGAGATTGATGTCGTTAGTAATTGTTCTATTTCTTGAAAATGGTGTTTGGGAAGTGTTGTTTTTAGCTTTCGCTAGATTGGTTGTCTCAGCTTCTTTTGCTGTTTTTGCTTTGGTTGTATCAGTTGTTGAACCTTTTTCAGTTGCTGTAGATTTTGAATTATTTGTCGTATGTGCTTCTTCTGAATGTGCTTCTGTTGTTTGATGCGTTTGTGTATTGTTGGTTTTATTTGTCTCTTTATTTTTGACCGTATTCTTTTTGTTATTTTCTTCTGCTTGAAGCGTTTCTGAAATCTTAGTATTTGTCTGTGTTTTTGTAGCGTCAGTTATTTTTTGCTGAGATGAACTTTCTTTTTCTTTTATTGTATGCACTGCATCAGCACTTTTTTGAGTTGTTCTTTGTGCGATTGTACTTGTATTGCTTTTTTGCGATTGGATTCGTTCATCTTTACGAATAGTTGCTATTTTAGCAGCATTTATAGAAATCGATTTGCCTATTTCATTTTGTGTGATGGCTTGTAGGACTGAGATGGCTAATTCCGATTCATTCACCTTCATCAAACGCTTGTGTTCTGCTTGTGCTTTTGGCGTGAGCAGTTGTATGAGTGTTTTTGAGAATTGTGGCAAAGAACTGCTAAAACCTAGGGTTTGATGCCAAATTTCGGCTTCTTCTTTTGAATAGCTAAGTTTGAATTGCGCACAGAGTTCTTTTAAGAATTGTTGAAAGAAAGCCTTTTCTAATTTTACATAGTGTGCTGTAATTTGCTGCTTTTCTGAGACGATGTTTACAAACTTCTCATAATTGTTTCGCAAGAGTGACAGCATACGTGCGATGGTTTCCGTTTTGGTTGAAAATAATGCTGTGAGTTTGTTTTTTTCCACGGAAGTGAATTCCGCCACAGCGCCCAACCATTCTTTAAATGTTTTGACCGAGATATGCGCAGACAATATGCCGTTTTGCAAATATGAGAGTAAGCCTTCAAAAGGAGATTCTTCTTTGGTGATCGTTGCTACAAGTTTACTGTCAGTTGTAGTACCATCCGATTGAATGCTGTGTAACTGCTGACTAATCTGTTGAGTGATCTCTTTTTGCAAACTTTCCAAATCTAAATCGCCAACATTTACATTAATATCAATCGTGTCAATCACACATTTTGAGTTTGGGTGTTTTCGATCCCAATCGTCACACATACGTTCCACACGTGGCAGTAGTCGTTCTTGGAAAAAATCCACATAGTACTGTTCCCAAGAAACTAACGAATTATCGTAGTTAACGTCTACTTCAAACACTATGTTGTGGATCGTATGCATGTTGTTTTATCTTCTTGATCGAACAAACGTGTTGTCTATCGTACTTTTGAATTCCTCGCCTTTACCAGCAAACGTTTCTAGGTATGTTTGTGTGATTTTTGATCGAGAACCTTCTCCATAATCGGCTGCCCTATTATTTGAAATGGCAATTGCTTGATTGTAAAGTCCATTAATTTCAGGATTTTCTTCATCTACACAACGTAACAACTCTAGTGACATAATTTCTAGGGATTCGTCTAGTTTTAACATTGCTTGTTTGTCTCCTCTAAAACCTTGGTCACTCAAATACGATTCTTGTAACGTGGCGCGCAAACGGTTGATTTCTTCAATGGCTCCGATACTGTCATTTACTATATCTCTTGAATTCCTCATTACTGAGACAATATTTTCTACAGGATCGAAGATGTTATTTGTAATGTCGTTGGAAAATGGCTCGTTAGCAAATCCGGTTTCTAAATTTTGCATATCAGTATTCACACCTAAATCTGCTAAACGGTTTGCATATGGTGTATCACAATTGAGTCTTCCTAAATTTACATCACCAGGTGATGGATCAATTGGTTCAAATGGTTGATCATCGTTTATGGCAGTCACAACTATTTGTGCTACTGACGAACAGTCTAAACCTTGCACACTTACCCTAACATTGTATTGTCTTGAAAACGAATCGTTTGTTTCAACTCTAAAAACACCTACTTCTACTTGTTCAACAGGTTGTCCTGTTTGTTCATCAAACACTTCATATTCAAAGTAGCTTTGGTCATCAAAATTATGGCCAATTCTGAATAAATAGCTGCCATTTTCCCATCTTGAACCTGGTACATTATGACTGATGCTTGATTCTAATGGCAGTTTGAACACTCTAGTATTGTCGACCGTAGTTCCATCTATTCGGAATTGGATTAAATTTCCTAGCAAAGAATTTGGAACTGATGAGGCTACGAAGGTGTATGAAGACGAATTGGTTCTAAAGACATTTGTTCCTAATGCAGGGACTGTTGTAATTGCAAAATCATTTGGCGATACATTAATCCTGATGTTAAGATTAGAATCTCCTTCTTTCCAGCAGTATCCACTAGCTAAACCTAAATCAGTTGGTGTACTTACTGGCGCATTTTCAATGATTGTTACAGTTTCAGGTGTACTTACACAAGGCGTAGTACTCATTAGTGAAGGATCAATAGAAACGGTGACTGTGTATATTTTGTTTACACGTCCATTTTCTGCTGAGATGACATGGCTGGATGTGTTATTTATGATTTGATTGTTTTCATCTCTCCATGTAATTTGTAAATAGTTTTGCGGATTGGTCACGCCAGGTAACGTGTAACGATGTACTAAATTTACAGTTACATCAGTTCCATTCCATTCGGAAACTTCATGTGTTCCATTTAAGTCTGTTGGTAGTTTGTATACAAATGTATGTGCAACTTCAACTCCGCCAATTTCAAAGCCTATTCGCTGTCCGATGAGATTGTTAGGAACTTCTGAGAGTCTGAATTTGTACATACCGCCTTCTTGCACTATAAAGCTCGATCCTTGCTGTGAGGTCAATTCAACTGTTGAAGAAATTGGAATGTCAATATCATTAGCATCTCCAACTGGAGTAAAATCGTAGCAATATCCGCTCTCTAAGTCGAATGTTGGACGTATATAACTAATTTGCACATTTACCACCGTTTCACATGGATTTACTACGCCAAGATTAGCGCGGACACAAACGGTTGCTTTGAATTCCGTTTCAATAGTTCCATCATTGGTGGTGATGGCATAGTTTGTTAAATCGTCTTCAGAGATTGGATTTCCGCTACCGTCCACCCATTTTACTTCCAAGTAGTTTTCAGGATTTGCAACTCCTGGCACTGTGTAACTTGCATTGAGGCTTACAATTACATCTTGTCCGTCCCAACGTACAAACTCTTGATTTGCCGTGATGTTTTCTGCTACAGGAACTTTATATACTGTAGTGGTTGCTACTGGCGAACCGTTTAAGAATATTTCTATTTGTGTACCAATGTCATTATTTTGAACAAGTCCAGATTCAAAAGTAATCGTGTCTGAAATATTTTGGATTACATTGTTATCTAATGAAGTTGTCACGACATCTTCTGGATTTACATCAAGTTCTATGGATTGTCCAAAGCAAATACCGCTTGGAATTTCTAGCGTTGGTCTTTGAAAGACTATATTAAAATCAAAGCTTTTTGTACATGAATCTTCCAATCCAGCTACACGCATGATGAGTCTGTAATTAACAGTAATCACGCCTTCGCCTACTCTATCTTCTATTCTGAAGTTTGGAAGATTGTTAGTAGTTGCTATTTGTGTACCGTCATTGTCTAAATCGATCCAGCCATATTCTATGTAACTTTCTGATTGGAAAATGTGTGCTGCTCTTATGTTGATGTTCACTCCTGTATCATCCCATGTAGCAGAATGTGTTGGGAAATCATCTGTATTTATATTTGCTGGCAGTTTTGCTACACGTGTGGATACATTTTCGATCAATTCACCATTTACTGCAAATTTGATTTCATCGCCTGCTAAATCATTCGGTACATGTAAAGGATTGATGAAGTATTCATCATTTTCATTTTGTTCTATAAAGCTTGGTCCGTCAATTGGATCTTGTGGTGATGTCAGTATCGCATCTGTTGGTGTTACTAATATTTGTGTCCAAGCTGGCGAGGTTTCTTCGATTCTGTGACAAATAATTGGTGGAACCGTTATACTGTTTTCAACTGGTCGTGTATAGCTTATGAGTATGTCTCTGGTTTCTGTACACGCTACTGGACTTCCTGTGATACTGATAGTTACAGAGATGGTTTCTTCAAAAGTTTGTCCCGGATTTGCCAAGAATGCTGCTGGAATATCTTTGGTCGTTCCAATTTCAGAACCATCAGCACGATTCCATACATAGGAATAGAATGAAAGTGATTCTAAGTCATGACTTAAATTTAAGTCTAGGTTGATTCCTGCCTCATTCCATGAGCTGAAAGTTTCCGTAGGTGTGATATCTGTTGGTAATTTCCACACACAGATTTCCAATGGCACAATTGGTGTGGTTCCATTGACTAAGAATGTCAACGGTTGTCCTAATAATTCATTCGGAACCGCTGTTGGATCAAACGCATAGCCCGATTCTGTTTGAACAATATACGCATCTCCTTGTGGCGATGTAATGACTCCATCAATACTACTGATAAAATCAACCTGTCCTTCGTCTGTTGGCAAACAGTATTTTGTTTTTGAAATGGTTAGTGTTACATCTGGTTCCGCATTGAATACTACAGTTCCTGGTGCGCAACTTCCACAACACATGTACGGTAAGGCAAAATCAAATTGTACGATACCGTCAAACTGACTGAGTTTGCTGTCGTCTTCTAATAATTCTTCTGTTCCGCCAAGATATACCATGAGGAATGTTCCTCCTTTTGGAACTCCTGCCATGTGTTCTGCTCCTGGATGTTTTTCTATGATTCTTGATAAGATGAGTTCTCTGTATAAATTGTCTCGGATTACGTCCATTTGTGCTTTTAACCATGCAAATTTTCCTTTGAGACAGCAGAGTTTTGACAGTTCATAGATATAGAATTCGTACATTTTATCATGTGTCTTTGTCCCATACGCCGTATTGTCTGTAGCTTCTGAAATAGCAAATAATACTTGATCTACTTGTGTGCACAGAACATCAATTGCATTGTTGAGCGCAGTCCATTTTTCAGTTACATATACTTCGTCTAGCGATTGTAAAAAGTTGCGCTTGATGTCTGTCAATGCTGCAATGATTTTTACTGGCGTTTCTGTATAAAAATAGTAATCCGTGTCTTTGTCAACAGTTCCTTGCTGCTGATCCACAATAGCTAGCGTAATGGCTGCCAAATGTGTTGCCGACACGTCCTGAGTTCCTATGTTGGAATATGCCAAGTCAATCGCATATTGAATGGATTTGTTGTAAGGAACCGATTCTACACTTTCTCCTAGTTCCATGAATTCCATGTTGGTATTGATGGTTCTACCTGCTATTTTTTCTGGATTTATCGTTTCATCTGTAGTATCGCCTCTTCTTAGTAAGGAAAGTACTTGTTGTTGTTCTTGCTGTTGACTTGCCACTGCAAAAGCTGCTGTACTTGTATCGTTATTTCCTAAATCGTCTAGTTGATATTTTGAGAAAAATTCCATCGCGCTTTGTGATACGCAGTCGAATTCTTGTTCCCAGGTTTCTAGTAGAATTGCATGATCTTTTGTATTGCATACATCGTCATCGAGTGATACTTTGTTTACTGGAAATCCGATGCTGACTGCTTTTACGTCAAATGCCAGATTGTATTGTGATTTGAGTTTGTTAATTCTTCCAAGCGCCAAGCGAAAATCTTTACCAATATGCCCTTCAATTCGATAGAAATCTTTGTCTAGATGACTGTATTCCAAAGGTCTTTGCACACACGGAATGTTTTGCAAATTCGCTACGTGATAGCCCAAATGCTTTTTTAATTTTCGCAACTGAATCGCTAACGGATTCCAATTCGAAATCAGTGAATTTTTAGTCTCGTAGTAATATGGAATGGAACGCTCGCTGAGTTTGTATTCGTAGTTTTTTGAAGGTGTTACCTTTATTGCTGCTGAACTTACTTGTGGAATTTTGTATTCTTTTAATTGATTGAAGAATTTGATACACAACGCTTTGATTGCCATTAAATTATCGTCATTTTCAGAAACCGTTGGCGACGGATAGAATTCGTGACGGTGTTGTAAACGTGTGGCTTCATCTAAAGTTCCTAACAACAAGTGTTTTGGAAAGGCTTTGATGTTTGCTACGCATTCAAATCGTGTAAATAAGATCAATTCTCTAATTTCGCGATACGTATCGATCAAATCCTTCATTAAGTCATATTTGTACTGAATGAACGGTTCTTCTTGCACCACAAAAATATCGTCAAAATACGCTGTGATTTGTGGAATCGTGACACCATATCTCGCAAAGTTGATGCGATGATCAAAACGATCAATAATCGTTGTAATTCCCGTGTATAAATCGTTTTTCAGTGCAAAGCTTTTGGTAAATTGATCGTGAATGTCAATTCCGGAAAGCGTATTGTCTTTCGTCAATAACAAACGTGGCATGCACAATTCTGGCAACGTATCATAGTACGCTAATACATCGTGACTGTTATAAATCGTATCACGTGCAACGAGTGCAGTTTTGTTACTTTTATGAATTAAGAGAAATTTGAGATTGCTGTAGACTTTATTTCCAGTTTCATCACAACCAGAACCACCACACAGTCCTTCGTCTTCCGAATAATCTTCCACATACGCAACGAGAATGTAATCTTTGAGCGCACCAGGCTCATTAAATGTAAAAGAGGAAAGCGGAAGCTCGTCCGTTGGACGTCCCGCTTCCTCTTGTTCGTAGATTTCATATACCTGTAACCCTTCAAATAATGCGTAAGACGCTCTATCAGTCAGTGCCGAATAGTAGTGAAATCTACGTGTTTCAGATTTTATAAGGTCGCCATCGGTTGTAATACCGACGCCTTGACCAATTTCTATAAATGAGTTTGAGTATGAAACAATATTTAAGCCGCAACCAACTCCCACACCAATTAAGTACACACGACTCTGTCGATCTTGATCTTCGAAGTAATTTACAACTTTATTTAGATTTTTATGTGTTAAAACTTGATCTGGCAAAAATTCTTCATAGATATTGCCGCGTGTGTTCAAGGTGTGTAAGTACGGTTCTTTTTTCTCTATTGTTTTCATCTTTGTATGTTTTTTGATGGGTTTTGGATCTTGGGTTTTGGGTATTTGGTGTTGATTCGTTGATTTGTCAATTTGTTGATTTGTCTTGAACTAATCCCTAATTCCTATTGCCTAATTCCTTTTACCTAAATCATCTTTTTTATATGTTTTTTTCATAGTTTTGGTTTTTTGGTTTTGGCTTTTGATACTTCTAATACCAAAGACCTAAGACCCAAAACCCAATACCTCCCTAGAGCGAGCCAAGCGCACTTCTGTTTAGTATGATTCTATTTTTATTTTCGCCATCATCGTCATTGCAATTGTGTAATGTTCCTGTGGCGTAAATGGTGTTCATTTGGTTCATAGCACACAATAATTCTTTACTAGTTTCGTGCGATGCCATATAGTCTGGTTGTTCATTTTTGGATGCTAAAAATTTCTTCCATGCGCGTTGAATTCTTCTCATATCATAGTCTTCTGCATTGTCTGTAATTTTGTATATATCAATATCCATTGCGTCTTTTGCGACTTCAAATACAGGTGTAACTTCTGCTTCTGAAACTTCCGATACTTCAAATACTTCTGCAGGTTCTGTTGTGATTGCCATGTTTGGAATGCTATCGTTGAAATTGTTGAGTACTTGAACTTCTTCCACTTGTGACAAAGCGCCGTCAATGTGTCCAACCCAACAGATACGCGGTAAAATATGTGCTGGCAATTCTCTTCGGATCAAATCTTCCATGAAAATGCGGAAATCTATATTCGAGAAGCGCGATGTGTATCCTGGAAAAATGATTGTTACTTGATACGAAAATGGATCCATGGTTTTACACGTGTTGCATCCATCCAAGCATAAAGGCAAACAATCGTTTAAATCGCCCAAATTTTTGGTGTGATATGGTAAGGTCAATATGTTTTCTATCAAGTAAAAACCTTCGTCGAATAAGAGACTGTTGATGTACGCAATCGTTTCTGCTAATCGCAATTCTGCCGTTTCTTTGGTAGCGTAATAGTGATTGTATTGGCGTCCGATGATTTCTCCTTCTCCATCTAATAATGCGATATAATAGCGTTGCGACGGCGTTTCTGTCTGACGCAATACGTAATTATTCTGATTCGTCACTAATTTTAATACATCCAACAACTCATTGATCGCTTTTTGCTTAGACATAAAGTCTTTTTGCGATGATAGAAATACTTTCTCATCACTTTTTATCAGCCAACGGTATTCAATATGCGGACCATCTTTAATGGTATTTCGCTCCAACGTTTCAATGCTGATGTTATCGTTGAATAAATCACGACGTGAATAATCGTCTAAACCAGATAATAGTGCAATGCGTTTTTGAAAACCTGATACATTGTCTGTATTCCACTGCTCCGCTTTTCGGTAATTGAAAGCCAATCCACGTTCTGAGCTGATTTTGTCGTATTCTTTAATGAATCGGTTTTTCGTCGTGATAATGTTTGCTTCTACCGTATCTTTTTCTTTTCCAAAGAGTTTGTACATCGTGTTGCTGTAGTTTTCAAAGACTTCTGCAAAACGCGCAATGAGATGATCTAAGAGTTCGTTTCTACGTGCGTTGAAATCTTCTAACTTGTCAATGATATCTTCTACATTTCTTTGGTATTTTGGATACTTATCCAACAAGGTTTCTATTCCTTTGATGCCTTCTACTGCTTTGAAAAAGTAGGTTTGCTGTAAGGTTTCATCAGATGCTAAGAGTGTTTTTATATGCTCCAAGTGTGAAAAATATGTGCTTAATACTTGATCGAAAAACAGTAAATAGGCTTGTAATTGTTTTGCTTGTACTTTGCGTTCGTCAGAAACCGTATTGGACAATCCGAATTTGGAAATTCCGTAGTTTTCTGGCAAATGATGTTGTACCGTATGATATTTTATTTGACTGTACACACCTAACGGCATTGACAAATCGTCAAAGGATTTTTCGGTGCTTGCTTTGTATGCTGCTTCTAATTCTTCTATGTATTGCGCTACCATTTCTTGGTTCAACCCAACTGGCAAGAACCCTTTTTTGTACTTAAGTACACTTTGGTCGCACAATATTGGTAAGTGATTCGGCTCCACGCAAATCAACCAAGGATCGCTTTTTGCCGTGATATTCTGATTACAATCGCCGTCTTCGCCGTTTATTTTTGGCGGACAGTTGTCAATGCTGATATCTTCAATAAGTTTGACACCGTCAATTTTCATGATGATGTTCATGACGTCTGACAAACGTACTTGGGTACGCAGCTCCGATTTTTCTAAAGCTTCTGGTGTTAGGAATCCGTTTTCTAAGATTGGACCTTCAAATATTTGATCTGTCGAAAGTCCCATGTCTAACATTTCCGTGAGCGAATTGGCGCGTACACTTGGCGACAAATATTGTCCTAGTTCCCACTTAATTTTTGCATGAATTTGTTCTTCATTGGCATCATTTTCTAACTGAATTTCCGCACATACACGAATGCATTGCTTTTTTATTTTTTGTACCTCAACCAAATCTTCACACAAGTTTCTGTTCTCATGATATTTGGTAAAGATCGCAGCAATGATGTCTTCTTCTACATATTCTTCATCGTCGTCAAAATCGACTAAAATGGTGTATAATCCTTTGATATTAAAGCTTTCCGTAGTGTATTCTGAACCTACAAAAGGATCAAAACTGATGCGTGGATTTGCTTCGTTACATTCCGCATGCATTGGTAACGTATGAATTGCCAACCAGCAATTTTTCACGCCTTTGATGTCTATAAATAACTTTCTGTAATCAATCGCAGTGACTGGTCTGCATGTCAGAATATTTTTTGCCGATTTGAATTGCTCGTGCATTTTCGCAAAGTTGTCTTCTTCTGAAGCTACGAGATTTTCAATCGGTTGATCCATTCGCAATCCTAAATCTGTAATCGCATAACACAACAATTCCATGATCGTAATTCCGGGATCACTGATGTTGTAATCTGTCCAGATTTTGCGACTTAGATTTTCAATGTATTGCTGTCCCGCGTCTCTTAGATGCTGAAAATCCAAGTCGTTTTCATAGCTTACATTGCTTGGTATGGTGATATGTTCGTCTACGTTTAACATGCTTCCGTTGTAATTGCGGTGACAGCGTGCAATTCAGGCACTACTGAGGTTAATATACTTTTTTGATCTTTCGGGATGATTTCATCTTCTTCACTGCCTTTGTGTACCATTTTGAAATCTTTTATATAATCGACATAGTCTAAATTTTCTATGTAAAAGATGACTTCACTTGAGTAGAGCGCATTTCCAAATGAGATCGGTTGGTTTTTGTCAAATGCCCAAGGCGCTAAGTATTGTGCTAAGTCTTCTTGCAGTTTTTTCGCGTAAAAATTCGCATCCAATCCTTTGTAAAAGCGCGCACTGAGCGTAATTTGTACAGGCTCGTATACAGGCGACACCACTTTGGCTGCTACATGCATTGTGTTGAGTTGATTGATATAGTTTTCAATCGCATTCAACTTCGTCTGGCTCAGTTTCGGTTTGTAAATGTCATACACATTCTGATCGATAATGTTTGGAATGGCAACCAATACTACTTCTCCTGGTGCTTTGAAGCTAGTACTTGTACTGTGATTTAAACACTTAATTTTGTGCAAATAATTAAATTCTTGAAGTACGAGATGCTCATAATCCCACAGCGTGATGGCTCTGTTTTTATGACGTAATCGCTCACTAACTCTACGGTAAAAGTCCAAGTCGCTTTCTTTCGGACAACCTTCAAAAGAAGCATACGGTTGCATTACTTTTTTTACAGTTGCCAAACGATCTTCAAGCTTTGTTAAGGTTTCGGCTGGCATTCCGTTGTCCAAATGTTCGAGTGTATTATCGTTATTTACAAATTTGACTGCTACGGCTTGTGTGTGAATGTTTGCAAATTTTGATACGGTATCAAACGGCTTCGAAATAGTAGCGCGAATCCATAGATAATCTTCAGCAAAAAGTGTGTTGTCTCCAAATTGCTTTGGCACTGTAAAGGCTACCAATCCTGCTTTTAAAAAGTCGTCGGTTTGGTCTTTGAGTAAGTATGATGGTTTTAGGTTGTTCCACGAATTGTTGTGTAAATATTGCCAGGTTACGGTTGCTTTGTCGTACGTTTCAATCGCGTCAGGATTTTCAGAACCTTCTTCAATCTGACATAGTAATTGAATGTTTTGATCGGCAATGGCTTCCTCAATTCCGATGTACAATTGTCCTCCATTTTCTGGTGTTGCTACTAAAGCTAAATCAGAGCGTTTTACTTTGTTGATTCCGAATGGCAATTCATGATATAATTGCACTTCGTTTTTCGTAGCGCCAATTGTTTCTTCCGTAGTAACGATAACCGAGAGCTTTTCAGCAAATGGTGCATACGCAGCATTCGGCAACGCTAATTTTTCTAAAGCGTGATAGGTATATATTTTTGGAAACGCATCGTACAGAAAGTCATTTTGTAGTGATAATTCAATAAAATACTCATCTGATTTTTTCGGTACGTAGGTTGTATTTTGTGGTAAAAAGTTGGTAAATGTTACATCTGAAAATCCATTAAACATACGTTGTCCAAGTCCGTTCGTAGCCGATGTAGTGGCTGGTGATGGTGCTTCTTCGACGCTCGATCTTCTATCCGTATGTCTACGGCGCATGGCACGTGCTTGTTCTTCCGTATGTTTTGGAGTGCGTTTGTCTCTACGTCCATACCATCTTCTGTCTTTAGTGCTTCCTCTTCTTTCTTCTGGAAATTGATTTGGTAAGGATTTTTTACGAGCTGCTTCTGCTTCTTTGTCTACTGAAACAGCATTTGCCACACTTTCGCTTCCTGTTTTTGAAGCGCCAATATAACTTGCATCTGCCAAGAAACGATTTTCTCCATCTGCGCCTGTGACTAATTTGATCCACTTGCTTGCGTCATCTTTAATGTCGTTGTAAACCGATAAAAATGTCTGATTCGGCAGTAAATTCACATATTGTCCAAGATAGAGTTTGTAATGGTCTTCGAAATTATCTGGACGATCTTTCCAACTTAAGGATACTTTCACATTGCTGATGCGCTTTCCTATCCATTCGTCAGAGCCGATGCGTAAACTTGCGCGTTTTTTTGCCTGTGTTCCAAACGGATAGAATGGATTTTCTGTTTTTATTTTTCCAAGATCGTTTTTAACAGTTATATTTTCAGTATAGGTTCCTGTTGTGGTAATCGTAATTTTTTGTAAAGCTGCATTCGCCAATAATAAATACGTATCGTACGTAACTAATGATGTATCTTCTTTCGAAAACAACACACGAATGATTGGATGTGTAGTATCGTATTTTCCTTCGTGGATTTCAGCATCATAATTCGCTATTTTTTCATCATCTTCCGTCAATTCAATTACAATTTCTACTGCATTGGTAATGGTTTGTGCTTTTGTGATGGATGCGAATGGTAATTCAACCCAGCCTTTTTCTCCTGTGTGTTCTATTTTTAAGATCGAACGCAATTCTTCTCCGCTTGGCAATGAAGTACAAGCAGCGTTGATCGTGATTGTACGTACACCTTCTGAGAGTAGTAAAGATGGTGCACTGAGTGAGAATCCTTTTTTCGCCAAACCACGATCTGTATCTCCAAATGGCAACCAAGAGGTGTTACCATCTTCTGCTTCGCCGCCTTCACCATCAGCTGAATTGGCAATGTTGGAAGCATGCCAGTTGGATTCGTCGTTGTATGCATAGGTATTTCGTAAGGCAGCAATTTTAGCTTTGTTGAGGACAATTTCATCTTCTAGCTTGTAGTGAATGTCAGTTCCGTTGCTGTCTTTCCCAGCTTTTACGAGTGTTTCATCGCTTAGGAATTGTTCGCTTGCATTTTTAGCGAGTTCAAAGATCACATACGCATGATCTGCTTTTTCGTCGTTTTTCTTGAATTGTAATACTTCGTGGTAATAGAAATCAAGATGGCGTTTTGTAATGCCGTTGAATCGTTCTTTGCTTTTGTTTAATAATTTTAAGAACGCTATGAATAGTGCCAATTGTGGCGTAATGTCTCCTTCTGCGTAGGTTTCAATAACTTCTTTAATTTCTGCGGAAGCATTGTGAAACGGTTCCCAAGTGCCACTTGGGTTTTTATAATCTCCTTTATCGTATAATTGTACGTGTTTTGAAAACTCTTCTGCAAAGTTCATCCAATCCTTTACTTTGAATCCCATCAGTTCTACACTGTTCGGATCGAGCAAAGAAAGGTAACGCTCTTGCTGTGTGGTGCCTTCGCGTGACTTGATTAGTGTATTTTCGGTACAATCGCTCATGATTAGATGTCTGTTGCTTCAGTTATATAGTAAGGGAATACAATGTTTCTCCTTGTGTTTGTGGCTCTGATTAGGTATTCTATTTTGATCAAAAACTTTCCTTCTAGAAAATTTTGCGTGTCTAAGGCGATTTTGATGACTTCAATTCGTGGCTCATAAATGATAATTGCCTCTTTGATTCTATTCTTCATGATCGTCATTTGCGTTGCGCTTAGGTTTTCAAAGATTTGATCTCCCAAATCGCATCCAAATTTTGGACGCATGACACGTTCGCCTCGACGTGTGGTGATAATGATTTGCAAACTGCTTTCAATATCTTCTATGTCAGAAATCAATTTGACTTCTCCTTGATTTTTAAGGAATTTTGGTGGAAAATCCCATCCTTTTCCTAAGTATGCTGCTGCTGAAAAATCCATAATTTTATCCTCCAATTAGTACTGTTGGTTCGCCTAATACAATACTTCCGCCGTGTGCAGTGGAATCACCCATTCGTGCGGCGGGCATACCTTCAATCAAGACCGTTCCTGAACCTGCAATAATGCTGTCTGGCGGTCCTGTACATACACACATGTCTCCTACTCTTGCTGCTGGCAATCCGCCAATTAATACGGTTGGTGCGCCTGGTGGCAGAATGGGTCCGCCTACGTGTGGTACGAGTGCGGTTACCATTGGACAAACATGCATATCTGTGACTCTTGCTGCTGGTGGCATTTGTTGTGTTTTTAGTTGATTTGTACGATTCCTCCTTTTATTGTTGTGGTTGCTGAACCTTCTAAGGTAGCTGCTGCTGCTTCAGCGGTTAATTCTGCGGAAGCGGCAATGGCAATGTTGATTCCTTCCATATTGATGTCTCCTGTAGCTTTCATGATGATGTCTTTTCCAGATTCAATCGTGATGCCATCTGCGTTCATTGTGATGATGTTGTTGTTTTCGTCTTTTAGCGTAATGACACCTTCATCATCGTCAATGGTGACTACTTTTTCTGCTGGTGTTTCCATGGTGATGCTTTTCAGCTCATCATTCATCGTGATTTTGATTTCACTTTTGGTCATGATCACTTTTTCAAAATTATCATCCGAGAATTCTACGGGTGATAGATTCGTATTACTAAATAAAGAACCTAACATCACGCCTTGATTGGGATCATCATTTAAGAAACCGACTAATACTTCATGTCCGATTTCTGGTAAAAAGTGTACACCGTATTCTTCGCCTGCGTGCATGGTTAGTACACGTACCCAAACACCTTCTTCGTCTGGACTTATGATTGGTAATTTGACTTGTATTCTATGTTCTTCTTTCGGATCGCCTTCTAAGGCAGATACCACTCCAATTTGCAATCCGCTAATCGCTGGCAACATTGCGGATGCTGGTAATTGACTTACTTGATAGGTTTCGGCAAACCATTCTGGATTTAATCCAAATTCTATTGTTGTCAACCAATTTCCGTCTGTTACTGTATGGTGAACTCCGCACACAAATACATCTCCGTTAAAACGATCGCTCATTCCTGCAAGCGTGATCATTGTGCCTGGCAATACCAATTCCGTTCCTTGTACTTTGACTGTTCCACAGATTTTGGCTAATTGCTGATACATACTTTTGGATTCTACCCAAGAGGTTAAGATTTCATCGGGAATGTCTCCTGTATGTGATAGCGTAAAGTTGTTGCCTCCTGCTGCTTCTGCTAGTGCTCCCGAATCTAAGTTTCCTGCACTGTTCATTCCGCTTCCACTTGCTGTTTTGGTCACTAATTCTTGATTGGAATAGTTCCATGCAGATGCTTCAAATTCGTTGTATTGACTGCGCGCGTCTATTTCTGCTTCAAATCCAAATATGTTATCTCCAAAGGTGGCTGTGTACACACTTCCGCTAAGTGATGGTGCTTTGATGCTGATTTCGCCATCTTCCACAAAACACAACATATTGTTTACTTGTGCTCGGCACTGAATGAAATCCCAATCCGTTGCTTGGTATTGTACAATTTCATGATGTGTAAATGATGTCGCTTCCATTTGACCTGAGAGTCCATTTTCGCTGATGATATCACCTACTACGTCACTTTCAGTCGCTTCGTAGAAGATTTTGTTTTTACATGCTTGGGTCATTTTAAACGCTTCATCTTTGCATTCAATGATCAAATAATTGGTTTGATTCGTTGCTTTGAGTGCATGTTTCGTGATGATGCCTTTGAACAATGTTTTTTCGTCAAATTCATAGCCTGCTTTGATGTGAATTTTTTCACCTGGCGCAAATAATGCGGCGTTGCTCGCTTCAAATTCTTGCGTTACGCTGTCACCATCCACAATGACTATACTTGCCGTTGGAATGCGGTTGCAGGTACGTTCTACCGTGATGGTTTTTACACCATAGGTTGCACTTGCTTCCTCTTCGGCATCGCCCACAAGCACTGTAAATGTGACGAGGCTTTGTACATCTGTCGATATGTCTCCGACTAAACTCATGCGGTTTGCGTTTTATCTAATGGTGGAAAAAATAATTCGGTTCCTGCTTCTAAATTTCTAAAGTTGAGCAAATTGTTGACGCGTGCTACTTCTAAATAGTATTTGGAATCTCCATAGATTCTGTATGCCATGAGTGGTAAGGTATCACCTTCTTTTACTTGACGTACGTGTGTTAAATCAGGAGATTGTTTATTTACTGCGGCTTCACGAAGTTCATCTGCGGTACTGTCTTTACACGTAAGTGTGGCTACGGCACGAATTGGATATCCTTTCGTATTGAATAGTTTGTAATCGATGTCAAGTTTGGTGAGAAAACATTTTAAGTTTAATGATCCCCACGCGACTTCGAGCTCGTACGGTTTGTGCATATCACCTTTGTACGTTACGAGATCTTTGATTTTATTGATTTCATCCACTACATTCTTTTCACTAGCTTCATCATCTTGAAACGGATTGAATCCTGCAATATCGTCTGCAATGCTGCTGAGTGTATCAGCGAGGTTGAGTCCTACAATTTCGAAGATTCCTGTGGCATCAAAGAGTAGTTTGAACGTAAAATCGCCTGGTTTTACTTTGACGAATTTTGGTTTTTTACCACTTGAGTTTGCCTCTTGATCTTGATTGTATTCTACCGTAAATGTTTCTTTGTATCCTTCCGGATTGATCGCTACTTGTATCGGCTCGCCTTGTCTATTCCCTTTGTCATCGAGCTTGTAGATGAGCATTTTTTCTAATTCTCCAAGTATAGACATGATTTAGCGTTCTTTTTTGTTAGTGAGCATTTTTGAAACAACTGTCATGATTTCGTGCGACGTCCAGTTGGAACGTTCTTCCTTTACCAATGACATTTCCTCTTCTTTTTGAGCATTGACATTTACTTTGATACGCAAGTTTTTTATTTCGATTCCCATAGTGTTGTTATAGTAAGAGTTTAAAATAGTCATACTTTAACTCTAAGGTTTCAATAAGTATGCTTTGCGTTTCTGCGTTGAATTCTCCCAGTTCGTATTTGATAGGATAGGCTCCGACCACATTCCATGTTTTTAAAGGAAGGTGATTTTCGTTGAGCAACGCAATGATGAGATTTAAGCGCTTGAATTCAAATTTTTCATAGGCATCTTCACACCATTTTGCTACGGATGATGGCGCACTTTTGAGTCCGCGTTTGAGTGTCAGCGTGCTGAATTTTAATCCTTTAGGTATTTCATGAACAAATCTATTTTCTCCACCTTCGGCATAACTTTCGGTTTCAACCGTTACACTTAAACCCGAAACCGACTGAAAATTCATGTCTACAGGGTTTGGCAGTAGTCCGTTAAAGTAGACTACAAAGTGAAAGCCCGTAACTGGATATTTAAAGTTGTCAAAAAGTGCCATAATTGGATTTATCCTTCGTTGCTGATTTCGATACGCTCGTGTGCTAAGGTTAATGTTTCAATAGCCACTTCGTTCGCTTCTCCTTTTAAATCGGTAGATTCAATTTTTAATGGCCAAGCATTTAATACTTTCCAAACCACTACAGGTGCATGCTCTTCGTCTAGTAAACTAATCGTAATATCGCGGCGTTCTGCTTTGTTGAGTTTGTTCATTTTCATCCACTCGTAGTACTCATTATCGCCTTTAAACACACCTCTTTTTAATACGATATCTGTGTATTTTACCATTCCTGGCATGTTGATTTTGCTATATTCTGGACTTGCGCCGTCTCTGTATTCTATTTTATCGGTCTCAACATTGAGTCCTGATACTTCTTGAAAACCGATTTTAGTTCCTCCCCATTCTACTTGAAAGTGAAACTTTGGAATTGGATATGACATAGTTTTATGTTTTTTATGATTTATTTCTTCTTGTTAGTTATATGGATCAATTATGATTCTTGCATTTTGTGAGAGAACTTCAATACGATGAATTCTGCTGGACGCACTACTGCCATTCCAATTTCTACATTCATGATTCCATTCAAAATGTCGTCTGCCGTCATCGTTTGGTTGAGTCCTACTTTTACATAGAAGGCATCATCGGTAGTAGCTCCTGCTAACGCGCCTGCTTTCCATTGATTGGTTAAGAAGTTTTCAATCATTGATCGGATACGAACCCACGTGTTGGCATCATTTGCTTCAAATACAAACTGATCGCTTGCTTTTTTCACAGATTCTTCTACCATGTTGAAGAAGCGTCTTACGGATATGTAACGCCATTCGTTATCGTTTCCTGCTAATGTTCTCGCTCCCCAAACAATGATTCCTTTTCCAGTGAAGGTACGAATCGCATTGATCGATTTTCCTGCGGTTGTGTCTACATTTAACCCATCTTGAATGTCATTTGTTACACGAACTGTTGGTTTGATTACATAGCTCAATCCTTCGTTTGCTGGTGCTTTCCAAACGCCACGCGTACTATCTACTCTTGCGTATACTCCTGCAATTGCGGCACTTGGTGGCAATTCCATTGGTAAGTTGTTGATTTCTGTTTTGATTCTGTTGTATGTAGCATTGTCAAGTGTTGCTACTTCTGCTAGTGTTCTTCCATTTAAAACTCCTGCGCTTCCGCCAGCTGTTACAATCGCATCAATTGCTGCGATGATTGCTGCAATTCGGGCATCGATTTCTGTTGGAATATTTAATGCATCTACACTTGCATTGGCAGTGACTCCGGCAGCATCTGCTTCTGTTTGGTCGGATGCAGCGTTTAAACCGTCTTTATCTCCTTCTAAAGAAACAATTCCACTACGTACATGTGATGTGATGGCAGCATCTAAAGCGTTTACTGCGGCATTTACATTATTTCTTAATGTATTGTCACTTGTAGCATTTGCAGCATCTCTTCCTGCATCTACTAAACTTTCTGCTTCTGAAATTACATTGTTTAAGTGTGCAATGATGGCATCAATCGCATTGACAACATCTCCTACAAGTGCCAAGGCTCCAGAATCATCCGAAGCGCCTGCAACTGCGGTAATGGCAGCTTCCATAGTTGTTTCTAAATCACCTAAAACATCATCCGTAGTATATCCTTCTAAAGTATCTTTTGCTGCATTTGCTTTTGCGAGAGCAATTGGCGCAGGTGAACTTCCACCTGAGTGTACAACCGTAATTCCAGTTTCGCTGATAGTATAGTCTAAGATGGTTTCCAAGTGTGGATAATACGCTGCTCCATATTTTACGAAGTCTTTCCCTAAGCTAATTCCCGCACGAAGCGCTGCCACGTTCGGATCTACAGAAGTAGAACCGTCATAGCTCAATGTATCGATAATAGTGAATCTATCTTGTAGTTTGTTACATTGTGATAAGGCATCGTTGTACAATCCGTAAAATGTAGTGGCATCTACTGAATCGATTTTCGTAGCATCAGGGAATACGATCAATGTTGGCTCATCTACTTTTGCTACTTCGTCTAAACCAGCTTTTAATGCTACAGCATCTGCAATGGTTGTTACCGCTACTTCAGCATCTGCCAATTCAGTACCATAACGTCCCACAGAGACAATGTAACATGGTCCTCCGCCATTTGCAAAGTATAATTGCATTGCGTAGTACATTATAAAAGGCTGCTTTGCTGTAGGCTGTGTTACTGCGACCGATTTGTTATTATTTAAATCTTCTGTAATAGTCACACTAATTGTTGTTTCGGCTTTTGCACCACCAAAGAAACGTTCGTATTCTAGTAGTGATGTAATTCGTGTAGGAACGTTGTTCAAATCTCCCGGAAGCTTGTTGGTTGCTTTTTCAGTATATCCAATAAATGCAGGGATAGCCGTTTCAACTTGCGCTACGGAAGGCGGAAATTTTACAATCTCCTCTATGTAAACTCCTGGTGTTTTTAATGTACTAGGCATAATATTTATGATTTAAAATTTTGTTAGTATTTGTTTAATTTTCTTCTGGTTCTCTACTTGTGTTTGTAGTTATATATCTATCTATTGTCGGTTATTTTAGGTGTTTAGATTGACTTCAAATGCTAGTGAAACTGGTGTTGTGATATTTGCATCTGTAATGTTGAGTTGCAATATGGCATCGGGTTGTGTCCGTTCGTTGACAGCACTATTTGTAGTGATAGTTCCTTGCAAATCGGATGCGTTGTATACTACAAAATCGCGCAATGCTAAGTTATCCCAGTCTGTATCTGTTTTGTATTGTTTGTTGGCTCTTACATAGAATTCCAAATCGATGTCTACTACTTCGGGCAACCAATTTGAGTAGGTTGGATCGGGTGTTGTAGAAGCATATCCAACGATGCGATGATCGGTCACTTCTTCTTCTCCAATGAGAACCGTCTCTTCAACCGTTTGTGCTACAAATTCTTCTTGTCTTTTGTAGAGAAGCACAAAACCATCGGGAATCATTTTGATCACCAGTTTATATTTTTGGATGAGTGCTTCCGAAGCTTTACTTGGATAGATGGTTACAAAGCTTTGTGCTTCTAACTCGTTTTCATGGTTTAATTTCACCGTGGTTAATGGTGCATATATGTAACTGAATCTACTCATAGTGCTTTGATTCTCCTCCAATCGTTGTGATTACTGCTGCTAGTTTTTCGATGTCTCTTTCGAGCGATGTAACTCTCGCTTTGTAGAGTACACTAGGTATTTGTTTCCCTCCTAACATTCCCCAAATGTTGTTAAGTTGTTCAAAACTTGGTGAACATAGTTCCATATTGAGTTCTATATCGTCTTCATCTGCTACGAAGGTGTATTTTTTTTGATACTGAAAGAATTTGATGGCTTTGTGTATGACTGCCACAGCTTTGTCATATTGTAATGTACAGGAAAACATGAGGTAGTAATTCAGATGGATTTTCGGAAAGCGTTTGTCTAGCTTGAATGTCCCACCATTTTCAACCAATCGTTTGTTGGGAAAGTTTTTTAAGGTACTTTCTTCTTCTATGCGTACAATGGTGATGAGCAAGTTGTCTCCTTCAATATCACTTTCGTCAGATTGGATATCGCCCACATTTTGCGCTCCCAACTTTACTGTAATTCCCGCTAAGGTATTGATGTAGGTAACGAGTCCGTCGGCGTTTAGCTTATCTACGAATTTATTGATCATGGTTCCCTAATTGATTACGAAACAAATCTATATATCATACGGACGATTCGGTAGAGTCAATACGCTAATTCAACACAGGAAAAACACGGTTTTTATTTTGGGTGAAAAAACTTTTGAGAATAGGGAAAACACTGTTGGTTGGTTTATGTGTTTGTTTGTTTATTTGTTTATTCGTTTATTTGTTTATTTGTTTATTTGGGTAAGTTTCTGAGGATATTCTTGATTTCTGTACTCAACTTTTTAAACTTATAAACTTTTCAACTGCTTTTGTTGTGGATTTGGTTGTCGGTTCTCAGTTGTCGGTTGTGAGTTCGTTTCTGAGGATATTCTTGATTTCTGTACTCAACTTTTTAAACTTATAAACTTTTCAACTGCTTTTGTTGTGGATTTGGTTGTCGGTTCTCAGTTGTCGGTTGTGAGTTCGTTTCTGAGGATATTCTTGATT
>JBCCLH010000044.1:0-43818 GCA_039026955.1 Bacteroidota bacterium
TGCCGCCTTATAGCCCTGACTTAAATCCAATAGAGAAAAAATGGGCACAAGCTAAAAGTATGAGACGAAAATTTGGCTATACGCCTGATCAGCTATTTTTTTATGTAAAACTATGACGATTTATTTTGATTTAGCTATAGTATAATTTCCTCTGGGGAAAAGGTTGAAAATAAAGCGTTTGATCGCTTCTTGTTTAAGTTCACTTTGTTTTTCTAAGATGATTTCTGTTAAAAGTTCAATATCAATATTTCCTTTAGTGTAAGTTAAAGTTTCTAAACCTACTGCAAGTGAAGGGTCCGTTTGTGAGTACAGGTTTTGTATACTACATAGAAATAGTAGTATTAAAGATATTTTCTTCATAGTTAGTTAGCTTTATGACTAAAAACTATAAAAATATTTATAAATAAGTAAGAAAAAACGTTGTAAAGTATGAAAAATCAGTTTTACCAACCCACATATCGTGGCGGTTTTATATCATTTAAGTTTAAATACACAACGAGTTGTCCTCTATGATGCGTAACGTGATCTTGTAAAAGATTTAAGATTTGAAGCTTTGTTTTTGGTCCAGCAAAAAACTTTACGACTTCTTTCAATTCCTCTGGAGACGCTGTTTTGATAATGGCAGAAGTATTATCAAACGCTTCTTTAATTGCAGCAATAACTTCGGCTTTTGTCGTGTACGTTTCTTTCTTCTGATCCTTCTTTTTGTCTTTTAAAAAATACGATGTACTCAGCCAATCCATATTTTGTTTGATATGCAATAGCAGTTCGCGAAAGGTATCTTGACGTGCTGTGGGTTTATAACTGTATTTGTCTTCTGGCATCAGTTCTGCCATCTTCACTAAGTAATTTTTAGAATTTTCCCATTTTTCCAAAAAAGCAGAAATCGGCGTGTCTTGTTGTGCATTTGCAATGCTAATTGCTAAGAATGCAAGTACGAAAAGGTATTTTTTCATTTGTTGAGTGTTTATCAAGTAATTATTCACCAATATAGCGATATACTGCATCTTGCCATTTTGGTTCAGTGATTTTTTGTAAAAGTAATATATCAATTTGTTCGCGCCAAGGACTTTGATCTTGCAACGCCATGCCCATATTGTTGCGCACTAAGTAATTGGTCGAAATTCGAAGCTTTTCATTAAAGTCAGATCGATTGTGATATTTTAATACAGGAACATTGGAAACTATAGCGTCTGCTTCTCCGTCCAAAACGGCGTGGATGGCATCATCAATATTGTTTTTTGGCTTGTACGGAATGTTTTCTCGAAGTAAATATTCTTCCCCGGAAGATTTTGCCACAGCCACGACATTGATGCCTCGTAAATCATCTACGGTATTGACATTGCTTGAAGCTTCCCAATTTGAAAGCTGCGAACTTGCATGCGCTGTAAAGAGTGAAAAGAAAATGATACTGATAAAAATCCAAACAATCCCGAGAATTTTTCCTGCTTTGCTACTCGGCACTTTATCGCCATAACCCACAGTAGTCATTGTCACGGCAGACCACCACAAACCATCTGCAATATTGTTAATACCACGATCGCTTTTAAGTCCGTCACCATACTTTCTTTCAATCAACCAAACAATCAGTGCGGAAATAAAAAGCATCAACAATAAAACGCCAATAAGCTTGAATAGAGAAGTTAAAATGGGCATCCATTTTTTTAAGAAAGATACTTTGGAGAGTTCTTTAGAAACCGCAATTCCCGTCCCAGAAGGATTGACCGCTTGTGTAAAATCGACCAGTTTTTCGCGCTGTGGTGTAATAGAAATAGCGCCCAAACCAATATCATACGTCTTGTTCTGCAAACCGGAAAGTACGCCGTTCATATTGGTAAAATGATAAACGGAAGTTACTTGTAAGTCTTCCGCAATATCTTCCCATAATTCTACCATCAAACCGTCTGCTTGTCCTGTTTTGGATTGCATTCCAAAAGGCGGCGAATCATAAACCGCTACATGCAATGTATCTTTTGTTGCTTGTGTCAATCCGACAAAAGGCAACAATAAAAACACAATTAGAATTCGTACCATATTCAAGAAATAGATTGCTTAAAGGTATAAAACTGCGCGTAAAGTTTGGTTTAAATTTTTGGGCTATCTGTGTACATTAGAATATTTTGGAGGTCTTCATCGGTAATTTCGGGTGAAATAAAATATTTTATGACTCTTGGTTTTTTAAAGTCTCGATTGATTTTAAAGAAAGAATCTAAGTTTTTCCCTTTGTGTAAATATCTATTTTGAATGCCTCGTAAAGCAGGTCCTGCTGAAAATTGATCCAATTTATGACACGAAGCACAATTAATTTTGAAGAGTCGCTCTCCCTTTTTCTGTGCTTCAGACAACAGAAGATAGGATTCAGAATACACCACACCACAACCCAAAATAGTTCTTTGAGTTGATGTTTCCTGTGAAACTGCATTCACAAAATACAAAATAGCCATTCCTGCCGCGATGATAAAAACAAATATGGAAGCGGCAGTTTTCATTTACAACTTATTTAGACAACAATTGAATCACGTCTTTAGCAAAATAACTCGCAATCATATCGGCACCTGCGCGCTTAAATGCCATAATCGATTCCAGCATCACTTGATCGTGATTGAGCCATCCTTTTGCTGCGGCAGCTTTCAACATCGCATATTCGCCACTTACTTGATAAACAGCAACTGGCACATCAAATTCATTTTTAACTTCACGCACAATGTCTAAATACGGCATGCCAGGTTTTACCATGACAATATCGGCGCCTTCGTCAATGTCCATTTCGGTTTCGCGTAAGGCTTCAAAACGATTGGCAGGGTCCATTTGATAGGTTTTTTTATCACCAAATCCCGGAGCAGAATCCAACGCATCACGGAACGGTCCGTAAAAGGCAGAAGCATATTTGGCGCTATAACTCATAATGCCCACATCGGTAAAGTTTTCATCTTCTAGTGCTTCGCGAATGCTTAAAATGCGTCCGTCCATCATGTCACTTGGCGCTACAAAATCTGCACCTGCTTCTGCATGCGAAATGCTCATTTCTGCTAAGACTTCCACCGTATCGTCATTGATAATTTTTCCATCTGCGACAATTCCATCGTGACCGTACGACGAATATGGATCAAGTGCAACATCGGTCATAACAATCATATCTGGACACGTGTCTTTAATGGTTTTGATCGCACGCTGCATCAAACCATTTGGATTTAGCGCTTCTGTTCCTTTATTATCCTTCAATTCGTCAGGCACTTTTACAAATAACAAGACCGAGCGCAGTCCTAAACTCCACAACAATTTCAATTCGTTTACCAACGTATCTAAGCTATGACGATAATAGTTGGGCATGGACGGAATTTCTTCTTTCACGCCTTTGCCTTCTACTACAAAAAGCGGTACTAAAAAATCGTTAGCTGTAATACTATTTTCTCTTACCAACCCGCGAATGGCAGCATTGGTACGTAAACGTCTGTTGCGTCGAAGTGGGAACATGTGATCGTATTTAAAAATTGTACCTGAATTGATCAGGAGTAAAATATCTTTTATATTTTTAGTTCCACAAAGATAATGAATAATACACCGAAAGTCATATCAAAAATTCCTTTTGCGTCGCTGCAATTTCAATCGACTTGGCGAAATTATCAAGAAAAGTTTTTGGCGTTTTTTGATTTGCATTTAAACGACAATCATTTGCATGTCGTAGCGCCTCCGGGTTCTGGAAAAACAATTTTAGGCTTGGAAATGCTGCGCAGAGTGCAAAAGAAAACCATTGTATTCGCCCCAACGTTGACGATTCGGAATCAGTGGAAAGATAGATTGCAATCTTTTTTTACGAAAGATGATGCGTTCTCAGCATATTCTTTTGATTTGAAACAACCTGCATTGCTTACGTTTACAACCTATCAGTCGTTGCATTCGTTTTACAAATCGTTTGAAACGAAGGAAGATTTTTTAGCACATTTTGAAAATTATGGCATTGAAGCGATTGTGTTGGATGAAGCGCATCATTTGAAAAACGAATGGTGGAAATGTCTGTTTGCACTGAAAGAAGCTCGAAAGTTGACAATAATTGGACTGACAGCAACACCGCCAATTGATAGTACAGATCAAGAACTGTCGCGCTATTTTGAATTGTGTGGTCCGATTGATGAAGAAATTGCCGTGCCCGATTTGGTGCAAGAAGGCGATTTGTGTCCACATCAAGACTATATTCACTTTTCGATGCCAGATGCTGAACAAATTCAGTCCATAGAAGCGTATAGAGAAAAAGTAGCTGACTTTATCTACGATTTACAAGAAGATCCACAGTTTTTATTTATGCTAGAAACGCATCGCTTTTTGGCGAAGACAGACGATCATTTGGAAGAAATTTATAAAGAACCAAGCTACCTTTCAAGTATTTTGATCTTTCTGGAAACGGTTGATGAAGAAACCAATCCGTATGTATATGAAGTATTAGGTTTTGAAGAAAATCAAGCGGTAAGTTTGCCAAAATTGACCTATGATTGGGTTGAATTATTATTGCAATATCTCTTATTTAAAGATCGAGAGCAATTGCCGCAACACGAAGACTATTTACAGAAATTAGAAAGTCGTTTGCGTCGCAACGGAATGCTTCAAAAGAAACGCGTTCGCATTTTTGGGGATGATCAATTGTACAAAGCCTTGGCAAATAGTCCAAGTAAAATGCAAAGTATTGTCGAAATCATTCAGCAAGAATATCGAAATTTAGATACCGAATTGCGCGCTGTAATTTTAACTGATTATATCCGTAAAGAATTTTTAAAATTTACCACGATTGATGCGGTAAATCAGTTAGGCGTATTGCCCATATTTCAACATTTGCGAACTTCTTTGAAACGCGTGAAATCTATTGGCGTACTTTCTGGAACTATTGTAATTATTCCAAAAAATTGCTTGCCAATTTTAGATAAGTTTCATCCGGATAAAACGTATAAATTTTCATCGCTACATTACGATGAAAATTATGTAAATATCACGATGAGCGCAAATATAAAATCTGATTTGGTTGCTGACATTACCCGACTTTTTGAATTGGGACATATCAATGTGTTGATCGGTACTAAATCTTTACTAGGTGAAGGTTGGGATTCGCCTGCCATTAATAGTTTGGTGCTCGCTTCGTTTGTAGGTTCGTATGTTTCATCCAATCAAATGCGCGGACGTGCTATTCGTTCACAACAAAATAATTCCAACAAGATTAGTAATATTTGGCATTTAGCCTGTATTGATCCAACCGCAGAAGATGGCGGAGACGATTTGGCAAAATTACAACGACGATTTCAAGCATTTGTAGGGGTTTCGTATGACGATCCAATTTACATAAGTACAGGAATCGGTCGTTTGTCATTACCAATGGCGTATGATCATGAAATTATTGAAAATACGAACAGGCGTACTTTTGCAAAAGCAGCCAATAGGCAAGCCGTAAAGCATAAGTGGGAAACCGCCATCAATAAAGGAAATACACTTACAACAGAGATTCAATATTTTACCGAACAACCCAAATTAGAAACGAAACGAAAGCAAATTTATCATCGTGAATTGACACGTTATATCGGTGCTGAAGTTTCATTAATTGGTCTGGTAGCGATATCAGAGTTCTATATACACAATGTATTAGCGACACTTTCTTCGGGATTTTTATATTCCTTATACAGCATTATTGGAATTTTAGGAATGGTGTTAGGATATAAAATGTTTAAAAAAATTAGCATCTATTCGGAGTCACGGTTTGTGTACAAACATATTGACAAGATTGGAAAAGCAGTCTTGCATTCGCTTCATGCATTGGGATATATTTCAACGGATCTTTCCGAAATTACGATTACAGCAGAACAATTACCTCAAGGCGCTTCTATTTGTAATATTCATGGTGCTACTCGTGTAGAAAGTGCGTTGTTTGTAAAAGCGATGGAAGAAATTTTAAATCCAATTGAAAATCCTCGGTATCTGCTTGAAAAGTCAAGTGCATTCAAAGAATTGACCGAATTGCAAAATTACTACGCTGTACCCGCAATTTTCGGTGGAAAAAAGGAAGATGCAGCGGTGTTTCTCGGAAATTGGCGCACTTATGTGGATGGTGCACGTTTGCACTTCACTAGAAATGTTGAAGGACGAAAGTTATTGATTAAAGCGCGTTTGTATCATGTAACGAATGTGTTTAAAAACAAAACACAAAAAGATGTGATTTGGAAATAATTCACCTTATAGATGCTCTTACGAAATAAAATTAAATAACCACGTATATACGACCATCATTCCCAATACAATTCCACCAATGAGCATAACATCGTTGGTAAACAACACGCCTAAAAAACCTACACACAACATCGCGATTCCGTAGAACAATCCGAGCATTCGTGCTTTTTTGGAGTCTCGTAAGAACGATCCCGGTAAAGGCAATAAGGCACAAAAACAGCTAAATCCCCAAAGCATATACAATTGATTGTCTAACACATAGAATAAAATCACGCCTAAAATTCCTGCTAAGGTCAATCCGCCAAAAGCGTAGCCGCTATATTTTTCATTGTCGGTCAGGAGATATTTTCCATAGGAATCGCCTAGTAAAATGGTGTTGGATAAAGCTTCCATAATCCATCCGCCAAGGACAAACACTAAGTAGACAATGATGAGTGGAATGATTAAAAAGGTCAAATCAGAAGCTTCCAATACGCGCACCGCAAAGCGATACGCAAAATACAGTCCCAAAATAAAAAGCCATTGATTGCGCGAGGATTGTTTGCTCATCCAAAAGGCATATTTTAGATACCATTTATACAAGAAGTTTTTTGATTTAATTGCGGTTGCCATGCCTTCACGCGCATATTGCATGTTGGGATTGAGTTGCAATGCTTGTTTGAAATGATGCAAGGCTTTTTTAGTATCGCCATTTTCCAATGAAACCCAACCTACATTGGCATGTGCATAATCGTCTTCCGCATTATCAAACAAAATATGTTCTACGGTTTGATTGGCTTCTTCTTTGCGATTTAATTTGGTCAACAGTCGCGCACGAATGTTTAAACAAGGAGCATTTTTCGGATCGAGTTGCAAACCTTCGTTCACAAAATGCAACGCTTCTTCAAACTTCTTTTTGTCCATCAACAACGCGCCTTTAAAACCAAAATAATCGGCTTGATACGGATCGAGTTCAATACTTTTATTCACCAAAGTAATCGCGTCTTGCAGTTTGTCCGTTCGGGAAGCGATTTGTGCTTTTAGGAAGAATAAATTGCCTTCGTTTGGTGTTTCGTGTAGTAGTTCTTCAATTACTTTTGATGATTTCGCATAATCGCCCACATTGAAATAACACAACGCCAAATAATATTTGCTTGGATAGTTGTAGATACTTTCTGAAACTGCATCACTCAAATAGCTAATGGCTTCTTGAAAACGTCCCAATTCAAACAGTTGTACGCCTCTTAAATGGTTTTTCGATTCGATCATTTTTTTATCTTTAAGTAGGCTAGAATGTCATCGTACAATCCGCTATCGTTGGCATACAACGCATAATTTTTTGAAGAGACAAACCATTCTTTGGTGCTCGGTTTTATCTTTTTGATGGCTTTTAAGATGTCTTTTGTATTTAATGGTTTTGGAATGCCATCTTTGAAAGAAGCTTCTAGTTTCCGCTCAATTGCCACATCAATTGCCGCTTGAATATCCGCTCCAGAAAATTCTTTAGCAGCTTTCGCTAATGCCATATAATCAATGGTTTCTGTAGGTTTTTCTTTGAGATGAATATTAAAAATAGCGGCTTTTGCTTCCACATCTGGTGGCGAAACAAAGATGATACGATCAAATCGTCCTGGACGGCGAAAAGCAGGATCTAAATGCCACGGTGCGTTGGTGGCACCTAAAACTAGAATTCCGTCATTATCTGCGTCAATTCCATCCAATTCTGCCAAAAATTGATTGATTACGGTTCTTCCTGAAGTTTTATTGACATCGTTTCGATTCGCGCCAAGCGCATCTATTTCATCTATAAAAATAACACAAGGCGTATTTTTTCGAGCAGTTTCAAAGATTTCATGCAGATTTTTCTCTGAGTTTCCAATCCACATGTCCAAAATATCATTGATTCCAACATTGATAAAATTTGCGTTGATTTCACCTGCAGTCGCACGTGCAATATGTGTTTTTCCACAACCTGGCGGACCATACAATAGAATGCCACCACCAATTTTCTTTCCATACGCTTTGTACAAATCGCGATGCTCTAACGGTTTGATGATTTTTAAATCGATCTCCTTTTTGATATCTTCCATACCGCCAATGCTGGCAAAATTGGTCGTTGGTTTTTTTAAGAAAGACAAACCGTCTTCATCGATAAAATCAGGTTCACGAGGAGAATTCACTTTCAGGACATTGTCAAAATCTTCATTTTCATATCTTGGATCAAGTTCTAAAAGTTCTTTATAGGTTTCTTGCGCATCGCTATAATTTTCTTGATTGATTTGACAGTAGCACAACAATTCCAGGTATTTTGTTTCCGCATTCACCTTGATGATTTCTTCCAACAATACTTCTGCGGCTGTGATTTTTTGCTGTTTGTAGAAGCAACTCGCCAATTCGTATTTGGCTTCTATATGATCGCTGTCTAAATCAATCACTTCGATTAATTGCTGCTCCGCTTCTACAAAACTTCCTCGTTGAAGATACAGTTTCGCGATTTGCAATTTCAACGGGATATTATTAGGAGAAAATTGTAAGGCTTCTAATAAACTTTCTAACATTCGTATGCTCTTTTTCGGTACTCAATTTTAAATATTATTTAAAAATACGATAGTTTTTTATTAAAAGCAGCCTTATAATTGGAAACTTGGTCGATTTTTTAGGTGTTTTATAGAAGTGTATTTGTTTTCGAATATTATTCTGTAAACAAGGTATTCGTCAGCTTTTCACGATACTTTTTCTCGAAAAAAGAGGCAAAAGCCGCTTTGTCTTTTCGTATCAATTGTAAGCCTTCTCCGTTCAACATTTTTGGATGCAAATCTCTTAGATGATGATCGCTCCAAAAAGCCAATTCCACCAAAATAGGAGTCAACGCCAGACCTCTTTCTGTTAAAAGATACAAGTTTGTCTTTTTGTTATTTGGACGTTTAGTTTTAATGATAATTCCTGATTCTTCCAGTAGTTTTAGTTTGGCAGAAAGAATATTGGTCGCAATGGCTTCTTCACTTTCTGTAAAATCTTTAAACGTTTCTTTACCTTCGAGAAGCATTTGTTTTACGATCACTAATATCCACTTATCGCCCAAAATATCTAGGGCCGAGGTAAACGGACAATCGCATCTGAATTTCTGATTCATGAGTTGTATATTCTAAAATATTACTTGCAAAATGAAATTAATTTAATTATTACTTGCATTTTGAAAGTTATTTATATAATTTCGCTTGCAAATCAAAAGTAATAATTTTTAAACGATGAGACAAGTATTTGCACTGCTGATAGTTGCTGGCATGATGACTTCTTGCCATACCAACACAACCGCAAATACCGAACAACATTCTAACACTTCAACAATGAAACACAAAGAAACAGTAGGTACTTTTTTAGGTGCCGCACTTCAAAACAACCCAGAAAAAATGCGATCATTGGCAAATGCCGATTATATACAGCACAATCCTTTTATTCCGACAGGATTGGAACCTTTTATTGGAATGTTGTCTATACTTCAAGAACATAAAACGACTGGAGAGAATGTACGCATGTTCCAAGATGGTAATTATGTATTTATGCATAATATTTGGCGAAATGCACAACCGTTTGGTGCGGACGAAATGGTATCATTTGATATTATCCGCTTGGACGAAAACGGTAAAGTGGCTGAACATTGGGACGCCATGACCGCATTGGTCAAAGAAACCGCCAACGGAAGAACACAAACAGATGGACCGACAGCGGCGACAGATTTAGATAAAACCGAAGCCAATAAAGCCTTGGCAAAGTCGTTGGTAGAAGCTGTTTTGATGGGGAAAAATCCAGCTAAAATCACTGAATATATTAGCGCGGAACAGTACCAGCAACACAATCCTGATATCAAAGACGGATTGTCAGGCATTATGGAAGCTGTGGAATATTTGACAGCACAAAATAACATGTTTACCTACACTAAAATTCATAAAATTTTAGGCGAAGGAAATTTTGTATTGACCGTGAGTGAAGTTACTTGGAACGGAAAGCAACAAGTTTTCTACGATTTGTTCCGATTTGAAAATGGCAAAGCAGTGGAACATTGGGATGTGATTCAAGAAATTCCAACAGAAGGATTGGCAAATACGAATGGGATGTTTGGGTTTTGATAACAATACGTGAAATGTTAAATCGAGTACAGTCGAGAACACTAGGGAAAATTAAAATTTCAATTGCATCTCGATAGCTTCGCTAGGTATTTTCAATTAAAATGCATTTTAATTTCGATAATGCTCGATGTGACGGTTTTTATTTGATCCGTCATTGCGAAAGTTTTGGAAAAACTTGTGGCAATCTGTCTATTTCGAAGCGGAATACTGCTTAGATTTGGGCAGACTACCGCGCTATCGCTTCTTAATGACGAATCAAACTTTTATTTAAAATCACTTGCTTTTGTTGTAGAAATCGAACTGACAAGTATTATTTTTTCAGAGAATTTTTAAGTTTATAATTATTTTGACCTTAATTGAAGTTAATTATTTATACCCAATTTCCTCAGTCAATGTGACTCTACTTTTGGCAAAATTTCCAGTCCCAAAGGCAATTTCGCGTCCTTTTTCGTCTACCAAAGTGCTTTCTGCGACAAATAAATTTCGCGATTTAAATTTGACTTTCCCTGTGGCAGTAATTTTCCCTTCACTTACAGGTCGTATAATGTTGATATTGAAGGAAGTCGTTAGGACAAACACATCTTTTACAATGGAATTGACGGCAAAAAATGCGGCATCGTCTAACAGCTTGAAATATACCGAACCGTGAATGGCGTTTAACGCATGAAAGTACTTTGGATGAATCGTAATAGAAATTTTAGCAACTTCGTCTCCAATGACTGCTTCGGTTGTTTCATAGAGTTGTGTATTGACATTTGATACCAAATACATACGTTCTAGCTTTTGGAAGTGTTCCATAGTTTAAAGTTAGTGAATTTTGAAAATTAGAAGTAACTTTTTATTCTAAACCCACGCTTTCGGCTTTTGTAAAACTTCAATCAATTTTGCTTCGTGACTCCCGTCTTCGGGATGATGATTGTATTTCCATTGTACAGTTGGTGGCAAACTCATTAAAATACTTTCGATACGTCCGTTTGTTTTGAGTCCAAACAAAGTTCCGCGATCGTGTACTAAGTTAAATTCCACATAACGCCCGCGGCGAACTTCTTGCCAATCTTTGTGCGCTTGTGTGTATTCCATTGCTTTGCGACGTTCTACAATTGGCACATAACTATTGAGGAAACTGTTTCCGATTTCCGTCACAAAATCATAGCGATCTTGCATGGTGAATTCTTCTGTTTTTTTGAGATAATCGAAGAACAATCCGCCGACGCCACGCGCTTCGTTTCGGTGTGTGTTCCAAAAGTAGTTGTCGCAGGTTTCTTTGTATTTTGGATAGAATTCTGGGTGATGTTTGTCGCAAGCTTCTTTACAAACCGTATGAAAGTGAATAGCATCTTCCTCAAACAGATAATACGGTGTTAAATCTTGTCCGCCGCCAAACCATTGCGTCACAATGTTTCCATCAGCATCATACATTTCAAAATAACGCCAATTGGCATGTACCGTAGGAATGAACGGATTTTTGGGATGCAATACCAAGCTCAATCCACAGGCAAAAAAATCACCTTCTTCTACCTTGAAATTTTTACGTAAGGCTTCTGGCAATTCACCATGCACAGCAGAAATATTCACGCCGCCTTTTTCAAAAATTGCTCCATTTTCAATCACACGTGTACGGCCACCGCCACCTTCTGGACGTTTCCATAGGTCTTCTTGAAATTTGGCTTTTCCGTCAATAGTTTCCAGCGTTGAAGTAATGCTATCTTGTAATTGATGAATGTAGTTGAGGAAGAGATCTTTCATTGTGTTTGCACTTTAATATCGCTTGCTTTATCAAGCCTTACAAAGGTACTTTTTATATTCTAAATACGATATTTACAGCGCTCAAAAAAGTAGCGAAGTCGTGTTTTTACATTTATTTTTTAGTGTGTAATTCGCGCAAAGTAGTAATAGTGGCTGCTACGGCAGAAAGTGGCAATACGATCAAAATTCCTACGATAGGAATCATGAGAATTAACATAAAGACAATTCCGTTTCCGATGGCAATTCCGCGATGTGCACTAACATATTCCACACTTCTTTTGTATGGAAAGTAACGTTCCAATGTGTAATCCATGTTTCCGAATCCTGCGTAATAGGCTTGGACTAAAAAGATCAGCACTACAAAGATACTTCCGATCACGGGAATCAAACTGAAAATAAAGAACGGAGTAATCCACAAAAGTTCTACCACAAAGTTGCGAACGCTCAATTGAAAAGCTCTGGCAAATGCGGAAGTTTGTGCTTTGAGACCTGTGCCTGAACGTTTCACGATTCCGTAGATGTGACGTTCAATTTTTTCTGAAATCGGACTCATAAACGGCGCCACAATGATCATCAATACATGCTTAAAAATGACAATTCCGACTGCAAAAAGGAGCAATCCGCCAATAAAAGTACTAATTGCCACCACGGTTTCTTTTCCCCAAGAAAACGTCCAAACGCTTGCAATGTATTCACCAACATCATCCGAAAATCCCCAAGAAGCCGCAATGATGGTAATTCCCAAGATAAAACTTATCACAATTGGAATTTTAAAATAACGCCATAAGTTGAGTTCGTTTAACAATCGATACGCGACAAAGTAGTCTCTGATTCCGTTTAGTGCTTCGTTTACCATGGTGTGTTTGTACAATTAATCCAAAAAATCTGTTGGAAAACTCAAAGATATCAAACAAATTAACGTATTTATCTTTTCGCTCCTTTTTATAAAGTTGAATTTCCAAATCTTTTTTGATTTGTTTGAGATTCCTTTTAATTATTACAAGATATAGCATGAGTTCGATATAACTATTTTATTATGTAATTGATTGTTAAAATATTACACTTAATGTCAAATCGAGCGCAGTCGAGATTCAATTGAAATTTTAGCTTTTCTAGTGTTCTCGACTGCGCTCGAACTGACAAGTTTCTATTTCTCAATAATTATGAGTAAAATAGTTATTTTTTAAGTCGAACTTGCTTAAGCTACAAGCAATTGCATAAAAAAACGGTCTGCGTTTCTACACAAACCGTTTTTTATGTTCTGAATGTTCAACTCTTTTAGTTGATAACTTGAATGCTCTCTTTATCAAAACCATTATTAAAGGTTACATTTTTGGTGAATTGTTCTGTCCAGTTTTCGTTGACTATATTTCCATTCCAATCAGCAGGTGCGTATTTGCGATACGTACTTACATAAATGTCATCAATTTTTTCATACTTCAACTTCATCAAACTAGGTGTCGTGACTCCAAAACCTTTTGCCGTGAATAGAAACTGATCAATTCTAAAGGTAGTTGGATTGATATATAAAATGTATTTGTCGCTCGCTTCCCCAACATTTTCACCAAAGGTCATTTCCACAATTTTATACATAATTCCGTTCACTTTTCTCACGGGCAATAATGTGTGATTCACGCCAGGATCTGCTAATTTGAACATCATCGCAAACCAATAATAGTTCGTTTTTCGGAGTGCGTGTCCAATATAGGCAGGTTGTTGCGCCGTAATGATTTCACTATTCACTTTAGAAACCGTTTTTGTTCCATCAAAGAATTGCGTGTGTGTTCCTTTTAGTTGTGGCAAGGCGTAGACTTGTCTTTTGGAGTACAATCCGTAGGAGACTTCACCGTTGAATATGTAACGTTCTGTAGAAATGTCTACAATGCCTTTATCTGAAACTTTAAAGGTATAATCGAAAGAAACATCTTTTAGTTTGTGTAAAGCTTCAATTCCTCCGTTGGCTGTAACCACTTTCGTGATTAATTCGTTTGCATTTTGTGCAAAAATCGTTGTTGTCAACATTAAAAATGTAAGTTGAACAACCGTTTTGATATAATTTTTCATCGCTATTTTATTTTAGATACTTGGTACTTCTGGCCAATCGACCGGTATTTGTGTAAAGTTGTGTAAGTAATTGCTAATGATTTTGTCGCCAATCATCATGATGATATCGATCGCATTTGCTTGTGTGTATCCTACTTCAAATAGAGCTTCCGAAGCATTTGTAGATGGTCTTCCTCTATTGATGGTCGTTTCTTTTACAAATTTCGCCAACACATCATATTTTTGGTTGAATGAGATTGCTGCTTTGCGAATTTCTAAAATTTGGGCATCTGTAAATCCATGCATTTTACTGATAAACGTATGCGCAGGAATACAGTAATCACAGTTGTTGACTTGACTTACGACTAAATTTACAATTTCTTTTTCTTTGGCAGATAAGCTGCTTTTGCGGTTTTGAAGTGTTAAATAATCTGGCAATGCTGTTTCGTTGATCGCAAACGTTGCATACAGATTTGGTATTTTACCAAATGATTTTTTCATTTGATCAAATATAGCTTGATTGTTTGTAGAAACTTCCTCTCTTGTCGGTACTTTGAATGTTACTTTTTCTATTGTTTTCATTTTTTTTATTTAATTTGTTCTATGCCATTATCGACAGTACAAAGTTGCAATGAAGCGAAATGATTAAAAATGAAGTGTGACAAGAAATTATCTTGAACTAGTTCAAGATTTTGCGCGATCATCGAGATTTACAATGCTCCGACGCTTGTATCGAAATGTTTATGGTTTCAATATTTAGAGGGTTTGCCCTGAAGTAGTTGACTATTGCCGTGAACGTATTTTACTTAAAAATTCCGCAGAAATGCCCAAATACGAAGCGATTACGTATTGCGGGACACGATTGACAATGTTGGGATATTTTTGAGCATATTCTACATATCTCTGCGTAGAAGTCTTTCCAATATTGGCAACAATTCGCTTTCTAGAACTGGCAAAAGCTCTCTCGGTAATCTTTCTAAAATACTCACTTAACCCATGAATTTCAGCACAAAGCTTTTCAATATCTTCGTATTTCATCTGAAAAATAATAGAATCTTCTAACGCTTCGGCAAAATGAGTAGCAGGTTCTTGTGTGATTAAACTTGTAAAATCTGCAAAATAGTAATCTTCAATACCAATACTTACCGTGTGTTCTTTGCCTTGATCATCCAAATAAAATACTCTTACCGCTCCTTTCAAAATATAATTTCTGTATTCGCAGACATATCCAGGTTGAATCACAAATTGTCTTTTTTTAATGCGCGTTGTTTTGATAATGGAAGTGAATTTTTCTTTCTCTGTTTCCGATAATTCTACATACCGAGCAATGTTATTTAGGATTGAATGATAGTCTTCCATTTCGTCTTCTCAAATTGTTTATAACGTATTTATCACAGGAGTTTTTAGCGTGAACTAAAGCTACAATTTTCTTATGCAACGACAAAACCATGCTGAATTTCTACCTTTTGAGTACTATTATAAAACACGCTCAAAATGCAGCACATCCATTACATTCCCGTGAAAGTCTTCGTGTCCGTCTTTGATGCGTTTGGTGAATATAAAATTGTGTTTCTCGGCAATGCGTAAACTTCCTGGGTTGTCTTCTCCAACACGCACACAGGCAGATTGTAATCCGAGCGTTTCCTTTGCATACGTCATGAGTTGTGCAATTCCGGCTGAGGTAATTCCTTTACCTTCATACTTTCCATCGATAAAATACGCCAATTCACAGGCTTTGGTTTCCCAATTAATTTTCTTGATGATAAGCACGCCAATTGGTAGTTGTGTTTGCTGTTCAACTATTTTAAACGTATAATTTTCTCGCAAAGCGACTTCACGCATTTTTTTGTGAATATAATATTCTGTAGCAATCAACGAATTCGTTTCTCTTGTAGTAATAGGAAAATATTGATGCAGTCGTTTGGCATTCGCCTGAACCAACTCAAAAAACGGTTTTGTGTCCTTTGGCTCTAACAGTGCTATGGAAAATTGTACTTGCATTGTTGTAAATGTAGTGTAAAAAATGATTGGTATGAAAAATCCGTTACTTACTTTTGCAAATAACGGATTGATAATTTGTTTGATGGCTTAAGTAACTATGAGATTCCTGCCTACGCATGAATGACAAAAAGTAACTAATGAAACGCCTAAAATCCAACTATCTTTTATACTCCTTTACCGCATCAATAAAAGCTTTGGCATTTTCCAATGGAATGTCTGGTAAAATTCCGTGCCCTAAGTTGACGATGTATTTGTCTTTTCCAAATTCGTTGATCATTTGATGCACCATTTTTTTGATTTCCGCTGGTGGCGAATACAAACGTGTCGGATCAAAGTTTCCTTGTAGCGTGATGTTTCCGCCTGTCAAATACCGTGCATTTCGTGCTGAACAGGTCCAATCAACTCCTAAAGCCGCCGCGTTTGATCTTGCCATTTCCTGAAACGCAAACCAACAGCCTTTTCCATAGGCAATGACTGGCGCGTCATCTTTTAAAGCTTCAATGATTTGGTTGATGTATTGCCAAGAGAATTCTTGATAATCAGTTGGAGACAACATGCCGCCCCACGAATCAAATACTTGCACTGCGTTGACACCTGCCTTTACTTTTTCTTTCAAATACGCAATCGTTGTGTCCGTAATTTTTTGTAATAATTGATGCGCTGCTACTGGATTGGTAAAGCAGAATTTTTTGGCTTTGTCAAAGTTTTTACTGCCTTGTCCTTGCACGCAATAGCACAAAATGGTCCACGGCGAACCTGCAAAACCGATTAATGGAATTTCGTCATTCAGCAATTCTTTTGTCGCTTTGATGGCTTGGTATACATAGTCCAATGCTTCGGTCACATCTGGAACAATGACATTGTCTACGCCTTGTTGCGAACGCACAGGATTTGGCAAGTACGGTCCGAAGTTTGGCTTCATCTGTACTTCGATATTCATCGCTTGTGGAATTACCAAAATGTCTGAAAACAAAATTGCGGCGTCCATCCCGTATCTGCGAATCGGTTGTACCGTGATTTCACTTGCTAATTCAGGTGTTTGGCATCGCGTAAAGAAGTCGTACTTCTTTTTAATTTCCATAAATTCTGGTAAATATCTTCCCGCTTGCCGCATCATCCAAACTGGCGGACGTTCTACGGTTTCTCCTTTTAGCGCTCTTAAGAATAAATCGTTTTTTATCATGTTTTTTGTTAGTATTGAGTTATTAGTATTGAGAATTGAGAGAGTTTCAAAGGTCATTACTAATAGCTCATGTCTATTTTATTTTTTAAAGTACTTCTCGATAGATACTGAATCAAGTTCAGCACACTCGAAGTGACGTTTGGTTTTTAAAGTATTGAGATATTAGTATTGAGAATTGAGAAAGCTCACTACTCACTACTAGTATCTCACATCTATTTTTATTTCAAAGTATTTCTCGATAGATACTGAATCAAGTTCAGCACACTCGAAGTGACGCTTAGATTTCATTAGGTTATTAGCACTTGACTAATCCCTAATGCCAAATCTCTAGTACCTAACACCCAAGACCCAATACCTAATAATCAGCATTCACCAATTCAATCACACTTTCCACCGTCGGTACCTTAGCGATGCGGACATCTTCAAAGTGCTTTTTGGCTTCTTTGGCGGTAGTTTCTCCGATGCAATAGGCAATGCCTTTGGCTTTGTTGGCTGAGATATAACTTTGTACGGTTGATGGACTGTAAAATAGAACGCCTTCAATGCCGTCTTGTAATTTTTCAGCATCTAGCATGGTTTTGTAGGCGTGTACTTCGTTGACTTGAATGTGGTTTTTTTCCAAAATTGTTGGCAAGGCATCCAAGCGAATGTCGCTACAAAAATAGGTTGCTTCTGTTCCTTCTATATATTCAACTAAATAGTCTGCTAATAGCTTTGAGTTGCGTGCTGACTTTGCGACAGGACCAATTTTTTGCTCAATGAGTTTTTTGGTTCTTCGTCCGACACAGTATATGTTTTCAAATTGCAATTCGGAAGCGGCAAAGTTTTGGACTAAAGCTTCTACTGCATTTTTACTGGTAATTATTACATTTTTAATCGGCTTGCGAACGACTTGCGGCTTGATTCTGTTGATGCTGATTTTGATGAAATCACTACTTTCTACAACAATTCCGTCTTTGAATAACTGGCGCTGTGCTTCTGTCAAAAGTTTAGTAGCATACACATTGATCTTTTTTCCAGAATTCTTGATTTCGTCCATCAAGCGTTTTCCGCCGCGTTCAATGATATAGTCCGAACAGTATTTTGCCAATTCTTCATGTTCACCAATTTTTTCATAGCGTTTTACGTGAATACGCTTTGAACCGTCTGTACTTAGCAATACACCTTCCAACGTTACAATATCGTCTTTTATTTTGGCAATGGCTCCAATTGGTGCCGTACAACCGCCTTCTAATAAGTTGAGAAACTTGCGTTCAATCGTCGTACAAATTTCCGTTTCTTCATGATTGATTTCTTTACAAATCGCGCATACTTCTTCATTGGCTTCCAACGCTGTAATCATAATCGCGCCTTGTGCTGGTGCCGGAATCATCCAATCTAAATTGATGGCTTCTTCTGGTCGTAATCCAATACGTCCCAATCCCGCTGCAGCGAAAATAGCACCGTTCCAATGTTCGTTATCTTTTAGCTTTTGCAAACGCGTGTTTACATTGCCGCGTAAGTCTTCAATGGAATGTGTTGGATATCGGTTGAGCCATTGTGCTTTTCGGCGTAAGCTTCCTGTGGCAATTACAGCATCGCGTTGCGATAAAAATTCTTCATTATGCTTAAAAACCAAGGTGTCACGCACATTTCCACGCTTTAACACAGCGGCTTGCACGATGCCTTTCGGCAGAATGGTAGGCACATCTTTTAGTGAATGTACTGCAATATCAATATCGCCATTCAGCATAGCAATATCGAGCGTACGTGTGAAAATTCCTGTAATTCCGAGTTCGTATAAGGGTTTGTCAAGGACTAAATCGCCAGTAGATTTTACCGGAACGAGTTCTGTTTGATGTCCTAAAAATTCGAGTTGTTCTTGTACGACTTTGGCTTGCCACAATGCGAGTTCACTATCTCTAGTCCCGATTCTGATGCGTTTACTCATAGTGAGTTATTTTCCAATTGAAATACTTTTTGTATTAGCGCTACACTTTCAGCGGAAGTAGTACTGTCATCTTTGAGATGATTAGCAAATTGTGTAGTTATTTTTTGAATGATTCTGTTGCTAATGATTTCTGCTTGTGATTCGTCAAAATCACTGATTTTCTTACGTTGGAAGTCCAATTCGGCATTTTTAATGGCCGTTAGTTTTTGTTTTAACGCTTTAATAGTTGGTGCAAATTTCCGTGTTTCCAACCAAGAATTGAATTCAGACTTTACTTCTGCGATGATTGCTTCTGCTTTTGGAACATCTGCTTTTCTTCGTTCCAAAGTTTCGTCTGTAATTTGCGACAAAGCATCTAAATGTACTAACGAAACATTGTCCAACTCCGTCACGTTTCGCGATACATTTTCAGGGATTGATAAATCTAAAATTAACAATTCTCTATCCGTTAAAATGTCTGCTTTCGAAACTGTTGGGCGATATGCACCTGTCGCAACAATGAGAACATCTGTTTTTTGGATTTCTTCTGAAAGTGCTGAAAAATCTTTTACGGTTAAATTGAACTTACCCGCAATTTTTTCAGCTTTGTCTTTGGTTCTGTTGATGAGTGTAATGTGATCGTTTTTAGTGTGTTTTATTAAATTTTCACACGTATTTCTACCAATCTTACCAGTTCCAAATAAGAGAATATTTTTTTCTGAGATGTTTTCGATGTTTCTCAAAATGTATTGTACCGAAGCAAAAGCAACCGAAGTTGCACCCGAAGATATTTCTGTTTCAGTTTTGATGCGCTTGCTAGCTGTAATTACTGAATTGACCAAACGCTCTAAGAAACCATTGATCAATCCGACTTTTTGAGACGCTTTGAATCCTTTCTTTAATTGCGAGATGATTTCGAAATCTCCTAAGATTTGACTATCTAATCCACTTCCTACTTTGAACATGTGATTGATAGCATCTCTGTTTTTGTAGATGTACGCCACTTTTTCAAAATCTTCTGCGGTTCCGTTAGAATAATCACAAAGTAATTTTATGAATTGACAAGGATGTGAAGCAAAACCGTAAATCTCAGTACGATTGCAGGTGGAAATGATCAATGCGCCATCTCCAATATGCTCTACCTTTGTCGTTTCAAGAATAGAAGCTTGTGCAGTATCTGTTAAACTAAATTTTCCACGAATATGAGCTTCCGCTTTTTGGTAACTTAAGCCAACACAGTAGAAAGAATTATGTTTTGATATGTTATATTGCTTCATAAGAATTCAAAATCGGTAACAAAAATATCACTCAGAGCGAAATAAAAATAACGCTCAAAGGATTTTTTATAACGCTTAAAGTTTTTTCATGATATTTATCATAAAAAACGGGTGAAAAGTTGTAATTTTACTGCAAAATAAGGCTTTTTAGGCTATTTAACATAGAATGATTCTAAATAAGATAAAAACACGTATTTCTACTTATGGACGAAAAAAATAACGCTCAAAGTACTTTAAAGGAGACTCAGGTTGAAGATGGCTTCTTTATTTTAAAGCTTCAAAATGACACGAATGATACTCAGCAACTTATACGCGAAATTGACAGTAGTTTTATACAATTTCATTTTTGTATAAAGGGCGAATGTAAGTTCAATTTTAACAACGGACGCTATTCTTTTCCTGTACTAGGTGAACATGCGTTGTTATTGTACAATCCGCAAACAGATTTGCCAATTAATGTAGATTTGAGTCCGAAAACATGGTTGATTTCTGTGTTGATTCCTATTAAAAAATTCCACTCTTTATTTTCAACAGAAGCCAATTTTATTCACTTTTTAGATGCGGACACGAAGGATAAAAAATTCTACGACAACAAAAAAATAACCCCGATGATGGCGGTTGTGTTGAATCAAATGTTGAATAACAACATGCATTCGTCTATTAAAAAATTATACCTAAAAGGAAAAGCGTACGAGTTGTTGAGTCTGTATTTCAATCGAAGTGAAGATGCCGATATTGAGCAATGTCCGTTTTTGGTGGATGAAGATAATGTCCTAAAAATTCGTCGCGCGAAAGATATCGTGATTGCACGAATGACAGAACCGCCAAGTTTGCAAGAACTCGCCAATGAAGTCGGTTTGAATATCAAAAAATTGAAAGAAGGCTTTAAGCAAATTTATGGCGATTCCGTTTTTAGTTTTTTGTTTGATTATAAGATGGAATACGCGCGCAAACTCCTAGAATCTGGCAGTTACAATGTGAATGAAGTAGGACATAAAGTCGGCTACAGTACGGCGAGTCACTTTATTGCGGCTTTTAAGAAGAAATATGGAACTACTCCTAAGAAGTATATTTTGGCGGCGGGATAAGTTAGACTCGGCTTTGCCTTTTGGATCGCTTTGCTGTTGGAATTTTGGACACGCTTCGCTTTGGTATCGCTTTGCTGTTGGTCACGGCTTCGCCTTAGGTATCGCTATGCTGTTGGTCACGGCTTTGCCTTTGGTATTTTGGTATCGCTTCGCTTTTGGTAGTTTAGTATTTGCGTTTTTCTTTTTTCTTTATACTTTGATTGACACGAACTGCCATTTAGAACGTAAACTTATAAACTCATAAATAATTAAACTTTAATCATGAATACACGAATTATTCTTGAGTTAAAAAATGTATTTTCAAATTTTCAAATCAACACATGAGCACATTAAAGAATTAGTACATTGTTACATTAAAAAATTGATACATTAAATACATTTCTAAGCAGTCTAAAAATCTAAGCTAGTCTAACGATCTAAAAGATTAATATCTAGGCATACCACTAATGCGTTTTCGTCTTTTGTATTTTACGAGTTCTATGGCTTCTTCAAACAGTTCTTCGTCAATTTCTTTACCGTAAATGCGTTTGCCTCTCGATTTGGTCAATAAATACGGTTCTGTGTTTAATGTCGGTTTGTCTATAAAAGCTACGTGATAGAGTTTGCTGGTTTCTCTGTAACGACTTTCTTCAGTCACTTTGAAAAAGTAAATGGAAATATCGCCATCTTCATTCTTCACGTTTAGGGTTTTTACGAATGAGATGGTGTCCTTCTCTTTATCCAATCCTAAACGACTCATCAATCCTGCTTTGGCGTAGCGTTGTTGTGTTTTCAACGAATCTGGGACAATGGCTAATAAGTCTCGTTCGCCTAATTTCCACAGTGTTGGGGCTAAGGCTTTGTCTTCAAAAAAGGTTTTATCCTTTAATTCTTGCGGAATGATTTCATTGTTTTCAGCCAACAAAGCAACATACGTCGTCAGTGCCGATCTGGCTTCTGTTTTGATCAATTTGCTATAAAAATCTTGAATATTTTTCTCTTTTCGGAATGGAAACAACAACTTCACATAACGTTCTAAGGCTTGTCCGCTTTTATAGTTGTACGATCCTTTTCCTAAATTCCGCTTGATTTCAATTTTAGCGTCGTTCAACAATTGATTTTTATATTTTTTATAGATTTTTGGTTTGATGAGACTACTATCGCTTAATTGCGTTAATAACTGGTAAACAGGCGTTTTATATTCTTGAATGCTTGAATATTCTAACAACTCTGGGAATAAATCTTTTTTCAATTCTAAGTTGTCTTTTCCTGTCTTAAACAAACGACTTGTGCCGCGTGAATCCAATGGGAAATCCTTTTCTAACAACTCTAGAAGCATCTCATACGAAGCTTTATCTTTTTGCTGCAACAATGTTTTTAAGATCGCGGTTTGTGTTTTTGGCTTGTCATACGCTTCCACATATAAACTTCGTAAAAACGGAAAGATTTTAGGGTTTTCCAAGCGTCCTAACGAAGTGATCAAATAGTTTTTGATATTCTCGCGATCTTCATCAAATTCGTGTTCTTTTAAAAGTGCAATAATCGGTTCCGCATGTTTATCATCAAACTTAATTTTAGCATAAGCTTTTAACACAATACTGTCATTATCCTTAATACCATCAAAGAAAATGTCGGTTTTATCAACAAACACATCTTTCCCAAGTAAGGTATCCAACGGCGTAAAGGTTTCATAAAAATTCTTGACAAATTCCGAGCGTTCTGCAATGGAATCTTCCAAAGTCGATAGACTATACATGACACCTTTTTTCAAGATATTTTTACGATACACACGTTTGGCACTCGCGGTATCTCTTAACGTGTATGTACTAGTGTAGATATCGTCGTGCTGCTCGTGTTTTTTGTCTTCAACCACAAATTTATATTCGTAATAACGCTCCATACTATCCCACAAACTATCAATATTATGGAACATCTGTAAATCGTGGTATTTTATTCTTCGTACCAACACTTTTTCATTGCTTTTAGAAGTGTAGGCAATGTATTTTTTCTCCTGCTCATACGCCTTTTTATCGGAATCGTAACGCGAACGATACGGTTGATTGCTCAACGGTTGTTTTGTATTGGTCAGCACAGAAAAGTGCAATGAAGTATCAATAACTCTCTTAAAGTTCGTGTATTTTGGTGTCTTTAGTTTGAAGGATTTAAAGTAGGTTTTCGCCTTCTGCGCATCATCGCCAATAAAACCTAGTAGATAGTAACTTTCGTCTTTGACAATCGTTTTTAAATAAATTTTTCGCTGTGAGATGGTATCAATAATGGCAGACGATTCATAGCTTTTATAGGCAGAATTTACAAAGTCGCCAGCTATTTTTTCAACATCTAGTTTTTTGTAAAAATTGTCATGAATATATTCCGCTTCAAAAGCATCTTCTTCAATATAACTGATGTCATTGCTAAAAACTTCTTTAAAGAAATAATATTCATCATTTACCGCAGCTTGCAACAACTTATTCCCTACATTTTTGGTGTTGTCTGAAATATAGTTTTCAGGAAATAGAAACTCATACTTATTATACTCAGAAGTATAGGTTTTCAATCCGTTGGAAGGCGCTCGAAATTGCAGCGAACCGAAGATTTCTTGTTCATATTGCAAAACAAAATCTTTCTTTCCGCCAAATTTGATGATGATCATTTCAAGCGGCGTTTTGTAAATATGATACTTTTGGTAATCACCTTTTTTGGTTTTGTTTACGATGCTAAATCCTGGAAACGGACTTGTCAACGGTTCTTTCGAAATGATATCACCCGGAATATCTTCATACAATAACGGATCAATTTCTTCTAAGGTAATTTTTTCCTCATTCGGAAACTGATCGTAGGTATTTAAGCGTGTAATGGTCAAATATGCACCATTGGTCATGTCGGGCGCGAGATAGAATTTTTGTTCTTTGTAGACGAATTCTCTTAGTTCATCAAAGGTTTTGATCGTGATAAAACCATCGGGCGTACTATACGTATTCAATTCTGGTTGCACGTGTAAATCTTCCAACTCCACTTTGGCTTTTAGGGCAAAATCAGTTTGCTCGGAAGTCAGCGGTTTTATGGTATATCCACGATCTTCCAACATTTGCAACATGCCTTTTTTTCCTGCCAAATGCGCAGCACCTACGCCTGCAAAAACCGTTTTGTGTTGCATCAATGAGTCCATTACGATCACCATATTTTCGTTGCGTTTGTACAGCATGTGTTCGCGATAAAAATCAGTATTTACAGCGGCTCCGATAGAATCGAGCAAGTAAATATTTCGATCTCTGTACGCGTCTTCCTGAACTGTGTATCGATTTTGATCTTTAAACATTTTTTGAACCCACTCGTCAGGCTTTTTCTTTAGGATATTGTATGCGGCACGTGAAGTGAGATAACGCGATTCTTTAATATCTTCCAAGCTGATAATCGGCTTGTTATTCTTTTTTCCTGCTTGGTAAATAAACATGTCCAAATAGGTTTCTTCTTCAAAATCGTCTGCGCCTGCTTGCTTTCGGTATAAATAGCCATTGATGATTCTGTTATCAAATCGGATAATACGTCGTACAGCTTCTTTCTCAGAAAACTGCGGATTAAAATTTCGATCATAAAAATTATCACCGCCAAAAACGCGAGGTGATTCTTCAGACATTTCTTCATAATTATGTGCCAGCCACGTTGTAGGATCTGATTCGAGCGCTACCGTTTCCGCCTCATCCAATGCTTTAAAAAATACATCGTCCAATCGAAAAGCAACTTTTTTGCTTACATGCATCGTTCCGTACAAATACGATGGTTTTTCCATGCCATTTCCAGAGATTTCCCAAAGAAGACTTTGTTTTTCTTCTTGAGCCACTAGAACATACGTACAACACAGAAATAAAAGTGAAATATATAATCTCATAAAATAGGTAGAAAATTTAATGGTAATCGTGTTATCGGTAAAATGTCAACTAATGTACTAAAGATATGAATTCATTCGTGTTAATAGAATCATAATGCGTAAAAAAGCCTTTTTAATGAGTATATAAAGATTTCCTATACTTGTCTGTTTATTTATTGAAGATAGAGTCGTATTTTTGTGTTTAAGAAAAAGAATGAAACATAAAACAACTCAGATGAAAGGTGTATTACTGATAAATCTTGGTTCGCCAGATACTCCCAACCCAAAAGACGTAAAAAGATATTTAGCCGAATTCCTCATGGATGAACGTGTGATTGATGTGCCAAAATGGCTTCGCACGTTTTTGGTAAAAGGTATTATTTTGAATACGCGACCTAAAAAATCAGCAAAAGCCTACCAAAAAATCTGGTGGGAAGAAGGTTCACCGCTGATCATTATTTCTGAACGTTTCCAAGAAAAAATACAAGCGCGCGCCAAAGTGCCAGTAGCATTGGGAATGCGTTACGGGACTATGAGTATCCACAAAGGATTGAAAGAATTACACGATAAAGGTGTGGATGAAGTATTGGTGGTGCCATTATATCCGCATTACGCCATGTCTTCGTATGAAACGGTAGTAGTGAAAACTCAAGAAGAGCAAAAAGCGCATTTTCCAAATATGGAATTGACTATTATGCCTCCGTTTTACAACCATCCAGATTACATCCGCGTATTATCTGAAAAAATAAATTCACATATCAAAGACATTGATTACGATCACATTTTGTTTTCGTATCACGGAATTCCTGAGCGACACATTCGTAAATCTGATCCGACGAAATCACATTGCAAAATGGACGGAAGTTGTTGCAATGTAGCCTCTGAAGCACATAAATATTGCTACAGACATCAATGTTTTGAAACTACAAAATCAGTGATTGATTATTTAGAGTTAGACAAAGATAAAGTCAGCGACTCCTTCCAATCACGTTTGGGAGGCGATCCTTGGTTGAAGCCGTATACCGACAAAGAATTTGAACGTTTACCAGAAGAAGGCAAAAAGAATCTGGTAGTTATCACACCAGCATTCGTGGCAGATTGTTTAGAAACGCTCGAAGAAATTGCCATGGAAGGTGAAGAAGAATTCAAAGAAGCTGGCGGCGAACACTATCAACACATTCCATGTTTAAATGACGACGACGAATGGGTAAAAGTAATGACACGCTGGATCAATGAATGGAGCGTAACTACACAACCTAAAGAAGAAATTACAGCCTAATGGCTTCTAACAAATCCGCCGAACTTGGCATTGCACCTATTGGAAAACTTCTTATAGGGCAAGCGGTTCCTGCTTCTATTGGAATCTTAGTCATGTCGCTCAACATGGTCGTAGATACCATTTTTGTGGGACAATGGATCGGCGCGATGGCAATTGCGGCAATTACCGTCGTAGTGCCACTTACTTTTTTAATAGCTTCCATTGGCATGGCGATTGGCATTGGTGGAGCCTCTATCATTTCCAGAGCTTTAGGTAGCAATGATCACGACAAAGCCCAACGTACATTTGGAAACCAAATTGTGATGTCGTTTGGCTTGGCGGTTTTCTTTGTGATTATTGGATTGATCTTTAAGGAAGAAGCACTCGCTTTATTTGGCGCCAATGGTAAAATTTTTGGACCTGCGGAAACCTACTACGTCATTGTGATGTATGGAATTCCGTTTCTGTCGTTATGTATGACGGGAAATCCGGTTGTCCGTGCAGAAGGAAAACCAAAATTTGCCATGGTAGCGTTGATACTTCCTGCGTTTGGAAACATTTTGTTTGACTATATTTTCATCAATGTGATGGATATGGGCATGGAAGGTGCGGCTTGGGCAACGTCCATTTCGTACTTTATTTGCTTTCTTTTTATCTATTGGTTTTTCCTGTCAAAACACAGCGAACTCAAAATCCGATTGCGTTGTTTTAAGTTAGAACATGCGATTGTGAGAGAAATTACCGAGCTTGGTGGAGTTACCTTGGCGCGACAAGGAATGGTGAGTATTCTTTCTATCATTCTTAATCACACCTTATTTCAATATGGCGGAGAAACCTGTGTGACGATTTATGGAATTATTAGTAGAATGCTGATGTTTGCGCTCTTTCCCGTCATGGGAATTTCACAAGGATTTCTGCCCATTGCAGGCTATAATTACGGTGCCGAAAAGTTGCTCCGTGTGCGGGAAAGTATCAATATATCCATAAAATATGGAACAGGTTTGGCGCTGATTATTTTTGCGATCATCATGATTTTTCCAGAACAAATCACGTCACTATTTACCAAGGATGAAGCCATCATTCGTGATACGCCAAGTGCTTTACGCTGGGTTTTTTTAGTCACGCCACTCATTGCCGTACAAATGATTGGTGCAGGGTATTTTCAAGCGATTGGAAAAGCCGTTCCTGCGTTATTGTTAACACTGACCAAACAAGGATTCTTCCTTATTCCTTTAATTCTCATCTTACCAAAATACTACGGAATCTTTGGAGTTTGGGTAGCCTTTCCTATTGCTGATATTCTTTCTACTATTGTTACAGGCTTGTATTTAAACCGTGAAGTGAGACGTACGTTGTTGTAGGTAGTTATGAGATATTAGTATTGAGAATTGAGATTTTTCGAAACGTCATTGCGAATAGAGTCAAGCAATCTATCACTAATGTATTAATTTGATAATGTAAAAATGTATCAATGTATTTCAAAGAAAATGACGTGTTTTACTAGAAAAAGATTGCCACAAGTTTTTTAAAAAACTTTCGCAATGACGGTTCAAAGATTTTCTAACATCTATGATTCGTCATTACGAGCAAAGCGAAGTAATCGGGTTGTTTTATAGTAAAATTTTCATTTGATTAAAAATGATTGTTAAGCTGTAAACTCCTCGCAAAGACGTATCATAGAAAATAATTCTCAGATTCGACTAAGTTTCAAAAGAAGAACTCAACCAAAGTAAACAAATCAACAAATCAACAAATCAACAAATCAACGAATCAACGAATCAACAAATTAGATAATTTTTAAAGCTATTTTTAAAATCAGACCTTTCATGTATTATTTATTACTTTACATAAAAAAAATAATACTGTAATACATCAAAAATGTACTTTTGAATATGACCGTGTCTTTTCAAAAAATATACAGTGTTATTTTTCTGCTTTTAACTTCAATAGTATCTGCGCAAGAACCCGTTTTTGTTCACTTGGAAGAAAAAGATGGTTTGCCCGACAAGGCTTTTTATGATGTAGTGGAAGACGATGACGGAATTATATGGTTAGCATCAGATAAAGGATTGTATCGTTATGATGGCTATTCCTATACATTGCTTACGCATCCAAATCAAAGAGGCTTGGCTGTTTTCAATTTAGTGAAAGACGTACACAATCAGATATGGTTTACCAATTTGTCCAATCAGTTATTTGTAGTTAAAAATGGAGTTATACAACTCTTCGGTACTTTTAATGAATTGTTGGTTGGAAATTTAGCTACACTTACAGATGTGCCCAATCATATTGTGATAAGTTCTGGAAACTATTTGATCATTGTGAACAAGCAAACCGGAAAAATTGTATACACGGAAAAGCTGCGCATCCACATAAAACCCTTTTTGTTTCAAAATGCACTGTATGTAGGGGTTTCAAAAGGAGAAAAAAAAGAGTTTTTATATACAATTGACTTGATCACTTTTGAAACAAAACGTGTACATGACCTTGCTGTTAATTTTCAGACGTACCGACAATCGTTAGGAATGTCTTTACAGGATGAGGTTGTTTTTTTCGTGAACGGATTGCGCACAAAAGCATTCTATAAACTTACGAAAGACGATACAATTATTCCGTTGCAGCACCAATTTCCTCCAATTCGTATTATTAGCATACAAACTATCAGTAATGAACTTTGGTTTTGCACCGAAAAAGGAGTGATCGTGTGTACGCTTACAGGAAACACGCTGCACATAAAAAATCATTTTTTACAAGATGAATTTGCCTCACAAATCACCAAAGATCAACATGAAAATTACTGGGTTTCCACTACCAATAATGGTGTATTTGTCATTCCTAATCCTGAAATAAAAGCAATTCAATTGCCTAGAAAAAATGATTCTTTCAAACGCATGTTTGTAGGTCATACTGGTAATTTGCTATTTTCAACCATTAAATATCAGCTGTTTACGTATACGCCATTACAAAAGTCATTGCAACACATACAATTGCCGTATCAAGAAGATATTAGGTATGTATTTTATGATCCGTATGAAAAGAAATACAACGTTGAAATCGAAGGATATCAATATATATTGTTGTCTAGAGATTTTGATTGGATTGCGAATGCTAGTGACAAATTAAAAAGTGTTAGCGTTAAGGAGCATGCATTTATGAGTGACGGTCAATTAATGGTCTCTACCAACTATAATTTTGCGATTCTGAGCGCTGATAAAACATCGAATACAATGCGTTATGAATATATTGATAGAAAACGTTCGTATGCCTGTTTATATGATGAAAAAAATAAATACAGTTATTACAGCAATACAAAAGGATTATTTGTAGTAGATGCGGCATTGCAACCAAAAGAGATTACGTGTAAAGGCGAAAGTGTATTGATACAAAAAATGACGCAAACACGCGACGGACGTATTTGGTGTTTGTCTTTTAAAAAAGGAATATTTGTGCTAGAAAATAATGAAGTAATCACCAACTATTCGACTGAAAATGGATTGCTTTCTAACTTTAATAGTCACATCGCAAGTTTTGAAAATCATGTTTGGATTGCTGGAGAAAAAGGGTTGCAACAAATAGATTTCGCGCAACATACAATCCGAAACCTAACAAAAAATGATGGAATCCCATCTTATGAATTCACAGGTTTACACATACAAAATCACCAAGTATATGTAAGTACACGCAATGAATTGTGTTTTTTTGATGAACGTAAGGTGTTTAAAACGATTCATACAATTGAACCGTATTTTACAAGTATAGAAATCGCTGATAGCGTGGTGGCTTTCTCTCCTGAAGGATATCACTTGAAACACCATCAAAACAAAATAAAAATTAAGTACAATACCAACGGTTTTTTATCAAAAAACAACGTCAATTATATATACAAACTTTCTGGAGTTGATCCTGATTGGCAAAAGGGAATCGTAGGAATCAATGAAGTATTGTATAACAGTTTACCTGCGGGTAATTTTGTCTTTGAACTCAAGGCTTTTGAAGGTGAAAATATCTCCAAAACAATTACAATACAGTTTCAAATAGCGCAAGTATATTATAAAACGTGGTGGTTTTATGCATTGATAACCATATTGATCATTTTTGTCATTTGGTATGTTTTTTACAGAATGAACAAGCAAAAAAATAAACGCCAACAAAATTTGCTTGCACAACAAACAAAAGATCTTGAAAATATTCGCTTAAAACTGGAAAGCTTGCGATCACAAATGAATCCGCATTTCATCTTTAATGCGTTAAACTCTATTCAAGATTATATTATTCAGAATGAAAAATCGTTAGCGCGGCGCTTTTTGGTGAAGTTTTCCGAATTGATTCGCATGTATTTGGAACATAGTCAACGTGATACCATTACGATTTCCGAAGAAATTGAAGCCTTGCAAATTTATCTTGAATTGGAAAAAGAGCGCTTTGAAACCACATTTTCATACCAATTAAAAATTGCAAAGATTTTAGAAAATAGCCAAGTAGCCATTCCCACTTTTTTAATTCAACCGTATATTGAAAATGCAATTACGCATGGTTTATTACACAAAGAAAATCATAGAAACTTACATATTAAATTTGAAACCGACGAGAAACTGACTCATATTACATGTACGATCATTGACAATGGAATCGGTCGTGCAGCTTCTGAAAAAATCAATAAAAACAGACCTTTTAAGCCAAAATCGTTTTCAACAATGGCAAACCAAAAAAGAATTGACTTATTGAATAAAACGAATCAAGAACCCATCAAATTGCGAATTATAGATAATTTTGAAGCAAGTGAAGCTTCAGGAACTACCGTAATCATTACCATTCCAACTCAAAAAATATGAATATAACTGCTATAATTGTAGATGACGAAAATAAAGCACGTCGTGTATTACGCGCGCTCATAGAAGAAATAGCTCCTACTGTGGAAATTCTGGCGGAAGCCAACAGTTTATTGTCAGCCATTGCAGCAATAAAAGCGCAAAAACCCAATATTGTCTTTCTAGATATTGAGATGCCAAAATATTCAGGATTGGAAATTTTGAATTTTTTTGAAAATGACCGTGTCGACTTTCAAATTATATTCACAACGGCTTATAATCAATATGCAATAGAAGCGTTTGAAAACAATGCTATTGATTATTTATTAAAACCGATCAATGAGGAAAAACTGAAATTAGCAATCAACAAAGCGGCTAAAAATATTGAAATACACGATCTCAGTAGTCGTTTGGGAAAATTAGAAAATTTATACAACAAATTATCCATCAATAAAATAGCACTTGAAGTGCCACGAGGTGTTTTATTTGTTGCGTTGGATGATATTATTATGTTAGAAGCAGATGGAAGTTATACCAAAGTCTATCTGAAAGACGGAAAAAACCAGTTGATTAGTAAAAACTTAAAATATTTTTCAGATCAGCTAGCGCAAAAAATCATCTTTTATAAACCACATAGATCGTATATCGTAAATCTAAAATATCTCTCCAAATTAGAGAAAAAAGACAACTATTATATTGTGCTAGAAAATAAAAAGACCATTCCCATTGCACGTGATAAAAAAGACGAGTTTTTGCAAATCATACAGACAATTTTCTAAAAAAAGCACCAACGCTTCAATGACAAAAAACCGCTGCTTATAAATTGAACATCACACTTCATGAAAAAAACAAAAAAATAGTCCATATATCATTGAATTTTGCTTCATAATCCTTTAAAAATGATACAAATGAAAGCAAAACTATTCTCCTTTTTTCTCTTCCTGAGTTGCTTGAGCTATGGACAACAATGGACTGTAGTAGGAACCTCAGAATTCTCCAATCAAGCATTGTCTGCCCGTTTGGCATTTTCACCAAATGGGGAACCGTATGTCGTATATAATGATATCAATGCTGGTAACAAAACACGCGTTAGCTATTTTGACGGAACGAGTTGGATCGATTTAGGCACCGTAAGTAACAGCGCAGCCGATAGCGAAAGTATCGCTTTTAATCCTACTGACAATTCGGTATGGGTAGCACACGCGCAAACCTCTAACAGACTGGTTCGTATGTTTCGCTACAACGGAAGTTCTTGGAGTACACGAACCATTTTTAATAGCGCATCACAAAATAGATACAATGAACATTTAGGACTGTATTACGATGCTAATTTCGGAAGTCCTATCATATCTTGCTACACATTTCCGCAACTATCAGCAGCTAGTGGTATTGCACAAAATGCGGGCATTGTTCCACACTTTGTAAATAGCAATTCTGGCGGATCAAATGGAACCAACATTGCAGTTGGTAGAAACAATACAGTGACGGTAGATAAGTACGGTAATTTTATGTCCAATATCACAAATGATGATGTATTTACTTCATTCATGGATAGAAGAGCTGGAGTTGGGACTAATGGAAATTTTACCCGAAATTTCTCCGAACAAGCAAAGCATTATGCACTCATAAATAACCGTTGGATTGCGCATACGAGAGATTTTGGTGCTTCAGTAGATGTATTGCAATATTATCAAGGAACTACTAAAACGACAGCACAACCATTGGGAAATCCAAACACACAAGGTAATTTGGTGGACATAGATATGCAAAGCGATTTTACAGTGTACATCACCTACGCAAATACCAATGATGAGGTTGCTATAGAGCGTTATGACGGCACATGGCAAGTTGTGCCAAATTTGCCAATAATAAATTCAACAAGTACAGGATTTTTTCATCAAATTGCTGTAAACGAAAGTACTGATGAGCTGTATTACATGTACAGAGACAATGGTAGCATAACGGTATTAAAATACAGTCCGCCTGCGCCATTATCACGTTATTATGTGGACGTCAATGCCACTGGAAGTGGAGATGGTTCTAGTTGGGCAGACGCAATGACTAACGTAAATGATGCTATTGATGTAGCAGGTGCAAATACCACAGAAATTTGGTTGGCAGCAGGGACCTATTTTCCACGCGCTGTAGGAGGAGTTTCTTCGACCATTACGCTAAGTATTGATAATTTGACGATCTACGGAGGCTTTGCAGGAACTGAAACACAACTTTCTGAACGTAATATTCGTATGAATGAAACCATTGTTTCTGGAGATATTTCTCAGAATGATACTGGCGTAGTATTTAACACAACTTCGCGAAGTGACAACGCTACGCATGTATTTACTATAGCGGGTGACAATATTACATTAGACGGAATTACCATAAGCGATGGAGATGCAGGTTTTATAACTGGAAACGGGCAACATGGACCTGCGATCTATAAAAATTTTGATGTAACGAGTTTGTCTATCAAAAACTGTACGATCAAAAATAATGTAGGGCAAGGAGCAGGAGCCATATTTGCACGTTTTGATGGAAGTGGCTCCAGATCAGTAACTATAGAAAATTGTATTTTCACTAACAACTTATCGCGTTACGGAGCTACTTTATATACCTACTCAAACGCCAATATTTCAGAAACTGTTACGATTTCAAACTCATTATTCTATGACAATGCTGTTGCAGATTCTTCAGCAGGTAACGGAATTTCTGGTATTGCTTGGATTCGTGCATTTGGGAATAATTCAAGCTGTACAACTAGTGTTGTGAATTGTACGTTTGTTGACAATTCATCCACAAGCTCTGAAACAAATATCACAGAAAATGCGGCATTGCAGTTAAGTCAAGATACGGGTTCGCATACTGCTACTATTGCCAATACTATTTTTTATCACAACACAGGACAAAATACAACTACATTAGCAGCAATTGGGAAAGGAAGAAGCACCTACAATGCGCCTACAGCGACGTTGGTAACTCATACCATTGATGAAGACAACTTTTCCTTTGTAACCAATACCAATAGTGTATCTACCAACGATCCTATGTTTACAGATCTTGCAGCAAAAGACTATACGCTGCAAAACGGTTCGCCTGCTGTGAATACTGGAGACAATACATACGTGCCAGCAACTACTTTAGACTTAGCGTTTAACAATCGAATTCTAGACACTACTGTGGATTTGGGCGCTTTTGAAAACACGGCAACACTATCTGTAAGCGATATAGAAGCGATTACTTTTAGCGTATTTCCCAACCCAACGGATGGTTTCCTTAAAATCCATTCGCCATATATAATTAACAATGTAGAAGTATATTCCCAAATAGGAACGAAAGTACTGGAAACGAATCAAAATACGATCTCACTAGCCAACCTACCTAGCGGAATGTATATTCTAAAAATCTCAACTCTGCAAAATCAAGCCTTCATAAAAAAAGTGATCAAAAATTAGTTTCTGTTTTTTGAATTGTATCAAATCACTTTGGCCCAAACTCGTACTGTAGTTTGGGCTTTTTTGAGTTTAAAATCAATAGTTAAGAGAATCTTAAAAAAAGCTTAAATTCAATATGCAAAAAAAGAATAATCCGTATTTTTAGTAACTAAAACCAAACCAAACTGAAAAATGCGAATCTTACCTGTTTTCATGGCGCTATTTTTAATCCTAGCCAGCCAATTTGAAGCACAAGCACAAACCTTTGACGAAACTTATTACAAAAACTTAGAGTACCGACTCATTGGTCCATTTCGCGGTGGACGAAGTGCTGCGGTCACCGGAGTGCCAAACAAACCAAACTTGTTCTATTTTGGAGCGACAGGCGGTGGAATTTGGAAAACGATCAACGGCGGACGCACTTGGGAAAATATTTCGGATGGCTATTTCGGTGGAAGTATTGGTTCCATTACGGTTTCTAAAAGTGATCCGAATGTGATGTATGTTGGAGGAGGAGAAAAAACCGTGCGCGGAAATGTGTCTTCGGGCTATGGCGTTTGGAAAAGTGTCGATGCAGGAAAAACTTGGAAAGCTTCAGGATTGAAAAATTCACGTCACATTCCAAGAATGGCAGTGCATCCAACGAATCCTGATGTTGTGTACGCAGGTGTGATGGGAAATATTTACAAATCTTCTGATGAAAGAGGTGTGTATAAAAGTATTGATGGTGGAAAAACTTGGAAAAAAACCTTATTCGCCAATGCAGATGCAGGAGTAGTCGATTTACTAATCGATCCTACAAATCCAAGAATTTTATATGCTTCTACCTGGCGCGTTCGCAGAACTCCGTACAGTTTGAGTTCTGGTGGAGAAGGTTCTGCTTTATGGAAAAGTACAGATAGTGGAGAATCATGGACAGAAATCTCCACCAAAAAAGGATTCCCAACAGGAACACTAGGAATCATTGGAGTGACGGTTTCTCCATTAAACAATCAACGTGTTTGGGCAATTGTAGAAAACAAAGACAAAGGTGGTTTGTATCGAAGTGAAGATGGTGGCGAAACATGGACACAAGTAAACAGTGAGCGTAAACTACGTCAGCGTGCTTGGTACTACACACGTGTGTATGCAGATACGGAAGATGAAAATGTTGTGTATGTCATGAATGTTCGTTATCACAAAAGCACCGATGGCGGAAGAACATTTAGCACGTACAACGCGCCACACGGAGACCATCACGATTTGTGGATTGCTCCAGAAGATCCAAAACGTATGATTATTGGAGATGATGGTGGCGCGCAAGTGACCTACGATGGTGGCGAAACGTGGAGTACCTATTATAACCAGCCAACATCGCAATTTTACAGGGTAACGACAGACAACAGTTTTCCATACCGAATTTATGTAGCGCAACAAGATAATTCTACGATTCGTATTCCGCATCGTACCAATGGACGTTCTATCACAGAAGACGATTGGGAAAGCACGGCTGGTGGCGAATCGGCACATATTGCGGTCGATCCAGAAGATAATGACATTGTGTATGGTGGAAGTTATGACGGATTCCTAACAAGAGTCAATCATAAAAAAGGAACAGTAAGAGCTATTAATGTGTGGCCAGACAATCCGATGGGACATGGTGCAGAAGGTATGAAATATCGTTTTCAGTGGAATTTCCCGATTATCTTTTCAAAACACAATCCAGATCGTTTGTATACATTTTCAAACCGTGTACATGTGACGGAAAATGAAGGGCAATCTTGGGAAATTATCAGTCCAGATTTAACTCGAAACGATCCAGAAAAGTTAAAATCTTCGGGTGGACCGATTACGCAGGATAACACTTCCGTAGAATATTACTGTACCATTTTTGCTGCACAAGAATCGCCATTGCAAGAAGGATTGTTGTGGGTTGGAAGTGATGATGGATTGATTCACATCACAAAAGACGGCGGAAAAAACTGGGAAAACATCACGCCAAAAGGAATGCCGGAGTGGATGATGATCAACAGTATTGAGCCAAGTGCCTTTGATGCGGGAACATGTTATGTAGCTGGCACAAAATACAAAACAGGCGATTTTAAACCATACATTTACAAAACCACCGATTACGGAAAAACGTGGACGAAAATCATCAATGGAATCGACTCAGAGCATTTTACACGTGTAGTTCGAGAAGATCCAAAACGCAAAGGATTGTTATATGCAGGAACGGAAACGGGCATGTATATTTCGTTCAACGATGGGAAAAACTGGCAATCGTTCCAACTAAATCTTCCAATCGTTCCAATTACAGATTTAATCGTAAAAGACAACAATTTAGTCGTAGCAACACAAGGAAGAAGTGTTTGGATTATTGACGATCTCACCGTGATTCATCAACAATATGGTCTAACAAAAAACGAAAACATTCTTTACAAACCAAAAGACTCGTACAGAATGCGTGGCGGTTCCCGAAAAGGTAGTAAAACGGAAGGAACCAATCATCCGAACGGTATCATGACGTATTTCTATCTGAATGATCACGATGAGAAAGATGAGGTATCACTCACGTACATGGAAGCCAATGGCGATGTAATCAAAACATTCAGTACTAAAAACAAAAAGAAAGACAAACTCAAAGTCGAAAAAGGCGGAAACATGTTTGTGTGGAATATGACCTACACAGGAACCGAACGTCTGAAAGGCATGATTTTATGGTGGGCAAGTTTAAACGGTCCAAAAGCAGTGCCAGGTGAATACAAAGTGAAATTAACGGTTAAGAAAGAAGGACAAGACGCGGTTGAAATCACCAAGCCATTTACCATTTTGGCTGATCCAAGAGCAGAAAGTACGTTGGTAGACATGCAAAAGCAATTCGATTTTATCAAAGACGTAAATGCAACAATGGACAACGCTCATAAATCCATCAAAAAAATACGTAAGATTAATGCAAAATTGAGTTCTTTTGCAACGCAATATAAAGACGATGAAAACGTGAAAGATCTGGTCGAAAAAGCCAAAGAATTGAAAAAACAATTCACCACAATTGAAGAAGCTTTGTATCAAACCAAAAACCGCAGTGGACAAGATCCGTTGAATTTCCCAATTCGTCTTACAAACAAATTAGGACATTTAAATTCGCTAGTAAGCATGGGCGATTTTGCTCCGACGGAACAAGACATTGCGGTAAAAAACGAGTTGACACAAAAAATCAACAAAGAATTGAATACGTTTAATAATTTGGTAGACACTGAAATCAAAGCGTTTAACGAAGCCTTTAATGCGAAAAAATTAAATTATTTATTTATAGAAGACTAAATGCTGATAGAATATTACGGATATATAAAAGCTTTGCACTTGATATTTGTGGTCGCTTGGTTTGTCGCTTTATTTTACCTGCCGCGCTTATTGATATATCAAATAGAAGCTTTTCATAAGCCATCGCCTGAAAAGGAAATTTTAGGAAAACAACTCAAAATCATGGCAAGACGCTTGTGGTTTATCATTGGATGGCCGTCGTCTGTATTGGCAACTTTATTTGCGGTATTGCTGCTCATTGCCAATCCTACCTTATTGCAATTGGGTTGGATGCATGTAAAATTAGGCTTCGTGGTGTTGTTAATTCTATATCATTTAAAAACGCACCAAATGTACAAACAGTTACAGCGCGATGATGTACGCTATACTTCCAAATTCATGCGCTTATGGAATGAAGCAGCAACCTTAATTCTATTTGCGGTGATATTTTTGGTGATCTTAAAAAGTTCATTCAATTGGATTTTTGGTGTGATCGGAATTTTTGTTTTAGGAATTCTATTGATGCTAGGATTTAAGCTATACGAACGCATTCGCGCGAAGAACCCTGAGGCATAGTGAAACTCAACTTTCAGAAGCTCAAAGGGCGCTCTGAAAGTTGTAAGTTGAACTAATCCCGCTGCAGAGCGGGATCTCTTTAAAAATAACTCCACATCCCAACCTGTTTTTTGAAGTAAAAACTGAGCAGCTAGCAAGGGCGCAATGAAAGTTGCAAGTTGAACTAGAGACTTTCTAAAAAGCACAGATTGCGTTAAACCGAACTTGAACTGAAATAAATTCAGCACAGGTTTCAGTTTCTCATAACAGTTGGCAATCAATGTGATGAGATTTTGGATCAAGTCCAGAATGACGACTTAACTAACGTGAGTTCGATATGACTATTTTGTTAAACATACAATAGTCGGTAACTTATAAAAAGTATCAAATCGATTTCTATGACAAAAGCAAGTATTCTTAGAAAATCTTTGTTACGTCATTGCGAGACGAAGTCGTGGCAATCTGTCAAAATTAAAGTAAGATTAGTCTTTGAAATCACCATTGGTACATTTTCAAATTATCAAATTGATATATTAACAAAACGTCACTTCGATTTCTATGACAAAAGCAAGGGATTTTGATAAAATTTTTGATTCGTCATTGCGAGACAGAGTCGTGGCAATCTGTCAAAATCAAAGTAGGATTAGTCTTTGAAATAAGCATTGGTACATTTTCAAATTATCAAATCGTTACATTAAAAATAAACGTCACTTCGAGTGTCCTAAACCATGTGCTGAACTTGATTCAGTATTGATTCAGGATCTATCGAGAAGTACTCATACCAATTCTACTATAAGATGCAACATATAAACTCGTTCATTTGGCATTCTAATGCCTTGCGTCTACTTTCTGTAACTACGGTTATGCAAAGCATCCGCAGTGTTTTATAATACCAAAGCAACTTCGTTTCTAAAGTCGCATCTTATAGTAGAATTGGTATTAGAAGTTGATTTGAAAATAGTGCTAACAAATAGTTCTCGATACATTTTTATGTCGCTCCACTCCATAAAAACACTCGAACTGACGGATATAAATCGAAGAGAAACTGTTGGTTGAATTTGAAACAAGTATTTTTTTAGTCAATTACGAGTGATCTAATGATTTCTTGTGTTGAACTCAAGTTGTGTCAGTAATCTCCTTTTAAAACAAAAAGTAAAAGCACAATCATCTAAACTTTTAATTGAAAAAAATCACATAATTTTTTAGCTTAGCGAATACCGTTAAAAACTCGTATTTTTGGCGTGATTATTGTGCGAAAGCAAGGAAGAAAAACCCACTTTCATGAAACCTGCAAGACTTTCATTACGTTCCCGAATATTTGCCTACATGATTCTGCTGATTCTTGTAGCGTCTATTTTGATTGCTTTGGTCACTATTTATCAATATAGCGAACAATCGCAAGACTACCATTTACGCCGTTTAGATCGAAAAGAAAAGCAAGTCAAAGGACACATACGATACCTGATCAATTTTGAAACGACGTATGTAGTGAATGAAGAAAATTTAGCACTGATCTTCAAGGAAGAAATCTATAAAATTGCGGATATTCACAATGTAACGTTCAATCTGTATGACCTAGAAGGTGGTTTTTTGATTACCTCTGATACTTCTATTCGCAGTGAAGGAATCGTTGAATGTTTGCCTGCGGAAATTTTAAACAATCTGCAGTATGATGTGGATAAACACTATGTGGAAGAGAATATTGTGGAGGATGAAGCACAATATCAATCTTCCTATAGTGTTATTACCGACATCAAGTCAAAACCACTAGGAATTATCAACTTACGCTATAAATTAGACAATACGTTTAGCGATAGTGAACTCCGAGAATTCTTAACGCGATTGGGCTACACATACGTATTAATGTTGATTATCGCGATTATCTTTGCGTATTTCATCTCAAAATACATTACAAAATCACTTAAAAAAATAGGCTCGAAACTGGATCAAACACGTTTCAATAAGCGCAATGAAAAAATTATTGTAGAAGATGCAGGAGAAGAAATCTACAATCTAATCAACGCGTACAACAGTATGATTGACGAGTTGGAAGAAAGTGCGGTAAAACTGGCAAAAAGCGAGCGAGAACAAGCGTGGCGCGAAATGGCAAAGCAAGTGGCACACGAAATCAAAAATCCGCTGACGCCGATGCGCTTAACGGTGCAAAGTTTCCAACGAAAATTCGATCCGAACGATCCAAATATTAATCATAAAGTAGACGAATATTCTAAAACCATCATTCAGCAAATAGATACGATGAGTAACATTGCTTCGGCGTTTTCAAACTTTGCCAAAATGCCTGCGCAGCAGAATGAAATGCTGAATGTAGTTGAAATTACGCGTTTGGCAATGGATTTGTTCAACGAAGAGTATATCAACTACACACACGAAGAAGAAAAAATCATCGCCAAGTTTGATCGTACCCAATTGATTCGCGTGGTAACCAACTTGGTTAAAAATGCCATTCAAGCGATTTCACACGAACGTCCACCGCGAATCGATGTCCGTGTTTTTGAACTCAACGACAAAGTCATGATCACGGTTCAAGACAACGGAATTGGAATTTCAAAAGACAACGCACCCAAAATATTCGAGCCAAAATTTACCACAAAAACCAGTGGAATGGGATTAGGTCTCGGAATGGTAAAAAATATTGTCGAAACTTACAACGGAAATATTACTTTTACATCAGAAGAAAACAGAGGCACTACCTTTAGAGTGTCATTTCCAAAAATCAAACAACCATGAGCTACGAAAACATCCTTGTACACAAAGAAAACGGAATTGCAACCGTAACGATCAATCGTCCCAAAAAATTAAACGCCTTAAATCGTGATACCATTCAGGAATTACACACTGCTTTTGCTACCTTAGAAACAGAAGAAGACACCAAAGTAGTTGTACTGACAGGAAGTGGTGAAAAAGCGTTTGTAGCAGGCGCAGATATTAGCGAATTTGCAGATTTCTCTGTGGAAGAAGGTGGAAAATTAGCAGCAAAAGGACAAGAAATTTTATTCGATTTTGTACAAAACTTAAGCAAACCTGTCATTGCTGCCGTCAACGGATTTGCACTCGGTGGCGGATTGGAATTGGCAATGTCAGCACACTTTAGAGTAGCAAGTGATAATGCCAGAATGGGCTTGCCAGAAGTATCTTTGGGAGTGATTCCAGGATATGGCGGAACACAGCGTTTGCCACAATTGGTCGGCAAAGGAAAAGCAATGGAAATGGTGATGACAGCGGGCATGATTGGTGCTGAAGAAGCAAAACAATGCGGTTTGGTAAATCACGTGACAACGCAAGAAGAATTGTTGCCATTGGCGTATAAATTGGCAGGAAAAATCATGAAAAATTCTTTAGTTGCGATCAGTGGCGCTATCAGAGCCATCAATGCAAATTATACAGATGGTGTCAACGGATATGCGATTGAAATTGAAGAGTTTGGAAACTGTTTTGGAACAGAAGATTTCAAAGAAGGAACCACGGCGTTTTTAGAAAAGCGCAAAGCTGATTTTCCTGGGAAATAAATAGAACGAGCAGCAAAATAAGGTAAAGTCGTGATTATTTAGTCACGGCTTTTTTACTTAAAAAATCCGCAAAAACCTCACAATAGATACAAATATTTCTTTGTAGTTTAGATAAAGAAGTACGATTTTTTAGTGGTATTTGTAAAAAAATGATAATTCACGGTAGGGTAAAGTATTGTCTTTGATGTTATTATAATATCTCCCGCTAACTTTTACTAAAACAACCAACATGAAAAGAACTGTATTCTTCATTTTATTTTGTGCTTTTGTATACAACTTAAACGCACAGTGTACCATTGATCCATTTATTCAACAGAATTACGAACTAGACGCCCAGTTATTAGTGCTAAGGGAGATTAAGAATAACGCCAGCGATCCCGATTATGACAATCCTTTTTTGGAACAATCGCGTGTGGATGGTTATTTGGAAAAACTTTCCGCCATGTATGCAAATCCACAAAACATAGTAGATGTGGACTCTATATTTAATGAATTTGACTTTCATGTAAGTCAATTATATTTAGCATATAACAAAATGAGTTTTAAAGTACCTACAACAGTGAGTTGGGTGCAAACTTTAAAAGATACTGGACAATCAGGTGTAACGGCATTGGACGCTTTTTTGTCACAATATCAATTCTCCGTTTCTAACTTTTTTGATGGTTCCTCAGGTACTACCAGTGAAGGACTGACACGATTTGAGCTCACAACTGCGTATGAGTTTTTGAATACCTATGCCTTGGTAGATGATTTGCAAAATGCATCAACTGACATTGCAAGCGTTGAGGATGATTTAGTCGATCTTGGTTTGTGGTGTAACTATACAGGAATTCCCTATACCGTACAAGAATATGCGTTGCCACCCAACGATTTGCCCGTAAGTTTTAGTAATATGTTTAAAAGCATTAACTCTACGGATACTGAAACGATATTTGGTTTTTACATGGGTATTTGTTTTAATCCAGGTTCGTACATACCCGATTATCGATATGTGACCGTTAGTAATGATTGCAGTACAGTTTCGTACTCACGAACGTTATCTACCGCAGAAAATGAATTGGTAAATGTGAAAATTTATCCGAATCCAACTTCCAATTTTATACATATAGAAGGCGTCAATACCTTAGAAACGGTTGAAGTGTATTCTCTTGCTGGCAAAAAGATAGCTGTTTCCGCCACTACAAATTCGCAAATTGATGTGAGTTCTTTACAAAATGGAATCTACTTTTTGAAGTTGAGGGACGATCAAAATCGTTCTACGGTAAAGAAGTTTATTAAGCAGTAATTTTATATTTTAACTTTTATTAGATTAAACTAACTGTCAGTTCGAGCATTTTCGAAGATACCGAGCGTAGCTCACGAGAACAGCTAAGAATCTCGACTGCGCTCAATTTGACAATTTCTGTAAGTTATTGACTATAGCTAAATCAAAATAAATCGTCATAGTTTTACATAAAAAAATAGCTGATCAGGCGTATAGCCAAATTTTCGTCTCATACTTTTAGCTTGTGCCCATTTTTTCTCTATTGGATTTAAGTCAGGGCTATAAGGCGGCA
>JBCCLH010000045.1:0-42303 GCA_039026955.1 Bacteroidota bacterium
AAAATACAATTCCAACAAAAAGCTATAAAAGTTTTGCTAACTATTCACAAGCAATTATAATCATCATTATTTATTTAAAATTTAAAAAAAAGAAAAAAGTATATATAATTATTGTTTATAACATTTTTATAGAATTGATCTTTTTAATGAGTGAATTATAGTTCTTTTTTTCTTGTTTGAAGCTTTTTCTAGTAGAGCTTTTAAAAAGTAAAAGTTTTACGTTGTGGATTGTTGATAATGAGAAATGTTTGAAACTTGATACTTCTGAAAGTGGATTGTTTTTTTAAATTTGAAGAGAAGAAATTTTAAAATCCAACTTCTGCGTGTAATGGATAATGAAATTCTGTTTTTTGTGAGTTCTATAGGCGTTTTCAATGCGCTTTGTATTGCCATGTATCTGCTTTTTAAGTTTAAAGCTAAAAACGCTACGCTTTTCCTAGTGTTAGTCTTAATTTTTGTAAGTACACGAACTGGTATTGCGTGTTTTTATTTCTTTTACAAACAGATAGCTCCAATGTTAATTCAATTAGGATTGATTGTACACTTACTTTCTGCAGTATGTGTGTATGCATATATGACAAGCGCAGTAAAAACACATACAAAAAAGGGAGTTCATGTAGCTGTAGTTAGTCTTTTAGTACTGCTTTTTAGCTTTTTTGTACCCTTCAGTGAATTTTTTAGTCTCTGGGATCATAAAATCAGATTTGTGATTCATGGAATTGTGACTGCATATTTGCTACTATCTTGGTTTTATGGCATTAAATTACAAGTAAAAACAAATAAAGAATACGTTAAATTATTGGTGCTCTCAGCATATTCTGCAGTTTGTATAAGCTTTGCGATTTCTCTATTTACCAACTACATTTTAGGTCCAGTTTTATATTCAGTCATAGTTCACCTTACTATTCTAGTATATATTTTGAATACTTCTCAAAGTAAAAAATATGTATCTAAAAAGATTGAAGATGATACTGCACAACAATTGATTCAAAAAGTAGATGAACTCATGCGTACGCAACAACTCTATAAAACATCACAACTTAAAATCAAAGATGTAGCTGAAGAACTAGACATCACTCCACATCAGCTTTCTCAAATATTAAATGACAACTTTCATGTCAGTTTTTCTTCTTACATCAATAAATTCAGAGTTGCAGATGCCAAAAAATTATTAGTATTAGAAAAAAAATTAACGATTGAAGCTATTGGAAAAGAAGCTGGATTTGGGTCTAAAACGACATTTTTTAAAGTTTTTAAGATTGAAACAGGAATGACACCAAAGCAATACATTAAAAATCACTCCTGATTTAGAAAACGGTACATGTACGACCAATTTTTTTCAACACAAACTAAAATTAAGTTGAATATTCGCAGCATATGTTCAACACTAAAATTTTAAAAATGAAAAAAATAATTCTTTGCTGTTTATTGTATACATGTATGATAACTTATGCAAAATCACAGAATTCAAATACGACTATTTTACTAGATAAAGAAATACTTTCAGGAATTGGTCTCCAAAAAATTGCGCCAAAATGGGCAGATCCGTCAAGAGAATTGTATACTAAAACTGCTTTTTCAGGAATAGATATTGGCGTAAATATAACCACAAGCAGCAACGCTTTTCAAGATTGGAAAAACTATGCAATAGACGAGTTTGTGTATGTTGTGAATGGACAAGCCATCATAAAATCAATTTCAGGAAAAGAATTTGTATTTAACAAAGGAGACTTTTTTATGGTACCAAAAGGCTTTACAGGTCGTTGGACGACAAAAGGAAAGTATGGAAATTTTTTAGAAGTTGCGGTATATTCAAAAAAGCGCTTTGATACTGATAATACACATGCTAAAGAACCATTTGTAATTCAAAAATCAGTGCTTTCAGGCATAGATACACTAAAAAATCCAACAATATATACAGGTGCTGAATTATCGATAGTTATGTCGCAACAAGCTATAAACTCAACCAAAAAAATAACAGAAAATAAAGTAGATGAAATGATGTATATTTTAAATGGTTCTGTAACGATTACTGATACAAAAAATACTGCTGTAACCTATTATTCGGGGGATTTTTATGTAATTCCAAAAGGTTTCTCGGGAGAAATTGTGTACAATGGTTTTGACATGTACAGAGAAATGCGTGTACAATCAAGTCACTAACTACACATCAATCTAAATTCGATTTAAAAAGTCATCAAATCACAATCAAAAATTACACAATACGCAAATGCGATTGCTTGCCGTAAAAATCCTCTAAAATTTGTTTGGTGACTTCCACATCGTTTTTGTGGACTTTCAACGAAATACCACCAATTGCGTTGGAATAGAAAGGGAATACGCTTAACATCATATCGTTTTCAAAAAAATAGTTGATGCCTTTCTGTTCCAAAATCATACGCAAAACTGCATATTCGTAATGATAAGTAAATGTTGCTACGGTGACAAAATTGGTCATTGAACAAAATGATGAAATTGTAATATTCTAAAAATAAGAAAACTAGTTCAAATAATAAAAATCAACCGCAGCATTTTTCATAGAATCTTTTTGAACATCTACGGCTTTGACTTCAGTCTCTTTTTTAAGGGAAGAATTGATATAACTGCCAAACGAGAGTACGCCTGTGACGAAGATCACAATAAATAACAAGATGACTTTATATACTCTTTTCATGATTTTAGAATCAAATTTTGACTTGGCTGTTATATTATAGACGTAAGAAATTTGATTTTGTTACACTTTTCTTAAGATTTTTTTAACTTTTTTTAAGAAATCGGCTGTTTTGTTGAATGTTTAAGATTTGAAACTTGATTAATATCGTGTAAAAATACATTGTTTGAGTGAGTCTCAGACCTTGTTATTGTGAGTTTCAAACTCACAATTTTAGAACCACAAAATTCAATGCCTTTGGCACAATTTCCCCAGTAAATCCAGACGTTCCCACAAGTTCGCCATCCGCTTGAATATAGATATTTTCTTGTGAAGTTGTAATAGTAACTACATCAGTTTTAAAAGTTTCCACTTGCTGATGATGGACAATTGTACCGTTAAACAAACTTGAAACATTTTTTACCAAAGACCAAAATGTAAATTTTTTAGCCATAGAAACATCAAATAAGCCATCTTGTGGATCTACATCTTTGGTCAATTGCATGCCGCCACCAGAATATTGACAAATGCCAACAATGGTTAATAACGATTTGCTAGTGATCTGTTTTTCTTTGCTTTTTACTGTAAACTCAGACAATCGATAGTTGATCAATCCCAAAACAGTAGACACTAAAAAAGAAATCGGACCTAAAAATTTGAGACGTTCATTGCGTTTGACGACATATCCGTCAAAACCCAAACCCGCTACATTATTAAAATACACGGTTTTTTGCTCATTAAGTAATGTAAGTTTTCCAATATCCTGAAGAATCGTATGTTCAGTTTTGATAATCTCCACAGCTTTGGTAATATTTTTTGGAATTTGATACGTCTTTACCCAATCATTTCCAGTTCCTAAAGGAATCACTGCCAATTTAATTTCATCACGTGAAACGATTTGCTGTTGCATCAATCCATTGACAATATGATGTAACGTGCCATCACCACCAACACTCACAAACTTTCGATAGCCTTTTTCCAACGCTTCAATTACAATTTCATATTCATGTTGAGGTTTTGTGGTGAACTCAGCTTTAAATGGCAGTTTGTTCGCTTCAAAAGTGGTTGTAATCTGTTTCCATTTTCGCTTACGCGAGAAACTTCCTGAAGTCGGATTCACAATCAAAAACCAAATATCTTTACGCATACATAACATGAATTTAATGCGTTGCAAAATACAAATTGTAAAATATTTCTATATTTGCATCAGAATTATTACTGCTTCTCTCCTACTCGTTGTGTTTTCAATGAAACTGTTAATTTCCCAAAAACACAATTTTCCTGACGCAAAAATGTATATTTTAGAAAAGTAATTTCGGTGTACTTTTTTAGAATTGTATTAAAATAATATAAAACCGAAAATACACGTATAATCGTGTAAAACAGAATGATATAATGGCAAGAAAGAAAAAAAAGAAATCGCACAAGATTCCAAATCTTACAGATGCGATCCTTCAGATATTTAAAAAATCTTCCAAAAAAGTGTATAACTACAAACAAATCGCTGCAATTTTAAACATAAGAGATACCAGCGGAAGAAATCAAATTATAAAAACACTCAAAAAACTCAAAGCAAAACAAAAAATTGAGGAAATAGATCGTGGAAAATACCGTGTGATTGGAAGTACGGAATACTACACAGGAATTGTTGATATGACGGCACGCGGACAAGGCTTTGTGATTTGTGACGAATTTGAAGAAGATATTTTTGTACCGAGTCACAAACTCAACCGCGCGTTGGATGGAGATGAAGTAGAAGTATATGTATACAAACGCAGAAGAAACAATCGCCCAGAAGGTGAAATTACAAGCGTTATAAAACGTGCAAAAACAGAATTTGTCGGAGTTTTACAGATGCAAAAAAACTTTGCGTTTGTGATTGTTTCCAATCAAAAAATGTACACAGATATCTTTGTTCCAAAAAGTAAAATCAACAATGCCAAAGATGGTGAAAAAGTAATTGTCGAAATTGAAGATTGGCCAGCAAGAGCCGATTCGCCTTTCGGAATCATAAAAGACGTGCTTGGAAAACCAGGCGAACACGATACTGAAATTCATTCGATTTTGGCAGAATATGGTCTGCCACACGAATTTCCAGCACACGTAGAACGATCGGCAAATAAATTAGATACTTCGATTCAAGAACAAGAAATCAAAAAACGTCGCGACATGCGTGAGGTGCTGACATTCACAATCGATCCAAAAAATGCCAAAGATTTTGATGATGCCTTATCGTTTCAAATCCTAGAAAATGGCAACTATGAAATCGGAATTCACATTGCAGATGTGTCACACTATGTAGAACCAGGAACAGCGTTAGATGACGAAGCGTATGAACGTGCAACTTCAGTGTATCTAGTAGATCGTGTGGTACCAATGCTACCAGAAATACTATCAAATGGAGCATGTTCGTTGAGACCAAATGAAGAAAAATATACCTTCTCAGCAGTCTTTGAAATGAACGATAAAGCGCAAGTACTAAAAGAATGGTTTGGACGAACAGTAACGTATTCTGACAAACGATTTGCGTACGAAGAAGCACAAGTGATTATCGAAACCAAAGGCAATGAAATTCCAGCGGATATTTCGTTAACTGGAGAAGCCTACACAGTTGATCCAGCAATTGTAGAAGCTACGTTGAAACTGGATGAATTGGCAAAAATCATGCGTGGAAAACGAATGTATCAAGGTGCGATTTCGTTTGACAAAGTAGAAGTGCGTTTCAATTTAGATGAAGATAACAATCCAGAAGGTGTGTATTTCAAAACACAAAAAGACGCGAATAAGTTAATTGAAGAATTTATGTTGTTAGCTAACAGAAGTGTTTCGGCGTTCATAGGAAAACAAGAACCTGAAAAAACTTTTGTATATCGTGTGCATGATGAACCTGATGTAGAAAAACTTGCGAATTTGCAAACCATTATCTCTCGATTTGGCTATTCTTTGAATCTAAAAACGAGAAAAAGTACGACGAATTCATTGAATCAATTGTTGGAAGATGTAAAAGGAAAAGGTGAGCAAAATATGGTAGATACATTGGCAATTCGAAGCATGAGCAAGGCAAAATATACGACCAATAACATTGGACATTACGGATTGGCATTTGATTACTATTCACACTTTACCTCACCAATTCGTCGTTATCCGGATGTGATGGTACACCGTTTATTGCAGTATTATTTAGATGGTGGAAAATCTGCAGATGCAGAAGAATACGAAGAAAAATGTGAGCATTCGTCCAAAATGGAAGCCTTGGCAGCTAGTGCAGAAAGAGATTCCATCAAGTACATGCAAATAAAATTCATGCAAGATCACCAAGATGAAGAATTCTTAGGAGTGATTTCAGGTGTGACGGAATGGGGAATTTATGTGGAAATCATTTCTAACAAATGTGAAGGTATGGTTCGCATCAGAGAAATCAGAGACGATTATTACACGTTTGATGAAAAGCAATATGCCTTGGTAGGTGAAGTCACCAAAAACATGTATCAACTTGGAGATGAGGTTGTCGTAAAAGTGAAAAATACAGACTTAGTCAAGCGTCATTTGGATTTCGATTTATTAGGAAAACGCGTTGAGGTTGAAGTTTAATCGTTAATGTACTAATGTATTAATTTGAAAATGTAGCAATTGTTTTCTTTGATAAAACTATGATTCGTCTTTACGAGAAGCGCTAGCGACGTGGTAATCTGTTTATCATAAAACGTAGCTGTTATTTGAATTAACAGATTGCTTTGTCATGCTTCCGCGCAATGACGTATCATTTAACATTAATACATTAAAAATGTGTTAGTTCGATTTCTATGACAGAAGCAATTGATTTAGCAGAAAAGTTTTGATTTTTGGTTTAGAAATTTAAAAGTATAAATTATTACAATAGTTGTAATAGAAGCAAAGTGACCATTGGTACATTTTCAAATTGATACATTTAAAAAATGTTATTTTGATTTCTATGACAAAACCAAGTATTCTTAGAAAATCTTTGTTACGTCATTGCGAGACGAAGTCGTGGCAATCTGTCAAAATTAAAGTAGGATTAGTCTTTGAAATTACCATAGGTACATTATCAAATTATCAAATCGTTACATTAAAAAAACGTCACTTCGATTTCTATGACAAAAGCAAGCGATTTCACAGAAAAGTTTTGATTTTTGGTTTAGAAGTCTGAAAGTGTAAATTATTACAATATTTGTCATAGAAGCAAAATCGCCATTGGTACATTTTCAAATTTTCAAATCGTTATACGAAAAATCGTATCGAGAAGTACTTCGAAATATACTAAACTCATAAACCTGTAAACCCATAAACTAACCAAACTGTAACATTTTCAAAAAATAAATACTTACGTTTCAAACAATCACAAATCAACAATCTAAAATCGTATATCAAAATGATCTTTACAACCACAGACAGTTTTCAAAACAGAGAAATCATTGAATATTTAGGCTTAGTTTCAGGAATGACCTACAGTGTTAATTACAGTTACAAAGGCATGTCGTTCAAAGACATGTTCAACATGAAAAAATACTATGCACAAGTAGAAGAAGCGATTGAAGATGTCAAAGAAAAAACATTTCAAAAATTACTAGACAATGCGCAAAAACTGAGTGCAGATGGTGTGGTAGGCATTCATGTAGACATGGAAATCAGTTCAGGTGGTGCAGTCATGGTAAGTATTACAGGAACTGCGGTGAAGTTGAAATAAAAAAGAAGTTGTTTAAAAAGTAAAGATTTCGTCAAACCAAACTTGATTCGGTTTCTCATACTATTTGAAAATCAGTGTGATGAGATTCTGAAGCCTGTGCTGAACTCGATTCAGTATCAAGCTCAGAATGATGTTTTCATTAACTTTTTAAACAACTTCTTTTCTATATTTTTACTTTTAGAATCCTAAGCACATTCTAAACCAGTATCACAAATACAGTCAACCTGACATGCATACTGACCAAAACTAGTAGTAGGACCAGCTCCACAAAATAAATATGGAAAAATGGTGTAGTAACTTCCTGTTCCACCTGTAGACTTTTCAATTGTCAATTCTGAAACTTTTTGCTTGTTGAGTTTCAACGATTTTAAATTCTTTTTTTTCATGATTTGTGGTTTTTAAGTTTGTCATAACTTACAAAATATAAATCAATGAGAAGTACGGTAAAACCTTAATTAACAATTAAGTACATAAAAAATCAATCAAAGAAATTTCAATTAAAAAAGATGTTTCTCATAAAAAATTAAATAAAAACTGTAACAAAACGTTTTTTAAATACTCTTTACAAACAAACAATTAAACCAAGGGTTATGAAATATATATTCACATGCATGCTATTCGTACTTGCATACACAGTAACAGCACAAAAACCAATTGAAAAAGAAGTAGGCGATTTTGACGAAGTAAAGGTATTTGATTTGATAGAAATCAACTTAATCAAATCCGACGAAAATAAAGTGGTCATCACAGGAGCCGACACCGAAGATGTAGAAATTGTAAACAAGCGTGGAAAACTAAAAATTCGTATGAAATTCGACCGTATTTTTGATGGATCACAAACGTTTGTAGAAGTATATTACAAAAGTGTAGACATCATCGATGCCAATGAAGGTGCGATCATCGTCGCCAACGAAACGATGACACAACCATACTTAAAATTAAAAACACAAGAAGGCGGAAAAATCATTGCCAACTTGGAAGTAGATAACTTAGATTCCAGAGCCGTAACTGGCGGAATCATTGAAGCTTCTGGAACAGTAAAACATCAAGAAGTAGTACTAAACACAGGCGGAATTTACGAAGGAAAAAAACTCTTAACAGAGCAAACCAAAGTAAAAGTAAGCGCAGGCGGAGAAGCATACGTATCCGCTTCTGTATTGGCAGATGCCAAAGTAAGAGCGGGTGGATATATCGAAATTCACGGTGATCCAACAACAGTTAAAAAAGACAGAGTCTTCGGAGGAAAAATAAAGGTAAAATAGCCTTTCAACATACAAATTCATCAATCAATATTTAAAACGTCTAAACTGCCATTTAGACGTTTTCCTTTTCTGTTTTGTCTGATAAAAAAGAAGTACATATCACAATAAATTTAAGCTGAACATTATAAAAAAATGAAAAATGATTCCTCAAAATCACCAAAAAGAAAGAAAGAAAAAGAAAACTCAAAAAAATAACACCAGAAATGGAATATAAAAAGCAGTAATTACTTCTCTTTTACTACATTTGTTATATGGTTGAAGGATTACAGTACGCAATTTTATATGGATTATTTTTATCCTTTGTCGCTATTGGACCTATATTTTTTCTATTACTAGAAATTAGCATCACCAAAGGCTTTCGAAGTGCGCTAGCATTTGACTTAGGAGCCATATTTGCAGATATTGTCTTCATCATCTTTGCCTATTACAGTACTTCTGGTTTGATTGAAAAGGTAAAAGACGATCCAAACCTGATCATTTTTGGAGGACTGATTCTCTGCGCGTATGGCGTCATTTCCTATATAAAAACCTCAAAATCGTTTCGAAAAATTGTTCGAGAACACTACAGTGTAGACACTCGGAAAAACCTTTTTGGTTTATTCATCAAAGGATTTTTTCTAAACTTTATCAACTTTGGAGTCTTAGCAGGATGGATCGTAGCCATCGCCACAGCCAGTAAAATTACAGGAGATACAAAATATGGTTTATTCATCTTTATTTCAACCATTTTAATCACGCTATTGGTGATGGATATTTTGAAGATTTCATTAGCTAAGAAACTAAAAAGCAAAATGACACCGCGTTTTATCTTCAAAGCCAAAAAATGGGTAAGCATCATCATCATTGTTTTTGGCGTGCTGATGATTGTAAAAGGTGGTTATGCTAGAATTACTTAAGAAAATAGAAACCGAACGATACAAAAAAACCTTCTGACAATTCAGAAGGTTTTGTTTTATGAGGCGTCGAGCGGATTCGAACCGCTGTACAAGGTTTTGCAGACCTCTGCCTAGCCACTCGGCCACGACGCCATAAGTGAATAGTGACTGCAAATTTAACTAATTTTATATTCTATGCAACAAAAAAGGACTATTAAAATAATATTGCTACGAGCGTTTTGAAGTCATTTCAATCGTAACCATTTGAACGTTACCACCAATAGGAGGATTTATTTTAGAAACTTCGACAGTAGCTTCGTTGGCAATGGCAATTTCACCAAAAATACGATTCAAAATACGTCTTGCTACATGCTCTAATAACTTAGAACGAATGCCCATTTCTTCCTTCACAATTCTATTAATATGAACATAATCAACCGTATCGTCCAATTCGTCACTTTTTGCAGAAATTTGCAGATTTGCCTTTACAGCGACGTCTACTCTATAATCACTTCCAATTTTACTTTCTTCTTCCAAACATCCATGAAAGGCATACACACGAATGTTGGTAACACGAATAATTCCCATAAATAAAGTCTTCTTAATGCAGCTAAAATACTGCATAAATGTCAAAATATCAACTTGTCAACAGGCGAAAGAATACGGTAAATTGTTTGCGGAATCATCTTGTAAATTCTCTATAAGAAATGACTAAACAAATAGGTATCGCATAGAAAAATGACAGCTAAAAAAAAGTAGATTATGAATTTCGCATAAATATATAGAAATGAATAGGATAGTCGCATCATTTACATAAAATTGTTAGGATATCTTTATTTTTTTGTTAAAGTAATTGCATATATTCTTTTACAATGCCAAAACACAAGATTTTTTCAAAAAAATATAAATATTTCCAATAGTGCTTTTATTACATAACATCAAAGCAGGTTTTTTCGCAGATATTCGGTTGAATTCCTTAATTTTGTCGATCTATTTTTATAATAAGAAACAGAATGTCTGAAGAAGGAAAATCACTCAATTTTATTGAGCACATTATAGAAGAAGATTTGGCAAACGGAATGCCAAAAGACAATTTGCGTTTTCGATTTCCACCAGAACCAAATGGCTACTTGCATATTGGACATACCAAAGCGATTGGAATTAGTTTTGGTTTGGGTGAAAAATACAATGCGCCTGTAAATCTTCGTTTTGATGATACCAATCCAGCCAAAGAAGAACAAGAATATGTAGATGCGATAAAGCGCGATATCGCTTGGCTAGAATACCAATGGGAAAACGAATGTTACTCTTCAGACTATTTCCAGCAATTGTACGATTGGGCGATTCAAATGATCAAAGATGGAAAAGCCTATGTCGATTCGCAATCGTCGGAAGCAATGGCGGAACAAAAAGGAACGCCAACCGAAGTTGGAACCAACAGTCCGTACAGAGATAGAAGCGTAGAAGAAAATTTAGACTTGTTTCAACGTATGAAAAATGGTGAATTTGAAGCAGGAACACATGTACTACGCGCCAAAATTGACATGGAAGATCCGAACATGCTCATGCGCGATCCAATCATGTACAGAATCTTATATGCACATCATCACCGAACTGGGGACGATTGGTGTATTTACCCAATGTATGATTGGACACATGGGGAAAGCGATTACATCGAGCAAATTTCTCATTCCTTATGTTCGTTAGAATTCAAACCGCACAGAAAGCTGTATAACTGGTTTAGAGACCACGTATTTGAATACAGCAAGGAAGTCTATCCTTTACCACCAAAACAGCGAGAATTTGCGCGTTTAAACCTAAGTTACACCATCATGAGTAAGCGTAAATTGCTCAAATTGGTAGAAAAAAATATTGTTTCAGGTTGGGATGATCCGCGTATGCCAACTATTTCAGGGTTGCGTAGAAGAGGATATACGCCAGCAGCGATCAGAAAATTCGTGGAAACGGTTGGAGTGGCAAAGCGTGAAAATGTAATTGATGTGTCGCTATTAGAATTTTGCATTCGCGAAGATTTAAACAAAACTGCCAATCGTGTGATGGCAGTCCTTAATCCGGTGAAATTGGTCATTACGAACTATCCAGAAGGAAAAGAAGAATGGCTAGAAGCTGAAAACAATCCAGAAGATGCCACTGCGGGTAGCCGTAAAGTACCTTTTTCAAGAGAATTATACATTGAGCGTGAAGATTTTAAAGAAGAAGCAAGCCGCAAATTCTTTCGATTGACTCTTGGAAAAGAAGTGCGACTCAAAAACGCATACATCATCAAAGGAGAAGCTGTCGTAAAAGATGAAAGTGGAAATATTACAGAAATTCACTGTACGTACGACACAGACAGTTTAAGTGGAAGCGGAACAGAAGCCAGCGTACGCAAAGTAAAAGGAACTTTGCATTGGGTCTCTATTGCGCATGCTGAAACAGCTGAGGTGCGCGTGTACGATCGTTTGTTTTCGGATGAAGCGCCAGACAGTCACAAAGACAAAGACTTTATGGAATTCATCAATCCTGATTCGTTACACATCGTAAATGCCTTTGTAGAACCGTATTTGAAAGAAGCCACTATTGGCGATCGTTTTCAATTTCAACGTTTGGGGTATTTTTGTGTAGATGAAGATACTACGAGTGAAAAACTCATCTTCAACAAAACAGTTGGTTTGCGTGATACGTGGGCGAAACAAAAACCAAAGCCACAGCAACAAAATCAATCACAACCACAAAAAAGTCAGCACCAGCGACCACCGATTGAAGAAATCAAACAATTGGGAAAAAAATATACCAATCTTCCTGAAGAAAAACAGCAAATTGCAAAACAGAAGATTCAGACCTTAGCAGAAAATGTAGCGTATGAAGATTTAGAACCATTGTTTGCAACAGCCGCTAAAAAATCAGGAACACGCATTGCTGCTATGATTACCTTGGGCGTTTTGTTAAAAAATGGACAAGAACGCAACGAAAAAATCAACGAATTCATTGAAAAAGCGTCGCAAGATAAAAATGCTTTATTAGTAGCAGCGGCAGCAGAATTATAAACAAATATATAACTCCTATAGCTAAAGACTGTACAAATGTGCAGTCTTTTTTTGTTTTAGGAGTAAAAATTTAGTAAAAATCTTTTATATTTAAGATAATTAACTTACAAAAAAAGTAGGTTAAATATATTTATAAATCAAAATATTTAAGATGAAAATTAAACATTTGCAAAGAAATATTTTTCTTTTACTCACAGTATTTATTTTAACTTTTAGTTGTTCTGATAATAAACAAAAAATAAGAGATAGTAAAGAAGTTTTTTTATACAGTTCAGCTCAAATGGATATAGAATTAAAAGAACTTAAGGAATGTAGATCTTCATACAAAGTTATATTTTGGAAATATCTTAAAATGTCTTTAAAATCCATAGATATTAATGATAAAAATTATACTGAGTTATTACCAATCAAAGACAGTTTATCAAGCATTTTATATGTTTTTAATAAGCATGATGATAAAAATTTTATAGAAGAATTATCTATATATGATTTTAAAAATTTGTTTGTGGAATTTCAAAACCTAAAAAACTTTATTGAGGAAACAGATGAAGATATACTACCTACTTTCAGTAAATTATTTAGTAAAGAAAAAGCCTTTGTTCCTGAACAAGAACAAAAAAGAAATCTATTAGAGCATGTTTTATTAGCAGGAAGCTCTTTAATTTTAGAGGATTTTGGAAGAGAGATTACATTATATGAAACTTCAAAAATTACTTTAAATAAAGTTGAAGAGAATGCATTAAAATGTTTTTATAGATTATTTAGAGGCTTCTTATTCTTTTATGAAGGATTAAATAATTTGACAGAAAAAGAAATAACCGAAAATATAATTTGGATAAAAAAAAATAGAAGAATTGATTTTAGGAATGTTTTTGGTTCCTATAAGGAAGCATTATCCAAGGGGCAAGCGTATAACTATATGTTGTCGATTAACTATTTATTAAGGGGATTAAATCGTTTATTGATGGATGGTGAAAAATACTTAAAAAATAGCTCAAAAGATTTTAATATTTCCTTAGATAAAATGAATGATTTAGGAATTAATACTGAAATTATTACAGCTGCAAGAGCATATTTACACTTGAAAAATGAGAACTCTGTTATGGCAATAAGAGCATTATTACAACTGAAAAAGAGCAATTTATTATCTAATGATGATAAACTAATAATAGATAAAACAGTAACGTATTTAAAAGATAGAAAGAGAGGAGATGTTCTAAATGGATTATATGATAAGTTTTTTTTAAGTAAAATAATCACAAAATATTCTTTGAATGTTATACATGAATTTGACTGGGAAAAATTCTTCAAAAACAATAATTCTCTCTTTAGCAAAAAAGTTTTTGAAAAATTAAAAAGTATTCCAATTTATCTTGAAAAAATTCATAAGTATACCACTTTACCTAAATTTAATAATTTAACCAAGAAAGGAAAGCAATTTTTAGACAGGTTAAAAGAATGGAAAAATTAAAATTTTCTTGGCTAAAAACCTAAAAAAGAAATAGATAAAGCCAGAATACCAGCAAAAATATTAACATTTTTTTATAAACTAATCATTATATTAGCGATCTAACTGCGTTTTTTACAAATAGTTATCATTAACATCAACCGTTAATGAGCAAAAATTCGCTTTTAGACCCTAAAAAACTTAATTTAAATTGTCATGAAAAAAATTACTCTAGTGAAGAGTTTACCCAGCTCTTTCATCCCTTTTCTATTGGCAGTATTCTTAGTAAACACAAACTTTCTTGCTGCACAAAGTACTGTGCTTTTTCAAGATGAGTTAATTACACTGCCAAACAATATTTCGACATTTAACTGGAATTCCATGCCAGAATCTGCCAAATTTGACGACGGATTTTTTGCTTGGGTACGTTTCAGTGAGACACCAGTACAAGCAATTCAAGATGATTTTGCACAAAGAAATCTAAAATTGATTGAGTATTATCCTGATAAAATATATTCAGTATATTTTCCTCAAAACACAGACATTTCTTTTCTAGAAGAATCAGGAATTGTGTCTATCATTCCTATTGAAAACTACTTCAAAAAATCATTAAAAATAAAACTTAATAATATCGATGCGCATGCAATGGAAGGAAACAGCATTGTCGCAATGTTAGAATTTTATGGTTTTATCGATAAGAGTTTCGTTAAACGCGCACTTTCTAGCCTCAATTCTGTTGTGATTAAAGATGATTATACAGATAGTAACAATAACTACCTTCAAGTTGCAATTCCTTATGATCAAATGGAGGAAGTAGTTTCTAAACCTTATGTAAAATGGGTGGAATTAATCCCACCAACGCCTGTATTAGAAGACGTAAGAGGTAGAAGCATTCATCGTTCTTCAAACTTAGACACCCAAACACCAACTGGAAGAAACTACACAGGAGCAGGAGTTGGCTTATTAATACGTGATGATGGCGTAGTATATCCACACATCGATTTTCAAGGAAGATTGAATATTGAAGTTACAGAAAACACGGGAACACATGCAGAAGGAGTGTCTGGAATTATGGCAGGAGCCGGAAACTTAAATCCTTCCTTCAGAGGAATGGCAGCAGGAAGTGAAATATATGTAGCATCACATGCCATTGCCTTTTTAGATGGACCCACAGTAAATTTGTTGAATAGTGGTGCTGTACAAATTACAAACAACTCTTGGGGAACCAGTTGCAATGCAGGATACACATCAAGTACAAGAATTGTAGATACACAAATAAGTGATATGCCTTCAGTATTACACGTGTTCTCAGCAGGAAATGAAGGAACAATTGATTGCCAATATGGAGCAGGAGCAGGCTGGGGAAATATTACCGGAGGCGCAAAGCAAGGTAAAAATGGTATTGCAGTAGCAAATACATTCTTCAACGGAAATTTAGTAAGCTCAAGCAGTCGTGGACCTGCACATGATGGACGTATCAAACCAGATATTACCGCACACGGACAAAATCAAGTTTCCACATCTACAAACAACGGATACCAAACATTTGGAGGAACTTCTGGAGCAGCACCAGGAATCGCAGGTGTATCAGCACAATTGTATGAAGCATACGCAAACTTACATGGAGGAAACTTTCCAGATTCAGGATTGATCAAAGCTGCGATGTTAAACACGGCAAATGATTACGGAAATCCTGGACCAGATTTTAGATTTGGATGGGGAATGGTCAACGCATTAAGAGCTGCCATGTTGATTGAAAAAGGACATCATTTAGAGGCGACCGTAACACAAGGAAATAGCAACAATCATTCTATAATCGTACCTGCAAATACTAGAGAAGTCCGTTTTATGGTCTATTGGGATGATGTGCCAGCAGCGTCAGGAGCGCCAATAGCGTTGGTCAATGACTTAGATTTATTGGTAACAGATCCAAACAGTACCACATACCAACCTTGGATTTTAGATTTTTCACCAATTGCAACATTCTTAGACTTAGATGCCGCACCAGGAACAGATCGTAGAAACAACATGGAACAAGTTTCAATTACCAATCCAACTGCAGGAACGTACAACATTAATATTAACGGATTGAATGTTCCGTTTGGACCACAAAAATACCATGTAGTATATGAAATTATTACTGACGGAATCACGCTAACACATCCAATAGGAGGAGAAAAATTAGCGGCAGGATCATCTACAGTAGTTCACTGGGATTACAATAATTTGACTGGTGGCGTAACGACATTAGAACTTTCTACAGACAATGGCGCTAGTTGGTCAACAATCGCAAATTTATCATCAACCGCAAGAAATTTCAATTGGTCTATTCCTGGAAGTATGGTTTCAGGTGAATGTTTGATGCGTGTAACTAATGGTGGTTTAACAAGTCAATCGCCTGTAAATTTCTCTGTAGCATCGTCTGTTACAGGTGTAACTATTCCTCAAATATGTCCAGATGGAATTACCATATCGTGGAACGCAGTTACCGACGCTACTTCGTATGATGTATATTTTTTAGGAGAAAAATACATGGAAGTAGTAGGAAATACAGCAGCTACAACCATCACGCTACCACTAGCAGATCCTTTAGAAACAACTTGGGTTGCTGTAAGTGCCAAAGGTGGAAATGGATGGGAATCATTACGAACAAACGCAATAAATATAAACGATGGCGGCTTATTTAACTGTCAACAGATGCTCGACTTGGCAGTAAACACCATTAATAATGTAGAAAACGATTTCAATATAATTTGTAATACATCTCCAGTAATTATTTCAGCGAACATAAGTAATGATGGAGTCACTCCTCAATCCAACTTTAACGTATCCTATCAAATAGGATCGGGCGCTATCGTTCAAGAAACATATACAAATACATTGGCTTCGGGAGAATCGGCAGTGTACAACTTCACCACACCAGCAAATCTCACAACAAATGGAGATACAACCTTACGCGTGTGGGCTTCTTTGTCAGGAGATAATTTTACAATAAACAACGAACAAACACTCGATTTTACGGCACTTATATCGGGCGCTCCAATGAATTTTGAAGAAACTTTAGAAACGTCTAGTGAACTTCCTGAAGGTTGGTTTGTCATCGATCCAGATGGAGAAGGAGTATGGCAGCTTGTAGATAATATTACGGGTGTTGATGGGAATAGTACAAGAGCTTTTTTGATGGATCACAGTAATTATTATATTTCAAACGGTGCGTTAGATGCATTTGTTATGGAATATGTAGATTTGACCAATGCAACCGATGCTTCATTATTTTTCGATCTTGCAAAAGCACAATACAATACTGCCTTTAGTGACGGTTTGCGCATTGATATTTCAGTAGATTGTGGAAATAATTTTACTCAAATATATCTTAAAGACGGCACCGCATTAGCCACGGTTCCATCCACAACAAGTTTTTGGGAACCGACAGATGCTTCGAATTGGAGAACAGAAACGGTAGATTTAAACTCATATATTGGAAATAATATAATTTTAAGATTTGTAAGTATCAACGGATATGGTAACTCAACGTATGTTGATAATATTAGAGTAGAAGGTACGCTATCAGTCCGTGAAAACAATCTGGCAAAAGCCATCACGATCTATCCAAACCCAGCGAGTAGTGATGTGGATGTACTGATTAATACGACTGTTGGAAATACTTATGAAATTGAATTGTTAAACAGTATTGGACAAACCATCACAAAAATTGATGAAACGCGTTTCAATGCAACTGCACAACAACGATTAAATGTAGGAAGCCTTGGAACAGGAGTATACTTTGTAAAAATCAAAGTAGGCGATCAAATGATTACGAAAAAATTGATTGTAAACTAAAAGAGAAACACCAATCCAACCATTATAAAAAATCCTGAGAACAAATGGACGTTCTCGGGATTTTTTTCGTCTAAAATAAAGTGATAGATTTCTCTTATTGGAATTTAAAATCGATTGGAAAATCTTATAAAAAATGACTTTCTCAGAAGCGTTCTAATGCATAAAAAAACAACCAGAAACCACTTTGTTTTCCTCCTGAAAAAGTATGCTAAAAAGTGCTCTAAAATGGAAAATAGTAGCGTAGGAGTGTAATTTCTGAAACTTTCGTTCAGTATGTTAGATGAGACACGTAATCTGTCTATTTTTCTAACAAAAGAAACGATTTAGAAAATGATTATTCTTTAATATCTTCCGTCTTCATAGTATTCTCAGGAATCACCATTGACGTTTTAAAATCTGGAAAATACGCAATCACATTTCCAGTACCTTTCATTTCTTGCGCTTCTACAAATGTCCACTTTTTGGTAGTTTCATTATAAAAACCCATCATATAACTTGTAGCAGTAATACGCTTGTCGTTCATTACCATAACATTGTAGTTTTCTACATAGCAACGATATTCATCTTGTTCTTTCACAATATCAGAAACAGATTTCGTTTCGGCAATTTCATATTTAAAACCAGCAGCTTTCATTTGGTCAAAGGTACTTTTTAGGAATTCTTCCATAATTTCTGTACCGCCTGCAGCCTTGATAATATTTGGATGTGTGTAGGTTAGAAGCGTTTTAAAGTCTTCGTTTAATGTAGCTTTGCAAGCCGCATTTGAATCGCGTAAGGCACTTTTTTTAAGCACTTTCATATCTTGTGAAAATACTTGTGCAGCGAGAAGGACGAATAGGAATACTGTAATTTTTTTCATTACGATTGTTTTATTGAATGTTTAAATATACGCATAAAAAATCCCGAAACGTTTGGCTTCGGGATTTGTATATGGTTTTAGAGCTTACTTTTCAGCATCTCCTTTTTTACGTTTGGCTTCTTTCATGGCCTCTCCAATTTGGTTACTTGCGGTAAAGCTCGCTACCATATTGTTGAGCATGTCACTTCCGGCTTGTGGAGAGTTTGGCAGTAAAATTAAATTACTATTGGTTTCTTCTCCAATCGATTGTAAGGTATCGTAATGCTGCGTTACTACAATCAATGCAGAAGCTTCTTGCGAATTGATTCCCACTTTGTTCAATACTTCTACAGATTCTTCCAAACCACGCGCAATCTCACGACGCTGATCGGCAATACCTTGACCTTGTAAACGCTTGCTTTCTGCTTCCGCTTTTGCTTTTTCAACGATCAAAATACGTTGTGCATCTCCTTCAAACTGAGCTGCAATTTTTTCACGTTCTGCAGCGTTAATACGGTTCATTGCTGCTTTTACTTGCGCATCCGGATCAATATCTGTAACTAAGGTTTTAATAATATCATACCCGTATTCAAACATGTATTCTTTCAATTCTCTCTTTACGGCAATCGCAATATCATCTTTCTTTACGAATACATCATCCAATTTCATTTTAGGAACTTCGGCACGTACTACGTCAAAAACGAATGAGGTAATTTGATCGTGTGGATATTCTAGCTTATAAAAGGCATCGTATACTTTTTCTCGGATGACAACATACTGCACGGAAACTTTCAATTTTACGAATACATCATCCAAAGTTTTAGTTTCCACAATGACATCTAACTGTTGAATCTTTAAACTCAATTTTCCAGAAATACGATCTACTAACGGAATTTTAAGCTGTAAACCTGACTGACGAATACTTTGAAAACGTCCAAAACGTTCTATAACAGCAGCAGTTTGCTGTTTTACAATGAAAAAAGTCGCGATCAACACAATGACCCCGGCAACAATTGCTACAATTAAACTCGTACTTATTGGCATAATTTATAATATTTAAAATGTTTGTATATAAAAATAAATTTTTTTGAGTAAAAAAAAGATACATTTGGTCACTTTAAAATCAAAATTACCCCAAATGCAAAAACCTACTTACTTAACATTAGTAGTGATGATACTACTTTTTGTTACAAAATCTTTTTCCCAAGGTCGTTACGACAGCTACAATCGCCTCGGAATCACCGCAGGATTCCACCAATTTGACATTCGTACCAACGATCTCGTCACCACAAAAGGAACAGGCTTCCAAGCAGGATTGTCTACACGTGGAACCGTTGGACGACATTTTGATATGGTGTACTTTTTACACTTGAATTGGCATGAAATGAATGTGTTAGGAAGACAAACGCTTATCTCAGAAAATGTAGAAATTCCGCTCAATATCATCGCAGGGAAAATTGGCGTATTGGGAAGTTACAAGCTTATTGAAAAACATTTGAGTATAGAATTTGGTCCTGCACTGCATCTGTCAAGTGAATTTGAATTTGATGATGAATTTGACACGTATATTCTACAAGGATACGATACCTTTATCATGGACGATGCCCGCGAAACATCACGACTTAATGTAATGGGAATTGTAGGAATTTCGGCAGGATTTCAATGGCTCAAAATCTCGCTGCAATACGAATATGGATTTTCCAACGTTCTAAGTAGGATGGAAGCCAACAATCAAAAACTAAAAGGAAATATAGAACAGTTGAGTGTTTTAGCCACCTTCTATTTGTAGAATAACACGAAAAAGAGCACCGAAAGGCGCTCTTTTTTTATAGTATTATCTTAATCAAAGACATAAATCAAAGTCAAAATGCACGTCATGCTGAACTCGATTCAGCATCCCATAACAGAACAAAAGGAATTACAACATCCCCAAAACCTTCTCAATACGCTTGATGGTTTCTTGCTTTCCAATCAAAAACATAATTGTAAATAAATCAGGTCCACTGATGGCTCCTGACAATGCAAAACGCAACGGTTGCATCACTTTTCCAAAGCCAATTTCATTATCCGTAATCCAACCTTTAATATTCGTTTTTAAGTCTTCTACTGTGTAGTTTTCTGTGGATTCAATAATCTCAATTAATTTCTTCAAAATATCGCCTGTACCTTCTTTTAAAGACTTTTTACGCGCTTTTTCATCATAGCTAGTGGGAGTTTCAAAGAAAAAGTGACTCACATTCCATAAATCTTTTACAAAAGAAGCGCGCTTTTTTACAGCGTCTACAACCAATTCAATATAATTAATATCAATATCAGCTAATTCAGCTCGATCCTTTTGAAACGCAATGGCCAAAGTTTTAGTGGATTGATTTGGCATGTATTGCAAGTTGAACCAATTCATTTTTTTAATATCGAATCGTGCTCCGGCTTTGTTGATACGCTCGAGTTGAAACTCTTGAATCAATTCTTCCAAACTAAATATTTCCTGCTCCGTTCCTGGATTCCAACCCAAAAAGGCTAAGAAATTGATCAATGCATCGTCAAAATATCCTTCTTCTCTAAATCCTAAATACAATTGATTTTCCTTGTCGTCATTCCATTCCATTGGAAACACAGGGAAACCAAATTTAGCACCATCACGCTTGCTCAATTTTCCTTTTCCTGTCGGTTTTAAAATCAATGGCAAATGTGCAAATTGTGGCGCTTCCCATTCAAAAGAACGATATAATAAAAAGTGCAATGCTAAAGATGGCAACCATTCTTCACCACGAATGACATGCGTGATTTCCATCAGATGATCGTCTACAATATTTGCAAGGTGATAGGTGGGCATGCCGTCACTTTTGAACAAGACCTTATCATCTAAAATATTGGTGTCAATCTTAATATCGCCACGAACAATATCTTTTAAATGCAAGGTTTCATCTTGTGGCGATTTAAAACGCACGACATACGGTTCACCTGCGTCAATTTTTTCTTGGACTTCTTCTGCCGAAAGCGATAAAGAATTGGTCAATTTTAAACGATTGTGCCAATTATAGATAAACGTTTTTCCCTTCGCTTCATGATCTTTTCTGTGACTGTCTAATGCTTCTGCGGTATCAAAAGCGTAATATGCATGTCCTTTTTCAATCAGTTGATCGGCATATTGTTTGTACAAATGCTTGCGCTCACTTTGTCGGTACGGACCAAATCCGCCATCTTTTCCAACACCTTCATCAAATGGAATTCCACACCATTCCAATGCTTCTATGATGTATTCTTCTGCGCCTTCCACAAATCGGCTTTGATCTGTATCTTCTATGCGTAATACAAAATCGCCACCGTGTTTTTTGGCGAATAAATAGTTAAATAAGGCAGTTCTCACGCCTCCAATATGTAGCGGTCCTGTTGGACTTGGTGCAAAACGAACACGAACTTTTTTAGTCATAGATTTTTAAGTAAATGGTTATGAAGTGCAAATGTAGTAGGAAAAGAGAAACCCTCAAAGTTTTTAGCTTAGAGGGTTTCAATTCATCCACAAGTTGAAGATGAGAAAAAAATGCTACTTCTTTATAAATTTTTCAGTAATTGGTTTGCCTGTATCAATATTACAATCCTGAATACAAATATTATCGTATCCATATTCTTCTGTTGGGCTTGAAGTTAAATCTAGATAAAAACGAATTCCTGAAATATTGCTGATAAAATCATTCCAATTACTACAATTGGAGTCAGCTGCGATGACCCATTGACCATTTTCATTGGAAGGTAAGTCAGCTCCTTGACAGGTCTCAATCGGCGCACAAACATGCACCCAACCGCCGCCTTCAGTAGCTTGTACATTGGCGACAAAGGTTGCCTTTGCTGTTGGATTTGTTGGTGATCCTGAATAAATAACCAAACGTGGTGAAACGGGTTGTCCCAAGTTTCCATCTTGAATTACTTGAAAATCCCAACACAGGCATTGTCCTGCATAGGTATGAAAGTCTCCTGCGTAATCGATATCATTGTAAATAAAAGATAAACCTTGATCGTCGTACGAATGTAAGAAGTAATCGTTTGCATTTCCGCTAGGACCAAAAGAATCGGCAGTATTTGTACCTGCAGCAACGCCAAACCAATTGGAGATATTTTGGTCGTTAAAGTCATCACAGAATTGTCCAAAGCTTACGCAACAACACAAGAGCAAACATAGTGTACTTATGTTTTTCATGAAGTAAATGTTTAAGATTCTATAATTTGTTTCAAGACAAAGATGTGTCACAAAGGAACGATAGAATAGAAGTAAAGCACTGAGATTGCACTCGTGTTTTACCTAAAAAAATGATGGAAAAACCGTAAAAATTTCAGGAAAAACACCCTATTTGGAAATAGCAACCATTTCCGAAGGAATGCGTTTGTTCATCACTTTAAACCATAAAGGCGGAATCAACGCCATGACCATAGAAGTTGGATATCCAAACGGCATTTGCGGACTTTTCTCGTGACAATCTAAAAGTTGATATTTTTTAGAAGCTTTGTAATGATGATCGCTGTGACGTGTCAATTCATACAACACAATACGCCCAATTACGTGATTGGAATTCCACGAATGAACCTCACGCACACGCTCATAACGACCAGAAGCCAGTTTCTTTCTCAACAATCCGTAATGTTCTATGTAGTTGATGGTTTCTAATAGTAAAAAACTCACCGTAGCACTCGCAGCTGCAAAAAGTAATGCTAAAGATCCGAGTAAAAAGAAGATACTCGCCAAGTAGCCAATCTGCAGTAGCGAAAACCAAAACATATTATTTTTAAACGAAAAGAATGAAAAGTTGCCGCGTTTTCGCAAGTTATTTTGAATCTTCCAAGCGTTTACATATTGACGTGCTGTTGAGGTAATCCAAAAAGAATAAACAACTTGATTGTAGCGTGCCGTTGCAGGATCCTCTTTGGTAGCGGCATGCAAATGATGTCCAAAATTATGTTCTACAAAAAAGTGCATATACAGCGATGGCAACAATAACAACTTTGCCATAATCTGCTCATATTGCGTTTTTCTGTGACCGAGTTCGTGTGCGACATTGATGCCATTAGAACCTAAGACAATTCCTGTAGAAAAGATCAATCCGACGAGCTCGTAGGTTTCATATATTCCTGTAGAAACATTTAAAAGTGTCACAATCAACAATCCAAAAACGACAGGAATATTTAGATACAACAGCCAATCAAAAATTGGATTTACAGATTTTTCTTCAACTTCTTCTTCGGATAAATTTTCTGTACTTTGGGCGAAAATCAATTCCATAATCGGAATCATTCCAAAGGCATAAATAGGCGTTAAAAATGTATAATAGCCTCCAAAATATAACGCGACAACGGCAACGAGCGGCGTAGAAAAAGCCGCTAAATATTTCAAATCTCTCATCTTCAATTCAGGGTTTGCCTAAAAATACTACTTTTTTTCCTGAATTGAAATTATGATTTATAGTTGAATTAAAATCGCTTGTAAACTCCTAAAGTCAACGCAGCTTGTTTCGCCACATTATTTCCAGAGAAGGCACCACCAAACGTCAAAATTCCACCGAGAGAATTATTGATTTCTCCAATCGCTTTTAAACCAAACGCACCGTATTCTTGATTGTTCACGTATAACGCTGTCGCGAGATTTGACAAAGGTAAAGTAACATCACCATCGTTGAACGAATTGACAATGTCAACAAAACCGATCAACCAAATTTTTGAATGGATCTTGGTACCAATTTCGCCACCAATTTTGAAGTTGTTGCTGTAATTGTTGGTCATTAGATCAACTCCAGTAAATGCTTGAATGTAAAAAGACTCAAAACTACGTCCAAAGTTTATGGTAGGAGTGAAGGTCCACGCATCACGTCCTGTGCGAATTCCAGAAGCAGCTTCAAGCGTTCCTGTATTGGCTTCCAAATTCAACTGACCAGAAATGATCCATTTTTTATTATAAAATTGATGTCTCAATCCCACAGAAATATTTCCAAAACTAGAAGTAGACTCTTCCGCAATAAAAGCAGTTCCATCAACGGCATCGCCCGTACTAATAAATTTCACAGGTACATTGACAATCAAAGTAGTTTTATTAGAAATTCCATATTCACCATACAATTGTAGTGTATTATCGGTAATCTCACGATCGGTAGAATAGTCCGGATCGCCAAAAATTTCATCATAATTTGAAATCGTAGTGAACGAAAGTTGGGTGTAAAACTTCCCTTTTTCCTGTGTCCAAGGACTTTGTGCAAACAGCATCTGTGTGCTTAAGACAGCAATAATTGTATATAAATTTTTCATAATTAGCTTGTTTATGCTGGCTTAGTAGCAACTTTTTTGTAAATCTTACAGAATTATTAACAAGTTGTACACACTAATACTTCTCCAAATATGTTATTTTTATCAGTTATATGATGAATGCGTACGAACACATACAAAAGAAACTAAGTCAGTTTGTGACCAAATACTACACAAACGAATTGATCAAAGGAGCCATATTGTTTTTCAGTATTGGGCTTTTATATTTTATTATCACCTTATTGGTAGAACATTTTCTATGGTTAAGCACAGGTGCCAGAACCGCGTTGTTTTGGATTTTTATCTTGGTGGAGTTATCGCTTTTCGCGAAGTTCATCGTGCTGCCGTTGACGAAATTGTTTAAGTTGCAGCAAGGAATCACTTTCAAAGAAGCATCTCAAATTATCGGGAATCATTTCCCAGAGGTAAACGACAAATTATTGAACGTTTTGCAACTGTCAGAAGCATCTCAGGAATCTGAATTGTTGTTGGCAAGTATCGAACAAAAATCGAAAGAGTTACAACCGATTCCGTTCCAAGTAGCGATTAATTTTAAGAAAAATGTCAAATATGCAAAGTATGCAGTACTGCCACTGGCTATTGTATTAGTGGTTTGGATTTCTGGAAATAGTTCGTTGTTTAGTAAAAGCTATGAGCGCGTGGTAAACTACCAAACTGCGTATGAACCACCAGCGCCATTTCAATTTATGGTGACGAATGATAGCTTACAAGCAATCGAAAATCAGACGTATAAATTGAAAGTACAAACAGTCGGTGATGTGATTCCAGAAGAAGTACAAATTTCATTAGGAGAAGAAACGTATTTTTTACAAAACAGAGGAATCGGAACGTTCGAATATACTTTTACCCAACCAAAAGAAGCAACGACATTTACATTAAGCGCCAATGAAGTTACCTCAAAGCCATATACGCTGAATGTGGTAAAAGTACCTTCACTTGTCAACTTTCAAATGGTGTTGGATTATCCAACGTACACGAAACGCAAAGATGAGGTTTTAAAAAGCACAGGAAATGCAACGATTCCTGAAGGAACGAAAATTACTTGGGAAGCGAAGGCAAAACAGACTGAAAAATTGGAGTTAATTTCAAAAGATTCTGTGTATGAGTTCGCTAAAGAAGTAGATGACTTCAAATTAACAAAAAATATATATCAAAATATTGATTATCAGATAAGTACGAGTAATTCTGAGCTCAAAAACTATGAAAATCTTGGTTTTGGTATCAATGTGATCAAAGATGCGTATCCAAAACTCGATTTACAGTCAAAACGTGATTCTATTGATGGAAGAACGATGTATTTTTTAGGACAAGCATCAGATGATTATGGATTGAAAAGATTGCAATTAGTATATTATCCAGCGGAAAGTCCAAACACAAAATTCAAAGACAATATCGCGATAAGTTCATCAAACATTGACCAATTCCAATATACATTTCCTGGAAGTTTGGAATTGATTAAAGGCGTGAATTATGAATTCTATTTCGAGTTGACAGATAACGATGGAATTCGTGGTGGAAAGAAAGTAAAAAGTGAAGTATTCAATTATCGTAAATTGACAGATACGGAATTGCAAACAGAACAATTGCAACAACAAAACGAAACGATCAAAGATTTAGATAAGTCTCTAGAAAAACTACAAAAGCAGCAAGACGAACTCAAAAAGATCACACAAAATCAAAAGGAAAAAAGTGAGTTGAATTTCAATGATCGTAAGAAGCTAGAAAAGTTCTTGCAACGACAAGATCAAAGCGATCAAATGATGAAGAAATTCTCTGAGCAATTAGAGCAAAATCTAGATGATTTCCAAAAAGAAGAAACACAAGATGATGAAGACAAAGAGTTGCTGAAAGAACGTTTAGAACGTCAACAAAAAGAATTGGAGAAGAATGAAAAGTTGATGGAAGAGCTAAAGAAGTTAGCTGAAAAAATTAGTGAAGAAGAACTCCAAGAAAAACTAGAAGAATTAGGAAAACAACAACAAAACAATAAAAAGAATCTACAGCAAATTCTCGAATTGACAAAGCGTTATTACGTAACAAAAAAGGCAGAAAAGATTCAAAGAGAATTGCAAGAATTAGCCAAAGAGCAGGAAGAACTTTCTAAAAAATCTGGTGACGAAAACACGAAGGACAAGCAGCAAGAATTGAATAAAAAATTCGAAGATCTCCTAAAGCAAATGGACGAATTGGACGAAGAAAATAACAAGCTCAAAAAACCTTTAGACTTAGAAAGAAACAAAGAAGATGAAGAAGACGTCAAAGAAGAACAGCAAGATGCGACAGATGATTTAGAAAAAAGCGAAGAATCCGAAATTGAACAACAAAAAAGTGAGCAACAAAAGAGTGCCAAGCAAAAACAAAAAAGAGCTGCACAAAAAATGAAACGTATGATTAAAAGCATGCAAAGTGCGATGCAAATGAGTGGTCAACAAAGTATTCAAGAAGACGCGGAAATGCTCAGACAAATTCTAGATAATTTATTATTGTTCTCTTTCGATGAAGAAAATCTAATGAAAACTTTTGAAGATATTGACAACTCAAATGCAGGATACGCAGCGAAGCTCAAACGTCAAAAAGAACTTCGGAAAATGTTTGAACATGTAGATGATAGTTTGTTTGCTTTGTCATTACGACAACCCACAATCTCAGAAGAAATCAATGGAGAAATCACGGAGATTTATTATAACATTGACAAGTCGCTAGAACAATTGGCAGAGAACAATGTGTACAGAGGAGTTGCGTCCCAACAATATGCATTAACATCCACAAATAAATTAGCAGACTTCTTAAGTAGCGCATTGGACAATATGAACCAAAGCATGGGACAAGGGCAAGGACAAGGTTCACAAGGAATGGGTCAGAGTGGACAAAACCAAGGCCAAGGAAAAGGTTTCCAATTGCCAGATATCATTCAATCGCAAGAAGAATTGAACAAGCAAATGCAGAATGGAATGAACCAAGAAGGACAAGGTAAAGATGGTAAGAACGGAAAAGAAAATGGCGAACAAGAAGGTGACAAAGGTAAAGGCGGTAAAGAAGGGCAAGATGGAGAAAATGGCCAACAAGGTGGCGGATCGGGCAGTGGTGAAGAAGACCAATCAGGTAAACTTTACGACATTTACAAGCAGCAGCAACAATTGCGCAATCAACTAGAGCAGCAATTAAAAGATAAATACGGAGAGAAAATTGATGATCCACAAGCAAGAGAATTGCTCAAACAAATGGAGCAAGTGGAAACCGAATTGCTAGAAAGAGGTTTCAATGATGAAACGATGAAGAAGATGATCGAGCTAAAATACCAACTCCAAAAACTAGACAAAGCAGCCTTTGAACAAGAGAAAGAATCAAGACGAGAATCTACAACAAATCGCAAAGATTTCAACAATATCACCAACGAAAAAATGCCTGATGTGCGACAGTATTTCAATCAAATTGAGATATTAAACAGACAAGTATTACCTTTGCGGAATAATTACAAAAAGAAAGTACAAGAGTATTTCAAAAAGAAGGATGATTAGTTTTCATTATGAGACACAATTTGAACTTCCAAATGAAGCACAAATTGAACAATGGATTCACAAGGTAATTGAGTCAGAAGACAAGCGCGAAGGTGATATAAATTATATCTTTTGTGATGATGAATATTTACATAAATTGAATGTAGAATTTCTAAATCATGATACGTTGACAGATATCATTAGCTTTGATAATTCTGTTGGAAATGAGTTGCATGGTGATATATTTATTTCTGTGGAACGCGTAGCTGATAACGCAAAAGATTTCAACGTTTCCTTTGAAGAAGAACTGCGTCGTGTGATGGTTCATGGAGTATTGCATTACTGTGGATATAAAGACAAAACAGAAGCAGATCAGGAACAAATGACCGCTAAAGAAAACGAAAAACTTCAAATGTTCCACGTGGAACATTCATAAATATCTTGTATAAATTGCTAAAGAAAAACAGAATTTCAATCGTTAGGATATGTTTACTACGGAATATGATGTGATTGTTGTTGGAGCAGGTCATGCAGGTTCAGAAGCTGCTGCTGCCGCCGCAAACATGGGAAGCAAAACCTTGCTCGTTACGATGAACTTGCAGAACATTGCACAGATGTCCTGCAACCCTGCTATGGGCGGAATTGCCAAAGGACAAATTGTACGTGAAATTGATGCACTTGGTGGATATAGTGGAATTGTCACAGACAACTCTGCGATTCAATTTAAGATGCTAAACAAATCTAAAGGACCTGCAATGTGGTCGCCAAGAGCGCAAAGCGACCGTATGCGTTTTGCAGAAGAATGGCGCTTGATGTTAGAGCAAACGGAAAACCTAGATTTCTATCAAGAAATGGTGCGAGGTCTGATCATTGAAGGAGGAAAAATTAAAGGTGTAAAAACTTCCTTGGGATTAGAAATTAAATCCAAAACAGTTGTACTCACTAATGGAACTTTCCTTAACGGATTGATTCATATTGGAGATAAAAACTTTGGTGGAGGAAGAGCAGGAGAGAAGGCAGCAACAGGAATTACAGAAGAGTTGGTTGCACTCGGTTTTGAATCAGGAAGAATGAAAACAGGAACGCCCCCACGAGTGGACGGAAGGTCATTAGATTATTCTAAAATGATCATTCAACCAGGCGATGCACAACCAGATAAATTCTCGTATTTAAAAGAAACAAAACCACTGCAAGAACAACGTGCGTGTCACATGACCTATACGTCTCCAGAAGTGCACGATTTATTGCGTGAAGGTTTTGATCGTTCGCCAATGTTTAATGGAAGAATCAAATCAATTGGTCCGAGATATTGTCCCTCGATAGAAGATAAAATCAATCGTTTTGCAGACAAAGATCGTCATCAATTATTTGTAGAACCAGAAGGCTGGAATACGGTTGAAGTATACGTCAATGGATTTTCGACATCACTTCCAGAAGATGTACAATTTAAAGCATTAAGTTCGGTAGCAGGATTTGAAAACGTGAAGTTTTTCAGACCTGGATATGCGATCGAATACGATTACTTTCCACCAACACAATTAAAGCATACGTTAGAAACAAAAATTGTAGATGGATTGTTTTTTGCAGGACAAATTAATGGAACGACAGGATATGAAGAAGCCGCCTCGCAAGGAATCATGGCTGGAATAAATGCAGCACTAAAAGTTCAAGAAAAAGATGAATTTATCTTAAAAAGAAACGAAGCATACATTGGAGTTTTAATTGATGATTTGATCACAAAAGGGACAGAAGAACCGTACCGAATGTTTACTTCTCGTGCTGAATACAGAACCTTATTACGCCAAGATAATGCAGATTTCAGATTGACGCCAGTTGGGTATAAATTAGGTTTGGCAAGTGAAGAACGTCTCCGTGCGATGGAAAATAAGAAGACAAAATCAGATGCGTTTATTCAATTCTTTAAAGATACGAGTGTGAAGCCAGCCGAAATCAATCCGATTTTGGAGGCTAAGAATTCCTCCAAAGTAAAGCAACAGGATAAAATGTTTAAGGTATTTGCTAGACCAAATATTAGTATGGATGACATGCGAAAAGTGGCTTCTGTTTCAGAATATATAGAATCAAATAATCTGAATAAAGACGTACTTGAACAAACCGAAGTACAAGTAAAATATGCAGGATATATCAATAAGGAAAAAAGCAATGCAGACAAGCTCAACAATCTTGAGCGTGTAAAAATTCCAGTCGATTTCCAATATGATGGACTCACAAATTTATCAATGGAAGCACGACAAAAGCTTTCAAAAATTCGTCCTGTAAACCTATCGCAAGCGTCACGGATAAGTGGTGTTTCTCCAAGTGATATCAGTGTCATGTTAGTATATTTAAACAGATAAAAATTTAAGTGTTCCACGTGGAACACTTTTTTTATGGAAATAAAATCTTTAGAAAATACTTCAGTCCAAGAGATCGTTTCGACTCTGAATCTTGCCTTCTCTGATTACTTTGTTCCGATCAATTTTACAGAGGAATATGTTAACCAACGTTGGACAGCTTCTGGCGTAGACTACAGCTTGTCCTTTGGTGCGTTTGATCAAAATAAATTGGTGGGTTTCATCATTCATGCGATTAACTTTTATGGAGAAACCAAAGTTGCCTACAATGCATCTACAGGAGTGATTCCTCTATACCGAAGAAAAGGGTTGTTGAAACAATTATACGCGAAAGCAATTTCAACGTTACAAGAAAACGGAATTCAGAAAAGCACGCTGGAATGCATTACCAAAAATAAACGCGCGATTGCAGCCTATCAAAAAGTAGGTTTCAAAATTGATCGTCACTATCATTTGTATAAATTTGATTGGAGAGGTGTTGATGTTGAAACTGAATTTGAAGTTGAACTTGAAACTGATTTTTCTTTTGATGATTTTAAACAGTTACAGAATTATAATCCTTCTATAGAAAACCAAGATCATTTTTTAGAAACGTATAAAAACAATCTACAAGCAATTTCAGTTTTTGATGAAAAAGAAAGATTTGCTTTTTTAATCGTTCATAAAACTTCAAAAAGAATTCACCGATTGGGCGTAAAGGAAAATAAATGGAATATATTTGGCGAAATTTTATTTTCAGGTTTGCCGAAAGGAAATTATAATATCATTAATATTGATACAGAAAATAAAAATATGCATGCGTTTTTCAAAAAAATGCAATTTGAAAATTATATTGATCAATTTGATATGAGTTTTGACTTCGGTTTCGCTCAGCCAAAGTTTTTATAAAGAAAACAATATTTGTTCCACGTGGAACATTTTGATAAGATTCAAGAAGAATATATACAATGGAAAACATTACGGTAAAAGATCATTCTGTTTCTGGAGAAGAATTTCAATTGGTGTTTGATGAAGTTTTGGAAATGTATAAAACCGAACCGCAACCAAGTTTATCAACTTTAGGTTCGTATTACGAAAGTGAAGATTACATTTCGCATACAGACGCCAAACGAAATCTTTTTGAAAAAGTGTATCATTGGGTGCGCTCGTATATGCTTTCCAAAAAAGTATCGTTAGTAGAACGCTACACAAAAAGCGACGGAAAAGAAATTCTAGATCTCGGATGTGGCACAGGAGATTTTTTAGCGATAGCCCAAAAACGCAATTGGAAAATTACTGGAATAGAACTAGACGAAAAAGCTCGAAAAATCGCTGCTGAAAAAACGGGAATCAAAATCAACACAAACGACTGGCTTTCCAAAATTGAAGATCACACTTTTGATGCGATTACAATGTGGCATGTATTGGAACATGTTCCAAATTTAGAAGCGCAGATTCAAACACTGAAAAGAATTTTAAAACCCAACGGAAGTATTTTTATAGCGGTTCCAAATTTCAAAAGCCACGATGCAAGTCATTACAAAGAATTTTGGGCGGCGTATGATGTTCCACGACATTTATGGCATTTCTCTCAAAAAGCCATCAAATCACTTTTTGCAAAAGAAAACATGAAAGTAGTAAAAGTCCTACCAATGAAATTTGATGCCTATTACGTGAGTTTGCTTTCCGAAAAACACAAAACGGGCAAAATGAATCCGATCAAAGGATTTTATCGAGGATTTGTGTCAAATTTCAAAGCGATGTCGTCTTCTGAGTATTCTTCACTCATTTATGTCATTCAAAATGATTAAAAACGCTTTTTAAGCTAGTATAAGCCCGTTTTACACTAAAGTTGTACAATGTGATGTAAATTTTTCTAAATGCGCTAAAAAATAGCTCTAAAAAAGTCAATTTTAATTGATTTCGATTATTGTTTAAAAAATCAGTATAATTTTTTCTTATAGTTTGGTTTTCCACAAAAAATCATACAAGCATCGCAATTTGTTATGTAAACTTTATTTCTATTTTTGCGGCAACGAAAATTGATAGAAAATCGAAAATGTCGTTTTATCATTTTTCTAGATACAATTAGATAACAACAAAAAATTATACACAATGAAAAAACTATTTGTTTTAGGAATTGCTGCGTTGACATTATTCTCATGTCAAAAACCTCAAAAAATTGCGTTTGTAAACAATGCAGAATTGATCAACGAATATCAAGAGAAAAAAGATCAGGAAGCGATGATCAAAGAAAAGATTGAAAAGTTTGACAAAAAAAATGACAGCATTGGTCGTGCATTTCAAATGGAAATTCAAGATGCACAAATCAAATCTGCTAAAATGTCCAAGAAAAATCAAGAAGAATTGATGATGCAATTACAAAAAAAGCAGGCAATGTTGCAACAACAATTTCAAATCGGAGAAAAAGCGATTTCAGACGAGAGTAAAGCGATCAACGATTCTTTGATAAGCACGGTTAAAAAGTTCGTAAAAAAATACGGAGAAGATAACGATTACGACTTCATTATCGGACAAAATGACAACACCGGAAGTCTATATCACGGAAAGGAAAAACACGACGTGACGAAAGCAGTTTTAGACGAACTGAACAAAGCGTACGCTGCAAAGAAAAAGTAATTCAAAATACATACAAGATTAACTAAAAGACTTTCGAAAGAAGGTCTTTTTTTGTGGAAATGAACTTGAATTTGTACAAAAATCCGCACTGTTTGTTAATAGAAATCTTATATTTATCAATAATATGAATTACTCTAAATATGAAAGAACAAAAGCAAATCTTAAAAGGAACACTAGCAGTCATCCTTTTTATAGCTTCCATAGTATCCACAATCATCTTTATAGGAATCACAATAAATGAATTTCATACATTAAAGAATCTAGCAGTATTATTGCCTTTTTCAACTATTCTATTGGTAGCATCTGTAGGCTATTATGTCATACTAACAAATTTTGGAAGACAGGAAAATAAAGAACTTACAAAGATAGTTAATGAGAAAAAGAAGCTTCAAGAAATGATTGAAATCGCCGAATTGAAGAAAAAACTAAAAGAAATAGAGCAAAAGTGAGATGCTGAATCAAGTTCAGCATGACGCAACCCGAGAGCCAAACACACAAATCCACAAAAAACAAATAAACAAAAAGATAGCGCAGCTATCACACACCCACATTTTCAAATTGCTACATTTTCAAATTAACTAATTGCTACACTAAACATTCCGTATCATATTCAAAAAATCAGTGCGTTTATTGCGCGAAACAGGCAGTTTATGATTGTCTTGCAACACCACATATCCTTCGTTCAAATACTTCAAAATATAATTAATATTGATCAAGTGCGATTTGTGAATTAGGTAAAAGTCCTTGTGTTGAAGCAGCTTAAAAAAATGACCAATACTGTACGAGCTCATGATTGGTTTGCTATGCTGAAAGTGAATTTTAGTATAACCGTCTGTTCCTTGACAATGAATAATATCTTCAATTTTTACAAACTCCAAACCTTCCTGAGAAGGAATGACAATTTTCTTCTGTTGAAACGATTGAATCCCTAAATTTTCAATCAATTGGGTGTTTTTTTGCAGTGCAGTTTTGTCGGCAATATTCTGTGTAGCTATCGAAACTGCCTGAATCAAATCTTGGTTGTCAATTGGTTTTACAATATATCCAATAGCACAATGCCGAATCGCTTCTATACCGTATTTGTCAAAAGCCGTCACAAAAATAAGTTCAAAACTAGGTTTTGGAATCTGTTGCAGGACTTCAAAACCGTTCATATTGGGCATGGCAATATCCAAAAATACGAGTTGCGGTTTTAGATTGGAAATCAACTTTACAGCTTCTTCAGGATCTTGCGTTTCGCCAATAATAGTTACGTTGGGACACAATCTTTCTAGCTTATTTTTTAAAATGGCTAGTGATTTAAATTCATCGTCAATAAGAACAGCAGTTACATTCATATCATTTAGGTAGTTTTAAAATTAGGGTGACAATCGTTCCTTGTGCATCGCTAAATTCAGAGCGATCTTTAATAGTATATTCCACATGCCAATTATCTATTTGCTCTAGTAATTTCAAGCGTTCATCCAGAACTTGTGAAGAGTGAGAGCTATGGTTATTAGTAGTTTTTCTTGCTATTTTTTTAGATTGTTTGATGCCAATACCGTCATCTTTTACCACGATACAAAAGCTATCGGCTGCTAATTGTGAAAATTGAATTGTGATGTTGCCAGGTGTTTTCTTGTGAAAAATACCGTGAATCACTGCGTTTTCAACAATGGGTTGCAGTACCATAGAAGGTATTTCGGCTTCTTGGTTCACTGTGTCATCGCACATAATTTCATAGGAAAGCTTATCTTCAAAACGGAGTTTTTCCAGCGCTAAATAATTGGAAATCAATTTTATTTCCTCTTCAATGGTGATCAATTGCTTACGCGAATATTCGAAAAATTGGCGAATCAACTTTGAAAAACGGGTCAAATAATTTTCGGATTGCTCAATATCGTTCATTTGAATATAATACTGAATGGCATTCAGCGAATTGTGGACAAAATGCGGATTCATCTGTGATCGAAGCGCGTGCAACTCCAATTCAACGACCTTCTTTTCATAACTATTAATAGACATAGCTTTCTCGTTGAGAATCTTGTTTTTTCGCGAATTAAAAACATAAAAAAGAAGCACCACCGCCACAGCAATCAACAAAGCTGCGCCGGACAGTAGAAAAAACAATTCTTCTGAAAAAATAGGTTCTATCTTGTCTTTCTCAGGCATAAAAAACTTTTAAAAATACAACCATACAATATTGCGTTTAACACCGTAATTACGATGGAGTAGAAGTGACCTCCGTAATCTAACATACTGTGAAAAACCAATAAAGGAATCAAACCAATATAAAAGCAAAACAAGCCAGTAACTATCCAGAATTTTTGCGACTTCACAAAATTCGTAATGGTATCCGCACGAAGCAATTCTACAAAATAACTAATGGTCAACACCAAAATGCAAAACGCGCCTGCAATAATCGGATTCAGATACAAATAATAAAAAGGATCTTTATCAAAAAGATCATATAAAAAAAACAGTAAAAAAACGCTGAACACTACAGGTATTAAAAATCGCCGCGTTTCTAAAATTTTATAGAACCAGAAGAAATAAAATGAAAAGGACACCATAGTATATACATTGTAGATAATATCGTTATAAAAAACATTACCATCCTTGATAAGGAAATGAGTAATGCACAGTCCTACAATCTCATGGCAAACCACATAAATCAAAAATGCTAAAAAGTAGCGTTCGGTCGTATGTTTATACTGTTTCCTATACCAAATAGCTGCGATCAATGCAGCTATTTGAAAGCTTAGAAAAAAGGCGTTTATCAGGAGTTTCATGGTGTCAATTAGGGTGTATTATTTTGTACTGGACATGGCACATTGGATATATATCTTTTGGGAGGTCTTCTGGAGCCTCCATAATTTAAAGCCGGAATTTCGTATACATTTTCATAATCACTCGGATCGTCTGAAGTACCTTTTCGTGTAGCCACAAAAAATACAGTTGTATAATACGTACCCGGAACATCTTTAATGTGCCTCATGTCTCCTTTAATAGAATCTACTTCCTTAAATTCATCTATAAATTTGGCGCCTAAGTACACTCGAAATCCTAATTTTTCGTCTTCAATATCTCGTTTGTTGGCTTCGGATTGCAAATAATTCAAGCTTTCCATCATTTGTTTATGTGTAAATGAAATCACTCTATTGTCATAGTCTGGGATGCTATCAAAACCCTTAAGCGTTATATAATTTTCTTCCATCGTTTGCGCATCTTTTGCACACAAAGCAGTAGACGGCAATGGCACTGGCTTTTCAGTTTTTTTACAAGCGCTGATGCTTAAAAGTAAGAATAAAATTGTTAAATATGTAAAATTTGTTTTCATAATCTATATGTTTAGTTCCGCTAACCGAAATCAGCGGAACGTTTTTTAAAATTCTAATTAACTCTTTATTATTGTGATAGGAAAGCGTGTTTTTCCCGTATTATCTTGGTTAATCTCTATTTGATCAATACAGTACTCCACCAAAATTTGATACTTAGATGGATGTGCATTTTGAATGGACATATGCACTGCCTGACTCGCACAACTACAGCCACACAAATCGCCTAATGCAATCAAACGATCAGGAACAATTTGAATGGAACGATTGTCAAGAGGTTTCACCACTTCAAAATCATCAACAATCTCTACCTGATCTTTAATATCAGAAGGATGTAACGTATCATTTGCTAACAACTGCGCACCGATAGTACTTGCTTCACTAACCGAAACGGAATCTTTTTTCTTGATAAATGTGTTATTATACAAAATGCTAATCTTGGTAATGGTCAACCCTCTAAATCGAAGGTTATTGTACGGATTGCAAGCCGTGATGTACAACACTTCAGTATCGTTGTTTTCCATCTGATCTTTCTTACTATCGCCCCAATGCAAGTAGAAACAAGGTTCAATACGCGGCAAATCGAGTTCAGAACAAGTCGTATTGGCATAAGGCGCTTTGCATCTTCGGGAATTATTTTCATCGCCTTTCACTACAAAGGTTTTTGCCAAAGCTTCTGTTTTTAATACGTTGCGCTCTTTTTGAATATCCTCAACACATGTTCCGCAACCACAATCATCCACACATTCACATTCTTGCTTGCAGTTGTAACATACTTCCTTAAATAATTCTTTAATAGGAAGTCTAAAAATTAAAAACTCATCGTGATTAAACCCTTTAAAAGGAGCATTTGGATGGTTATGTCTTCCTGAATCGTACCAAATAAAATGTGCTTCGCCATCTATATCTTTGTACTGTCTGAATACACTTCCGTCGTTATTTCCTCCAATAGCAACTGTTTTCCACTGTTTGCAATGTGCTTTTTTTAACTGTGCGTTAATGATCTTTTGAGAAGGTCGTGTAGTGGATACATCAAAGTTAATTCCCGTTGGAAAAACTTCCCATTTTTTGCTGGTTCCTGATAAAATTGAGTTATCTCCGTGCAATTCTGCCAACAATCCGTTTAATCCCATATTATCACTCCAACACACAAAATAGATGAATTGATTACAAGTAGCTTCCGCCTCAAAACGAACGGATTCCAAATCGCTATTCTGCGCTATTTTTTGTTCAATTTCGTGACAATTTCCGATGTATACATCTGCATAATTATCGCATGAGTATGTTCCTTTAAAAGGTCTTACTTTATTACACTCTTTATTCTTCATAATTAGTTTATTGAATATATTTCCTACTCTATTAAAAAAGGCTTTTCAGATTCCGCCGTATTAGGTTGTTTGATTACGTAGTCAACAGAGCAAAGATGAAGCAACATAGATCAATTATATAGTGCAGTTTTATAAAGTGTTAAGTTGATTCGATGATCGGTTTGACTGACCGCATGATACTGTGTTAAAAAACCTACAAAAAATAGATCTTATCGCGCGAGAAAGTTAATTTTGTGTAAAAACAGCCACACCGTAGTAACTTTTTGAAAACTGAATCGTTACTTTGAGTGACAAACCCGCTTAATTAAACTCTAACTACTCATGAAAAACAGCCTCGTCTGTCTTTGTCTTCTCATGACAACCTTCCTCTTTGCACAAGAAAAATTCAGCGTAAGCGGAACTATAAAAGACAAGAAAAATGGAGAAACGCTCTTTGGCGCAACTGTATACCTAAAAGGTACTACCAACGGTGCCGTGACTAACGAATATGGTTTTTACTCACTCACCGCACCCGCAGGAAACTATACGTTGGTGGTTTCGTTTTTAGGATATGAAGATGTGACTCAGGAAATTATCCTAAACGTCGATCAAACCTTAAATTTTGAAATCACAGAAGCTTCTACTTCACTAGAAACGGTAGTGATAGAGGCAGAAGAATCCGAACGTGTCAGCATTCGAAAACCGCAAATGAGTGTTTCGAAACTCAACGCCGCTACTATCAAACAAATGCCTGTGGTTTTGGGAGAAGTGGATGTGATCAAATCGATTCAATTGTTGCCTGGTGTGACCAATTCTGGAGAAGGAACTGCCGGATTCAATGTGCGCGGAGGTGCAGCCGATCAAAATTTGGTGTTGCTAGATGAAGCCATCATTTACAATACGTCACACTTTTTTGGATTTTTCTCGGTGTTTAATGCAGATGCGATCAAGGACATCAAACTCTACAAAGGAGATATTCCCGCGAAGTTTGGTGGACGTATTTCTTCGGTATTAGACGTACGTCAGAAAGATGGAAACAGTAAAAATCTGGAAATAAACGGTGGTGTTGGACTCATCTCAAGTCGTTTGGCAGTTGAAGGTCCAATGTTTAACAAAAAAGGATCGTTTTTGGTGGCTGGAAGAAGCTCGTATGCGCACTTATTTTTACCATTAATTGAAGAACTTGCCGATGATAAAATCTCGTTTTACGATCTCAATCTAAAAACCAATTACGAAATCAATGAAAACAACCGAATCTATCTTTCAGGCTACTTTGGAAGAGATATTTTCGACATTTCACAATTCATCAAAAACCGCTACGGAAATGCGTCGGCAAACTTGCGTTGGAATCATGTATTTAATGAAAAACTGTTCTCTAATCTCTCCTTTATCTACAGTGAATATGATTATGAGGTGATTCTGGATTTCATCAAACTCGACTGGATTTCAGACATCAAAAACTTCAACCTAAAATACGATCTGCGTTACTACGCCAACAACAACCTCAAACTCGATTTTGGTGTCAGCGGAATTACCTACGATTTCAATCCGGGAGAAGTACGTCCTTCAGATCCAAGTTCGTCGATAAACTTCATTACACTCGATCAAAAAAGAGCCTTTGAAGGTGCTGCTTACATTAGCGCTGAACATGAATTAACAGATAAATTAACGGCACAATACGGGTTGCGATTAAGTTACTTCAATCGTTTGGGCGGACAAGCGATCTCAAATTACGCCAACGATCAACCGGTAGTGTACAATGAACAAATTGGCATTTACGAAGAAGGCGAAGAGATCAGCACCACAGATTATAGCAAAAGCGAAAGCATAAAAGACTTTGCAAATCTTGAACCGCGTTTAGGCTTGTCGTATCAACTCAATGAAAACTCTTCTGTAAAAGCGAGTTACACGCGTTCCGTACAATATGTACACTTGCTTTCCAATACCATTTCGGTAACACCATTAGACGTTTGGACACCAAGTGGTGAGTACATCGATCCGCAGAAATCCAATCAATATGCGGTTGGATATTATCGAAATTTTAAAGACAAAACCTATTCAGTCGAAGTAGAAGCGTACTACAAAAATGTAGACAACCGAATTGATTATGTAGATGGTTCAGACTTGATAGGAAATAACAATATCGAAACTGAAATTTTAAACGGAGAAGCCAGAGCATACGGTTTGGAGCTTTTACTCCGCAAAGACAAAGGAAAATTCAAAGGTTGGTTGGCATATACTTTGTCAAAATCTGAACAACGTGCTTTGGGTGGAAATGCTGGTGGACCAGGAATCAACCGTGGCGATTGGTACAACACACCATTTGATAGAACCCATGATATCTCTGTGACAGCAAGCTACGATTTCAACGAAAAATGGCGATTCAGTGCAAACTTTGCCTATCAAACAGGTCGTCCAGTGACGTTTCCAAATGCACAATACCAATACGAAGGGTTGTCGATTGCAAGTTTCGATCAGCGAAATGCCAATCGCTTGCCAGACTATCACCGATTAGATTTTTCAGCTACGTATACGCCTACGAAAAATAAAAACAGACGCTGGCAAAGCGAGTGGGTTTTTGGAGTGTATAACGCGTATGCGAGAAGAAATGCTGCGTCCATCTCATTCACGCAAGATTTTGACACAGGCATTAACGAAGCACGCAGACTTTCTATTTTTGGAAGTGTCATTCCATCCATCACTTACAACTTTAAATTCTAAGATCATGAAAAAATACATACAACATATATTTTTATTCGTTTTACTGATCACATTCATTTCTTGTGATGATCCTATTGATGTGGATTTAGAAGAAGCAGCACCGCGTTTGGTGATTGAAGCTTCTATTGATTGGGAACAAGGGACTGCGGGAAACAATCAAACGGTAAAATTAAGTCTATCAACGCCGTTTTTTGACAACAGTTCAGATTCCAGCGTGACAGGAGCAAGTGTAAAAGTGACGAATAATAATACTTCAGCAGAATTTATCTTTACCGATCAAAACGATGGAACGTATACAACCAACAGTTTTATACCAATTTTGAACAATTCTTATACGCTGGAAGTCATTTACAATAGCGAAGTATACATTGCTACAGAAACCATGACGCCAGTAACAGGAATCAACGAAGTATTTCAATCGCTTGAAGGCGGATTTGACGAAGAATTATTAGATATAAACATCACGTATGATGATCCGCAAGAATTCGGGAATTACTATATGATTCGCTTACAAGAAGTAGGCGATTTATTTCCGATCATTGAAACGCGTTCAGACGAATTTACCAACGGAAATGTACAAGATGAATTCTTTGAAAAAGACGACGATGACGATGATCCAGACAATCAATTTGATCCAGGAGATGCTGTAAATATCAAGTTGTTTGGAATCTCAGAACGTTACTACAATTACATTACGTTATTAGTGGAGCAATACGATTCCGCAGGAAATCCATTTGCAACTACGCCTGCTGAAATTCGTGGAAACTGCATCAATTTGACCAACACAGACAATTACGCGTTTGGGTATTTCAGAGTCACAGAATTTGATCAGGTGGATTATACGTTCGAGTAATACTATTTTTTAATATGCCAATGACTTATGATACGTCATTGCGCGGAAGAATGACAAAGCAATCTGTTACTTCAAATAACAAATATATTTCACAATAAACAGATCACCACGTCACTTGCGTTCCTCGTGAAGACGAAACATAAAGTTAAAATAGTTTAAAAACAAAAGCCGTCGAGAAAATCATATTCTCAGCGGCTTTCTATCATGAAAATTCAAAGTCTTATTTAGGAAACGTTTCCAAAAACACAGCTGGTTCTCCATTGGAAACTGCCGTTAAATTTTGTCTTGAATACGGTCCTTTTTCTGTTTTTCCACTAGCAGAAATATTTTTCAGACCAGCAGGAAATGGACTTACACGATCACCTTCCACAACTTCAATTCCCATTAAATGTGGCGTTCCGATGCGTGTTGCAATAATGAATCCAACCCCTTTTTCTATCAAAATCTCTTCTCCAATTGCGGGTGGCGTAAAAGGTCTCGTTACAGTAATATAGCTAAATCAAAATAAATCGTCATAGTTTTGTATAAAAAAATAGCTGATCAGGCGTATAGCCAAATTTTCGTCTCATACTTTTAGCTTGTGCCCATTTTTTCTCTATTGGATTTAAGTCAGGGCTATAAGGCGGCAGGAATTCTAAAGCACATCCTTTTTGTTCAATAGCTTG
>JBCCLH010000046.1:0-39543 GCA_039026955.1 Bacteroidota bacterium
ATGGAAGTCTAATTCATCTTTGGGTGTCATAAAATTAATTAAATCTATTAGGTAACACTTTTTAGTTCGATTAAAATATTTTATACTGAATATAGGTACAGATTAATTTCTATTAAAACTAGAATAAACTTATATAATTTCAAAACTTATGTGAGATTTAAGACTTCTTAAAAAACGAATACACTTACCATTTTGTAGATTTTCAACACAAAAACAATCTAAAATTATAGATATAATCTTTATCGAAGATCTCTTGATACTCGTAGAAGGAGAATATCAAAATAAATTTCTTCAAAAAAATATTATCTAAAACACAGGGTAAAATCAAATCTTCCTGTTAGTACGGAAAACAAAGAGATAATATATGACATTTCAAAAATCACCTTTTCCGTTCGTGCTATTGCTTATTGCTATTATGAGCGTGGCTGTATATTTTAATTTTTCTGTAGATGCTACGATTGAACAACCAATCGTCCATACGATTGAAAAACAAGAAACGACTTCGTATCAAATTGCTACGGAAGAAACGACAGATGAGAATCCTGTTTTGGCTAGTAATTATTAGTTTGAGTTTGATATCTGAAAGAGAGTAGAATTCGTCAAGCCGAACCTGATTCGGCTTCTCATCACGATTAGAAATTACTCTTATGAGATTCTGAATCAAGTTCAGAATGACGTTTCGAATTACTTTTAAAACAGTCAGTTCCAAATAATCATTTACAAGACAATTAAAAAACACTTCTATGAAATTTCCTCGATTCCTTGTTGCAGTGATTGCTGTAACGTTTTCAAACTATATACACGGACAAATTCAAGTCAGTACGGAAACAACCACTGGATTTGAATCCAATATTTACAAAGCGCCAAACAGTCTGTTTTCAGATGATACGGATTTATTGATGCGACGTGAAAGTTTAGTCACCGAAAGTCTGTATCAAGATGCCGCGTTCAACTTTTCGTATCGCTATAAGAACCGAAACAATGATTTTAAATTCTCAATAAACCCTGAATATCGCTATTATTTTGATGCGACAGGCGCGAATCGACTGCTTTTGAATACACGCGCCAATTATACGATGCGACTCAAAAGACGACTGGAATGGGAAAGCGATGTACATTTTAAATTGCGAGATCAGTTAGGACAAGATTTGGATCAAAACGAATTGAATACCACCTTAGGTTATCGTCAAATCAGTGCGTTTAGCGGATTGAATTTTAGATGGTACAAAAACAATCGTTCGTTTGTAAAATTGCACTATCGCTACAAGGATTTTTACAATTCCAATACACGTTCCATTGGCTATCACAGATACGGAGTTTCCACAGGTTTTCGCCACCTCGATTGGAAAGATGGTTTGTTGCATAGCGTAGGCATTGAAGCGGCTTTTTACCACAGATCGTATGATATTGTATCGCGTTCTTCGGGACAGACTTCCGATCGTGTATGGCAATATTTGAATGTAGCATTATCGTATAAATTGCCACTAAGCCAACACTGGAATGTAACCACAGGATTTGCCTACGAAAAACGTATGGACAAAACGAATGATGAGTTTGGCTATAATCAATTTAGACCTTCAGCACGATTACAATATAAAACAGCCAAATTGAATTTGCGATTAATAGGTAGTTATAGTTTGCGAAAGTTTAATAAACTCACCGCAGAAAACAATGAAGAAGATGACGTTGGTTTGTTGCAATATGATTATTGGCGTTGGCGTTTTGCAGGTTCGTATCAACTGAATGACAAATGGTCCATCATCGCCAATGGCTATTTTATTGACAGAGCCTCCAACTTTGCGAATGTATTTACGACAGCATTCCGATCGTATAATTCGTATTATGCTGGTGTGGGAATCAGATTTACCTTCTGATGAAACAGTTGTGAGATGTTAGTATTGAGTATTGAGATTTTCACAACACCATAAGAGAATTTAGAAGAAATTTGTGGTAATTGTCTATCCAAAATAAAAATTAAGTTGTTAGTAGTGGGTATTGAGACGCTTCTTGTGATTCTTAATGGGCTGTAAGAATCATAATCGAAACTTATCTTGATGCTCGCTACTCAATACTAATATTTCTGCGTATAATTCACAGAAGTACTAATTCAATTTCAAAATAGCACCTTTTACAGTAGTTTCTCCGCTTGCTTTTAATTCTGCAGTTGCTTTTCCTTCTATAGCTACTGCTTTTTTTGCTTTTAGATTCACATCTAAACCTTCACCTTCTAATGCCATTTTAGCTTTGAGTTTTACATCTTTCCCTTCTGCTTCTAGTGCATTCGAAGCTTCTATTTTGATGTCTTTTCCTTTAATCAACACATCCTTATCAGCTTTTAATTCAAGCTTCCCTTTACTTTCTATTAGAATACCATCTTCACTTAGTGTAATCGTATTTTCTGTTTGATCAGTAATGGTAATTTTTTTATCCTTGTCAAAAAGTTCAATTTGATTGCCTTCTGGTGTAGAAATCGTGGTGATGAGATCATTGTCGTTAAATTCAATTTTCACATCGCCTTTCGTCACAATCGCTTTGATAGAATTGTCTTCATCAGGCGTATAAGGCGCGGTATTTTTTTTACTGTATAAACTTCCTAATATTATTGCATTGGAAAGATGACCTTCTATAAAACCTACAATCAATTCATCACCTACTTCTGGATAGAAAAACCAACCTTTCTCCTTTGATCCGTAAGGATTTGCCAATCGCGCCCAAATGCCGTCTTTAGTTTCTGGTATTGATGGAATTGTGATCAAAACACGATACGCATTTTTAGGATCTTCATGAATTTCCTTTACGACTCCAATTTGTAAACCCTTTATGATAGAAGCCTTCAATTCTGGAAATTTCTCACCAGTATTAAAAGAATCCTTAGTAAGTCCCAATTCGATTTCCGTTTCCCAATTGCCAGGAAGAATGGTATGTTTAACAGCACTTATATATCCATTCCCATTTAAATTTTCACCAAAACCTTCTAATTTTACAGTGGTGGTTGGTTTCAATTTTGGATCACCTTGTGTGTTGATGCATCCACTAATTTTTGACAATCGCAAGCCGAGTAGATACGCGTCTGCCCACGCTTTTAATGCTTCTTGTTCTAGAAAATCATTGGTATGCAATACATATTCAGTTTCTTGCCTATCTGCATTCAACATCGTACTTGTTGCTTCCACTGTTTTTTGCTGTGTCGAATCCCAACATTGTGCAATTACTTTTGTAGGTTGACCAGTAGCACTGAATGTGAGATTTTGCTCTTTGATAGTACTTCCATATTTCAACGTTCTTACAGGTGATTCGGTAGCTTTGGGAGCGTCAATGGTTAATTTATTTTCTTCAGAAACCAAAATACAACCATTTATTTGTGCACGTTTTTTTATAAAATCCCAATCGCTACTTTCAGACTGAACAAGTTGTTCATACGCTACAGCACAACTAATCGTTACTGATTTTTCAATATTTGCTTTTGAGAGGATTTCATTCATCACATCAGCATCACTTTTATCTTTAAAACAGGTCGTTTTTTTCCCTTCTTTTAGTGAAGCGGCACTGTGTGTGCATTCAACAATCATGATGGAATTTCCATTTTTATCCTGTTCTGTATTTTTTTTAGAAATGATACCTTTAAAAATAGTTTCTGTCGAATTTTTATATCCAGCTTTGATTTCAACGTCACTTTTGATTGTAATACCTGTAGCTGATTTAAAACTATCATCGTTTGCCGTAGAATCTCCATCTATCAGATGAAATGATGCTTTCGGGATGTCATTAATTTTTTTCTCCACAAGCACTTTTACAGCGGGATAGTCTTTATGAATGGATTTCCCTTTGACTAAAATGTCAACTTCAATTTGATCGGTTGGACTGGAATAGATGGTAATACTCATGGTTTTTATCTTTAGAAATTTATATTGATAGTCATTGAGTTAAAACATCTTCAATTTCCTGAATAAATAGCAATGTATTTATTTTTTTCCACGAATACACAAATTATTTTTTACTCAAAACGTCAGTTCGAGTGGATTTACGCAAAAAATTTGTATCGAGAACTACTTTGAAATTCTAAGCGGTTCTCGATATAATTTTCTTCATTTCATTCCGAAAATCACTCGAACTGACGTTAGTGTATATAACGTCATTACGAGCAAAGCGAAGTAATCTGTGTCTTTCATAGTAGAATTGTACTTTGATAGAAATAGATTGCCGCGTCTCTTCGTTTCTCGCAATGACGAATCAAAGATTATTTAAATCTTTTTAGCGTTTCTTTCGTAAAGTCACTTAATACCAAGCGCCCTGAAATCGCCGCACGTTCCGCTAATAAATCATCCCAATGTTCCGTACCTGCCCAAAAGGCTTTTTTCATTTCTGCCATCGCTTCTGGATTGTAGGTACATAAATGATTTGCAAATGCTACAACTGCTTCGTCGAGTTCTTCATTGGAATCGAAGACTTGCATGTATAAACCTTTGCTTCTCGCCCATTCTGCATCGTAGAAACTATTGGCGTCAATGGCAATTTGCGACATACCGCTGAGTCCTAATTTGCGCTCTACGGCTGGTCCAACCACAAACGGTCCGATACCGACATTCAATTCGCTTAGTTTGATAGAAGCGTATTTGGAAGCCATGCAATAATCCACTGCAGATGCCAATCCGACTCCGCCGCCTACCGTTTTTCCTTGTACGCGTCCGATGATGAATTTTGGACATTTACGCATTGCGTTGATCACGTTGGCAAATCCTGAAAAGAAGATTTTTCCTGTTTCTGCATCGTTGATATTGATGAGTTCTTTAAAACTTGCACCTGCACAGAAAGTTCGGTCTCTTCCGCTTTTAAGGATGATGACTTTGATGTCGTCATTGTTTCCTGCGTCGGTAATTGTCTGTGCAAGTTTTGCTAAGATATCTCCTGGCAACGAGTTGTGTGCAGGATGAAAAAATTCGATGGTGGCTACACCGTTTTGTATGTTTTGTTTTACGTATGGATCGGTCATATTTATCTCTCGCGAAAGCGGGAGTCTCATTAATGGTTAAACTATATTTTATCTACTAAATCTTCCCAAGTAGGATTTGTTTTTTCAATAAGTTCAATTTTCCAATCACGATTCCATTTTTTCATTCGTTTTTCTCTTAAAAGTGCTTCTTCTTTTGTATCGTAGTTTTCAAAATATACAAGCACAATCAGATTATATTTTGCTGAGAATGTAGTTGGATGAACTTTATTTTTATGTTGTCTGATTCTTCTTTTTAAATCTTTGGTCACTCCAATATACAAAACACCGTTTGGTTTGTTTGTGATGATGTATACGTAGTGAGTTTCCAATTTTAATGATTTTTAATATTTTCACTTTCGTGAGAATGATTCTTTTTTCATAGTTAGACTCCTGATTTCCAGAGAGCTATTTTGAGCAATGTGGCATATTGAATTATATTTTTGCCATATCACGAGGTTCCCGATTTCTCGGGAACCACTTTCAACAATTCGGCTATAATAAGCCGAATTGTTGAAAGTGGTGATTAAAGTGTTTCGTATTCATCAAATCACATTCAAATTTTGTAAGATGCCCGAAGACAGCATTTTTTGTGATTGTTTCTGGATTTTCTTTGAAGTATAATTCGAATGCGTCATACGCTTCTAGTAATTTTTGTTTGGCTTCTGCCAGATTTTCATAACGTGATTCTGCGATCGCCTTTTCTAGTATTTTTGGTGCATTGTGATTTCTTGGCATTGGATTGTGATTGTACAATGTATCATGCACTTTTTCTAAAATCTTTTCAGGAGTTTCAATATCAAAATCCTGAATTTCACCTGAAGCAACTCGAACAGAATATTCTAAATGCTCTACCATTTGCTGTGCATTCATGCTTCCCCACGCTGGTTTTGTATCTTCCGTGAGTTTCGCCAAATAATTTGGAATGGTATTTCTGTTAATGGTTTTGAATGGATTTTTCTTTTGAACCATGGTCAAAATCGTGGCGATGGCTACCAATTCGTCATCTTGATCAAATACCTCAGCAAACCATTTTACGATTCCGCTTGGCAATTCTTTTCCTCTAGAATCGCGATCTATTTTTTGTTTGCAGGTCAAGCGCACATAAATAGTGTCATTATGATAGATTGGACGCAAGAAACGACATTCTTCCAGTCCATAATTAGCTGCGACTGGACCTTTGTTTGGATAGACGAATAATCCCGCTGCTGCAGATATGATAAAGTATCCATGCGCCGTACGTTTTTCAAAAATACTGCCGTCTAGCGAAGTGATGTCCGTATGCGCATAGAAATGATCCCAAGTTAAGTTGGCAAAATTGATGATATCTGTATCCGTTACCGTGCGTTTGTGGGTTTTCATGGACATTCCTGTTTCGATGTCTTCCCAATGATAGGCAAACGGATGTTTCTCTGTTTCTTTGTAGTTGGCATTCGCCTGATAGATTCCTGTAACTTCTGTAATGGTTGTCGGAGAACCTTGAATCGCACAGCGTTGCATATAATGTTTGATGCCTCGCATTCCGCCCATTTCTTCACCACCACCAGCACGTCCTGGACCTCCATGTACCAATAATGGCAATGGTGAACCGTGACCTGTACTTTGTTTTGCCATATCGCGATTTCCAACCAAAATACGTCCGTGATGTGAAGCGGCTCCTACCACATATTCTCTGGCGATTTTATCGTCATTTGTGAAGATAGAAGAGACTAATGAACCTTTCCCCATTTGTGCCAACTCGATGGCTTCGTCTATGTTTTTGTATGGCATGATGGTACTTACTGGTCCAAATGCTTCTACTTCGTGCACTGCACTATTTTTGAACGGATCATTTTCGCGAAGCAAGACTGGACTTAGGAACGCTCCTTTTTCGCCATCGGCACCAACAGCTTCGATTGCGTCTAAGGTTCCGTAGACAATATCTGCAGTTTTTGCCAGCTTTGCGACTTGATCTTTTACGGTTTGTACTTGTGTTTTGTTGATCAATGCGCCCATGCGGACTTCTTTGCGTCTTGGATCGCCGATGGTGACTTTGCTCAATTGTTTTCCTAATGCGATTTGTACATCTTCTACCAAGTTTTCTGGAACTACAATTCTACGAATCGCGGTACATTTTTGACCTGTTTTTACGGTCATTTCTTTGCGAACTTCTTTGATGAAGAGATCAAATTCTGGTGTTCCTGGCACAGCATCTTCTCCTAAAACCGAACAGTTTAAGGAATCTGCTTCCATGGTGAATGGCACTGCTTCTTGTGTGAGTCGTGGATGTGCTTTTAAGATGCGACCTGTATGTGCAGAACCTGTAAAAGTTACGACATCTTGTGATTCTACCGTATCTAAAATCGATTTGGTCATTCCGCTTAATAACTGTAACGAACCTTCTGGTAAGATTCCAGAATCAACGATGACTCTTACAACTGCTTCTGTGAGATAGGCTGTTTGTGGTGCTGGCAATACGACTGCTGCCATTCCTGCCATCCAGTTGACAGCACATTTTTCTAACATTCCCCATACTGGGAAGTTAAAGGCGTTGATATGTACTGCAACTCCACGTTTTGGAACCAAAATATGATGCGCCATAAAGCGTCCGCCACGTGATAAATCGATGGGATCACCTTCTACGTGAAATGGTTGGTTTGGAAACAACTTTCGTAAGGATGCATTGGCAAACAAGTTTCCGAATCCACCTTCAATGTCGATCCAGCTATCTACTCTTGTTGCACCTGTTTTGTAACTGATTACATAGAATTGTTCTTTTCGTTTGGTGAGATACAAGGCTAGTTTTTTGAGCATGTTTCCACGCTCTTGAAAGGTCATTTTACGAAGTTGTTCGCCTCCTTTGGTTCGTCCATAGTGCAAGGCTGCTGGAATGTCGAGACCTTCTGTAGTTGCAAATCCGATGGTATCTCCTGTCACGGCATCGAACATAGGAGCACCTTCTCCTGTTCCCTGTGTCCATTGTCCGTTTATGTAGCTTGGTAAAATCATTTGTTGTGTTTTTTGGCTTTTAGCTGTTAGGTGTTAGCCGCTAGCTGTTGGTTTTATTTTTTTGTTGCTTGCGCTTTTGTTGTTGGTTGTTGGTTGTTGGTTGTTGGTTGTTGATTGTCGGAAAATTACTTTTTCATTTAAAATTTTGTGGTTTTATATTTTCATTTTTGCTTCAATTGTTGTGAGTTAGTCGCTGCGCTCCGTTGTCGGTTGTTATCTAATACTAATTGTTGTTTCTTAGTCTAAACTTATAAACTAATAACCTTTTAAACTTCTTTTTTGTTTATTTGTTGATTCGTTAATTTGTTTATTCGTCGTTTCTTAATAATCAATACTTTTTCTTAGAGTTTCCTACTTTCGTTGGAACTTGGCGTTAGCGATTGAGGCGGCATCCTTTTTTGCTTTGTTACGTCATTACGAGGAAGTATGACGAAGTAATCTGCTACTCTAGAAACAGATTGCTATAACAAATTACAAATTTGTCTCGCAATGACAACATTCAAAAAAGATATAGCCGAAAGCGCGACCCTTTGGGGAACGCCCAAATCACATTACATATTCACATTTTCAATGATCGCGGCATAGCCTTGTCCGACACCAATACACATGGTGATGAGTGCGTAGCGCTTGCCAATTTCCTGTAACTGCAATGCCGCTGAATAGGCAATTCGTGTGCCCGTAACTCCGAGTGGATGTCCAATCGCAATAGCGCCTCCGTTTGGATTGATGCGCTCGTCGTCATCTGCCAATCCCCATTCGCGAATGCAGGCTAAACTTTGTGCTGCAAAGGCTTCGTTGAGTTCGATGATGTCCATATCGTTCATCGTTAAACCTGCTTTTTCCAGTGCTTTGTTGGAAGCATTTACAGGGCCGATTCCCATGATGCGCGGCTCCACACCTACAACCGCCGAACTTACAATGCGCGCCATCGGTTTGAGGTTGTATTTTTTGACTGCTGCTTCCGAAGCAATGATCGTTGCCGCAGCTCCGTCGTTGAGTCCAGATGCATTTCCTGCCGTGACACTTCCGCCTTCTTTTTTGAAAGCGGCTCTGAGTTTGGCTAAGATTTCTGGTGTTGTGGTTGGTTTGATGAATTCATCTTGATCGAAAATGATCGGATCTTTCTTACGTTGCGGAATTTCCACAGCTATAATTTCTTTCGCCAAACGTCCTGATGCTTGTGCTTTGGCAGCTTTCATCTGACTTCTGTAGGCAAATGCATCTTGATCTTCACGAGAGATATTGTATTTTTCAACAAGATTTTCTGCAGTCATTCCCATGCCGTCGGTTCCGTACATTTCATGCATTTTCGGATTGATAAATCGCCAACCGAAACTGGTATCATACATTTTGGCATCGGTTCCAAAAGCACTTGAAGGCTTTGCTATCGCGTATGGTCCGCGTGTCATGTTTTCCACTCCACCCGCAATGAAAACGTCGCCATCACCTGCTTTGATCGCACGATTGGCGTGAATGATTGCGGACAGTCCAGAACTACAAAGTCTGTTGACCGTTTCGCCTGGCACTGTGTGCGGCAATCCTGCTAGTAACAACGACATACGCGCTATATTCCGATTGTCTTCTCCTGCCTGATTCGCACAACCGATAATGACATCGTCGTAGGCGTCTTTTGGGATGTTTGGATTGCGATCTGTGACTGTTTTGATGACCAACGCTCCTAAATCGTCTACACGTTTGGTAGCTAGTGATCCTTTGAATTTTGCGATTGGAGTTCTGACTCCGTCTATGATGTATGATTCCATTTTTGAAATGTAAAATATTAAATGCTAAATGTAAAAGTGGTTTGTTTCTGTTTTCGAAATCTATCTTGTACTTTTTCATTTATACTTTAGTGTTTGTTGTTCATTTTTTTTAAAATGTAAAATGTGTATTTGTTATCATTTTACATCTTTGTTTTCAATTTATGATTTGTTTGATGTTTTTAAACTTGTTGTAAAGATAGCGACCAATTCGCTACATTCTTTTTGATTTTCTTTAAACTTATCTTTATCTCTTTGAACTAAATTTGCCTCTTCTATAATCTGCATGTTTACTTGTGATTCTCTTAGCTCATTGAGACATAATTTCATTTTGTGAATAAAATCTCGCTTTGACTCGGCTGATTGTGCTTCACCATAGTTTAATGCTGCTGATGTGGAAGAACGAATTAATTGTTTTAGTAAATGCTCTGATGCAAAATCTTTTTTTAGATTAGAAGCATAAATGATGATACTGGCTGAAAATTTCACCAATCGTTTTTGTAAATCATATTGCTTTCGTTTCTCCACTTTTACATTTAGAGTTTTACATTTTACATTTAAAATTTAAGTCCAGTCTTTTTGTGTTCGGTAGACGATTCCTTTGAATAATGCAATAAGTTCGTCGCCACGTTTGACTTCCACAATGTTGAAGCCCAATTTGTTTTTTACTTTTTCAATAACCGATTCTGCGACGATGAAATCGCCTTCTTCCAACGCTTCAATGTGATTGATTGATGTTTCTATAGAAACCGCATATTTTCCGTGTGTGTTTGCGGCAAATCCAAAGGCTGTATCTGCCAACGAATAACTAATGCCTCCATGCGCTTTTCCCATGCTGTTGAGCATTTCCTTACGAATTGTCAATCCCACTTTGCAGCGTCCAATCTCACATTCTAGAATTTCAATTCCTAACCATGTACTGAATGGGTCTTGGTTTAGCATTTTGATTGGAATATTTTCGCCTTTGATTTTGGTCATTGAGTTTGTTGGTTGTTGAGTCTTTGAGTGTTTGAGTTATTTCTTAGTATTCATTCGTTTTTTTAGATGATTTTTGTAAGCCGTTATCATTTTTGAAATCTCAGTGATCATCTCTCTATTTTTTTCATCCTGTTCTTGAGTGATAAATTTTCTCAATCTTGCCTTTGTACTACACACAACGCATTCATGTGCACTATCCCAAGCTAATTGTAAATATCTATTAAACTGAGCATCTGAACTTGCAGAACCTTCTGCGATATTAAGCGCAATGGAATCTGCAGCTCTAATAAATTGAGAACTTAATCGATAGGTTTCTTCTTTTGGAAATGAACTAATTTAGTCATTAACTTCCTCTCCAAACAAAATTGCCTTTTGATAAATCTTTAATTCTTCAAATTTAAAAAAATACTTACTCTTCATTGCTTACACACTAAAAACACTCAACTACTCACATACTAAAAATTATACTAAAACTTTACTTCCAATACTAGATTCCTAATCGAAAAATTTAGTTCCTTGACGATTCATTTTTCGTAACAAAGGTGAACAACGATAGCGATCTTCGTGGTATTCGTCGTATAAAGTATCTAAGGTTTGCACGCACCAATCAATTCCTTTTTCATCTGCCCAAGCGAGTAATCCTTTTGGATAGTTGACGCCTTTGGTCATGGCATTGTCAATATCTTCTGCGGAAGCGATATTTAGGAATAATGCGTCGGCTGCTTCGTTAATGAGCATGACTAGGACGCGGTTGAATATTTGGTGAGAAAGTTCTGCATCATGAGGCGTCTCGACTGCGCTCGACGTGACATTTGTGTTCTCAATTCTCTTCCCGTTTTCATCATAATTGTAATAGCCTTTTCCTGTTTTCCTACCTAAATATCCTGCTTCTGATAGTCTTTTTTGTGTGAATGAAGGTTTATATCTTGCGTCGTAATAAAACGCTGTAAAAACCGTTTCTGTCACTGTGTAATTCACGTCGTTTCCAATGAAATCCATGAGTTCAAAAGGTCCCATTCGGAATTTACCTAATGTTTTTAAAGCATTGTCAATTGTTGCGAAATCTGCTAATCCTTCTTCATAGATCCGCAAAGATTCTCCATAAAATGGTCTTGCAACTCTGTTTACGATAAATCCTGGTGTGTCTTTGGCAACTGCGACTACTTTTTTCCAATCAGTAATAGTTTTTGTTACTTTTTCTAAAACTTCTTTGGAAGTTTGAATGGCTGGAATTACCTCCACCAATTTCATTAAAGGTGCTGGATTGAAAAAGTGAATTCCGATACAACGTTCGGGCTTTTGTAATGCCGAAGCAATCGAAGCGATCGATAATGACGATGTGTTGGATGCAATGATTGCGGTGTCACTCACATAGGTTTCTAACTCCGCAAATACTTTTTGTTTGATGTCTAGATTCTCGATGATAGCTTCTATTGTCAAATCAGAATCACCTAACTCTTTTAGCGAATCTACATAGGAAATGTTTCCTTGAATTCTGTTTTTTTCGGCTTCATCAATGCGTCCTTTTTGAATGAGACGATTTAATATTTTTTCTAAAGCCGCTTTGCTTTTGTCTAAAGCTACTTGTTTTGTATCATATAGTTTGACAATGCATCCTGCGGTTGCGGCAACTTGTGCAATTCCGCTTCCCATGGTGCCTGAGCCGATGATTCCTACTTTCATGTTGTTGGATATTGAATGTCGAATACAGTAGATTGAATGATGCGTTATCAATACACATCTTTCAGAATCCTATATTCTTGTTTTTATTTTTTGCTGTTTTTATCTCTGAATCAACAATCGTGATCAACTCATTGTTTTCTTGTATCAGTCGATCTAATTCTTTTGTATCCGAAATAGTTTGAATTCCTTTTTGAATTTTTAGGTTGATTAAAGTCGCTCTCAACTCTTTCAAGCATACTTTCATGTTATTTTCAGATTCTACAGAAGACGTTGCATTTTCTGCTACTGCATAGTAAAAGGCAGGAGAAGTGGCAGATCTGATAATTTGTTTTATTAGGTGTTCTGATGCTAAATCATTCTCTGTTTTTTGAGATGCTTTGATCACATCCACAGAAAATTTAATCAATCGTTGCTCTGTATCGTTGTTCGTATTTTCCAAATCTTTACATTCAGTATTAATTATTCAAAAATTATTTTCCTTTGAAGTTTGGACGTCTTTTTTCAACAAAAGCTGCCACACCTTCGCGATAGTCTTCCGATTCGCTAGATTCTATTTGATATTTTGATTCTAACGCTAATTGTGATTCTAAATCGTTTGTCAAAGATTGATTCAACACTCTTTTCGTCAAGCCCAATGCTTTTGTGGGCATTGATGCGAGTTTTTCAGCCAACGCCGTTACATCTTCTTTAAAAGTTTCTAGTGGTAAGATTTTGTATAACATGCCTAAGCGTTCTGCTTCTGCTGCACTTACTTTGTCACCTAACATCATTAAGGCAGATGCTTTTTGGAATCCGATGAGTCGTGGTAAGAAAAACGTTCCAGCACTGTCAGGAATGAGTCCAATTTTGCTAAATGCCTGAATGAAGCTTACTTTTTCATGGGCAACTACAATGTCACAAGCTAATGCTATATTTGCTCCCGCACCAGCAGCTACACCATTTACAGCACCTACAATGGGTTTTTCAATGCTACGAATTCGTTGAATGATCGGATTGTAATGTTCTTCTAGTATTTTTTTGAATCCAGGGTTGAGTTCTGGATGTGTAACTTCTTTTAAGTCTTGTCCTGCGCAAAACGCTTTTCCTTCGCCCGTAAGGACAATAGCGCGTACGTCTTCATTTTGCTCACATTGATCTAAAGTATTTTGTAAACGCAGTGCCATTTCTCGATTAAAACTATTGAAAACTTCGGGACGGTTGAGCGTTACGTACGCTACATTATTTTGAATGGTGAGTTTGATTGATTGGTCGTTCATGCTTATTAATGAAAAATGCAAAATAATAAATTTTACATGTAAAAGTTAAAGGCGTATGCAAAGATCATTTTACATTTATTATTTAAAATTTTGCGGTTTATAGTTTACTTAAGACATTTAAAGTAATCAAAGGGTTCTAAACAGTCATTACATTTGAATAAGGCTTTGCAAGCTGTTGAACCAAATTGACTGACAAGTCTTGTATTGGTTGATCCACAATTGGTACATTTTACGATTCGTTTGTCACCTAGCAATGCTTCTTTGTCGGCATCTGGCGTCAATGGTGGCGCAATTCCATATTCTTCAAGTGCATTTCGACCGCGTTCTGTAATCCAATCGGTTGTCCAAGCTGGATATAGAATTAATTTGATTTTAGATTCGTATCCATGTTCTTTTAAGGCTTTTGAAATATCATCACCAATGACATCCATCGCAGGACAACCTGTGTATGTTGGTGTTATTTTAACTTCCACAATTCCATCCACCACTACTGCCGAACGTACTACGCCCATGTCCATGATAGAAAGCACAGGAATTTCTGGATCTGATACTTTCTCTAGAATTGGGATTAAGAGTTCGTCTATGTGTTGTTTTGTTGTGATCATTTGTGGGTTTTGGGTGTTGGGTGTTGGGTTTTGGTATTTATGAAAATCTTTTTTAGTGTCTATTAGCAATTATGATGAGATTCCCGCCTTTGCGGGAATGACATTTTTGATGAGATCCTGAATCAAGTTCAGGATGACTTCGTCACCAATTCATGTTTGGATACGCTCTTTGCATGTATTGCATGTCTGCTAACAAATAGCCCATGTGTTCTGTGTGAATTCCTGCTTTTCCGCCTTTTTGGAAATATTTTGATTCCGGAATTTGTATGGTTGCTTCTTCTAACAGTGTTGTTACTGTTGTATAGTAGGTTTCTTTTAACTTAGAAACATCTACTCCGATTCCGTCTGCTATCATCGCTTTGGCTTGTTCGGTAACTTCAAACAATTCGTTTGTGTATTGCCAGAGATTGTTAATTGCGGCTTGCATTTTTTCATGGCTTTCCTCTGTTCCATCACCTAAACGCTTAATCCAATCTCCAGTAAAACGCACATGATACGACGCTTCTTTGATTGATTTCTTTGCGATCGCACTCAACGTCATATCTTGACTGAATTGTAATTTTTCCAGCAACAGCAAGTGAAATACATCAAATAAGTATTGACGAGCTACTGTAAAAGCAAAGTCCCGATTTGGCTGCTCAACTAATAATACATTTTTGTACTCACGTTCGTAACGTAAGAATGCAATACTATCTTCTGTGGCATCGCCGCCTTTGATATCTGCTGCATATTGAAAGTAGCTACGTGTTTGCCCAAATAAGTCTAAGGAAATGTTGGTACAGGCAATGTCTGTTTCCAGACTTGGTCCATGTCCACATAATTCTCCCAATCGCTGCCCTGCTATAAGGCAGTTGTCTGCTAGTTCGAGTATGTAGTTATATAGGTTTGTTTTCATTTTTTGAAATTGAAGCCGAACTTGAATTTGAATTCGACGCGTTCAATTGATATTTTTTATTCTTGTGACAATAATCCTGATAAGTTGATCATTTTCGTTGATAAGTGAAGCGACTTCACTTTCTAACTTTAATTTTGATTTCACTTGAATATTCAAGTTTCTCAAACTTTCTCTTAATTCTTTTAAACAAATTCTAAGTTTGTTTATTTTATCATTTCTTGTGCCTGCACCTAACGCTTCTCCATAATTCAGAGCTGCTGCACATGAAGATCGTATGAGTTGTTTTGCTAAATAATCTCCCGCATAAGAAGTTGGCTTTTCGTTATACATCAAAATTACTTCTGCCGCAAAATCTTCTAGTCTTTCTGTGAGATTGAACTTAGAATCACTCATACATAAAATATTTCAACTTCAAATTCGGTTTCAGATTCAAGTTCAAACTCGTGTCACATATGCTTCACATCATCAGGTAAATCGTAAAACGTTGGGTGACGGTAAATTTTGTCCTGTGCAGGTTCAAATAGTTCTCCGTTGTTCTCCGGATTGGAAGCTGTGATGTGTTTGGATTCTACGACCCAAATACTAACACCTTCGCTTCTGCGTGTGTATACATCCCTTGCATTTTCCAATGCCATTTCTGCATCAGCTGCGTGTAAGCTTCCGAAATGTCTGTGTTCTAATCCGTTTTTACTTCGTACGAATATTTCCCAAAGAGGCCAGTTTTTGTTCATGTTTTTAGTATTGAGTTTTGAGTATTTAGTATTGAGACTATATACTCGCTACATATTTTTATGGATTCCTGCCTTACTGAATCAAGTTCAGCACATGTCGTAGGAATGACAAATTGTATCTATTATCCCGCTTTCGCTTGATTTTCTTTTTTGGCTTGTTGCTTATCAGCGTACGCCATGGCTGCATCTCTTACCCACGTTCCGCGTTCCCATGCGCCTACTCTTGCATTCATACGTTCTTCGTTGCAAGGTCCATGCCCTTTGACTACTTGCCAGAATTCATCCCAATTGATTTCTCCAAAGTCGTAATGTCCTCTTTCTTCATTCCATTTTAAGTCTGGATCTGGAACGGTTAATCCTAAAATATCTGCTTGTGGAACGGTTTGATCAATGAATTGTTGACGTAACTCATCGTTTGTTTTACGCTTTAGTTTCCATTTCATGGATTGTGCGGTGTGTACAGAAACGTCATCTCTTGGCCCTAACATCATCAACGATGGCCACCACCAGCGATTTAATGCATCTTGTGCCATTTGCTTTTGCACTTCGGTTCCGTTGCAAAGTGTGAGCATGATTTCAAATCCTTGACGTTGGTGAAAACTTTCTTCTTTACATACACGAATCATCGCTCTAGCATACGGTCCATACGACGTATTACATAATGGCACTTGATTGATAATGGCTGCACCATCTACCAACCAACCAATCGCTCCCATGTCTGCCCACGTAATCGTTGGATAGTTGAAGATACTTGAGTATTTTGCTTTTCCTGAGTGTAGTTGCTCGTACAATTCGTCACGAGAGATTCCTAAGGTTTCACAGGCGCTGTATAAGTATAATCCATGACCAGCTTCGTCTTGTACTTTGGCTAATAAGGCTACTTTTCTACGTAACGAAGGTGCTCTGGTAATCCAGTTTCCTTCTGGTAACATTCCTACGATTTCAGAGTGCGCATGTTGCGATATTTGTCGAATATGCGTTTTACGGTATTTCTCTGGCATCCAATCTTTCGGTTCAATCTTTTCGTCGTTGTCAATGCGTTGCTCAAAGATTTCTTCTAGGTTTTTTAATTGTGCTTCACTCATAACTGTAATGCTAAATTTTAAATGTAAAATGCTAAATGTAACATTTTGACTTTTTTCTTTTTCTATTTTTCGTTAGTCACTCCAAGACTGGTATTTTCTGCTTTGAAGGCATCTCGATAGCTTTGCTAGGTGCTTTCAGCAATGCTCGATGTGACATTTTATTTTTAAATTTCCACTTTCGTTGGAAGTTCCGCGTTAGGGATTGAGCAATTTGTATGAGCTCCTTGTGAGATGCTGAATCAAGTTCAGCATGACAAATAAGAGCGACTACCGAAAGCCCGACCCAAAGGGTAACGCCCTACTACTTTTACACATCAAAATCGACTATGACTTTTTCTGTGGTTGGAACGGCTTGACAGGATAGTACCAATCCGCTCGCGAGTTCTTCTTCTACTAATGCGTAGTTTATTTTCATTTCTACAGAACCTTCCAATACTCTGCATTTACAGGTACTGCACACACCACCTTTACAGGCAAATGGCAAATCGGCTCCTGCGGCCAAAGCTCCATCTAAAATATTGTCATATGAATCTTCCATGATAAAATGGAATTCTTTTCCTCCATCGACAATCGTTACATCGGTTCCATCTACTTTTTGCTCTAGTATTTCAGCAATTTCTTTGCTTGGCGCTTTGGTATCACCTGAGAAAAATAGTTCGTAATGAATGTTTTCTTTTGGCAATCCTGCTGCTTCCAATTCGTCTCTAATGAGAAAGATCATTTCTTCTGGTCCACAGATAAAACAGTCTGCTGTATCCTCAATATCGATAAACATTTTGGCGAGGAGTTGAATTTTTTCTGGTGTAAATCGCCCATTTAAAAATTCAATATCACGTTGTTCTTTTGTTAAGAAATAGAAGATATTAAAACGCTCTAAGTATCTGTTTTTCAATTGTTCTATCTCTTCTTTAAAGATAATGGATTTTACGGTACGATTCAAGTAAAACAGCTTGAACGTGCTTTCTGGTTCGAGTTCTAGGTGTGTTTTTATGATGGATAGCATCGGCGTAATTCCACTTCCTGCTGCAAAAGCAATGTAATTTTTCTTTCCATTCGGATCGACTTCCACATAAAAACGACCTGCTGGCGCCATCAGTTGAAGCGTATCGCCTGCTTTTAATTCGGTGTTGGCGTAGGTAGAAAATCGTCCGCCTGGAATTTGCTTGACAGCTACTTTCCATTCATTATCGATAGGACTTGAACATAATGAATACGATCTGCGAACGTCTTCATCGTTAATCATAGTGCGCAGCGTTAAGTATTGTCCTTGTGTATAGAGGAATTCTTCCTGAAGATGTTCAGGAATGTTGAATGTGATTACAGTACAATCTGAAGTTTCTTTGTAGACCTCAGCGACTTCGATTTCATGAAACTTTGCCATGCAATTTTTAGTTGTTTTCTACAAAACTAACAATTGTTAGTTTGACATGCAACCGCTTTTTTCCCAAAGAGTTAATTTAGACTGATTCCAACTTATTTGTTTTTACACAGACACTAACTCACAATCATTCAATACATTATAAAAAAAGAGCACTTAAAAAAGTGCTCTTTCGTTGTTTTAGGGTATTCAATTTAGGAACATTTTAAAAAGCAACTGTTATTACAGGTTTGTCCAATAACAGTAAAGCAAGTTTGATCTTGTACGCAAGAATTGCTCCCAGGCGGTGGTGGCGGTGCGCCAGCTACAATAGCATTTAGATTTGAGATACTACATTTTTTAAACCTCAAATCTTTGGTAGGTTTCTTCTTCATTATGGTAGATTTAAAAAATTGTTATCCTGTAAATTTAGGTAAGATTTTACCTATTAAATTAAGGTTTTACAATAGAATGTTTAATGTAAAAACTATAGTGTATGTATAGATTTCCCCTAATTATGGCGTGATTCCTGTGAGCAATACTTGACTCAATTTGCCTAGTAGATTTTCTTTGATGCTTTCTTCTTTCTTCGGAATCCACAGATATAGTGAGCGCAATGTAGAAAGAATTGAAAATAGAATAACTTCTGGACTCACATTTTTGATTTCGCCTTTTTCGATACCTTGTTTTAAGATTTGACGAAAACTTTCTTCGTAGTTTCTTCGGAGTTGCAAGTAGTATTCGAGCTTTTCTTCTAAGTGCATCCAATCGTTGTTCATAGTCGCCATTCTAGAAGGATTTTCGATGGTAATTTGCACATGCAGCTTTATGATACGTTCTAATTTTTGGATGCTGGTTACATTTTCCATCGCGACAATTTCTGCCATTCCTTCCGTAAATTGTTCTCCAATATTGATGATGATATCCGAAAGTATTTCTTGCTTGGATTGAATGTGATTGTATAAACTTGCCGCTTTTATGCCCATTGCCTGTGCGATGTCGCGCATAGTTACGGCACTGTAGCCTTTCTTCTTAAAAAGCATTTCCGCTGTTTGTACAATTTCTTCCTTACGAGTCGCTGGTTTCTGCGTCATAATAGCATCTTTTTTGTTTGTGAAGATACATATTTTATAAAATACGTTGAATTTTCACATTTTATCTCTTTGGTATTTTATGATTTAATAGCTTTGTGAAAATTTGCCTCATGGACCAACATATTGAAACGAATCCGCTATTAGATAGACTTCCGCCACATTTACGGCAATACATTAAACCACAGAATTATGAGGAATACACGCCGATTAATCAAGCGGTTTGGCGTTATGTGATGCGAAAGAGCGTTTCGTATTTGAAAACAGTCGCGCACGAATCGTATTTGGAAGGTTTGCAAAAAACAGGAATTTCTATTGATGCCATTCCTAGCATGTACGGTATGAATCGTATTTTGAAAGAAATTGGTTGGGCAGCCGTTGCGGTAGACGGTTTTATTCCGCCAAATGCTTTTATGGAGTTTCAAGCCTATAAAGTATTGGTGATTGCAAGTGATATTCGTCAGTTAGAACATATTTCCTATACACCAGCGCCAGATATTATTCATGAAGCTGCTGGACACTCGCCTATTATCGCCAATCCAGATTACGCGGAATATTTGCGTCGTTTTGGAGAGATTGGTGCCAAAGCTATTTTGTCTGCCCACGATAATGACATGTACGAAGCAGTTCGAAAGCTTTCTATTTTGAAAGAAGCGCCAGGTTCTTCTGAAATCGAGATTGAAGCTGCGGAAGAACATGTAAACGAATTGCAAGCCAAAAAAGTAGAGTTGTCGGAAATGGCCATGATTCGAAATTTGCATTGGTGGACCGTAGAATACGGTTTGATTGGCGATGTAAATACTCCTAAAATTTACGGTGCAGGTTTGCTTTCTTCTATCGGTGAAAGTAAATGGTGCATGACAGATGAAGTGAAAAAGATTCCATACTCTGTAGATGCCGCGTACCAAGAGTTTGATATTACCAAACCGCAACCGCAATTATACGTCACGCCCGATTTTTCTTATTTAATGCAAGTCTTGGAAGAATTTGCCGAAACAATGGCATTGCGAAAAGGCGGATTTCGTGGTTTAAGAAAATTGATCGAATCTAAGAAACTAGGAACTATTGAACTGAGTACAGGTTTGCAAGTTTCGGGAGTTTTTACGGAAATGATCACGAATGAAGATAATGAAGTCGTCTTTTTTAGAACTGAAGGACCAACCGCATTGTCCAACAGAGAAAAAGAATTGATTGGTCATGGAGTTACGACACATGTACACGGTTTTAGCTCGCCTTTAGGCAAATTAAAAGGCATCAATTTGGCGATTGAGGATATGAGTCCGCGCGATTTGAAAGCCTATAGCTTTTATGATGGCGAACGCATTTCTTTCGAGTATGAAAGCGGCATTAAAGTAGATGGTTTAAATGTTACAGGAATTCGTAATATTTATGGAAAATTGATCTTAATTCAGTTTACCGATTGTACTATTACCTATGGCGATCGTGTATTGTTTAAGCCTGAATATGGTACGTTTGATTTGGCTTTAGGAAAGAATATCGTTTCCGCTTACGCAGGTGCTGCAGATTATAATTCGTTTGATACGATGCATTTTAAATCGGACACTTTAACGGTGAAAGTTCCAAAATCAGAAGAAGATGAAGCACTCGAAAAGTTGTATGCACAAGTACGTGATTTTAGAATGGGAAATGACACGACTGTTTCGCTGAAAAAAATTCTCAAAAAACTGACAAAAAATCATCCGAAAGATTGGTTATTGCTAATTGAATTGTATGAATTGACAACCGATGAACCTGAATTGCAACGTACTATTTTAGAGCGTTTGCAAAGTATTCAAATTGAACGACCAGAAACTATGCAGCTGATTCGGGATGGTGTGGATTTGGTGACGTTGGATGGTTAGATTTTTAGACTTGTTAGACTTGTTAGATTTTTAGAAATAGCAGAAAACTTCTCGTTTTTAAAAGATGATATTGGGATTTTTTTGCTGTAATTGTTCAATTTTAGCGTGAAGATTTGCTATGAATTGTTGATGCTGCGCCGAATTTGGATTGAAAGGTTTGTGCGCCAATCCTTTTTGAATGGAATCGATTTCCATCATGGTGTGTTCACTTTCGTGAGAAATCCAAGCGTGTTGAAATTTTTCCCAAATGTAATTCACTGCTAAGGCATTTGGATGCAACATATCGTCGGCATAAAAACGATAATCGCGCAATTCATCTAACATTAATTCGTACGAAGAGAAGTAATGCACTAAATGATGCGCCGATACATGTTGATGAATTCCTGCCAATAAATGTGCTTTGCTACGTTGATTTTCCACAAAACCATCTTTTAAATGACGAACAGGCGACACTGTAAATAAAATGGTCAATTTCGGATTGATGCTTCTCAATAACACAACACAATTTTCAACACTTGCTGCGACTTCATCTACCGATAATAATTCTTTTAAAAATTCCTTTTGTGGTACTTTGTGACAATTCGCAACAAGCGTATCTGTTTCAATATGACGATAGGTCCAAGCAGTGCCCAAAGTGATGATGACATGTGAAGCTTTTTTTAAGAAATCATACGTCCTTTGAATACTTGAATTTAGATTTCCAAGCAATATGTTTTTGTCAGTGTGACTTAACACAGAATGTGCTTCAAAACAATGCCAACGTTCGTTCAAAAAGAAAAGATCAGCTTCCGAATATGCTTCTTGATTCATCGCTTTGAGAATCAAATTTTCAATTGCTTTTGGATGAAATAAAATTCCCAACGGATTCTGAAACGTATTGAATTTGTAATACGCCAACTTTCCACCAATATGTTCCGAAAAACAAGAACCCAATAAACATACCTTGGATTCGTAGTTTATTGGGTTGTATGGTTCTTTTACAAACGGAATGTTGGTTTGTAATTGCATAGTATATTATTGTTTATCCTTGTCCTCAGCAGCGCGTTTAGCGGTGTAATACATTAAATTGAGTCTGTTCTTCATTCCTTGTGTAAATCCGACTAATTCTTTGCTTTCATAAGTAACACCTTTGATTTTTTCCATCTTCAAAATCGCGTCGCTAGTTGCACGATCTAGCTTCCCTTTTTCAACGATGTCATACAGATTTAAAATTTCGAGATAGACCAATTTATCTTGAAACTCCGTTACTACTTTGGTCGTTGGCTTTTCTAACTTGTACCATTTTCCTTTTTTATTTGGCATTACGCACCAGACGTACACATCTTCGTCTTTCTCTTTTTCTTTTGTGTTTTCTTGTGCCATCATTGGAATTGCAAACAACAATGCCAACACAGCGATATACATTTTTTTCATTAGGCTATTACTATATGTTACTGTTCGATTTTATGTAAAGTGACGTTGTATTTTAAACAAAAAGTGAAATCACTTCATTGCAATATAAGCCGCTTTTGAATAAAAATTCCTACTGTGATTACGAAAAAAGACGAACGTACACTTTTTAACGATTATTTTACATACTCACGTACGCGTTCAAGCGCTTTTGGAATTCCACCAGGATTTTTTCCTCCAGCCGTTGCAAAAAATGCTTGTCCGCCGCCGCCGCCATGAATTAATTTTCCAAGTTCACGCACTACTTTTCCAGCGTCATAACCACGTTCTGCGACCAATTCTTTTGAAATGTAACATGTCAGCATTGCTTTGTTTTCGGTTGCTGTTGCAAAGAATAAAAATAGATTTTTCATTTCACCGCCCAACTCAAATACTAAATTCTTGATTCCGTTTTGATCTAAATCTACCTGTTTCGCTAAAAACTGCACGCCGTCAATTTCTTCTAAAGATTGCTTCAATTCACCTTTTAAGTTTTTAGCTTTGTCTTTTAATAGATTTTCGATTTCCTTACGCAGCTTCGCGTTCTCGTATTTCAAATCCGATACTGCTTTTACGGCATCTTTTGGATTGTTCATCAAATCTTTGATTTCGTAATATGCTCTGTTGTTTTCAAAATAGAATTCTTTCGTAGCGTCATACGTAATTGCTTCAATTCTTCGAATTCCTGCAGCAACTGCACCTTCCGATTTGATTTTGAAATGCCAAATATCAGCTGTGTTTTCTACATGAGTTCCACCACACAATTCAATCGATTTTCCAAAACGAATCGAACGTACCGTGTCACCATATTTTTCACCAAATAACGCCATGGCACCTTCCGCCATTGCTTCTGCTACAGGTTGATTTCGTTTTTCAATCAACGGTAACTTTCCTTCAATACGCGCATTGACAAAGTCTTCTACATCGCGTAATTCTTCAACGGTTAATTTTGAAAAGTGTGAAAAGTCGAAACGCAAATATTTTGAATGCACTGCAGAGCCTTTTTGCTCCACATGTGTTCCCAAAATTTCACGCAACGCCTGATGCAATAAATGTGTCGCAGTATGATTCGACGATGTACGCGTACGTTGTTTTTGATCAACCACCGCTTTAAAAGTTACATCGAGTTTTTTAGGCAATGTTTTTGCGATGTGCACAATCAGGTTGTTCTCTTTCTTTGTATCGATGATGTACACAATATCATTATCGGTGGTCTGTAAATAACCTTTGTCACCTACTTGTCCTCCACCTTCTGGGTAAAAAGGCGTTAGGTTGAATACCAATTGATACTGTATACCTTCTTTCTTGGTTTCGATCTTGCGATACTTTACCAATTTTACATTTACTTCCAGTGTATCGTATCCGACAAATTCTTCTTCCTCATCATCAATCAGGACAATCCAATCATCAGTTTGAATCGCAGTCGCTTCTCTTCCTTTTCCTTTTTGCTCTTCTAGTAGTTTTTTAAATTCTTCGTGATTGTATGTTAGTTCATTTTCTTTCAGAATTAACTCTGTCAAATCTTCTGGAAAACCGTACGTATCTTTCAATTCAAACACTTTCTTCCCAGAAACTTCCGTGCCTTTTACATTTTTCACCACGTGATCCAACAACACCAGACCTTGGTCTAATGTGCGCAAGAAAGAAGCTTCTTCTTCTTTAATTACGTTTTGAATGAGTTGTTTTTGCTCTTTGAGTTCAGGAAACGCTTTCCCCATTTTTTTATCCAACACCTCAACTAAGCGATAGATGAAGGGTTCTTTTTTATCTAAAAAAGTAAATCCATATCGGACTGCTCTACGTAAGATTCTACGAATTACATATCCTGCGGTGTTGTTGCTTGGCAATTGTCCGTCAGCAATAGAAAACGAAACTGCACGCACATGATCGGCAATCACGCGAATGGCAACATCTACTTTTTCATCTTTTCCGTATTCTGTATTGGTGATTGCTTCAATTTCTCGAATTAATGGTGTAAATACATCCGTATCATAATTCGATTTCACATCTTGCAACACCATACACAAACGCTCAAATCCCATTCCTGTATCTACATGTTTTGCAGGTAGTTTTTCAAGAGATTTATCGGCTTTACGATTGTATTGCATGAATACCAAGTTCCAAATTTCCACTACTTGCGGATGATCCATATTGACTAATTCAGCACCTGGCACTTTTGCTTTTTCTTCTTCTGAACGAATATCTACATGAATTTCAGAACAAGGTCCACACGGTCCTTGAGCGCCCATTTCCCAGAAATTATCCTTTTTATTTCCCATCAAAATGCGCTCTTCTGGAATAATTGCTTTCCACAAATCATACGCTTCTTGATCAAGTTGCAGTCCATCTTCTTCACTTCCCTCAAAAACAGTAACATACAAAATGTCTTTATCTATTTTGTACACTTCTGTCAATAATTCCCACGCCCACACGATGGCTTCTTTCTTGAAATAATCACCAAAACTCCAATTCCCCAACATTTCAAACATGGTGTGGTGATAGGTATCATATCCTACTTCTTCCAAGTCATTGTGCTTTCCGCTCACGCGCAAACATTTTTGAGTATCGGCGATTCTATTGCTTTTTGGCGTTCCATTTCCTAAGAAATATTCTTTAAAAGGTGCCATTCCAGAGTTGATAAACATCAAAGTTGGATCATTTTTCATGACCATTGGCGCTGAAGGCACAATTTGATGTGTTTTCGACTTAAAAAACTCCAAAAACTTCGCTCTAATATCCTGAGATTTCATCTGTAATACTTTTATATTCAGTTTGCCTAATACTTCTATTTTACTATTAAAATTATCTTAAGCTGCTGTAAAATTTCTAAAAACTGTAAAACTATAGTTATATTTGCTTGTTTTACTTGCCGTTCATGAATCATTTTTCACGAAAAGCAGTACAAAAATAGAATAATTTAAGAAATGAGTAAGGTAAAATATTATTACGATTCCGAAACATTGTCCTATCGAAAGATTGAAACCAAGCGCGGGCGCAAAATTGGGGTGATTCTTTTGTTTATGGCAGCGGTTGTTTTGTGTTCTTTTTTATTCATTACCGTGATATTTAATACTGCATTTGAAACGCCGAATGAAAAGGTGTTGAAGCGCGAATTGACTCAAATGAAGTTGCAGTATGAATTACTCAATAAGAAGATGACACAGGCACAAGCTGTGTTAGAAAATTTAGAAGAACGCGACGACAATATTTACCGTTTGTATTTTGAAGCCAATCCGATTCCGCAAGAACAACGCAAAGCAGGTTTTGGTGGTGTGAATCGTTATGAAGCCTTGTACAATTATGATAATGCGGAATTGCTAGTATCCACCACAAAAGCCTTGGAAAAGTTGCAAAAGCGTCTGATTGTACATTCGAAATCTTTAGATGAAATTACCAAATTGGCAGAAGACAAAGAAAAGTTTTTGGCATCGATTCCTGCGATACAACCTGTTAATAATGAAGATTTAACCCGCATGGCGTCTGGATTTGGTTTCCGAAGCGATCCGTTTACAAAAGTGCGCAAAATGCATTGGGGAATGGATTTTACCGCGCCAAGAGGAACGCCAGTGTATGCTTCTGGTGATGGTGTTGTGGTGCGTGCTGATAATACATCTTCTGGTTTTGGAAAACACATTCGTATCAATCACGGATATGGATATGTGTCTTTGTACGCGCATTTAAGTCGTTATAATGTTCGCAGAGGAAAAAAAGTAAAACGTGGCGATTTGATTGGTTTTGTGGGAAGCACAGGACGATCGCAAGCGCCGCATTTGCACTACGAGATTCATAAAAATGGCAAAAAGTTAAATCCGATCAACTTCTATTACGGAAACTTATCGCCAAAAGAGTTTGAAGAACTATTAAAAAACGCTGCAAAGCAGAATCAATCGCTTGACTAATGCATATTGATTTACCCGACAAATTATATTACAGTATCGGCGAAGTTGCCAAAGCTTTTGGGGTGAACACTTCTTTGATTCGTTTTTGGGAGAAGGAATTTGATGAAATCCAACCGAAAAAAAATGCTAAGGGAAATCGCAAGTTTACACCAGAAGATATCAAGCATTTAGAACTCATTTATCACTTGGTAAAAGAGCGTGGTTTTACGCTTGAAGGCGCTAAAGTTCACTTGAAAGAGGAGAAGAAAAAAACGCTTTCCAATTTTGAGATTATTCGTAAATTACAACAGATTAGAGCCGAATTGGTAAAAATTAAAGAAAACTTGTAACGCATACACCAAACACAATACATACAATATAAACCTGAATAATTATGAACAAAAAATCGATTATCATTACAGTCGTACTTGTAGTGGTTGTTATTTTCTCGTACACCAAATACAACGGAATGGTCGGCTTAAGCGAAGATGCCAAAACAGCATGGTCTAAAGTAGAAAGCGAATACCAACGAAGAAATGACTTGATTGGAAACTTGGTAAAAACCGTAAAAGGTGCTGCCGATTTTGAACGTACTACGCTGGAAGCTGTCATTAATGCACGTGCAAAAGCTACACAAACTCAAATTGATGTTGAAAATATTACACCAGAAAGCATGGCAAATTTTCAACAAGCACAAGCGGGATTATCAGGCGCTTTGTCTCGATTGTTAGTCACTGTAGAGCGTTATCCTGATCTAAAAGCCAATCAAAACTTTTTGAAGCTTCAGGACGAATTGGCAAGTACGGAAAACTCGGTTCGTACGTCTAGAAACCGATTTAATGATGCGGTAAATACCTTCAACAAGAAGATAAAAATATTCCCAAACAATATTTTTGCAGGAATGTTCGGATTTAAAGATATGGCGCGCTTTAAAGCGGCTCCAGGTTCAGAAAATGCACCTGATATTGACTTTGATTTTAACTAAACATCGTATAAAACCCACTATGTCTAAAGTAGAAGATTTCCTTTCCGCCGAGGAAGAGCAAGAAATCATTGCTGCCATACGCACAGCAGAACGAAATACTTCTGGTGAAATTCGAGTTCACATCGAAGATCATGCAGATATCGACACTTTTGATCGCGCATTAGAAGTGTTTCATCTACTGAAGATGGACAATACCAAACTCCGCAATGGTGTGCTAATTTATGTCGCTGTGCGCGATCGGAAATTTGTGATTTGTGGAGATGAAGGCATTAATAATGTAGTTCCTGAAAATTTCTGGGACACGACGCGTGATGCCATTCGAGATCAATTTCGACAAGAAAATTTTACTCAGGGACTGATAGAAGGTGTGTTAAAAGCGGGAGAAGAATTGCAAAAGCATTTCCCTTGGGATGTGGATGACGAAAACGAACTCTCAAACGAAATTTCAAAAGGTTAATGCTACAAAAACTTCACATACACTATTTTATTTGCCTCATCGGATTGTTCTTTGTGAATGTGTCGTATGGCCAATTTGACATTCCACCAAAACCTACAAAGGCAAATCCTGATGCAGTTTACGATTATGCGAATTTGTTGTCACGCCAAGAAAAAGCAACGCTTGAAAATAAAATCATCAAATATTCTGATACGACTTCAACCCAAATTGTGATTGCCATTATTGAATCGACCAATGGTGAAAGTATTGGCATGTTGACGCCGGAATGGGGACATCAATGGGGCGTTGGACAGCAAGGAAAAGATAACGGCGTGATGATCGTTTTGGCTTCTAAAGATCGTAAAATCTGGATTTCTCCAGGTTATGGTGCCGAAAACGAATTGACCGCAGGAATCACAGGACAAATCACCCGAAATCGGATCATTCCCTTTTTTAAACGAGGCGATTATTACGGCGGATTGAATGCTGGTGTCGATAGTATTATCGAAGTCTTAGCAGGCGAATTCACTGGCGAACGCAAACGCTCTTCCAAAGGTGCACCACTTGGCGTGATGTTCTTTTTGGTAATTTTCTTTATTGTACTCGTTTCTATTTTAGCCAACAATAAACGTAACGGCGGCGGAAACAATCGCGGTGGTGGCAGAAGACGCAGTACTGGAAGCGATTTACTCGATATTATTATTTTGAGTAATCTTGGAAAAGGTTCCTTTGGCAGTGGAAGCAGCGGCAGCGGCTTTGGCGGTGGCGGAGGTTTCGGAGGCGGATTCGGTGGTGGCTTTGGCGGCGGCGGATTTAGCGGTGGTGGCGCTGGTGGGAGTTGGTAGGTTTTTTAAACTTCTTGGACACGCTGCGCTTTAGTATCGCTTCGCTCTTAGTATATTGGTATTTTGGTAGTTGCGTTTGAGAGTGTCATTTGAGAGCATTCATACATTGAAAATAAGGATTTGATAATTCACGTATTAGAAAAGAATGATTTTTTATTCATTCTTAAATTCTTGTAATACAGGCAAAGCATTATTCTCAAAATCAAACAAAGCTTGATTTTCCCAAGGCGAAGCATCTGTCGCTTGATTTCCTTTCCAAGCTATTAATTCAGCTCCCCAATAACAAAATCCGATTCCGTTTTCTACTTCTTGCGTTATGGTTTTTATTTGTTTGATGAAGTTACGCTGCCCTTCAGCAGTTGCTGGATATTGAGGTAGAATGAGTTGTTCGTTTAATCCTATGATATTATTGGTCCAATCGTTCCATTGAAGCGTAAATGGATAAGCTGTTTCTGCAATGACGATTTCTTTATTGTACGAACTGCTCAGGTTTTGCATGGTGTTTTTGAGCGTGTTTAAGGATTTCCCATGCCAAATTGGGTAGTAAGATAGCCCAATGATATCATAATCCAACGCATTGACTTGATTGTAAAACCAATCTGCACCTTCAATCCCTGCAAAATGTAAGATGATTTTTGTATCGTTTGTGTTGGTTCTTACTGCTGCAATTGCCCCATCCATGAGTTCTTTGAATTGCAGGAAATTCGTTGAAATATGTCCGTGTGGATGCAACAATCCGGTATTTATTTCATTGCCGATTTGGATATAATCTGGCTGTAATTCGGTTACTATATTTTCGGTATAATCATATATATTTTCTTTCAATTGGGAAAATTCAATTCCTTGCCATTGCGCTGGTGTTTCTTGTTGCCCAGGATCTGCCCACGTATCTGAATAATGTACTGTCAACCACGTTTTAAAACCAATTGCTTTTAAGGTGTTGGAAAATTGTTTTACTTCATTAAAACCAGAGTGTTCATTCGTTGGATTCACCCAAAGCCTCAATCGAATTGTGTTTACGCCGTTATCTTTTAGTATGGTTAAGAAATCACGCTGATTGCCTTCCAAATCATAGAAAACAGGATTTGAATTTGCTATTTCTGGATAGCTTGAAATATCAACTGCAGCGATAAAAGTAGAATTTTCAGTTTCTGGTGCAGGCTCATTTACTTCATTATCATTACAAGAAATGAAAGTCAAAAACATTATTAATAACAATACGATTCTATTCATTTTTTCAGATTCTAATTTTCTTGTACTAAGACAAATTTATTGAACATTTTTTAAGTTCTTAAAAAGAGAACGACCAACTTATAAAAACTAACAACAAATAACCAGCAACCAAAAACTACCTTTTCAACGTAAAATGCCCCGTAAACGTTCGTCCATCTTGTAATTGCGCTGAAAACCAATAATCGCTTGAAGGCATTCTTGTCCCATTGATGGTGCCGTTCCAAGAGTCTTCGGAATTGATTAGCACTCTCAGTAATTTTCCATAACGATCATAAATATACACTTGTGAGTTGGTTTGAAATACGTTTGCAATTCCTCGTAGTTGCCATGTGTCGTTGACACCATCATTATTAGGTGTAAAAAATTTTGGATAACCAATAACAGCAATATCTTCAGTAACGGTTCCGCAGTTGTTTTTTATGTCTCTTACGAACACAGTATGTAATCCTGCAGGTACATTTTGAAAGACATTTGATTCTTGATAGACAGCATTCGGATTATCCAAAGCATAGACATATTCACCTTCTCCAGTAACAAATACTGTGACGACATTGTTATCTGAAATATCATCTATTTGAATGTCAGTGATGGTTGCAATATTGGAAGCTTGTAAAGAAATGGTTTTTGTTTTGGTACAACCGCCAATTTGCGTGACTTCCACAGTGTAGTTTCCAAGTTCGTTGACTTCAATTTCAGAGGTCATTTCTCCAGTTGACCATAGGAAAGTATAATTGCTCAAATCGCTAGTAATTCCGCTAGAAAGTGTAATGAGTTGTGGTGAAAAGTTCAGACAGTAATAGACGGTTTCTTCTGTTGCTACTGACGGTAGATTTAAGACATTGAGGAACACTTCCCCTATTCCATAACATTCGCCATTTAATTCCACACGTCCAAAGATTGTCTGCGCGTTCGGGACTGTGTTTGTAAATTCAGTTCCTAGCGGATTGGATAGTGTCAAAGCATCTTCTAACGTTTCATAATAGATCACTGAAGTATCTGCTGGCAATCCCTCTAAAATTTGAGCGTCTGCGAGCGATAAATCAAATTGTGTCAATCCGAGTTCTTCATTGGTATCACATTCGCTAATCACCGCATTATTCACCGCATTCGAGGTTACTTCTAGCGTGATTTCCGCAGTATTTTCACATCCAGAAACGGTATCCGTTACTTTGGCATATACTACTTGCGGATTGGACGTATTTGTATAGGTACTGGTTGTAATTTCATTCGTTAAAGCACTATCCGTATAGTAGCGCACGAACCGATCTGTCGATACACCTGCCGCAACTTCTTGATTGTATGCAAAAAGATTAAAGACAGTAGCGCCACCTGTAGAACCACATTGTACAATGGTAATATCTTCCGTTTCGGGCAAACCAAAAATAGTTGCTGTAATGGGTGTTCTAGGACCGCCTGTACAACCTACAAACGCTGGAAGTATCCAAAATGTTGTGGTTTCTGTGAGCGTAACTGTGTACAGTGTTCCTGTATGAATTGGTGTGGTTGCAGTCTCTGATTCGTACCAAGAAACAATGTCAGCATTCGTCTGTACTCCTAGTGTTAACTCGCCTGGTTCACAGCTACTACTTTCTCCAATGGTCGTTCTTGGGGTTTCAATACGTGTTCCTACAGATAAGTTCACTTCTGGATCGTCAGGCATTCCACCAAATTCGACAATATATCCTTGTGGATGGTATGGACTATTAGGATCGGTTGAACCTGTATTTGAAAGATCGTTCCATGAACCTAAGATCCCAACATTTGGATCGGTAATATGTGCATAGTGCTCTGGTCCTAAGTTGTTCGGTTCGCCAGTATTCCAAAAGGTATACAAATCATTTTGGGGAACTCCGCCCACGCCTCCTATCCAAAAAACAGTCCCTTCTTCAGGTCCTGTTACCCAGCGCCATGTTCCTTCTTGCGCACTATCGGAAGCGCCAATCCAACCTGTTCCTTGACTTTGTGAGCCTGCCAATTCCGTTTCTTCTTGCGTAGTTAAAGTGGCAAGATATCCTTGCAGTCCAAAATAGTCTTGCGCTTCGGCTGCATCGCGTGCTTCTGTCCAAGTGATGCCTGTATTTTGCACATAGAAATAATAGTGTCCTGTAGAAGGCAAATAATTGGCATCGCCTAGATTGATAGAGAAAATTTTATCTTCTGTAAAGACCGTTTGTGTAGTTTCAAATACAACGGCTTCTATAGCTGCTTCAAATTCGGCAAAAGTTGCTGGACCGACGAGCGCTAAGCGTCCTAAAGCTGGTGTGAAAAACCCATTGATATTTGGATGTGTTCCTGTGAGAATTAATTGATCTTCTCCTTCACTGTATCCTTCTGAAATTTGAATGTATGCAACTGGCAAAGTGGTATCTTCTGGATCAGGATCAGTAATGGACACATTGAATGCAACATTCATCGGCGCATCTCCACAGTATTTTTGATCGCCATCTGCAGCAATGCTTGGCGGCGTTTGCGCATACATGATAGTTGATGCTAAAAACAGCAACCAACTATACAAATATTTTGAAAAATTGCGCATCGTAAAAAGAGTCAAATTTTTTAAAAATAAGTAATTTTTTTGGGGAGTCTAGCGAGTTTCTAGTTTTTTAACAACTACAACGTTGTAGTAACAATAACCAACATTGCATTCGCTGCCAAATGCATTATTTTTTAGGTTGTTTTTAAACAGTTTTTCCTAATTTTCAAAACATCTTGATTACGGATTCCTTCCTATAGCACTAGGATATATTTTTTTAATTTCTTGTTGCTGCAGTTCCGTCAGCTCGTCAAAGGAGCGTTTGTGTAATTTTACTGCCAATTCATTACAAAGCGAAGCTACGACTTCACCAATTGCATCTTTTACATCTCTCACGCTGCCCATATTCGTTTCGCTATCAACCGTTAACGATATTGTACTGCCTTTTTTATTTGTTTGATAATACGTTTTCAGTGCTGCTTTCAATTCATCAAGTGTCACTTCTGTATCATCAATCTTAATTGTATTTTTCCCTTCAATATTAATTTGAAACGTAGGTATTTTTGCTACCTCAACTTCGTCTATTTTTGGCTTTGTTTTTTCCTTTTCTAATATGGTGAATAATACTAGCTTGTAATAATCGTGTGAAAAGTCATTTGCAGTAAATCTTTTAGACGCTTCATTCCATATTTCAGAAGTGCTTAGCGTTATTCTCTTTTTACTTAACGATTCTAAAAAAGCTATATTTTTAACATACGAGATTCATTTAAATCTCCGACTTTTATATTGTTTCCAGTACATGATCTGTATCCTGTTGCATCAAATATTTTTTGATTCTTCATCGCATTCGTTATAAAACCTTGCACCTCAAAACTTTCAATATCAACACTTTGAAGATTTTCGAAATCTTTAAACGCATTTAGATAACTTTCGCCAGAACGATCTTTTAAGATTCCTTTTGCTATCAATTTTGTTTCTACAGTTTGAATGATGTTTTGAAGCTTCGCACCGTTATCTTTAAAATTAGTATAGAAGCAATTTAATAGCGTTGTTTCATTTTCAAGATGATTTGTTTGCCCAAAAGATGGATGTATGAAACTTGATAATACGAGTAGTAATACTATTTTCTTCATAATTGTTTTTGAATGAATTGTAACCATTTTTGCTGATAGTCTGCACCGCCTTATACCAAGAAACGGCTTTGCAAGATTTTTTCTCATTGAGCATGCCGAAATGTAAAATTTGTGGCAATCTTTTTCTTCAAAGCATAAATTGGTATTCGACAATGAGATTACCGCGCTATCGCTCGTAATGACATTTCATAGTTTTTATCAAAATCACCTGTTTTTGTCATAAAAATCGAAGTGATAGATAAAATTTCACGGTTACTTTTTATTCGCCGTGTTGTACTTGTCAATCAGCGAGAAGGTTAGGTATTTGTAGAAATCGTGTTCGAAGTCTTTTGCTTCAAAGATTTCTAGCATCTTGCTTGTTAAGTCTGTGATTTTAGGATTGTTTCCAGAAGTAGACATCGCAATGAATTTGCTTATTTTAGAGTTTCCAAAGTTGGCGTCTTTCATCATGGTGTCCATACATTTGGAATATTTTTTTGCGTTTTTTGAGTTTAAAAGTGAGTTGATGACATAGTCGCTTACGCCAAAACTTGAAATTCGTCCATCAATGGCTGTGCGAATGTTTTTGAACAATGTGATGTAACTTTTTCCGCTCGCATCTGGCAATAATTCCGCAGCAATTAATTTTTGTTCTGCTTTTTTAATGAGCGATTTTAATTCCGCACCATTATCTTCAAACAAACTGTACATACAGTTCATATAGCTGTTTTCAAAGGTTTGGTCATTTTGCGCAATACTTGTGTTTGAAACTAATACTATGAGTCCAAAAATGAGTTTTAGGATACTATTTTTCATGATTTTCTATAATTCGTAATGGATATATTTTTTTGATTTCCTCTTGTTGTGATGTCGATAATTCTTTGAAAGGTGTATTGTGTTTTTGCTGTGCCATTTCTTCTCGAACTTCATCAAGTGCGATCACTATTTGTGTTTGAACCTTTATAAAGTTTCCATATGCTGCCTCTTTACTCGTTTCGAATGATAAAACACTTTTCGACTTGTGCTTTTTTAAATAGTCGATGACTTCTTGATACAGCAAACCTAAGATGACTTCTTTATCATTGACCGTTATTTTTTGATCGGCATCAATTTTTATGCGCAACGCAATTTTGATTTCTTCTTCTGTAAAGTCACCTTCTACTTTATCAGGCAATTCCAAAGCAACACCGCTACTATCTGTTAGATTCATAGACTCGATCATGGTAAATGTGGTCATTCGGTAATAATCGTGGGTAAAGTCTTCAGGATCTAAACTCTTCAGGATATCGTCAACCAAACTTTCACCATTTGCATATTGATTCATAGCCTGTATGATTGTCATCATTTTTGATAGTTTGGAACTGGCAAACGCTTCCGAAGTAAATACACCTTCCATGCATTTTGATACTTCAGGAGTATCGAGTGTACTCGTAATTTTCGACATATAGCTGGCGACCCCTAAATCTTTTAAGTCTTTAGAAAACATTTTATACAGATTTTTATAGACATCAACATAACTAGAGCCGCTACCGTCTTTTAGAAATTCTAGTTTGATCAGTTGCTGTTCTGCATTGTTGAGAATTGCCTTGAATTCGGCACCTTTGTCTGGCAACGATTCGTACACGCAATTCATGAAGGCGGTTTCTGTTTCCAGTGTGTTGTTTTGTGCTAGACTAGTATTTGCAATTAGCAACACTCCGAAAACAAGCAATTTTAAAAGTGTATTCATATTACTTTATATTTTTGATGCGTATTGGATAGGTTTTTGCAATTTCTGCTTGCAATTCAATCGTTAATTCTCCAAAAGCACTATTGTATTTTTCTAGTGCAACCGTATTTCGGATTAAGCTAAAGCCTTCTAATAATTTATTTTGCACGTTCATCAAAAACGCATTCGAAGCTTGCTTTGAACCTTTTAACGCAATTACATTTTTCATTTCATATTGTTTCAAATAGCTTGCCACTTTATCATCGAGCGCATCTAAAGTGGTTTCGGCATTATTTACCATAATTTTTTCATCGTCGGTCACTTCAATTAGCATAGTATTTTTGATTTCTTCTGCTGTCAAATCTTTGTCTGTGACAAATTGTGGTTGTTCATCAGGACCTTGACCGTTTTTCTGATTCATGGTTTCAATCATAGAAATTGTGGTCATTCTGTAGTAATTGTGGGTAAAATCTTCCGGACTTAGCACGCTTAGAATATCTGCCGTGAGACTTTCGTTATCTTCATACGAACCTACTGTTTGTACAATCGTCATCATTTTGGAAAATTTAGTATTTTGAAATCCTGGATCTTGAAATATAGGTCCCATACAACGTTCCGTTTCTGGCGTACCGATTCGTTTATTGATTTCCTCCATATAACTCACCACACCCAAATCTCTCAATGATTCCGCAGTCATGTTTCCTATATTTTTATAGATCTCAATATAACTTACACCTTTTGCGTTTTTTAGATAGTTGAGTTCAATGAGCTTTTTTTCAGCTGCATCTAGTATTTTTTTAAATTTTTCGCCTTTGTCTGGCAACGCTTCATAAATACAATTCATAAAAGCAGTTTCCGCTTCTAAAGAGCTATTGGTTTGACCAAAAATAGTCACGGAATTTGCTAAAAAAATGAAAGCAACAAGTAATTTTATAGGAATGGTTTTCATGAGCGATTTTTTATTTGACGACACTTTGCAACTCTTAGTTACACAAAGACTAAAAATACAAAGTTACGGACACAAAAAAAAGCTTTTGAGTATTTTCAAAAGCCTTTTTAGATTTGTTTTATACAGGATTTACATAAACTTCACCTCATTTTTCTTTCCGCCAACTTTGTTGATTTTATAAGTAAAGCCAAGCATGAAATAACGTTGCAGCACGGTACTTTGTGAATCTTGAATAAAGTCTGCCGTAACCGTTCTTCTGGTGTTGATATTTTGATTTAACAAGTCATACGCCGTCAGTTTGATGGTTCCTTTGTCATTGAGAATTTTAAGTCCCAAACTCATATTCCAAAATAAAGCACCTCGCTCAAATCCTGGGGCAACATTGGTTTGATAGGTATAGCGTAAATCATTTCCAAACACTACCTTTTTTGGCCAGAATGAAGTCGTTTTTAAACCAACTGTATGCGCTTGAAAGGTTTCGTTTTCTAAATTATCCAAACTAAAACGCGTGGTATTTAGGTTGACAAAATATTGTGGTTCTATTTCAAATAATTCTTTGTAATTGTAGTTCATTCGGAAACTTGGCGTGAATCCTGTTCGCTCTGTGGAGAATTTGACACCATTACTAAAGTTAAAGTTTTTATTGTAGTTTGCATATAATCCGATGTTATAACGCAACGATGTACTGTCTCTTTTCACAGTTTTACTAAACGATCCTCCTCCACTGAATCGTTGCACTCCGTCCACGTTGGTATAGGTTGTGGTACGAATTCTGTTTTCATCAGTGATGGTTAATGGCACAATTTGATCGTTGACGAAACCTCCTGAAAGCCACACAAAGAAACCTGTTTGCGATTTGAAATCGTAGTTGTTAAAGTTTGCATAGATATCGTGTCTAAACTCACGATTCAAGTTTGGATTTCCCGTCGTAATATTTAATGGATTGCTCACATTTTCTACAGGTTGCAATTGTTGTGCACTTGGCGCTTGCGTTCGTGTGTTGTAGCTAAAATAAACACTCATTCCTTGCTTGATGCGATAGTTCATGTAACTGTTCACGTTGATGTCTGAAAACGAAGATCGCACCGACGTATTTTGAATGAATTCATCATTTTTCAATTCAGAAAATAACAATCCTGTGTTAAAGCTCAAATACAGTTTTTCCGTTTCATAATTGATCCCTATTTGTGGCAAATGTGTTTGAAAGTTTACTTTTAAATCAGAACTCAAAGTTTCGTTAAATTCGTCGTACGCATTGGTGGTATTGTTGAAATCGAAGACGCGTCTGTCATTCCGTTCGCGTCTGTTGGAGAAGCGATATTCCAAATCTAGAAACAGTTTTTCTTTTAACGGAATCCGATATTCAAGATTTGCAGAAATATTATTTTGCCGCGATTCGGAATCGGTTAACTGATCTCTGGTTTCAACAGACGGCGTTGTCCCAAAAATCTCGTTTGTGGTATTCAAGAAATTTTCAGAAGTATTGTTGATAAAGTTTCCATTGGTTCCAATACGCAAAAAGGCACCTTTACTTCCAAACTTTTTAATAATATCTACATTTCCATTAAAGTTTCTACGTTCAGAGTCTGTAAAATCGCGTGAATCTCCTGTGTTTAATACGTTTCCATCTTCATCTAATGATTCTTCTACGCGAGAAGAAAAGTTTTCCCCTTCTGTAAATTGAAAGTTTGGTCGCGCAATAATTTTAAAGGTAGAATCGATCTCAAATTGCAATTCTGCGTTGAATCGGTGATTGTCATTTACATTTTCAAATCTGCTTGTAGAATTCGTAAAGAAACGTCCATCTGGTAGAATGTTCTCACGGTCTACTCTACTGTCATTTTCCGAATCGGCTCGCGAGTAAAAATAGTCTGCCAAGACTTCCGTTTTATCTTCGTATTCATCCACAAAACTCACTCCGGCAGTTGTCGATGTCGTAATTCCTTGTCCGCCACCAAAACTTCGTCCATTGATAGAAAAAGAACCATTGCCACTTCTAGAGATACTATTGACGCTACTTCCCATCATATCATAGATTTCATCAAAACTAAAACCAGAACTGTTGATATTATTTTTAGCCGCAAGCACACTCAGTCGCTGTTTGTCATTAAAGTAATTTCCAATGCCACTCATGGCGTACCGTTCATCGGTACCGCCACTCACGGTGGCTCGCCCAAAGAAGCCTTTATTCTGGTCTTCTTTGAGTTCTATATTGATGGTTTGTTCTTCCGAAGTTCCTTGCTTTCCTGTAAATTCTTCTGCTTCACTTTTCGTGGTTGTTACCTGAATTTTATCGACAATTTCTTTGGTTAAATTTTTTGTTGCAATGTTTGGATCGTCCCCAAAAAACGGCTTTCCATTCACCAAAATTTTGTTTACTTCTTTACCGTTTACACGTATTTTTCCATCACTATCAACTTCCACGCCCGGCAATTGTTTGATGAGATCTTCTACCGTAGCATCCGGACGTGTTTTGAACGAATCTGCATTAAATTCTAAGGTATCTTTTTTTATGGTAATCGGCGCTTTGATGCCTGTTAGCTGTACTGCATCCAATTCATCAGAAGCCGATTCCATTCCGATTTGCGGCAGTGTGATTACAGATTTGTCTAAGGTAACTTTTTGTTGATACGGTTTAAATCCTGTAAAAGTGACAAAGAGATTTGCTTCTTTTTGCTTGGTGCGTCCTGCGAGTTCAAATTTTCCATTTCTATCACTAATTGTGTAGGTAATTAAGGTAGAATCTTTGAGCGTTTGTAGATAGATGGTTGCGGATTCTAAGGGTGATTTGTCAATAGCATCAACAACAGTTCCTTTGATTTCAAATTCTTGTGCAGTCAGTTTTCCTGATAACATGCAACACAGCACGATCAGGAAGGTAATAAGTGGTTTATTCATTTTGTGTTTTGATTGATGATCGGTTTTCCTAACAAACAAACAGAAAATTTATCTATTTATTATTAAAATAATCTTAAAACACATGGAAAAGTTCTTAAAACCGAGATAACATTGTAGGTATTTTCTACTTTGTGAGTTTAAATTCCTCCAAGATTTTCCAAACGCCGCCATTTTTTTGTTCTATAGCTAAATCAAAATAAATCGTCATAGTTTTGTATAAAAAAATAGCTGATCAGGCGTATATCCAAATTTTCGTCTCATACTTTTAGCTTGTGCCCATTTTTTCTCTATTGGATTTAAGTCAGGGCTATAAGGCGGCA
>JBCCLH010000047.1:0-38241 GCA_039026955.1 Bacteroidota bacterium
AGTTCGAGTGGTTTTCGTAATGAAATGAAGAAAATTGTATCGAGAACAGCTAGGAAAATCAAAGTACTTCTCGATACTAAATTTCTTCGAAATTTCACTCGAAGTGACGTGTATTTTTAATGCAACAATTTGATGATTTGAAAATGTACTAATGTTTTATTTTTTCATACGTTACCAAACGTCAGTTCGAGTGTTTTTTACGCAGTAAAACGTAGTAAAAAATGTATCGAGAACAGCTAGGAAAATCAAAGTACTTCTCCTAAATACTGAATCAAGTTCATCACACGCGAAGTGACGTTTAGTAAAGTAACGTGAGTTCGACATAAGAAATCATCAAATTACTCGTAATTGACTAAAAAATAAGTATTTGTCAGTTCGAGCGCAGTCGAGAACAGCTTAGAAAACTTGTGTTTCAATTGAATCTCGACTACGCTCGATTTGACAATTTATGTAAGTTATTGACTATTATACATTTAACGGATTAGTTATATCGAACTCACGTTAAAGTAAATACAATTCATGTATTCATGGTAAGAAAGTAGTTCGTAGTGAGCATTCTTCAATCTTTCAAAAAAAAACAACTCCTTGGCGTAAACTGTCAAAACATTGGCTTAAACAGTCAATCTTTGCGTAGCGACTTTTCTGAATTTTGTCTCATCAAACTAAAACAATCAGTCATGGGACTTTTAAACATCATCTTAATTCATATTTTTTTAAAGCTTTTTCCGGTGTTCACTTCCGTAGATGGAAACATGCAAACACTCGAAGATGTATCAAAAAATAATACTACTGAAGTGATTTGCAATCCGGAAATGATTTCTCAAAACAGTAGCGTCAATTTTCAAAACATACACTGATCATGGACATTTCTATCAAACTTTCAATCGTAGTCATCGCAACGTTACTCACAGGACTTTCTGCTGGATTGTGTTTTACTTGGTCAAATACAATCACCTCAGGAATTGGCAGACTCGATAATGCAGGCTATTTACAAGCGTTTCAGGCAATGAATCGCTCGATCATCAATCCGACGTTTATTGTTGTCTTTTTTGGACCGTTTTTAGCACACATCGCTAGCATATTTCTATATATAAAAACATCAAGCACAATCATTTATTTATTAGTAGTAGCAACACTACTCTACTTTTTCGGATTGGTCATTATAACCATTTTTGGGAATATACCACTCAACGAAATCTTAGATAAAACCGATCTCGCTACAGCTTCTGTAAGTGATTTGCAAAAACTACGCGATCAATTCGAAATCAAATGGAATCGATTGCACATCATCAGAACTGTGACAAGTATTATTTCCTTCGCAATTTTATTAATTACGCTCATCAACATAGTAAAATATAAATCATAACAATCAATCAAAAAACAAATATTTCAGAGTCATTTCAGCAATGGAATGGCTCTGTTACAGAATAATAACAATCTAAATAGCTAACAAATCCAACAGTCTAATCAGTCTAAAAATCTAACAATCTAAACAAAAGTATACGCCCAATAAATCAACACCAGTTGCATCGGCATTCGTAATAAAGATACTGCCAGATATTTGCGTTTGCCCTTTACCATTTGGTGGTATTTCAAATGTGCAGGAAAAACAGCAATCAGCAAAGCAATCACTCCTATTGCCGCTACAGAACGCGTCTCTTCAAACAATAAGGCGATTCCCAAAGAAACTTCAATAATTCCTACCAAAATATTGACTTTTCCTGGTGAAGGAACCCACGAAGGCGTAAACTTGATAAAAAATTTGGGGATGATAAAATGAGAAATCCCAGCTACAATATAAAAAGCAGCCATGATATGTAAGGATGTGAGTAGTGTTTCGGGCATGTTTAAAGTTACTGATTTAAAATGTATAAAAGTAGTATCTAGTATAGCAAATCTTCTTTTTTGAAAAACGGAGTTATAGTGACAAACTAAGGCGCCGCTGTAAAGTACAAAACTGGCGCTATCATGGCAAATGGACATCCGTATTATTTGCGAACTGCCGTTGAAGGAAGCTTGTGCTGATTGCAACACGAACAAATTGAACTATACTTTTTGCAACGTATTGATCCAAAAATTCCTATTGAAGAATCTGTGGGCGCTTTGGTTCAATTTCAACAAGAAGGAAAAATTAAACACAGGAAACTTCTTCTGAAAAGCATTTGTTAGAAAACATGCAATCACTCAATATTCAACTTTAAAAAATTACAACAGATGCATTGCATTTATTAAAAATTTAAATGGAAATGTTATTGAATTTGCAGACAACCTAAATTTGAATTAAAATGAAAACAGAAAAAAATACGACTAGACACAAACTCGCTTTCTTAACTTGGATTGTGATTTATCCACTAATTTCAGGCATTCTCTTCTTGTTTAAAGAGGTACTTTTTGAATTACCACTCTTCGCCAGAACGTTTGTATTAACAGTCGTTCTGATAAGTTTGATGCAGTATGTCATCACGCCTTTTGTGACGAAAAAGTTTCAGTTTTGGATCACAAATACGAAGGAGCAGAAGAAATAATCAAGCATAAAGTACTTTCTAAATGAAACGATACGTTCCCTAACAGACGAGTTATCTTCACTCAATACCTTGACAGAAAATTTGTTTTCTACGTTAAAAATGGTAGCTTCGGTAGTATAGATTCACACATAAAACCGATTCATTATGAAAAGATTAGGACTTGTTTTGCTGGTATTCTCTACCATTATTGCTTGCGGAACTAAAAAATCAGCTACGACTTCAAACAATGCTGTTTCTTCCATCAAAAAAGCGAAAAGTAAAAACTTCAAACAAACTCTGCGAGATAACTATACATTTTTGATCAATGACATTGCTACCGATAATACGTATGGATATTCCCCTGAAAATGCGGTAGAAGTTGGCGGTGTAAAAAACTCGGAAGGCCCCATAAACGAACGTCGTTATTTAAATGCTTTGACAGGTCCCAATGGCGAAGAAGTTTCCTATTACCGCGCAGGAAGCTGTTGTCCAGTACCAAGCGAAAATGCCCTATTTGGCGATAAAGCTATGTTAGATCGCTATCGCGTCACTTGGGAAGGTTCAAAAGATACCGTTTCGATCTTTATCAACATGTACGATTCGAGTCCGTTGAAAGCACCCAAAGGTTTCGGACTGCGAAAATAGCAACACAGAAAAATATACCAACGTCAAAATGCATACATACTAAAAGGTGTCGTTTTGACGTTTTTTATATATAAATCAGAATATATGCGCGCTATTACACAACTCTTTTTATATTTTTTGCTGTGTTGTTTTTTGATGAATTGTTCTAATTCGCAAGCAACAAAAGAAAAACATTCTTTTACAATTCCACATGTCTACAATAGTGATTTCAATACGACAGACAGTATTGAAATTGACCTTATTGAAGTGACACAGCTTTTGGCAACCAATGTAGGATTTATGGGAATTTTTAAGTTCGGTGATAGTATTGATCTTAACGTGAAAAACGATGCGCTTAGAAATATTTTCATTGAGAAGAAATTTAATGATCCTGTTACAGAAAACTCACAAACTGGACTACAATTGATTGTGGATTATGATACTGATGTATACCGCGGAGTTCCTGATAAATTACATTTTTGCGCCTATCCTGCATATTTGGTCAATACTTCAAATACGGGAAAAATGCTCTATGGAAATGGTGGACATATTTTCGGATTGCAAGAAGCGATGACAGATGCAACGGATGCGAATTCTTGGAAACCCATAGAAATGCGCTCCACAATGTTTTATGATGAAGCAGACAACTGGCAGAAAATAATTCAACCACAAGAATTTGCACTATTATTATTTTTAAAGTACGAAGGAACTCAGAAAACCTACATGCGTGTACGTATCAAAAATGGAGACGAAATTTTGGTCAGCAATGCGTTTGAAGGTAGCATCAATCCTTTACAATGTATTCCAAAAGAAGGTTCTATAGAATACCAGATAATTCAGGAAATCCACCAAGGAACTGCAGAACGTGATTATTTTTACGGTGCCACAATTCCAGAAATTAATCCCAAAGTGACTAAACTCATAAACCAATAAACTCATAAACTTCTTTTTCACTTTTCATACCAAAAACAGCATTTTTGTTAAAATAATGCACAAGAAAGCTGCATTTTTTCAAAAATCCGTACATTTAGTGACACCAAACTAAACCACCCGAATATGAAAAGATTGCTACCATTGTTTGTAGTACTGACTTCATTTGCTGTATATTCTCAACCAAATACGGAAGTATTCCTTTTTGATCTTTCTACAGAAAATAATCAAATACACATCACAAACGGAAAGAATATTTCCAATAATGAAGGCTATGACAATCAACCTTCCTTTCAAAATGAACACACGATTCTCTTCGCGTCGACGCGTAATAAACAAACGGATATTTTACAATACAACAGTCTCACCGACACTAAAAAATGGTTGAGCGAAACCAAACAAGGCAGCGAATATTCTCCGACACAAATTCCAAACAGCAACTATATTTCTGCCATTCGACTCGACACAACAGGTTTGCAATTGTTATACAAATACCGACGCGGAAAAAGCAAGCCAATTCATAAAGACTTAAAAATTGGCTATCATGTGTGGCACTCAAAAAATGTGCTGGTGTCTTTCGTTTTGGGCGATGGCGAACCACACAAACTTGTTGTTTCCAATCTAAAACAAAAAACAAACTATACGGTAGACACCAAAATTGGACGTTCTTTACACAAAATTCCAAATTCAGATTTGGTGAGTTACATCAGTAAAAAAAATGATACTTGGGAAATTCGTTCACTAGATGCAAAGACATACAATACAAAGAAAATAGCAAATACAGTTTCAACCGTTGAAGACATGTGCTGGCTTGCCGATGGTTCTATCTTGATGGCGAAAGGAAAAGCAATATACCAACTGCATCCTGAGAAAGATACCGAATGGAAAATCATCAAACTTTTTGATAAAGAACCTTTTGACACTATTACTCGAATTACAACCAATGCGTCTAACACAAAATTAGCGATTGCCGCAGCTCCAGAAACCACACTTGAACCTACTTTGGACAATATTCGTTGGATTGCAGGCAACTGGAAAACAAAAGCATTCGGCGGTATTGCCGAAGAAAACTGGAGCGAACCTTCTGGCGGCTCTATGATGGCAACTTTTAAACTGATTGTAGACGGAAAAGTGACTTTTTATGAAATTGAAACCATCACGGAAGTAAATAATAGCCTCATTTTACGACTGAAACATTTTGATAACGAATTGAAAGGTTGGGAAACCAAAGAGGAAACAGTCGATTTCCCATTGATCAAAATCACCAAAAATAAAGCTATTTTTGAAGGCATGACCTTTGAAGCTGTTGACGATCACAACATGACTGTATACGTTACGCTGGCCCAAAAAGACGGTTCCACTTCCATTGTACCTTTCTATTACTCAAAAACAAAATAAAAAACCATACCTATTCAGTATTTATGAAAAAGATTTTACTCACGCTCCTACTCTTCTCTATTGCTTTTGCTACTGCACAAACTGATCCGCGCTTGTATGATATCATTGATGCTGTTTCGGCAGATCGTATTGAAAGCGACATTCGTACACTGGCAAATTTTGGAACACGTAATACGTTTAGCGACACGGTTTCAGAAACCCGCGGTATTGGTGCCGCAAGACGTTGGATTAAAAAAGAATTTGAAAAAATTGCTAACGATTGTAATAACTGTCTCGATGTATTCTACCAAAAAGATTTAGTTACTCGAAAAGGAAATCCGCGTATTTTAAACGATGTGTGGGTTGTGAATGTAATTGCCATTCAGAAAGGAACAAAATATCCGAATCGTTATGTGATTATGAGTGGCGATATTGATTCTAGAGCTTCTAATACAATGGACGGTGAAACAGACGCACCAGGCGCCAACGACAACGCTTCCGGAATGGCAGGAACTATGGAAGCTGCACGCGTGTTATCGAAATATAAATTTGAAAATAGCATTGTATATGTAGGTTTATCTGGTGAAGAACAAGGTTTATTTGGCGGAAAAGGATTGGCAAATTATGCCCAAGAAAAAGGCTGGGATATTATCGGCGTACTCAACAATGATATGATTGGAAATATTGAAGGTGTCGATGGTGTGATTGACAATCGTACATTCCGAATTTTTTCTGAACCCGTGCCTGCAAACGAAACGGAACGCCAACGAAAAGCACGCCGTTTTTATGGTGGTGAAGTAGATGGAGTATCGAGACAACTTGCACGTTATGTACACAAACAAACGAAAACGTATATGCCGGAAATGAATCCAATGCTAATTTATCGTTTGGACAGATTTGGGCGTGGTGGACATCACAGACCGTTTAACGACTTAGGTTTTGCGGGAATTCGTATCATGGAAGCGCATGAAAACTACGTGCGTCAACACCAAAATATTCGCGAAGAAAACGGTATCAAATATGGTGATGTCATTGAAGGTGTCAATTTTGAATATGCCAAAAAACTTACGGCGGTTAATGCGATTAACTTAGCAAGTTTGGCATGGTCGCCACTATCGCCAGCAGGCGTTGAAATTGGAGGAATCGTAAAACCAAGTGCGCAATTCCGTTGGACAGCCTCAGAAGACGAGAATGTAATTGGTTATAAAATCTATTGGAGAGACACCACAGCACCACAATGGCAATATTCTCGCTTTGTAAGCGGTGTTACCGAGTATACCTTAGAAGGAATTGTACTGGATAACTATTTCTTTGGAATTTCAACTGTTGGAAAAAATGGACATGAAAGTCTCATCGTTTTTCCATCGAAAGTATTTTATCGATAACATTATGAAACAACGCGAAGAACTTTATTTTAAAAACGATACCGAATGGCGCGCATGGTTGGAAAAAAATCATGCGACTTCCGAAGGTGTGTATTTAATTTTCTATAAAGTGAGTAGCGATAAAGAAAGTATGCGTTGGGAAGAGGCTGTAAAAGTGGCACTCTGTTTCGGTTGGATTGATAGCACGGTAAAAAAACTAGACGACGAACGCAGACGACAATATTTTTGCCCACGAAAACCCAAAAGTGTATGGAGCAAGCTGAATAAAACCTATATCGTAGAGTTGATTGCACAAGGAAAAATGCACGAAAGCGGTTCACAGAAAATGATTGCAGCCATAAAAGACGGTTCCTGGACAGCACTGGATGATGTGGAAAACTTAGTCGTTCCCAAGGATTTGCAACTAGCGTTTGACACCAATCCGATCGCATATGAAAACTATCAAAATTTTAGTCCATCGTATCGAAAAAATTATTTGTATTGGTTGAATCAAGCCAAAAGAGAAACAACTCGCGAAAAACGCATTGCAGAAATTATTCGATTGTGTGTGGCTAATGTTAAGAGTCGAGATACTAGATAGCACGTAAATAAATCACTTTAAATAATAAAAAACTTACAAATATCTTTGAATTATTGTAGTTTTTTCCTATATTTGGTAAAGCATTAAAACCATTTTACCAAATTATTATGAATACACTAAAAAGTATTCGCTACTTTTCAATCGCGGCATTTTCTTTATTATTTCTGACTTACGCATCTTGTAATGACGATGATATACAGGAAGAAGTACAAGATCAACAAGCAAAATTCTTAGATTTTACTGGAGTAATTGTTGCCGCAGATTCTATTTTCGATACAAATATCGAATTAAGGCAGCACATTCAAAAAACTTTTTCATCGAAAACGCCTACAGGACAAAAAGCAACAATAAGTACTGATTTGGGATTTAGCATTGATACCACTGCCGTTCAGTTGTTACGCAATAACACTTTTGAAAGCTACACATTTGCCGTGCAACGCGACACCGAACATGAAAATTCATTGGAAAATTATGTGATCACCTATTATTCTGATCAACGGTATACACAATTCCTAATACGCTATCCATACACGAAAACAGTAGATGGAAAGAAGCCTTTTGATGTATCAAATTGTACAATTACCAATATAAATTCATCTGCAATTATTTCAAAATCAATTGGATGTCAGTCTTACGCGCAAGAGTGGGTAGCTGGCGAATGTTTTGATGTAAACTGTAATGCCGCTGGAACAGGTAACGGAATGCACAGTCCTGGACAACACTGCAATGCCGAGCCTGGCGATCAACCGTATACATACTGCGAACCTGGAACTTGGGTCAATACTTTTTGTGTGCAATATTTAAGTGATAACGAGGGAATCAGTGGAAGTGGAAGCGGAAGTACTACTGGCGGCAACTCAAATACCAACAATGATACGCAGGGAACAGCCGTTTCGTTTCCAACCGTTCCATTTGAAATTTCTAACCAATCACATCAAAAAAATTGTGATGAGTTGGCGATTAATTCCAACAGTGAAGCATTTTCGAACAGAATGCAAGAATTAAAAACAGCGACCAATGGTACTATTGAAAAAGGCTTTGGAATTTACAATGGAAGCTATGCTAATCCTGCCGATGCCAATCCGCTAGTAGGTGCGCTTCTAGACGGAACGGCACAAGGAGGACCTGACATTCCGTATCATCCTTTTCAAAAGGGCATTGCACACAATCATTTAAACAATCCTGTTTATAACCATATTGGAACGTTTACAACCAAAGACATGTTTATGCTAAATAATATTGTCACACTCAATCAATTACAAGGAAATTACGTACAGGATCATGAAATGGCAGCATATTTGGTATGTCAAGAAGGAAACTATGCTATAAAAGTAGCTGATCAAACGAAATTCTATAATTTTACGGTGAAGTATGCTACTGATCAAGATTTTAAAAATAAGATTAATGAATTTTATAAAGATGAAAACATAATTCATGGCAAGCCAAAAAATGAACAAAATTTAGGTTTTTTAAAGCTTTTAAAAAATCATGACGTAGGCTTAAGGCTTTATGAATCTGATGAAAACTTTCAAAATTGGAAAGAACTAACCATTGGTAGAAATGACACCATTCTTGAAAATCCTTGTTAATATAAGACTTATGAAAAAACTATCATATATAATAATTATAATGCTTAGTTGTTATCAATTAGCAGCACAAACAATAGTTGATATCTCAGCGAAAAGAACAAAAAGTCATTATAAAAATGGAGATTTTTATTTAAAAGATGTTCAAAATTTATTTCAACCATATCTTGGAACTTGGAAATATACCGATGGAAATAATGAGTTTCGAATTACAATAACTAAAGTAACTATGTTTCATATTTCATCCTCTGATTCTAATTATTATACAGATGGATTACTTGTAAACTATCAAAAATATATTAATGGCACTATGATTTTTCAGTCTCCACCAGATGACTATCCTGGAGTAATTATAAAAGAATTTGGAAAACTAAGATTTACATTTGTAGATTATGAACGTATTTATAAACATACAGTTTTAAATTTAACTAGAAATGCATGGCACGATGCATTTCTCAATTTAATTCCAAACAATACAGGAAACTACAACTTACATTTTAAACTCTACACCGAACGTACAGGCACAGGCTTGGAATACGAACCTGTACAAAGTGGAAATCCATATCACAGTACACCCACAGATATTATAATGACAAAAATGTAAGGATATGAAACTCATAGCTCATATTTTTTTAAGTCTTGCATTTGCAACACAACTTTCAGCACAAACCATCATTGACATTGCTGGAGAACGCGAAAACAAACAATATGAAAATGGTGATTATTATTTTAAAGATTTGCAAAACTTATTTCAACCTTATTTAGGCACTTGGAAGTATACTGATGGAAATAATGAATTTCGAATAATAATAATAAAGGTAACAATGTTTCAAATGATTGATAACGAATACAATATAAACTATTATACAGATGGTTTATTAATAAGTTATAAAAAATATGAGAATGGAGCATTAGTTTTTCAGTCGCAAATAGATAATTTTCCTTCTAGTTCAATCAAAGAATTTGGAAAATTAAAACTGACTTTTATCGATTATGAACGTATTTATAAAAATACAGTTTTAAATATATCTAGAAATGCTGAACATGATGCATACTTAAACCTAATCCCAAACAATACAGGAAGCTATAATTTACATTTTAAACTCTATACCGAACAAACAGGAACTGGTTTGGAATACGAACCTGTACAAAGTGGAAATCCATATCACAGTACACCTACAGATATTATAATGACGAAAATGTAAGGGTATGAAACTCATAGCTCATATTTTTATAAGTCTTGCATTTGCAACACAACTTACAGCACAAACCATCATTGACATTGCAGGGGAACGAGAAAGTAAGCACTACAAGAATGGAGATTATTACATGAAAGATGTGCAAAACTTTTTTCAACCGTATCTCGGCACTTGGAAATATACCGATGGAAACAGCGAGTTTCGTATCACGTTAACTAAAGTTACAATGTATCATGATATTGATGTTGAATCCAATACCGATTATTATAGAGATGGTTTATTAATAAAATATCAAAAATATCAAAACGGAAATTTAATTTTTCAGTCTCCTACTGATTCCTATCCCGATGGTGCTATTGATGAATTTGGAAAATTATTTGTCACATTTATTGACTATGAACGTATTTATAAAAATACAGTTTTGAATGTATCTAGAAATGCTGGACATGGCGCCTATCTAAACCTAATTCCAAACAATACAGTAAGCTACAATTTACATTTTAAACTCTACACAGAACGTACAGGAACAGGCTTGGAATATGAACCTGTACAAAGTGGAAATCCGTATCACAGTACACCTACGGATATTGTAATGACGAAAATGTAAAAGTTGTAAGAACTATTGAATGTAATGCACAATAAACGTATTGTCCTTTTCTTCTTCATCTATGCCATAACCGTTTCCTAATTGAATTTTAAAAGTCACACCTACATTTTCTTGTAAGGTAGCTGCCATTTTTTTTGCAACGTCTCTAGTTTCGCTATCGTAATAAAAAATAGTAGGAACACTCGCAAAAAAACTAGGTTTTGATTTCCAATCAGGATATGCCTTTACTTTATATTCCTGCTCATTAAAAAACGTGATCAACTCTTTTTTGACTGAATTATTGGGATTGTACGAGTAAAACCGAATGGTATACTTCATATTTTTTCGTATACTTCTGACCAAAGTAGGTTTCGGACTAGGAACAGTGACTGCTTTTTGATCTTTTGGCGTAGGTTTATAACCCACAGCAATCGTATTTTGGCGCGCAGTATTTTGTTTTGTATCTGGAATAGGTACAATATTTTGTATCGTTATATTTTGTGCTTCTAGCTTTCGTATTAGTTTATATACTTCCTTTTTATCGATGTCTTTTCCAAACCAAATGGTGTTGCTCCCAACACTAGCATCCGAACTGTATTTTTCGGATGTTCGCACGCTTACATTAAAATCGTCCATATTTTTAAGCGCATTTTCTACCGTAGTTCCATCGCCTTTGCACTGAAAATATTGTACAATGGGTTTGTGATTTACCTTAAAGGAAATTTTTTCTAACTTGGTTTGTGCTACGTCTAATTTGGTCAGTAATTCTTCTTTAGAAATTGCCGCAGAGTTTCTTCTGATTTGCGCAATTTCATTTTGAATACTTTTCACGAGATTCAAAATAGAATCTTGACTCAATTCTTTACTTTCTAATTCTAAAGCAATCAATTCACGTTCTTTCGTTTCCAACTCTAATTGCTGGTGTTCTATCGCTTGCATTTTCTTTTTATACTGCCCATAAAAAATCATTCCGGCAACCAACATGATCAATAACAAACCAACAACCAAGATCATATAATTGTAACGTTTGTCTTTACGCTGTACTTCCGCAATCGTTTCTTCTATGGTTTTATTTTTCTTCTGTATCATCCGTGTTTTTTTTTATACAATAATCAATCGCATGAATTCATCATTTAGTTCTCTTCGCTCATTATCAGTAAGTTGAGATAAGGCATTTAACAAGCGTTTGCGTTTTAACTCAAATACATGTATCAAGGTAATTCGGTTCTTTTTCTTCTGAATTTCTAAAAATGGATAGCTACTAAAAGCACTTGGAATTAACCCCAATAAGGAAGAAGCTATATCTTGATCATTGCTTATAAATAAGAAGACAACCAAACCTAAACTAAGCGCTATGGCACCATAAATTAATTTATAATGAAAGCTTACACTTTTTTTATAACCATCTTTGGCAACCGCAATTTCTTCTTCAGAAACTATAGTATTGACCAATCCTTCAGAAACTTCATCTTCTAGAATTGCAGCAGCTTTATTCGTTGTAATTGCTTCTTCTTTGTTAACAATCAATTTCGGAATGTGCTCGTCGCCTTGATCGGTCATCGCAATGCGCGATAAGGCAATTTTAAACGAATCTTTAATCGTTCTGCCATTAAATAAGGCATTGTAAAAGTTTCTCGAAAAACTAATCGCCACATCATCAGGAATTTCGTTGTCCATTCCAATGACATAAGCGATATTTTTGTTGAAACTATCAATCCCAGCCAAACTGTGACAGGTATTCAAAAACACACACTGAATGTGACCTGTAAAGCCAGAAAGGACATTCGATAATTTTTGAATTGAGACTTCTTCTTTATACCCTTCCACATCTTCTAGTAACAATTGTTCGTCCGTATTTCCATGTCCTGAAATGTGAAGAATATTCGGTTTTATTTTGAGTAAATGATCAATTAAAAGATCTTTTGTCACGGCACCTCGCGATTCAAAATCAAATTTTTCTCCCTCATCACTACTACCCAAAACATCACGTATGGCGTTTTCTTCCGCATCCAAACGCAGTGTATCACTGTCAATCGGATTGGCTTTGATGAATAATATGTTAATCGTATTTGAAATAATCTTATAATTTTAAATTGATATTGCTTGCAATGCTTTCTAATGCTGCACTTTCATGGCTGCTATTACGAACGTTTACACGCGATAAAATAATACGTTCCGGATCGTTATTTTGAAACATTTCTGCAGCCGCTTCAAACGACAACTGACTGAGCTGCTCAATAAAAGACACCGTAACTTGATAGGTCTCAGCATCTCTAAACGAATTAAAATGTACCGAACGAGTACTTTCCTCAGAGCGACTCACAGGTTTGATAATGCGCTTTTTCTGCATTTGTCGGTGCTGACTCGTCAAAAATCCTGCGCGATGCAATTCGCCATCTCTCACATAATACACCACTTTCCAAAACAAATACGGCAAACGTACAATTTCGTCATTCACCGTTTTCAAAAACTCAGGATCATCTTCCCGAAATACAGGTCCGCTAAACAAACAGATTTTCATGTCATGTTTCACCACTTCATGATGCAAAATATAATTTTCAATCTGTTTCCAAACACCTCTATTCAGTTTACTCACTTGCGGCACCGCATTGGTGTAATAAAAAGTAGAACGTGCTGCCAAACGCGCCATTTCTTCATCGGTTCCCCATTGTACATCTTCACGTTTTGCTAAATGTCCTCTGTCAAAATCGTACTTTTTAGCACTATATAAATCATCGCCCCATTGCGTTTCTGCTGGAATCCGATCGTCTTTTGCCCAACGTTCACTGCCTTCAAAAATACTTTTTCTTTTTAGTTTGTGGAACTGTTTTCCATCCACATTCACCGCCGAATAGTAAGGGAATTTTCGAAACGGATTTTGCAATACACTATAGTTTTGGTATGACAAATAATACGCTGAAACGGCTAAACCTGCTGCCCTAAACTTTTCGATTTCACTAGCATCAATCGTGGGCGTTTGCACCGAATGCGTTTCGAAAAAGTTGGCAGAATAACTCAAAATCAGTAGTATTAATGCGTTCTAAATTATTAAATTCTCAGAGTTTTCGCAACTTCATTCCCAAAAGTTTCTGTCTTTACAGTGAAACAATCAAATCTTCGTCATTGGTCGGATTTGGAATATTCAGTTTTGTATCTTCCAAAAAGCCGTTGGAAAATACCTTTTGCATTTCCGTTGATAGTAATCCGTTGCGATAGCTTTTCCACTCCGTTACCTTATCACCAAACATATCTTCTACCAAATTCGGAAACTGCCAATCGGAATTTTTCCCCCAATGAATGGTAAATGGAATATTATTTTCTTGCAATACTTCAATCATACGTCTGGAATATTCTGTAAGACTCATGAGTTTTCGTGATTTCTCCCATAACACACCATCAATTTCTAACATACACGTAATTGGAAACTTCGTGAATCCTAATGTTGCGTCTGTTTGCTTTACAAAGCGCATCGCAAAAATTCCTGGAATCGGACCTTCTTTTTGAGTCATTTCTTCAAGAATTTTATAGGCTTTGGACGAATGTGTATGATCAATTCCTACCGAACAAGCAAACGCAGGACCTTGATACGGCGCATCCCAGAAGATTTCATACAACGTTCCTTCCGTTTCTTCATTTACGGCTGGCAAAATGGTTTTCCGTAACTGTTTGATGAACCACGGAATACTTTTTGGAAACTTCTCTGAAATTTTAATCAACAGATAAATTAAATCCTTGTAGAGCGAAGTTTTGATATCTGGAATCGGATCTTTATAGTTGGCTCTGTATGGTTTCTTGTACATGACTTCCACTACATATTCTTGCTCATCAGTATACGGATTAATGAAGACTTTGTAATGATACGGATGCAAAGGTTTTCCATCATCATCTACTTCGCCATCTATTTTGAAAGTGGAATTTTTGAAGTCCATCGTATCTGCTAATTCTAGTGCCAAATCTCTATCAATTTTCTTTACGTAACGCTTTAACAGAAAACGATCTTCTGCTTCAATCACAACTCCGTGAATAAATCCAAAAGCGCCCAGTCCGACCAAAGCCGCATTGAACAAATGATCATTCCGAATGACTCTAGCGTTAATTTTTGAAGCGAAATCATCCGTCAGTGCAGGTTTGGTGTGTCGCTCCAAATACACAATATCCGTAGGTTTATCGCCAATAATTAAGTTCAATCCAACCACATAATCTTGAATTGAACCTACATTTAATGCCGAACCATGTACGCCTGTCGAAATACAACCAGCAATCGTTTGTCTGTTACTCGCTCCACTGGTTTTTAAGGATTTTCCGTGTGAACTCAACACTTCTGAAATACGCTTGATCGTATTTCCGCATTCAAAAAAGAATAGATTTTCATTTGCATACGGCGAATCTTCATGTGAAAATTCCTGTGGCACAGGAATATGAATGCTCATAAAACCATTGAAATGCATGTTGTCTTTTTGATGCGCGATGTGTGACAACGACCAAGCCGAACCGTACGGACGGAAACCTTCGTTTTTATCTGCCGCTTCACGTATCAAACGTTGAATTTCTTTCGCAACATCATTGTAACGATCGTATTTAGAAAACATATTCGCTGAACCTTCCAATTCAGTAACATGTAATGTTTTTAGTGGAAATGGTCCGTTGTTGTGCAACGTGTCCCATGAACTTTTTGGAATTGATCTTGTAGTAGCCATGTGTTTTAATTTGTGGGTTTTAGACAAACATATTTTGCTTTTACTTTTCGTTTTCTTCCGAAGGTTATAGCGCTCAACAACACACCGCCAAAGGTATTTCTATATTCCACGATGTAAATCCCTTGCGGACAATCTTTGATGATTTTCTCAAAATCTTTATCTGTAACCGAAATCTTAATCGTAGTGTCAATTTCGCGCACTTTCATATACCGATAATAATCGTTGGTATCATTAAAAGGATCTGGTTCTGGATCGCCGAATTTATTTTTCAGTCGAACACTGTAACAAGATGATAGTAAACAACATACAATAATTGCAGCACACCATCTAACGAATATTTTCTTTTGTAGCTTCATACCTATCTAAAATTAGTTATGTATAAAAGTAGTGGCTTTCTGATAGGTTTTCAAGGGTCAAAACACCCTAAAATTTTTAAAATAATACAAGCAGCTTCCAAAGAGTATGTGTTTTTTGAATTGATAATAACACTTTTTTTCGCCATGTAAAATGAGGAACTTTCAATGAACATAGTGCTGCAATTCTATTTGCTTTTTAACAATGGTATAATCTTGAAAAACAAGACTATGAAAAAATGTTTTTTTGAAAAATTTACTGTAAATTTAGGATTATAATTCCCTTTGAATGACAATCCGCCAGTATTACATGAACTATTTTTTGGTACTTACAAGTGTGTTTTTAACGCTTTGTTCCTGTAATACAAACGTTTCTTTATCAAAAAAGCAACAAAACTATTTAGACACCAATCCAAATTTGAATGTAGGTATTTACTTGAATTATCCGCCATACGAATTTGTAAATTCGAACGGAGAAATTGATGGAATTCTTCTCGATTATTTCAATCTAATTGAAGAAAAAATAGCGCATCGTTTTGATAAAAAGTTTTATTCCAATTGGAATTCTTTAGTCAATGATGCCAAAAAAGGGGAAATTGATATCATACTAGAGATTCAAAATACCGAGGAGCGGAGAAAATACTTAATTTTTACGGAACCTATATTTAAAGGAAATCATGTAATTATCACACAAAAAGATGCTGATATCAAAACATTGACTGATCTCTCTGGTAAAAAAGTAGCGGTTGGTAGAAACTATTCTATTGAAGAGTATTTAACCAAAAACTATCCAAATATCGCATTGATCTTAAAAGATAATGAAGAACAAGGGTTAAAAGCAATCTCAGCTAACGAAGTGGATGCATTTATAGGATTAGAATCAATTAGCAATTATTTAATTCAAAAAGAAGATATAAAAGGACTCAAAATTGGACAACCCATTAGTTATGAAAATGAATTAGGCATTGCCATTAATAAGAATAAACCTATTCTCGCGGAAATTATACAAAAAGGAAATAATGCAATTACATTACAAGAAAAGAATGATATTTTAGATAAGTGGTTGTATAATATTGTTGTGCCATTCCACAAAAAAGCGGCATTTTGGGAAATCTTAGTACTGGTCGTGGCGCTTTTGCTACTTGTTTTTTTTGGATTGAGTTACTATTTAAAACGCCAGGTTGCCATACGAACAAAAGCACTTGTAGCAGCTAAATCAACAATAGAACGAAGCAATACACTCAAAACGTTGTTTTTACAAAATATATCACATGAAGTTCGAACACCTTTAAATAGTATAGTTGGCTTCGCAAACTTTTTAAAGCAAAAAGATATTTCAGATGATGAGAAAGACCAATACATCGATACTATTCTACAAGAAAGCGACAGTTTGACGAAATTGTTAAACAATGTTATTGATATTTCTGAATTGACAACACGAGAGATTACTCCCAATTATCAAATCATAAATATTCACAAACAACTCAGCATTTTAGCTGAAATTTACAGCGCAAAAGCAAAGCACAAAAATATAGCTTTCGAATTTATTCATGATAAAAATCCAACAGAGCAGTACATCAAAACAGACAAGCTGCGTTTTACAAAAGCAGTCAGTCATATATTGAACAATGCTGTTAAATTCACCAAAGAAGGAACCATTAAATTTAGTTATAAAATACATACGGATACAATACAAATTGAGGTGAGCGATACTGGAATTGGTATACATCCAGAAAAGTTCAATACAATTTTTGATGAGTTTTATCAAGAAGAAAAAGAACTCTCTAAAAAATACGATGGTTTGGGTATTGGACTTTCGATTGCGAAAGAAAATATTAGACTTTTAAACGGAACGATCTCTTTAAAAGAAAATGTACCAAACGGTTCTGTTTTTTCCATCAGTATTCCTAAAGAAAACTTTTCTAATGGTGAAGTTAGTAGTGACAAAACGGTGCATTCTTCTTTAAAAATATTGATCGCAGAAGATGTAAAACTCAACTATATTGTATTGAAAAAAATACTCAACAATATCATTAAAATCGATACAGAAATTACTTGGGTAAAAAATGGACAAGAAGCCATAGATTTTATTGAAAAATCAAATTTTGATATCGTTTTTATGGATATCAGAATGCCTGTATTAAACGGATATGAAGCTACAAAACAGATCAAAAAAAAGTATCCAAACATTCCTGTGATTGCGCAATCTGCTTACGTACACGAAGAAGATATTAACAAAGCCATAGAAGTTGGTTTTGATAGCTATTTAACAAAACCCATAGATACAAATGCGCTAAAAGTTGTCATGCAGGACCTTTTTCAACTAGAAATTTCAATACCATAACAGTTCATCTTTAAAATAAAACAGTTCGGTAAGTATAATGTGAGGAAATGTTCAATTGTATTGATATTTGATAAAAATCAACACTATGGAAACTTTTGCAACTTCTTTGATTTACATTCATGCTATAATGGGCAGCATTGCCTTTATTACTGGATTTATTGCTATTCTGACGAAAAAAGGAAACAACGCACATAAAAAATCAGGAATTGTATTTTATTATACCATGCTCTTTTCCGCACTTTCCGCACTGGTAATTGCGGTCTTGCCCAAACACGAAAATGCATTTCTGTTTACTGTGGGAATCTTTAGTTCCTATTTTATAATTTCTGGCTATCGTGCGTTGCGATTTAAAAAGCCCAACCCGAAAGTTTGGATCGATAAAATTATTGCTATTATTATGTTAATCACTGGGATTTGTATGATTCTCTATCCAGTCATCAAAACAGGAAACATTCACATCGTTTTAGCCGTTTTTGGAAGTCTTGGGATTGTGTTTTCCATTCGTGATTTAATCCTACTGCAACACCCGAAAAAACTACGCAAACACTGGCTCAAATTTCATATTGGTAAAATGATGGGCGGTTATATTTCGGCTGTGACTGCTTTTGTTGTGGTAAATCAATTAATTCCTGGCGTTGCTGGTTGGTTTGTACCGAGCATTGTTGGAACGGCGTATATGAATTACTGGTTTTGGAAATTGAGAAGAAAAAAAGCAGTCAACACTTCTTCGTAAACGTAGTTGAGTTACAGTAAAACTGTAGAATCCCGTGTTTTTAAGACTTCCCCAAAACACCTTAACACACTTTTAAGAAATATTAACATGATATTGGCTAAATTGTGTGCGTTATCTTATGTCAAACCATGGGAATTAACTATTCTATTCTTTTAAGATGAATTAAATTTTTTGAGACAAAAAGTATCTGTTTTGGATTAAAGTACAATTTTAACTAAAAGCCAAACAGAGAAACGTACAAATTAACAAATACACGAACAAACAAATGAACAGGTCAAAAGGAATTAGGCATTAGTCAAGTAGTTAAAAAACAACCCAAAACCTAAAACCCAAGACCAAAAACCAAACAAAACCAACCTAAAATACAAAATGAAAAAATTACTCCTACTTCTACTCAGTTTTTCTGTTTGGAATCTTTCTGCACAAGAATTCTCTATGGAAACTGTGAAAAACATGAAACCACGTAATATTGGACCTGGCGGAATGAGCGGTCGTGTGACTGCCATTGATGTGGTCCTAAACAATCCAGATGTCATGTACGTTGGTACAGCTTCTGGTGGACTTTGGAAATCTACTTCTGGCGGTATCAAATGGACGCCTATTTTTGATAAAGAAGTGACGGCTTCTGTCGGTGCTGTTGCCATTCAACAATCCAATCCAAGTGTGATTTGGGTCGGAACTGGTGAAGGAAATCCTCGAAACAGCTTGAACGGCGGTTACGGAATCTACAAATCGCTAGACGGCGGAAAAAACTGGAAACTCATGGGACTAGAGAAAACGCGACACATTCATCGTGTAATTATCGATCCTACGAATCCTGATGTTGTCTATGCTGCTGCAATTGGTTCACCTTGGGGAGAACATCCTGAACGCGGAATCTACAAAACAACAGACGGTGGCGAAACGTGGACTCAAATCCTATTCGTGAATAACAAAACGGGAGCAGCCGATTTGGTAATGGACCCAACGAATCCAAACAAGTTGATCGCTGCAATGTGGGAACACAAACGTGATCCGTGGTTTTTCAAATCTGGTGGAGAAGGTTCTGGATTACACATCACACATGATGGTGGAAAAACATGGAAAAAGGTAACCGATAAAGAAGGATTGCCAAAAGGAAATTTGGGACGTATCGGAATTGCCATCGCGCCCAACAGTCCAAATGTAATCTATGCATTGATTGAAGCAAAAAAGAATGCACTCTACAAAAGTACTGATGGCGGATTTAAATGGAGAAAGGTAAATGACAAAGCAGGCATTGGAAATCGTCCGTTTTACTATTCTGAAATTTATGTAGATCCGCAAAATGAAAACCGTTTGTATTCAATTTTTACCTATGTAAATGTTTCGGAAGATGGCGGAAGAAGCTTTAAGCAATTGATGCCAGCATACGGCGTAAGCAATGGTGTGCATCCCGATCACCATGCCTGGTGGATTCATCCAGAAAACGGAAAATTCATGATTGATGGAAATGACGGTGGATTGAACATCACGAAAGATGGTGGAAAAACATGGCGCTTTATTGGTAATCTTCCAGTAGCACAGTTTTACCATATCAATGTCGACAACGAATATCCGTACAATGTGTATGGCGGAATGCAGGATAATGGTTCTTGGCGTGGTCCTGCGTACGTGTGGCGTGCGCAAGGAATTCGCAATTCATATTGGCAGGAAATCTCGTTTGGAGATGGTTTTGACGTAGTGCCAGATAAAGACGATTCACGCTACGGTTGGTCGATGAGTCAGCAAGGTTTTGTATCGCGTTACGATTGGATGACTGGAAATAATTACACAGTTCGTCCAACGCATCCAGATGCAGATGTGAAATTACGCTTCAACTGGAATGCTGCCATCAATATTGATCCGTTTGATAATAGTACGATTTACTTCGGAAGTCAGTTTGTACACAAGAGTACTGACAAAGGATTGACTTGGGAAATCATTTCTGGAGATTTGACAACCAACGATCCTGAAAAATTAAAACAAGCCGAAAGTGGTGGATTAACGATGGATGCGACAGGTGCGGAAAATCACTGTACCGTATTAGTCATTGAACCTTCGCCATTAGAACGAAATATGTTGTGGGCAGCCACAGATGACGGACGTGTACATGTGACACGAAATGGTGGACAAGAATGGACAGAAGTGACCAAAAACATCAAAGGATTACCGCAAGGAAGCTGGATTGTGCAAGTAAAAGCTTCTAACAAACGACAAGGAGAAGCATTATTAGTAGCGAATGATTACCGTCGTTTCAATTACGAACCGTATGCCTACAGAACGACCGATTACGGAAAAACGTGGGAACGCATTGTAGATGGGTCTGATGTGGAAAGTTATACACTATCCATCGTAGAAGATCCAGAAAATAGAAACTTGCTTTTCTTAGGAACGGATGATGGATTGTACATTTCGCTAGATGCTGGAAAAAAATGGCAAAAGTGGACAGCAGGTTATCCAACAGTTTCTACAAAAGACTTGGTGATTCAGCCGCGTGAGCACGATTTAGTGATTGGTACTTTTGGTAGAGCCGCTTGGGTTTTAGACGATATTCGTCCGTTGCGCGCTATTGCGAGTGATCAAAGTATTTTATCTAGAAATATTGCTTTATTTGAACCGCCAACGGCATATCAAGCAGCGTATCAGCAACCTTCAGGAAGTCGTTTTGGTGCGGACGGAATGTATCAAGGTACCAACAAAAGAGGCGGCGCGATGATTTCGTACTATTTCAACAAAAAAGAAATGCCAAAACCTGCGAAAAAAGATAAAAAAGAAGAAAAGAAGGAAGGAAAAACGGATGATGTCAAAGAAGAAAAGAAAATAAAATGGGATTCGTTAAAATTAGAAGTTTTCAATAACGGAAAGCTTATTCGTACCCTAAAAAGTAAAGTTCCAAAAGAAAATGGAATTCACAGAATGTACTGGGGAATGAACGAAAAAGGTCCAGACAGACCTTCGAGAACCATCCGTAAACGAAGACGTGAACCAGGCGGAATGGACGTAAAACCAGGAATGTATCAATTGAAATTGACCTACGGAGATCAAACTTCGGAAACAACTATCAAAGTTGCCAGTGATCCTAGATTGAAGGTTTCACAGAAAAATATTGACGAAACCTATGCTGCTGGAAAAAAATTGAGTGATATGACACAAACGGCTGCAGATGCGGTAAAACAATTGGTAGAAAGCAAAAATGCAGCAACAACGTATCAAAAAACACTCAGCAAATTAGACAAGAAAAAGCACAAAGATGCGATCAAAGAATCCAAAGATATTATTAAACGTATTGATGAAGTGATTGCGTTGTACTTAGGAAAAGTAGACAAGCGTCAAGGAATCACTCGTAATCCTGAAGTCAATGTAATGCAACGCATGGGAACTGCAGGTTGGTATGTAGGTTCGCGTCAAACAGGATTGACAGACACCGAACGCCAATTGATGCAACAAGCAGCAGACGCGTTAAAAGATGCATTAAACAAAACCAATGCGTTCTTTACGGATGAATGGAATGCGTATCGCGCCAACATGGAACAGATTGATCTCAAACCATTTAAAGAAACAACCTCATTTCAATTAAAAAACTAATCACATGAAAAAATTAAGTTTTCTTGTTGTGCTTTGCGTGCTCTTTATTTCCTGTAAAGACGATGCAAAGTCAACTGACAAAAAAGACACAGCGCAATCGGTGCAGCAGTACACGATTGAACAAATGATGGATAACGAACGTGTTTTTGGCGGGAGTTTTTCGCCTGATAAATCCAAATTACTGATCACGAGTAACCGTTCTGGAATTTTCAATATGTATACAATTCCTGCGAAAGGCGGTGAATATACACCAATTACCCAATCGGATAGCGCTTCTGTGTATGCGGTTTCATTCTTCCCAGAAGATGAACGCATTTTGTACAGAATGGACAATAACGGAGATGAAATTTTCCACTTATTCGTTAAAAATACAGATGGAACCTCTAAAGAATTGACACCCGTAAAAGGAGCTAGAGCTTCTTTCTCAGGTTGGTCTGACGACAAGAAAAGTTTCTTCTATCAATCGAATGAGCGTGACAATCGCTATATGGATTTGTACGAAATGGATTTGGCAAGTTTTTCATCTAAATTGTTATACAAAAATGAAGAAGGCTACAGTATTGAAAGTATCTCTGATGATAAATCTTATCTAGCACTTGGTAAAAGTATCAACACGAATGATAGTGATTTATATCTGTATGAAGTAGCTACCAAAAAAATGACCAAAGTCAATGAAGACTTAAGTTCAAATGGCGCACAAGAATTTTCAGATGACAATGCTTCACTGTATTACACCACAGATGCCAATGCCGAATTTTCTTATTTGATGAAATACAATTTGGTAGATGGCACTCGCGAAAAAGTAATAGAAAAATCGTGGGATATCATGGGAACTTATGTAACCAATAAAGGCACCTATCGTGTGATGTACATTAACGAAGATGCAAAAAATGCAATTGAAGTTACCGAAGTAGCGACTGGAAAACCTCTAGAAGTTCCTGATTTTAAAGACCAAAGTATTACGAATGTTGGTTTTTCAAGAGATGATACCATGATGCGCTTGTACGTTGGAGGTTCTAATACACCTTCGAACTTGTATGTGTATGACTTGGCGACAAAAAAGCTCACTCAATTGACAAATACATTGAATAAAGATGTGAATGTTGATGATTTAGTAACCGCAAAAGTGATTCGTTACAAATCGTTTGATGGTACAGAAATTCCTGCCATTTATTATGTACCAAAACAAGCTTCCGCAGATGCGAAAGTGCCTGCTCTCGTTTGGGTACACGGTGGTCCTGGTGGACAATCACGTCAGTCGTTTAGTGCTTTGATTCAATATTTAGTGAATCATGGCTATGCGATTTTAGCTGTAAACAATCGCGGAAGTAGTGGATACGGAAAAACATTCTACCAAATGGACGATCAAAATCATGGAGAAGGCGATTTGCAAGATTGTGTAGAAGGTAAAAACTGGCTTGCTCAACAAACAGAAATCGACGGCGATAAAATTGGAATCATCGGTGGTTCGTACGGTGGATATATGACCATGGCAGCCTTAACCTACACGCCAGAAGAATTTAAAGTTGGTGTCAACATTTTTGGTGTAACCAATTGGATTCGTACTTTAAAAAGCATTCCGCCATGGTGGGAATCGTTTAAAGAATCGTTATACAAAGAATTAGGAAATCCGCACACGGCAGATTCTGTTCGCTTAAAGCGCATTTCTCCACTATTCCACACCGATAAAGTGACCAAACCGTTGATGGTTTTACAAGGCGCTAAAGATCCGCGCGTGTTACAAGTAGAATCCGATGAGATTGTTGCGGGCGTGAAGAAAAATGGCGTTCCTGTAGAATATGTATTGTTTGAAGACGAAGGTCACGGATTTGTGAAAAAGGAAAATCAAATAGAAGCCAACAGTAGAATCCTTACATTTTTAGACAAATACTTGAAGAAAAAAGAAGAGTTTAAAGATTAAGCGATTTGCATCTAATTCTTCACGAGTTATAAAGTGTACACACTGATGTAAATTGTGATGAAATTATTACATAAAAAAACTAAAAAATAGTATATTGGTAAAGCTACTTTCAAAAAAGTAGCTTTATTTTGTATACATCAATTGTACATAACCTAAATTACCCATGAACCCATCTGCCAAAGGCTGGATCAAAAAATTATTAGTCGAAACCAAATCGCACGAAACTACACCTGTCTCCCACTCGTTGGACGACTTGTACAATGAATTAAAAGCTTGTGGTTTTGTGTACGGAACCAACTTAAAAGCTATTTTTAATTGTGTGGAGCAAACCGATTTAACACATGAAGAATTGTGCAAAGTAAACATGGTTCTTTCCTTCGATTTTATTCACAAAAACTACGCTTCAGAACAAAACTTTGTTGATTCGGTAACAGACTTTTATAATATTGTAGATGATTTTAAAAGCTCCTTTTTTCAGGAATTATTTTTGGGTAAAAAGAAATCGTACGATCTGCTCGAAAGCATGATCAATAAGCGAATTGCCATTGACGACAACCTGATTACTAAAAACTTCAATTATTTAATCACGAACACTTTATTGTTTGTGGATGTGTTGGCGTATGAAAAATATTTACAATCTGGCGATGTGACCGATAAGTATTTGCGAGATTTGGAAGCTACAATTGAAACCATCATTTTTGCGGCATTAGATTTAAAGAAAGAAAAGACACAATACGACAAAAGTCTCATCAAACTTTTTGAATCTTCCTTCCGTTACGAACATCGCGAACGCTTACACTACAACGATGTGATTACAAATGTATCCAATCCGTTGACGAAATATTACATCATTGACTTGGTGTGCATGACCTTTTGGACAGACAAAGTTATTGATGAAGAAGAACATGTATTTTTAGATCGATTGGCAGAAGATTTACAGATTTCTCAAGCACAAGTACAAAAGGCTGTGACTGACATTCGTGACTTTTATGAAAAGCACAAAGATGAAGTTGCGCTGTTAAAATCGCGCAATATGGTACAGAGTTTTTATGAGAACTCTAGTAATATGGTAAAAAAACTCATCAATCGTAATAAAAAACGTTTGGCTACGGAATTGTATGAAAGCAAAGAGTTGATGATTTTATTAACACAATCCACCACACGCTCACTTTCCGATGAAGAACAAAAACGCGTCAAAGATCAGTTACTAGACATTTTTAAAAGCATCCCAAGTTTGGCAATTTTCATGTTGCCTGGCGGTATGTTATTACTGCCAATTGTGATCAAATACATTCCAAATATTTTACCTTCTGGTTTTGACGACAATCGCTTAGAGGAAGAAGAACAGCAAGAACTCGATGAATAATAAAAGACTGCGGCTAAATTTGATGAGCGCAACAGTTATCATTTTTGCATTGACAATATTTTCTATTATACAAATGAAGTACTACCAAACTTAACGAAGGAATATAAATTGCATATTCTGGAATAGAAAATAGTCCTGTTCTTTCGTTAATAATGATAAAACTCAACAACAACCAAGTGCTCCAAAAGGCATACTTCATCCAATTTCTACTCGTAGTTTTTGTAGACCAGTATACAGCAAAAAAGGAAATTACAAGAAAAAATATATCGATTGCTTTCCACCATAAAGGCACTTCAGCGGCACAACAAGCCATTTGTGATTGAGCTATAAAAAGTAAAGGAGTCGCTAAGCAATGTATTAAACAAAGACTACTCGCAAACATTCCAATGGTATCTGACTGTTTTTTGTATAAAATCATATTCTTTACTGCAACGTGGTTGCAAAATTAATTATTTTTTTTGTGATTGCAACTTGGTTGCCGTAATTTTGTGATATGGGTGTTATACGAAAGACAAAATCGGTTCAAACCATATTAAATATCTTTAACGAGCGTAAAAAAGCGGTCTCTGTAGTACAACTTATTGAGCTTTTGAAAGATGAGATGAATAAGACCACCATCTACAGGATTTTAGAGCGCTTGGAAAGTGATGGTGTCGTACATTCGTTTCTAGATAAAGATGGACTTAAGTTGTATGCAACCTGTACAAGCGGTTGCTCTAGCACGCATCATGCAGACATGCATCCACACTTTCAATGTCAAGACTGCGGTAAAATAGACTGCTTAACCGTAGAAATGACCATTCCTGAGATTCCAAATAGAACCATTAACTTTTCTCAAATATTATTGATTGGTAAGTGTGAAGAATGCATATAATCCATTCTCTAACTGTAGCATTAAAATAGTAAACCATTGCACTTCCATAAAGGAAGCACAATGGATACTGATCGTAAATGGCTAATCAACGATACTTTAAATTTTAAAATTGTTTTTAAGAAAGTTATTTTACTAGTAATTTTTGTCGCCTTAATTTCTACAAGATTTTCTGACGGTGGGAAATTAGCATCTCTTCCCTCCTGTGCCCACAAACAGTTGACAAAGAATACAAAACATAGTGATATGTACGTTAACGATAACCTCATGCTATGATGCTACAATATTAATTGGTGACTTTTTAGGTTTCAACGCAAACACAAGCACTACTACGATCACACTCATCATGAGTAATCCAATCATGCTGAGTAGATTTCCACTTTCTTGATATTCATGTGCAAATGCTGGAAGATTTTTATAATCGCTTTTCTTAAATTCTTGATTGTTGAACATGTATGGTAAAAAGAAATCTCGCCATTGCGTTGCAAATGCTAAACTCTGTGATTTAAAGGATTGATAATCTTTTTCAGAAGTTCCAGCCAACCTGTTCAAGCCATTTTGAACCACCAATGCTGGCGACAACCAACTGAAAGTGTATGCCCATTCTTGTTGCTTGCGTAGTTGGGTATCAAACTTTTCTACAACAGGACGCAATTCTTCTTTTACTAAATTTTGTGTCGCCATGTAGCGATGGTAAAAGTTTCGCGTTTGCGTACTATCGTTAATGGCATATTCGGGATGATCTCTCAGGTAACTGTCTAATATTTCATCTTGTTTTTTTGATGCTTCTGCTTTCAATGTTCGCATTTGATTCAGCATTAAAGTGCGAGAAGGCATTGGGTATAATGAAGTACTGAGTTGATTCAATATGGAAGGAGATAACAATACAAAAATTACCCAAAAACCAATTAAAGCAATCGCATTTTTAGCGGAACTGTGAATCCAAATATTTGTCGCAAAAGCTAAGACAAACCAGAATAGTGCATAGACAATAATGTATCCTAGAAGCGTTAATAAAGCACTCCAATTTGCCGCAAAATCAAAAGAGGAAATCGCAAATACGATGATGAGTGTAACACTGATACATAAAATCAACCAGAAAAAGCGCAATCCTAATTTTTGTAAAACCCAAGTTCTGATGCGAATCGGTTGTGAAGCCAACAATTTTAAGGTTCCACTTTCGCGTTCTGCTGCTAATACATTAAATGAAAAAGCAATAATTAATAATGGCAGCAAGTAAATAATAACAAATGCCAAATCGAAACTTCCAAAAAGGAGTTGTACAGGACTCGTCATTTCGGTATAACTGATAGAAAGATCGTCGCCAGTAACGGTTGGTTTTACATAATGTGCGAATAAATCAGATTGTCCAGTCGCAATAAAAGCAGTGGATTTTGCAGGCATATGCACGACTCTTGGCAAATAATTTCCAATCACCACAGGACGTGACGGCAATCGCCATCGAGAGAGGCTTACTTTCTGTCCATTTTCAAGTGAATCCAATACAGCTAAAGTTGCGGTTTCTTGTGTTTTTAAATCATCCAAAGCGTTGTTAATCGTTGCTTGTCGCGCTTCTACTTTCTGAATTCCGTTGTATACTGCGAATCCGAATAGGAAAAATAAGAGTATACTTAACAATTGAATCCAACGATTTCGGATCAACAAAAGCCATTCATATTTGAAATTATATCGTAACATGCTAGAGTGATTTAGTAGTAAAAAATAATGCCGTAAAAGAACCAAATACCCAAATAAGCATGATGATAATACTTGCGCTGTTCGTTTTCATCGTTTCGAGTAATGATGGTGGCTCATAGTTGAATTTTGGCAATTGTTTCCAAAAACCTGCATCTGCTTTAAAATCCCATTCTCCTAGTTTTGATTCTTTTGCAAAATGATCGTTCAAGAATTTTTGCGTTTGTATGCGATAGTTTTCCGCTGCATCCGAAAAATCCCAATGCGTGTTGTAATCGGTCTTTGCAATCGCCATACTTAAAAATCGCGTTGGCAAATACGGCGAAACAATCGCTAAGATTTTGTAAATACTACTTTGATTGGAATACTGTGTTTTTAAAAGTTTATAGTGTTTGAAATAGATTTCTGCTTCGTGTTCTTCTCCTTTTTGCATGCGATACGCATCGTAATTGAAGGGCAATTGACTCAAACTATCTACACCGTATTCTTTGAGTGTTTCTTCTTCCAGTTTTTTAGCGGCTGCGCTCCAAGGATTATGTCCGTCTAAACCAAGTTTTCTGTCTTTCGCAATATTTTCTGCAAACTCTTGTCGTGTTGGATACGGATATTTGTATTCGGCAAGATTACTCGCTGCTTTTGGCAAGACTAGACAAATTAAAATCCAAACACTTAACGATAATACCAAGGCAATTCCAGATTTTTTCACTGTAGCTGATATGATCAATACCAAATTGATAAAAATCGAATAGTAAATGATGTATGCGATGAATAGCGTCATTAAAGACGACCAACTAAACACACCAAAATCTGGTAAATTTGACAGAATCAATCCTGTGATGAGGAAAAGGACGAATAAAATGATAAAAACTGGAAAAAAGATCGCTAGCCATTTTCCAAACACGATTTTCCAACCCACAGCACCTTGACTATTTAAAAGTGTCAACGTACCGCGTTCCTTTTCTTTGGTGATGCTGTTGTATGCGATGAGAATCAGCAATAGCGGAATGATGAATAGGAGAATGAAATCGGGTGTTAAATCGCCAAAACGTGCCAAACCTGTTTGATCAGATGCGGCGATGAATTGTGCTTCATTTCTATTATGTGCTTCTAGAAAAATAGACGTTCCTGCATATTTATCTACACCTTGATCAATAAGCGATAGTGGATATTTTGGTTTAAATGCATACGTTCCATAATGTGCTGCTGAGTGCGGATTTTTTTCTCCTTGATTGTCCCAAACTTCACGTTCATTGGCACTTGCTTCTACATATTGCGCATTGATGTTTTCATAATGATTTGTACTTATAAATACGGCGATCGCAGTCAACAACAATACAATGACAAACGCAATACGAACGCGACCGTCACGCCACAATTCTTTGGTTTCTTTTCTAAAAGTATGTAGTATCATGACTGTAGCGAATTGTAAGACATGGTTTCCAAATAACTATCTTCCAACTCTTTGAGTGAAAGGTCTTCTACAGACCATTGTTGTTTTAATTGTCCATCTTTCATCACACCAATGGTGGTTGCTACTTCTTTTGCTCGGAATAAGTCGTGTGTGGCCATTAAAGTTGCAACTCCTTTTTCGCGTAGTTTTTGCAGTAATTGTCCAAATTCATTACTCGCTTTCGGATCTAATCCTGACGTAGGTTCATCTAACAATAATACTTTGGCATCTTTGGCTAATGCAATGGCAATCCCTACTTTTTGACGCATTCCTTTGGAATATTTTGCTACTGATTTTTGGAAAGCTTCTTTTTGCAATCCTGCTTCAATTAAAAATCCTTCGAGTTCGTGCTTTTTAAATTTTTTATTGGCAATTCCTGAAAAATAGTCAAGGTTTTCCAAGGCAGTTAAACTTGGATATAACATTAAGTTTTCCGGAATATACGCCAAGTGATTCTTTGTCAATTTTGGCTTTTCAACAACATTAATGTCATTGATATAAGCAGTTCCCGAAGTCGGTTTTATAAATCCTAACAGCAGATTGATTGTTGTTGTTTTTCCTGCGCCATTTGCACCTAAAAGGCAGTAAATTTCTCCTGCTTTTACCGTTAAACTAAGGCTGTCTAAAGCAGTGAAATCACCATAGGCTTTGGTGAGACTATCGATGCGTATCATAATACATTTGGTGTTGGGTGATGCCACTAAATTGTATCCAAAAAAATACAAATCAGTGCGGTTGATTCATGTTTTTGCATAGAAGAAAAGCTCAATGATTTATATGCTACGCACTCGTAATTTATATTACAAGAGCATACACTATTTCTTCTACGTGTACTAAAAAAGTTATACTATAGCTACTACAGACGGCGGCGGTCGGTTGAAGAATTGTTTGTTAGCACATACTGTAACGATAGGATTTTTATACAGTAATGTAATGGGTTTGTGATAAGACAGCTCAGAGGAAACTTCTGCTTCAAAGGTAGCAGCGTTAAAGTTGAACTGATGTTTCTCATTAGAATCTAAAATAAAAAAACAATCTTCACATTTGTGATCAGATTCTTCTTCATGAGAAAATGCATGAGACATTGAATGCGCAATTCCCATCTTTAAGAAAATAAAAATGGCTAAGAGTATTAGACTGCGAATTTGAAGTATGTTCGAATTTTGCCTCACATCTCAAAACTAACTAAAAAATTCTAAATACAGCGTTAATATTTCATTTTTGCATGATTTGAGATAGACAAAGTGCATTAAGAATAAAAATAGCAAGATTGTCCAATTTTTTTCAGCATTGTGATTTTACATTTGAAACAAAATTACCGTCAAATGAAAAAATCATTGTACAAACTCCTGTTAATCTTTATCATACAAGCAAATGCACAACACATTCCCGCAAAAGGAAATTTGGGTGTAAAACTTACCAAAGCACCTGAAAACACCTACAATGCCATTTTTGCGATTGATGAAGTAATGCCCAATAGTACTGCACAAAATTTGGCGTTGCAAAAAGGTGATATTTTGGTAAAAGTGAACGATGTAGTGCTAGATAGTAACCAAAAAATCCCTGAAGTGATTGGAAAGTTTATCGCGGGAGAAAAAGCGTCTGCAACGATATTACGCAATGGAAAATTGATCAAAAAGAAAGCAACCATCATGGCGCAAACACCTTTTAAAAAACCTAATCATGAATTGGAATTGCTCGAAATTCCGTTTCGAAATGGGTATGTACGTGGATTTTTGACACATCCGAAAGGTGAAGGTCCTTTTCCGACGGTGTATTACGTACAAGGCTATCCGTGTCAGTCGATCAATACGCATCCGAATAGTCCTATTTTAGAGTTGACAAATTCGTTAGTCGATTTGGGCTATGCTGTCTTTCGAATTGAAAAACCAGGTGTAGGCGAATATGTAAACTTGCCGCCTTGCATGGAAAATTCATTTGATGATGAAATAGAAAATTTTCAAAGTGGCTATCAATTTCTTGAAAGTTTACCAAATGTGAAGAACGACGAAATCTATCTTTTTGGACATTCGCTAGGTGGAAATGTAGCGCCAATTTTAGCACAAAAAACAACGCCTGCTGGTGTGATGGTATTTGGCACATTAGTGAAACCTTGGGAAGATTATATTTTGGACATGGCAAATTATTCACATACATATACAAGAAAAGCCACCGATGTCGCTTCAAAAATTCCGTTGTTAAAGTCTGCGTTACAAAAATTATATGTGGAACGAATTCCGCATCAAAATCTCACAAAAGAAGAAAAAGCCTTGATTACTGATTGGCACAATTACAAACCTGAAGGCTTTATGTTTAGCAGACAAATTTCTTTTTGGCAAAACTGGAATGACTATCGTTATGTAGACGAATGGGCAAAAGTAAAAGTTCCTGTGTTGGCCATGTATGGAGAAAGTGACGTACATGCCATTAGTTCACTGGATACCGAACTCATCGCACGCATCATCAACCAAACGACGCCTGGAAATGGTACTTATAAGTTTATTGAAAACACCAATCACATGATGGCAACTGTTTCTTCACGAAAGGAAGAAATGAAAGAAATCATGAGTGGAATTTCAGGTCAAACCGCGCATACGAAATTCAATCCGCGGTTTCCACAAATCATTCATCAATGGATTATTTCCCAAAAAAACAAACAGAAAAATACGAGTTTTGAAGAAGTTCCATCTGCATTTCCAAAATCAAAAACAAACATGTCGAGCATGGACGTTGTCGCAGCCGATTTTAACGGTGACGGTCAAAAAGATGTGATGATTGCCACAGAATTTGGTCCAAATCGCTTGTTTCTTTATAAAAACAAACAATGGATTTTAGGCGAAAAGTTACCCGAATTAAAAACATATACCGCTCCGTATTTGGGCGAAGATAGTGAAGATATTGCTGTGAGCGATTTTGATCGTGATGGAGATTTGGATGTGTTTTTTGTGAGTGAGGATACCCAACATCATGAGCTGTTGTATAATAATGGTAACGGTGTATTTTCACTCGCTGCACATCAAATTCCGAAAACGGGACAGGCAAATGCAGTTCTTGTATACGATTTTAATCAAGATGGTTGGGACGATATTTTGATTGGCATTCGCGGACAAAACGAATTGTATATCAACCAGAAAGGTGAAAAGTTTAGTTTGGAAACCGATCAATTTTGGGGTACCAATGAAGATCATACACAAGATTTGATTTTGGTCGATGTGGATAACGATGCTGACTTAGATATTGTAGAAGGTATTGAAAATGGTGGCAATAATTTGTACCTCAACAACAACGGCACTTTTGTGGAAGCTTCGGAGCGACTTCATTTGCCAAACGATATTGAAACTCGAAAAGTCATTGCTGCCGATTTTGACAATGACGGCGATCAGGATCTTTTTTATTGCAATGTGGGATGGAATCCTGCCAACAATCCGCAGAATCAATTGTTGGAAAATGATGGAAAAGGAAACTTTAAAAATATCACGGCTTCTATTCCGAAAGATGCTACGACCACACTTGATGCTATTTTTCAAGATGTAAACGATGATGGCATTTTAGACCTCATCACCACCAACTTTGTCAACGACACCAAAGTAAAGGTATTTGTTGGCACTCGTAACAAAACGAATTTATTTGAATCCAATGACGCGATACTTCCCGAAGTATCATTTTACGGCGGAACTTCCGTCTTACCAATCGACATCGAAAATGTTGGTTACTTATATTTTGCAAACTTTAAATCGGAAGATATTCTTCTGAGGAAAAAGTAATGTGAGGTTATTTATTTTTTCGTAAAATGTTTCGGTGCCATGCCGAAACATTTTTTGAATCGTCTCGAAAAATACGCTTCATCCGTATAGCCCACACTAAATGCTACTTCTTTGACAGAGCGATTCGTGAAGAGTCTTTCTTGTGCCACTTTCATACGCAATTGCTCCAAATAAACCGTTGGCGAACAACCAAATACGTGTCGAAATAAACGATGCATGTAAAATGAAGAGAGATTGCTTGCCGCCGCAATATCCTGCAATTGAATTTGTTGTTGCATGTTGTCGTGAATAAAATTCTTCGCGATAAGCAAACGCTGAAAGAGTTCTTTTTTATAACTGTTTTTCTTGACAGGAATGCTCGTGATTTTCGATTGAAATTCGGCTTCCATCATAAGTACACTGGACATTAAATCCTGTAGCGATTCTTCTAAAAATAGTACATCGGTATTATCTTCTCCGCCGATTTTCTGCAATATGGAATGTGTGTTTTGGTGTAAAAAGGAAATACGTTGCGTTTTAAATTCAGGATCGAATAGAAATAATTCTTGTTCTTGTAAGGCATCTGTGATGACGGCAGCTTTGTCAAAATTCAAATCAATACACAAGCCAATCGTTGCATTTTCCGAATTGACAAACGCCTGATATTGTTTATCTTCCTTAAAAAATAAGGCATCACCTTGTTGGAGCGAAATATGCTTGCCATCAACAATATACGCTTCTTGTCCTGCGAGTACATATTTGAACGACAAGGAAGGTTTTTCCTCAAAATCTTTGTGAAGTTTGAATAAGCTTGAACGGCGAATTTCACCCAAATCGCCTTGGTAGCAAGTGTGTATTCCCGTTTCAATCATGTAGTTACTTTTGTGTGATACGTACGATAATTGTAAGGTTTGTTACAGCAATTTTCTTAAAACTTCCTTAAATGTGCTTCATTTTTATAAATTCCGAGCGTAGATTTTTTTTATTCTGCGAGAATGCGCCTAATTTAGAAACAAAAAAATTAAAAACATCAACTCATGAAACATTTCAACTTAGGACTACTTTTACTTTTTATTCTTTCTTTTACAACGCTTCAAGCACAAAACGACACAAATGACAAGGTGTATAGTGATTTAGGATCAGACTCTAAGTTTAGTATCGTTACCTACGGTGGTGTAGGATATGCAATGATCGATAATAACGCACAACCCGATTACAATTTAAATGCAAGTACTGCAGATATTTTATTGCATTACACTATTGGAACACGTTGGGGCATTGCTACAGGAATTGGATTTAACCAACTTTCTGGAAACGGTTTTGACAACGTTGACAATAATTTTTACCACGAACGCACCACACTTAAAATCCCACTATTGTTAAGTGGAAATTACAATTTGTCTCCGAAAGTCCGCTTAGTAGCTAATATTGGATTTTATGCACAAACCATTGTAAGAGACGATTTTGAATTTGCTGGAGGAACTACTATCAGCGATGTGTATGAAGGCTGGAATTTTGGATTGCAATCGGGTATTGGATTGTCGTACAACTTTAACCAAAAACTCAGTCTTGGAATCATGTTTAATACGCAAGGAGATTTTAACCGATTTGATACAGCTTCAGATGTCAATATTAACAATAGCCAACGCACAAGAAGTGTAAATACGGTGGGATTGCTGTTTACGTTTAATCTTTGATTTTTTTTAGGTCTTAGGTTTTGGGGCGCTTTGCTTTTGGTTGTTGGTTGTTGGTGAAATTACTTTTCATTTAATATTTAGCGTTTTACATTTTAAATTTTGTGATTCGATTGTTGTCAGTTGGTCGCTTTGCTCCGTTGTGGGTTTATTGATTTGTTGATTCGTTAGTTTGCTTATTTGTGTTTATATCTTAACGGCGTTAAATGTTGTGTTTGGGCTTTTTCATAACTCACAACTCACAACCCATAACTCACAACTCACAACTCATAACTCATAACTCATAACTCATAACTCATAACTCATAACTCATAACTCATAACTCATAACTAAAAATACTTTTTCATTTTGCATTTTATAATTCACTGGCTATCAATTATTAATGCATTCACTAGGAATCTAACAAATTAACAAATCCACGAATAGACGAATCCACGAATAAACAAATACACAAACCAACATCATAGATCAATTCAACCACTTTTTAAAATCTTTTACACGTTCTCGACTTACAATAATATCTTGCTCGTTGTAATTGTGCAGTTTGATTTGTAAGCGAGAGTTTGTGTAACTAATTATGTCTTTGATACAACTTTTATGTAGGATGAACTTACGATTGACACGATTAAACAGGACTGTTGGCAATACCGTTTCTAAGTGTGATAACGAATAATCAATAGGATAACTTTGATTGTTTTTTGTTTGAATGAACGTTGTGTTGTGTTCACTGTAAAAACAGACAATTTCGGATAGCTTGATCATTTTGATTCGGCGTCCTATTTTGACGACAAAACTTTCTTTACTTGTACTTTCTTTTGAATACTGAATCAATTGTTGCACTTCTTCCATACGATTTGGAATTGGATAAAAGTTTTTGACTTTGGCAATCGCTTCTTGTAACTTTTCTGTAGTAATTGGTTTTAATAAATAGGCAATGCTTTTATAGTTAAACGCCTGCAATGCATACATGTCATACGCAGTCGTAAAAATGATATAGCTTGCTATTTCTACTTCGTTGAAAATTTCAAAAATGAGTCCGTCACCTAATTTAATATCCACAAAAAATACCGTTGGATGTTCATTTTTTCGCAACTAAGAAATAGCACTTTGCACAGAAGAAAATTCTGCAACGACTTCTACTTGTTGTTCCATGAGTTTTCGTGCCAATCTTCGACTCGATGGAATTTCGTCTTCTATAATCAATGCTTTCATGCGTTTTCCATGTTTAAAAGTGGCAACTTGATGGTAAAACTATTCATTTCATCTTCAATAATAACTTCCTTTTCGGTTAAAAAAGCATACCATTTTTGAATGTTTTCTATGCCAGTTCCTTTGGTTGGGTTTCCTGTAGTTTTGAGTTGTTTTGTATTTTGAATGATCAAATAATTATTTATGATTCCAATGGTGATTTGCAATGGTTTTTCTATAGAAACTTCATTGTGTTTTATGGTATTTTCTATGACTTGCTGTAGCGCTAACGGAATGATGTATAAGTTTGGGGTAACGATTTCTGGCAGTACATAATGAAGTGCATTTTCATATCGATATTTCAATAATTTTAAATAATCCTCAGAGAAGGAAAGTGCATTTTCCAACAAAACAATATCTTCATCTTCTTGACGTAAAAAATGTCGGTAGATATTTCCTAAAGATTCTGAAAAATGAACAGCACGTTTTGGATCTTCTTCAATCAACGCTGTAAGCACATTGATATTATTAAACAAAAAATGCGGACTCAATTGACGGCGTAAATTTTCATACTTTTCGGTTTGTTTTCCAAGTGTCGCTTTAAAGGCTTGCTGTTCAATTGTTCGTGCTTTTGATAAATATAAAAGTTGGTAAAATACTACTGTAAAAACAACAAAGATGCTCTGCAACAAATTGAATCGAATCTGCGAATAAATACTAAAATCATTGAACGGAATCGCCTCTTCTCCCATCATAGATAGTTGTATATAGTTGATTCCTGTAAGTATAGGTTGCATCCCTACTACGATCAGTAGTATTGAGGAAATCACTAAAATTGGAGAGGACAGCTTTTTTTCTACGTATCTATTAAACATATACACCAAATACCAACAAATCATTGCTACAAGAATGCTATCAACAAATATCAAAAAGAAATCGCTTAATGAGAATCGTATCATTACAATACTTTGAAAAACGGCATTTAAAAGCGCTAACCCTACCGCATACAAAGCCACTGTTTTATAAGGAGTTTTTACATCTAAAAATGCTTGTGAACGATTCTTAGTTGTATCCGAATAATTGTATTTAATAAAATAGAAAAGTGCAAAAAATAAGAGTATGATTCCTAATGTTGCCACTTGGACCAATATTACTAAAAAGTTCATTTCTCCTTTGCGAAGATACGTGCCAATAACACTAATGACTCCGCCAAATAGCATAGGAATAAGAAGTGTATATAAAAAATAAGGATAGATTTTGTGTGTTACCTTTTTAACAATCATTTTATGATTCACATAATGAAATACGGCAAATGGAATCAATAAAAAGGGAATCATAAAAGGCAATACTTCGATAAAGTCAGAAGTAATCTGTTTGATACTGCCGCCAAATGCGAAAAAACCAAAGATATAAATCGTTACAGTGACAATTATAAATGTTAAAAGTGTTTGCTTTCCTAAAGAAACTATTGTTTTTGTGCTCATAATACTTATTTTTAAATTTCAAGCATAAAAGTCAATAAAACAATTTTTCTACTGAAAAAAATGATAGTGAGTTGTGGTTTGGGGTTAGTGAGTTGGGGTTTTGTTTGATGTTTATTCGTGGATTTGTGGATTCGTGGATTTGTGTAAATATTCTGAGGACGGTTGGTATTTCGTGTGAACGGTATCGTACTTCATATACCATAACTCACTACTGTCCGGTAAAGAAAACTTAGAAATCTGTTAAGTATTGTAAATAGTAGTCTATCGTTCATTGAAATATTTTTCGATTTGAAATCGATTTTGTAAAAGTTGGTTCAGTTTTGCTAAATGAACAAAGGCAGAACCA
>JBCCLH010000048.1:0-38074 GCA_039026955.1 Bacteroidota bacterium
GAACCGTCATTACGAGCGACAGCGCGGTAATCTGTTTAAATCAAAGCAGAATTGGTCTTCGAAAGAAACAGATTACCACAAGTTTTTCCAAAATTCGTAATGACGTTTCAAATGGATTTTTAGACACGCTTCGCTTTAGACCGCTTACGCTATTAGATTTAGTTTTGAAGTTTATGAGTTGAAGAATTTAGTTTGAACTAATTCAACATTCAACATTTAGCATTCAAAATTTCACATTTCCGAGTACTTCTCGATACAATTTTTCGTACCTCAAAATCACTCGAAGTGACGTTTTTTTTAATGTAACGATTTGATAATTTGAAAATGTATCAATGGTGATTTTTCTTCTATCATAAATATTTTAATAATTTACACTTATAGATTTCTAAACCAAAATCAAAACTTTTCTGTAAAATCATTTGCTTTTGTTATAGAAATCGAAGTGACGGTTGTAAATCGAAATTGAACTCGAAATTGAATTTGAAACATTAAACGTCAGTTCGAGTGGCGAATCTCCGATTCATTGTATCGATAACAGCTATGGATTCTTTAGGTTTATAAGTTTATGAGTTGATAAGTTTACTTTGAACTAATTCAACATTCAACATTTAGCATTTAAAATTTAGAGTTTCAAAGATCACTTCTTCCGCTTAAAAGTCGCAGGATTTCCATACCAAACCTCATCTTCAGGAATATCTTTATTGGCAAAAGAAGACGCGCCAATGACACTATTTTTTCCAATCGTAATTCCGTGATGTAAAATACAACTGGTTCCAATAAATACATTTTCCCCAATATGCGCACCGCCAATTTGTTGTTTATCTGTATTCAGGTTATTGGTCATGACTTTTGGTGAAATATACACATTGTCTTCTACGACCAAACCTCTCGCTAAAATAGAATCGTAACGAATGGTGACATTATTCTTAATCAGACAATCTCCCGAAGATGACACTCGCGAATCAATATAGCAATTCTCACCAACAATGGTACCTTTACGCAATTCCACATAATTTCGTATCACTGTATTATCGCCGATGACCACATCTTCTTCAATAATACAAAACGTGCCAATGGATACATTTTTACCAATTGTAGCTTTTTCAGATATAAAATTAAATTCCATAAAATATCAGGGAAATAGGAGATTAAACAATGAAAAACGAAAATAGAAAAATAAAACTAAAAAGTAGTGACTTATTTAAATTATCAGATTTGCGAAATAGTTTGTCAGAATATAATTTCTCTGAAAACTTCGTATCTTTAAGAAAAAAACAAATGAAGATTCTCTACACACTATGTTTTCTTTTCATTGCACCATATTTGTGTGCGCAACAAACCATTATTGATTTCGGAAAATACAAAAACGGCGAAAGCTGGAAAATCACCAACGATGGTGTGATGGGCGGACTTTCCGAAGGAGATTACCGATTTTCAGATGATGGCGTGGTTTTTAGTGGAACGATTTCGTTGGAAAACAACGGCGGCTTTTCTTCCTACAGAAGCCAATTTGCAAAACGAGATCTTTCATCCTTTAAAAAAATTATCATTCGCTATCGTTCTAAGGAATATGCAATGGGCTTCACTTTAGAAATGGACAGACGTTGGTATGTGCCGTATTACAAAGCAGATTTACCTGCAACCGATTGGAAATGGATTGAAAAAGAAATCATTTTTACAGATTTTGTAAAATACAATATTGGACGAAAACGCGCAGGAACACCAACACAAAAAGAATTGGCAAACATTCTACGTTTAGGATTCATCTCCAACGAGAAAAAAGCAGGACCGTTCAAAATTGAAGTTGATTATATAAAATTTGAATAAAATTTAGTTTCTTCCATAGAAAAATCTATATTTAAATATACTTCACATCAGTTACTTTTGATTATTGCCAATTATAGTAGTAACATGATAATAATTTTATTAGATGAATTTTGTTAGAAAATTTTTTATAAAAATTGCTCTTATAGCAGGAATTGGTTGTGCTATTTTTGGGGGCAAGGAAATCAGTGATGTAATAGAACAGATAGTAGACAATACAAGTCGTTCTAATGGTGACAACTATCATAGAAATAGGTATACAGTCACAAGTCATGCAGGACTAAATGGAGGCGCTATTGGTTTAGGAATCATAAGTGGAATAAGTTTACTAGCTTTGGGAATTACTTATATAGGAAAAACAGAAGAAAAATAACATACATGTATGGCATACAACATTGTACTTGTAGAACCCGAAATTCATACAAATACAGGAAATATAGGACGTTTGAGTCTGGCGTCAGGTTCCAATTTACATTTGGTAAAACCCTTTGGTTTTGAAATCACTGATGCGCGACTCAAACGAGCAGGGTTGGATTATTGGCAATATTTGGATGTACATATTTATGAGAATATAGACGAATTCTACGCTAAGAATGCAGATAAAAAAATGGTCTATCTGTCCAGTCATGGAGCAAAAAACTATACCGAAATTCCGTTTGAAGAAGATTTATTTATCGTTTTTGGGAAAGAATCGGTTGGTTTGTCCCAAGAAATCATCAATGCCAACAAAGAACATTTGTACACCATTCCGATGTTTAGTGAACACATTCGAAGTCTGAATTTGGCAAATGCAGTTAGTATTGTGATTTATGAAGGAATTCGACAGTTAAATTCTTAGAGATTTTAAATGTTGAATTTTAAATTGAAAAAGTATTTTCCAAGACCCAAAACCCAAGACCCAAGACCTAAAATCTGTTACTTCAAATAGCATATTTGTTTTTAGATACACAGATTACCACGTCGCTATCACTCCTCGTAATGAAGGATCAAAGTTTAGGAGTTTACATTTGAAATCAAAAGTAGAACCAACAATACATAATCCAAAATAGAGCAAAGCGACCAACTGACAACAAATGAAAAAAAAAGTTAAAATGTAAAATACTAAATGTAAAATGAAATAATAGCTTTTAGATCTTAGTATTGAGTATTGGGAAGTATCAAATGACAAATCAACAAATTAACAAAATAGCGGATAAACAATTAAGAAGTTGAAGAGTTTATAGGTTCATAAGTTTATGCTTTCAAACCAAAAGTAAGTTTCATAAAAACCCACAACGGAGCAAAGCGACCAACCGACAACAAATGAAATAAAAAAGTTAAAATGTAAAATACTAAATGTAAAATGAAAAAGTATTTTCTAATACCCAAGACCTAATACCTAAGACCAACACACAACATACTTTTCAGCCACAACAGTATACTCATGAAACTCTTCCACAAACCCACGCGCACGCTGACCAGTAGCAATCATTTCTTCTGGATTTTCTATCAAATAGCTTAGTTTTTCAACCAAATCCTCCACATTTGGAGTTGCATTGATCAATACGGGTTTTTCTATATTATAATAGGTTGTAAAATCTTTTTCGGAACCAGAAAACACGACTTTTCCTTTTGCCATCGCTTCCAATGCATTGTATCCTTGATCATATCCGTAAAGCTGATCCATAATAATATGCGCTTCGTTATAGATTTGAATGTATTCGTAATATGGCAAATTGCTCACTGTCTTCACTTCAACACGATCTGGATATTTTTCTGCGATGCTTTTTAAAGCTTTTTCAATCAGATTGTTGCCTTTTTTCAGATAATTGACCTTATTCACACCATGAAAAATAATCACTTTTCCATCGTACTGCAACGGTTGAAAATGTAGCGAATCAATATTAATTGGAAATGGAATCAGTGGCAATACTTTTGGATGTGTCCGATACGCCATTTCATAATCAAAATTGGCAGGAATAATTCCCTCAACGTTCTCAATGACAAAATGATGCAACTTTTCATGTCCTTTGGATAAGTATTGGAGCGAATACTGAAACCACTTTTTAGTACTTTGATCGTTCTCGTATGCTGTCAACATGTGATACGGTAAATCGGCATTCAAAATATAATTCACATAATGAAAATCGTCACCGCAAGAAGACAAATACACCTTTTTATTATGCTTGAAAATATACTTTAACAACTTTCGTTCAACCCATGGAATTGTCGCAAAAGGAAACTCATTGATCAACTGCACCGCATCGTAATTTTGAAAGGACTTTCGGTGTTTGTAAAAACGATAGGTAATTTCTAAAAAAGCAATGTCAATCTTGCAAATTTTAAATAATAATTGACGAAGTGCATTGGGAATTTTTCTCTGAAAAAAAGTAGCTTCGAGCGAAATATCAATGGGGTAGTTTTTAAAGTTGTCTGTACGACCGACGAGTGTCACATCGTGCTGTAACTTTTGTAGACCTTCTTTGAGCGAATTATGAAATCTACTGTATTCTCCTACCAATAATATTCGCATAAACAGTATATTTGTGTGAAAGATAGTAGGAAAACTTTATGCTGCAAAATTCTAAAAAGAAAATCTGTATAATTGTCGAATGTCTAAGTGACGGCGGCGCCGAAAAGCAAGCAGCCAACTTTTCAAAATCGCTTCACAACTATGGATTTGAAGTGTCTATCATCTCTATAAAGGACAAGATTACATACGATTTTGCAGGTGAATTGTACAATTTGGGAAAGCGTGAATCTTCAATCAAAATCATCAAGCAACTTCAGAAGTTTTTCGCCTTTAAAAAAGCGTATAAAAAGTGCAATGCGGACATCTATATAGACTTCCGAACACGTAGTAGAATCCTGATGGAGTACTTGTTGCATATTTTTGTTTTTGAGGCAAAAAAAATGATTCTCATGGTGCATAGTTACCAGGTTGAATGGCATATCCCGAAAGGGACACTTTTTAAAAAAACATACAACAATACACATGCAGTTGTCGCAGTTTCGGAAGCGATTCAAAAAAAATTGAACCAACTATACGGTTTTAAAAACCAAGTATACATTCCCAACTATATCACGACAGAAAAAAGCTCAAAAAACACTATTTTAGAAGTGCAAAGTGAATACATCATTGCGGTAGGACGTTTGCAAAATGACATCAAACAATTTGATCGTTTGATTGAAATTTATCACGCGTCTAAATTGGCAGAAAAAAACATAAAACTATTTATTTGTGGTGATGGAAATGATAAAGAATCCTTAGAAAAACTGATTGTGAAATTACAATTGCAGGAGCACGTAAAACTCTTAGGATTTGTAAAGAATGTGACCGAATACATCAGAAATGCAAAATTTTTAGTGTTGTCTAGTAGGGTAGAAGGCTTTCCGATGGTTTTAATAGAAGCATTGCAACAGGAAACGCCAGTCGTTTCATTTGATTGTAAATCGGGACCGAGTGAAATCATTCATCATAAAATCAATGGTTTGCTAGTTGAAGATCAAAACTTTGCGAAGTTAAAAGATGCAATGTTACTTTTAATCGAAAATTTGGAATTGTATATGATTTGTAAACAAAATGCTGTATCTTCCATAAAAAAATTCGAAGAAAAACCTGTAATCCAACAATGGATTCAACTCATAAATGCCTAAAATATGTCTACAACTGTTGCTGATATTCAACTCATAACGATCCCCAAAATCGAAGACTTTAGAGGAAATATTTCTGTCATTGAAGGTGATACAATTCCCTTTAAATGCAAACGTGTGTATTATTTGTATGACATTCCCAGTGGGGCAAAAAGAGGTGGACACGCACATGTAGAACAACACGAAGTATTAATTGCGCTCAGCGGAAGTTTTGAAGTAATTTTTAAAGATGGAACTTCCAAAAGACGCATTCTGCTCAACAAACCCAATCAAGGTTGCTTAATTCCCCATGGAATTTGGCGCGAATTGGAAAATTTTTCTTCCGGAGCAGTCTGCTTAGTCCTAGCTTCCGATGAATTCGACGAATCCGATTACATCCGCGATTATCAAGATTATGTGATTACGAAAGAGGATGTGAAATTGTCTAAATGAATTTTGAATGCTAAATGTTGAATTTTGAATTATTTCAATTCATATTCTGCCATTTTAAAAGCAATTAAAATATAGTTTGTTAAGCTTATTTTCTAGAGTAATACAAATAAACAAATCCACGAATAAACAATAAAGAAGTTTATAAGTTGATGAGTTATGGGTTATGAGTTGTGAGTCACAAATAAACAAATCCACAAATCCACAAAACCCAAAAAGCAAAGCGCCCCAAAACCCAACACCAAATCTAACAGCGAAGCGATTCTAACAATCTAATAGCGCCAGCGATCTAAAAGCGTAGCGTGTCTAAAAAGACGTCACCCGAACATTCAACTTCAACAAAAATCCTTTCACTTTTTTCAACAACACCAACACAAACCGTGGACTTTTTAAAAGCAATCGTTGTTTGAATGTCAAGTTGTTGTAATCAATATGTTGTAGCATTGCGTTTCGTTGCGGAATGGCATTTTCTATCGTGTATAGCGAAGCAAAAATATAGCGATACACATCCAAGTATTTTTTGAGTGAAGAATTGTCTTTTGCTAATGCTTCAAAGCTGTCCAAATCAGGTAGCGTCTTTGTGGAAATCACATCTTTGCTCATTTGATTCGGAACTTCCAAACGTACTTCTGCTAAGGCTTGATAACAATAGGCAACACGATACTTAGAACCATATCGAATGTAAAAATCAATATCTTCAGCAAAGTTAATTTTTGGATTGAACACTTCAAATTCTTGACAAACTTCTTTCTTAAAAGCCAAACTACTTTGACAAAAAATAGGCTGAAATAAACTCGCTTCAAAAAAATCTAGAATCAAAAAAGAAGTTCCTTTCAGTGAATCATTGATATTTTTTTTGGGAGATAAATTTTCATGCGACGCATATACTTCCAAATAATCCGTTCCATACAAAGCCGCTTCAGGAAAGGAATTATACAAGTTTTGAATTGTTTCCAAGAAATTTGGCAGCCACACATCATCGGCATCTAATAACGCAATGATTTCACCACTCGCTTTGGAAATTCCGTGATTTCGTGTGGCAGATAATCCTATGTTTTTTGGATTTTCAATCAGTTGAATTCTGGAATCAGAAATTTGCGAAACTACTGCAACACTTTCATCCGTACTCGCATCATTTACGAGCAATAATTCAAAATCTGTACAGGTTTGTTGCAAGACACTTTCAACAGTTTGCTGAATGTACTTTTCTTTATTATACAGTGGAATGATGACGGAAAACAGTGGCATTATCGGCGCTTATCTAGGTAACAAAGATACGTTAATCTATATAAGTCAAAAATAAACATCGACGGATTGTTAGAAAGTAAATTTTTCTCAAAACGTTTCCCAAACCAACGATACATGAGTGATAAAATATGATTGATTCCAAAGGTTTTAGCACGCTTAAAGACTTTGGTAATCAGAATATCATGGTGTTCAATGAGTCCGTTTTTCAAAAATAAAATCAGTACTTCTACTGATTCCATAGACTTGCGAATGAATTCTTTGCTCGTGTCCAATCCCAAATGATATACAGGATTGTGAATATGTGTCATGTGTACTTCGGCATGTTTCAAATCGTTCGCAAACAAGGTGTCTTCATGGCGTGCATTGGGAATATCTTCGTTGAATTTTACCTTTTGAAACACCTCTTTCTTAATCAAAAAACTCAAAGTTAAAAATCGCAAATACAAGGCTTCTTGACGCTGTTGTACGGTCAATGCTTCCCGCTCTTTTCCGTAAATCCAACGCAATACATTTTCCTGTTTTGGTTTTTCTTCCTGGTATAAAATTCCGCCGTAAATCACTTCTTTTTCTGCTGAAATGGCGTTGATGTAGTTTGAAACAAAATCAGAAGCGACGGGAATGACATCCGCATCTAAAAATAACAACCAATCATAAGTAGCTTTTTGTGCGAGTAAATTGCGAATGCGACTGCGCCCAATATTTTCAGGCAAAATGGTATACGAAGCATTGGAAAAACTATTAATGCGTTCGTTTTGTTGGATCGTTTTTTGGGTATTTGAATGGTCGTCCAAACACAAAATTTCAAAAACAATATTCGCAGCTACCGCTTGTTTATGGATGGTTTCTACCAAAGTAGAAATATCATAATTATATGTGGGAATAAGGATAGAAAGCATGGTTAGCGTACGCAATACGGTTTGTAACGCCAAAATAAGTCTATTTTTTTGAATTTAGTGGAATGTATTGCTAAAATAATGTTATGGTTTCGGAAACTGCTATACGCTCTTCTGAACGACTTCAAACACTTTGCCTTCATCACATTTAATGGTTTTGGAAGGATATTTTAAGATGAGTGCATAATCGTGCGTTGCCATCAAAATAGTGCGTCCGTTTTTATTAATTTCTTGTAGCACTTGCATAACCTCAACGCTCGTTTGCGGATCTAGATTTCCAGTAGGTTCGTCAGCGATAATCAACTCTGGATCGTTTAAAAGTGCACGGGCAATGGCAATGCGTTGTTGTTCTCCACCAGACAATTCATACGGAAATTTGAAGTTTTTCGTTTTCATGCCAACTTTATCCAACACCTCATCAATCTTTGCCTGCATTTTGTCTTTATCTTTCCAGCCAGTTGCTTTTAGGACAAACAACAAATTAGCAGCCACTGTGCGATCTTGCAACAATTGAAAATCCTGAAAAACAATGCCTAATTTTCTGCGTAAAAACGGAATGTCTTTCTCTTTAAGAGTTTTTAGGTTGAAATCGACCACAGTTCCTTCACCTTCTGTCAAAGGTAAATCGCCATATAGGGTTTTCATAAAACTACTCTTTCCCGAACCGGTTTTTCCAATCAAATAGACAAAATCACCTTTGTTGATTGTGAGATTGACATCGGAAAGAATCAAGTTTTCGCGTTGAAAAATAGAAACGTTTCTAAGACTGAGAATTTGCTCCATGAATGACTAGGGATTAAAAAGATGATACAAAGTAAACAATTAAACCACAATACAGAAAACTTATTGTGATAAAAGCTGTTTTAATGTAAGTCCGATATAATTATTTCGCTATGCAATTGATTGTTAATGGATTATATTTAATGTCACATCGAGCGCAGTCGAGATGCATTTGATTTCAAAGTGTTCTCGACCGCACTCGAACTGACAATTGATTAATTTTCAGCGAATTATGAGCTGTGTATTGATTTCTTAAGTCGAACTCACGTTGTTTTTAATAAAAAAAGCGAACCGAAGTTCGCTCTATGTTTACTTTTAAATGTATCTGAATGTAAATTTCTAACAAAATAACTCAGTTGTACAATCTTCTGTAACCCTTGGTGGATTACAAGGACCTGTTAATTGAAAACAACAAAGGAGAAGAATACCATCAGTAATAAGTGTTAGTCTTGGATCGCCTCCAGAAACATTTTTAAGATTTGAAATTGACTTTTTGTTAAGCTTTAATGATTTTAAATTCTTTTTTTTCATGATCTATAATTTTTAATTTTTGGTTTGACTAAGATAACTATAAAGACAAATGAATACAAGAAATTAATTTCAGAAAAAGTAACTTTTTACATTTTCTTAAATTATAAAAAGCATGTGTGTTTTGGTGGTTGTACGTATAACTTGGTAATCATATAAGTTGTGCTAAATCCAACAAAAAAGCGAACCGAAGTTCGCTCTACATTTTTATTGATCTACAGGACTGTTGTCTGCTGGTGCTTCTTTAGTCGGGCAGTGTCCGTAAGATTTACAATGACAAATAGATAAAGGTTTCGAATCTGTTCCACCTTTAATTTTGTTAATTGTAGAAATGGTAGTTTTGCTAAAATTTAAATGTTTAATCTCCTTTTTCTTCATGATCTTTCAAGTTTTGATTTAAAGTTTCAAATAAGATACAAAACTGATATAAAAATACATAAAATTCATACTTTGTTATATGAAGAATTATGAATGTCATAAAAAAACAAGCCTGAAAATCAGAATTATGTAAAATTTATAGCAAAAAAGTCTGTAAAAAAGTTCAATTTTTTCTGAAATAGTGAGTTGCCATTTGTTAAGAAAGTCCTAAATGCGAAGTAGAAATTGCTTTTTCAACACAAATGATATAATTATACCCAAAAACCAGCGTTACTTTAATTAATAATACCAATAAACTATAAGATGCAACATATAAACTCGTTCATTTGGCAGTGTAGTTTCTTGCAGCTTTTTTCCGTAGCTACGGCTATGCAAAAAAGCCACTGCGTCCTACACTACCAAAGCAACTTCGTCTCTAAAGTCCCATCTTATAGTTTATTTGGTATAAAAGAATTTCTTAATCTGTTAAAATTGGCTAAACCTATTTATTTATGGTATGTTTGTACGGAATAGAAATTCAACGCAAAGCATTGCAAAAACTCATAAAACCACAAGATTCATGAGCAAAAAAAATCTCCAACTCATTCTATGCTTGGTGCTTGTATGTTTTCAACTTTCATACGCACAAAAAACCAAAGTCTATACACACGCCTCAAGAGAATACAATGAAGCGTTACATTTGTACAATAGCAAACAGTATCAAGCTTCACAAACACTGTTTGACAAAGTGAAACGAGCAACTTCTGATTACGAAACGGAAGCCAATTGTGCCTACTATATTGCCAATTGTGCCGTTCGATTGAATCAGTTGGGTGCGGATAACATGATGGAAGATTTTGTAAAACGCTATCCAACGAGTACCAAACGCAATTCAGCATATATTGATGTAGCCGACTATTATTTTGAGAATGGAAAGTACTCGCGTGCGCTGAAATGGTATGACAAATCAGGCGACAAAGGCTTGACCAACTCACAACGAGAAGATTATAACTTTAGAAAAGGCTATGCGTACTTTACTTCTAAGAAATATGGGCAATCGAAACAATACTTTCAAAAACTATTAGACTCTCCAAAATACGGTTCGCAAGCAAAATACTATACAGGATATATTGCGTATCAAGAAGACAATTATAAAGAAGCAAGTGAATATTTTGACGGCGTTTCACAAGATGAAGAATACAACGAAAAGCTCTCGTATTTTAAAGCAGACATGAACTTTAAGCTCGGAAACTTTCAAAAAGCAATCGATTTATCTAAAGAAGAATTGCCAAATGCAGACCGCAAAGAAGTGTCTGAATTGAATAAAATTATTGGAGAAAGTCACTTCAACCTCAAACAATACGCAGAAGCGATTCCGTATTTAAAAGAATACAAAGGAAAAAAAGGAAGATGGAACAACACAGATTTCTACCAATTAGGATATGCGTACTACAAACAAAAAGATTACGAAAATGCTATCAAGCAATTCAATAAAATTGTAGACGGAAGCAACTTTGTAGCGCAGAATGCCTACTATCACTTAGGAGAATGCTATCTGAATACGGACAAAAAACAACAAGCACTGAACGCGTTTCGCAATGCGTTTCAGATGGATTTTGATGTAAAAATTCAAGAAGATGCCGGATTAAATTATGCGCGATTGAGTTATGAAATCGGGAATCCGTATGAAAGTGTGCCTTCTGTCTTAACTGCGTATTTAAAAAAATATCCTGAAACGGAATACCAAGCAGAATTGGAAGAATTGTTAGTCAGCTCATACATCACGTCGAAAGATTATGAAGCGGCGTTAAATCTGTTAGAATCTAGCAAAAAATACAGCGATAAATCTACCTATCAAAAAGTAGCCTTTTACAGAGCGATTGAACTATTCAACGATAGCAAATACCAAGAAGCGTTGGAATTCTTTGACAAATCGCTCAAAGAAAACGAAGCTGCTGAATATACGGCAAGAGCAACCTTCTGGAAAGCAGAAACGAACTATTTATTAGACAATTACGATACAGCGTTGGAAGGATTTAAAGCATTCGCGAATGCCAACATCACAGATTCAGAAGAAGCAAAAACACTTGATTATAACATCGCCTACACGTACTTCAAACAGAAAGAATACACGAGTGCGATCTCCAATTTTGAAAAGTTTATCACCAACAATGCAGATGACAAAGCGCGTGTAAATGATAGTTATTTGCGTTTGGGAGACAGTCATTTTGTGACAAGTGACTATACAAAAGCAATTCAAAATTACGATAAGGCGATTGCCATGAAAGGAATTGACGAAGATTATGCATTCTTCCAAAAAGCGATCAGTTATGGCTTTACAGGAAAAACCAATACGAAAATTAGTGAGCTTGAAAAATTCATCAAAAACTATAAAAAATCATCCTTACGTGATGATGCGTTATACGAATTAGGAAATACCTACATCAACTCAGACAAAACCACCGAAGGATTGAATACCTATGAAAAAATGGTGAAAGACTATCCAAGAAGTTCGTATGTGCCAAAAGCAATGCTACAACAAGGTTTGATCAACTACAACACTGGGAAAAATCAAGTTGCCTTGACGAAGTTCCGATCTGTCGTATCAAAATTTCCAAATACCGAAGAAGCAATTCAAGCAGTAGCGACGGCTAAATTAATTTACATCGAATTGGGACAAGTAGAAGTCTATGCAAATTGGGTGAAAAATCTAGACTTTGTCGACGTGTCGGATGCGGAATTGGACAAAGCAACCTATGAAGCAGCCGAAAAACAATTCATCCAAAACAATACAGACAAAGCGATTGAAGGTTTTGAAAAATATGTACAGCAATTTCCAAACGGATTGAGCGCGGTAAAAGCGAATTTCTACTTAGCACAATCGTATTTCAGCAAAGGCGAAACGCAAAAAACAATTCCGCATTACGAATATGTATTGCAAAACGAGCGCAACGAATACACAGAGCAAGCCTTAGCAAGATTGGCGCAAGTATTGTTAGAAACGGACAATTACACGAAAGCCGTTCCAGTGTTAAAACGTTTGGAAGAAAGTGCCGATTTCCCGCAGAATGTGACCTATGCGCAATCAAACTTGATGAAAATCAACTACGAGCAAGACAATTATGAAGAAACCTTTGCGTATGCAGCGAAAGTATTGGCAAATGATAAAGTAGACGATCGTATCAAAAGTGATGCACATGTGTTCATTGCGCGTTCAGCGATTGCTACCAATGATGAAGATAAAGCAAAAGCAGCGTATCAAGAAGTGCAAAAAATTGCCACAGGAAAACTAGCAGCAGAAGCTTTGTATTACGAAGCGTATTTCAAGAACAAAGAAAAAGACTATGAAGGTTCAAACACGGTGATTCAAAAACTAGTGAAAAACTATTCTAGTTACAAACAATTTGGCGCCAAAGGATTGATTCTCATGGCGAAAAATTCGTATGCCTTAGAAGATTCGTTCCAAGCGACATACATCTTAGAAAGTGTCATTAAAAACTTCCAGAAATATCCAGAAGAAGTAGCGGAAGCACAAGCAGAATTGACGAAAATAAAAGCGGCAGAAGCCAAGCGAAATTCGTCCGTAACACCAGTTGAAGACCAAGGTGGAAACTAAAAGCAACGCGACACATTGAAATCAAACACAAACTTACAAAGCAAGCACAACATGCGAAATCATATCATAAAATCAACTTGGATTCTGGCGCTATTTTTTATGGCAAACTTGGCGAATGCCCAAGAAGATAAAGACAAAGACAAGGAAAAAGACAAAGAAAACATCGGTACGGAAGTCGTGAATGTCGTAAAACCGTATACGCCTTCAGTTTCGGATGCGTTCAAAATCAAGCAAGCACCTTCGTTGAACGATAAGGAAACAGGAACGAAAAAGGAAATCAAATATTCGATCTTCTCCTTTCCGGTAGCCTCTACGTTTACGCCAGCCAAAGGAAGAGCGGCAAATTTGAAGAAAGCAAAACGCGAAAAATTATACAATACCTATCTTTCATTAGGATTAGGAAATTTCAATACGGCAGCGCTCGATTTCTATACAAGTAGAGCGATTAGCCGAGATGAAACCTTTGATATTTCATTACGTCATCACTCGTCGCAAGGCGGAATTGACGGAGTGGTGTTGGATGATAATTTCTTTGATACGAAGTTGGATTTGGCATATATCAATCGCAGTCGGGACTTATCATGGAAAGCGAAAGCTGGATATCAACATCAAATTTACAATTGGTATGGTTTGCCAGATGTTGGATTGACGCCTGCGGAAATTGGCGTAATTGACGAGCAACAAACCTATCACAATTTCTATCTAGGTGCGGATGTGGATATGGAAGATTCGTTCTTTAACGGCGGGAACATCATGTACAGAAGAATGTTTGATGCCACAAGCTCAGGCGAAAACCGATTGATCCTGCAACCAGAATTTGAAGTAGAAATTGCAGGCGAAATGATCAATACGTTGGTAGATTTAGACTATGTAGGCGGAACGTTTGAAAATAACTTTGCAGGAACGGGAAGTCTTGACTATAGCATTTTAAAAGCAGGAATCTCGCCAAGTTTGGTGATTCTACGTGATGATTTAACGGTAAACTTCGGCGCAGGAATCTATGTGGGAATGGATTTAGAAAACAGCGATACGGATATCTTCATCTACCCAAGAATAACAGCGCAGTACAAACTAAGCGGCGATGATATCATTGCTTACGGTGGAATAGAAGGTGACTTACGTCAGAACTCATATTACGATTTTGTACAAGAAAACTTCTTCGTATCGCCAACGTTAGGAATTGCTCCAACAGATCAACAATACAACGGATACTTAGGAATCAAAGGAAAACTAAATGCCAATGTAAGTTACAATGCTAGAGCTTCGTACATGTCAGAAAATGACAAAGCATTATTCAGAGTCAATCAACTCAATCCACAACCAGATAACGGATATTCGTATGGAAACTCGTTTACAGTAGTATACGATGATGTAACCACACTTTCTGTATTTGGAGAAGTAAATGTCGATATTACAAGCAACTTTAAATTTGGAGCCAGAGCAGAATACTTCAATTACAGCACAGATCGCGAACTAGAAGCATGGAACTTACCAGATTTTGAAGCATCGATCTTTGCAGACTATCAAATCACAGAAAACTGGTTTGCAGGTGCCAATATCTTCTTTGTTGGTGAACGACAAGACCAAGTAGACAATGCACCATTACTCGCATTAGATCCAGTTACGGTAACGTTAGACAGTTTCATTGACGTAAACGCACACGTAGGCTATCGCTTTAATGATCGTTTGTCAGTATTTGTCAGAGCGAACAACATTGCGAATCAAGATTATCAGCGTTGGGTAAACTTCCCTGTACAGCAATTCCAAATTATGGGAGGCGCAACCTATAAATTTGATTTTTAAAACATATCCAAACATACACAAAGCAAAAGCGTTTCTTCACTGGAAACGCTTTTTTTGTGAATTTTTGTGGGATGCATTCTGAATCGAAAATAACCATTATAAAAATTGTACTTTTAATGGCTCAAGAAGTTGATTTGGTATCACTTCAATTTCTATGATAAAAACTATTATACGTCATTACGAGCGATAGCGCGGTAATCTGTCTAAATCAAAGCAAAATTAGTCTCAGAAAGGAACAGATTGACACAAGTTTTTTCAAAACTTTCGCAATGACGTATCAAAAGTTAAAAAATAATACATTGAAAAAGACGTTACTTCGATTTCTGTGACAAAAGCAAGCGATTTTACAGAAAAGTTTTGATTTTTGGTTTAGAAATCTGAAAGTGTAAATTATTACAATATTTGTGATGGAAGCAAAATTGCCATTGGTACATTTTCAAATTATCAAATTGTTACATTAAAATAAACGTCACTTCGAGTGTGCTGAACTTGATTCAGTATCTATCGAAAAATACTCTGAAATAAAATCGACCAAAATAATACACAAAATGACCAAAAAACTTCTACTCCTAGCACTCATCATGTGCACTATTTCCTGTTCCCAAAAAGAAACCGTGGACACCATTGTCTTCAATGCAAAAGTCTACACGGTTGATGATGCCTTTTCCAATGCAGAAGCCTTTGCAATCAAAGATGGAAAATTTGTTGAAGTTGGGAATACAAGGGACATTCTCACAAAATACGAAGCAGCAGAAAAGCTAGATGTTTATGGAAAAACAGTCTTCCCAGGTTTCATTGATGCGCATTGTCACTTTTACAGATTAGGAACCGACAAACAACGTGTAGACTTGATCGGAACGAAAAGTTATGAAGAAGTCATACAGCGTATTTTCGAGTTCCAAAAAGAAAAAAATGTACCGTTCATTACAGGTCGCGGCTGGGATCAAAACGATTGGGAAGTCAAAGAATTTCCCACCAAAGATCGTTTAGACAAACTCTTTCCAGATACGCCAATTGCACTGACGCGTGTAGATGGACATGCATATTTGGTAAATCAAAAAGCCTTGGATATGGCAGGAATTACTGCGGAAACCAAAATAGCAGGTGGTGAAGTGCAACTCAAAGATGGTAAACTCACTGGAATTTTAGTAGACAATCCAATGGATTTGATTGATAAAGTCATCCCAAAACCAAATCGCGCACAGCAAGCTCAAGCTTTAATTGATGCACAGAAAGAATGTTTCCACTATGGCTTAACAACCGTCAATGATGCAGGATTAGACAGAGATATCATTGAACTCATTGACAGTTTACAAAAAGCTGAAACGCTTAAAATCCGCATGTATGCGATGATTAGCAACACACCAGAAAACATTGCATATTACATTGACAAAGAGCCTTACAAAACCGATTACTTGAATGTATGTTCTATCAAAGTATATGGTGATGGTGCTTTAGGTTCGTATGGTGCGGCGTTGAAGAGAGCATATTCAGATAAACACAATCATTTTGGTGCGATGGTGATCAGTCCCGCTGAACTCTCAGTACTCGCTGATCGAATTGCCAAAACAAAATATCAAATGAATACACATGCTATCGGTGATTCTGCAAACTATCAAGTCTTAAAAACCTATGCAAAAGTGTTGGAAGGACAAAGCAATCGTCGTTGGAAAATAGAGCATGCACAAGTCATTGACGAACCTGATTTTGATATCTTTAAAAATGAAAACATCATTCCATCGGTGCAACCAACCCACGCAACAAGTGATATGTATTGGGCTGGGGAACGTTTAGGACCAGATCGTGAAAAAGGCGCCTATGCGTACAAACGACTCTTAAATCTATCAGGAAAACTCGCCTTAGGAACCGATTTTCCTGTGGAATATGTAAGTCCGTTTAAAACGTTTTATGCCGCTGTAGCGCGAAAAGACTCTGACCATTATCCGGAAGGTGGCTATCAAAAAGAAAATGCTTTATCTCGCGAAGAAACACTCAAAGGAATGACCATTTGGGCAGCGTATAGCAACTTCGAAGAAAACGAAAAAGGAAGCATAGAAACTGGAAAATTTGCCGATTTCATTGTCCTAGACAAAAATCTCATGGAAATACCAGAAGATGAAATTTTAAATGCAAATGTATTGGAAACGTATATTGCAGGGAAGAAGGTGAAGTAGGTTATTCTGTTTATTTGTTTTTTCGTCGATTTGTTTATTTGATACGTCATTACGTATTCTATGATTAAAACAAATATATTTTAGATAAAATTAAGCTGCATACTTAAATATATCCACATATGGTGTTTTCCTTTTTATAGTGGCAAATATTCTTGCTAATAATTTACATCTTATAATATTTATAGTACTCATTTTGTTTTTTCCTTTTTCGATTCTGTTGTTGTAATATATTTTCATTTCACGATTGTGTTGTATGGCTGATTTTGCACATAAGTCTAATAGTTTTTTTAGTTTCTTATTCGCAAGGTTATTTACTTTAGTTTTTCCTCTTATACTAGTTCCAGAAGAATTAGGGAATGGCGCAATACCACAATAGGAAGCAAATTTTCTCCAAGCATTAAATTTTGTAAATCCATTTGTAGTTACAAGCATAAATAAAGCTGTTTGTGGACCAACTCCCTTTATACTTATAATTAAATCATATTGCTGCTTTAATAGAGAGTCTTCTTTGACAATCTTCTGCATTTCAACATTAATCTTGTCTATCTTTTTTGAGAGAAATTTTATAGTTTGCTCTTGGACTTCTAAAAGTAGTTTATCTTCTTTTTTAGTGTAGATTCTTTTCTGTTCTTTAAGGGTTGCTTTATGCCCAGCTCTTTGTTTGACCAGTCTTTCCCTTAGTGTTAGCATGCGTTTTAGCTTTTTCACGCTTTTAGATGATAGCTTGGTAGGTTCTAGCTCTTCTCTTAATCGATATCCATACAGAGCAATTTTTCTAGCATCTACTTTGTCATTTTTCCCTCTAGATATTCCTAAAGACTTCTTTATCTCTAATCCTGGGATTAGTGCAAAGTGAATATTGTTTTTCTCGAGGAATAATGATAGTTGCTCTGAGTACATACCTGTATATTCTAAAATGAACAATGTTTGTTCTTTTGCAATTGGATTATTTTTCTCTACCCATTTTATGAGTTGTTTAAATCCTTTTAAGGTATTTTCAAATACTTGATGATTCTGAGTGGTATGAATGCAAACATCTAAGGTTAGTTTACTGACATCAATACCGATGGTTTGGTTAATTTTCATAATTTTACAGTGTATTAATGAAATGATTACTTTGACTAAAACCTTTATAAGGTCGAAACTAAAATTCTATTTGGTCCTTTGTAATCGTATTTAAAAAGAATGGAGACTAATACGCAATTTAGATCTTATATATCTAGAGAAGCAAAAAGTTCACTCCATTCTTTTTTTATTCAAAGAATAGCTATTCTTTGAATAAAAATTACATGAAATAATCCAATAATTTTTATGTTGCTAATCTAAAGGAGGAAGTATGACGAAGTAATCTGTTTTTAGATGGAACTTAGTTTTACATCAAAAATAATTCGTGTATTTGTGCAGAAAACTACATTCCTTATAACTAAAGAAACGGATTGCCACGAATTTTTGCAAAATTCTCGCAAAGACGAATCAAATTAATATTTTTTTAAGAGTTAAGAGTTAAGAGTTAAGAGTTAAGAGTTAAGAGTTAAGAGTTAAGAGTTAAGAAAGAAACATAGTCACGAATACACAAAAACCAAATCCACAAAACACATACTTTATAAGAACCAAGACCCAAGACCCAAGACCCAAGAATCTCAATTCTCAATACTAATATCTCAAAACTAAATCTCTGCTAAGAGATTTCCCTAAAAACAAAAACTCAGAAATCAAGAGATCTCTGAGTTTTCAAATAACCAATAATAACAATAAATAAAGAATAATTAAAAACTAAACGGTACCGCGACACTAATATTGTCCCATGCTAGTATCATGCGAGTACTATCAGTTTCCTTTGTGAATGCAATAGAAAAATGTTCTAAAGCATCAATTTTTTTCACAGGAACGTCGAGGCGAGCTACATCATTTTCTTGATCATAATAATACGAACCCCAAACGTCTGTATCTGAATTTATAATAATCGTCCAAGAAGTTTTATTCGGAATTGTAAACAACGTATACGTTCCCGCTTTAATTTCTTGGTCTCCCAATTTTACATCTTTAAAAAAAGTCACTTCCGTTGCCTCATTAGCGCCTGTACGCCAAACTTTTCCGTAAGGCACCAAACTTCCAAAAATACGACGCCCTTTCTTCTGCGGTCTTCCATAAATGACCTTAATCACCGGAGGCGCATTTCGTTTGGCTTTAAAATAACTGATGTCGTGCGGACTCTTATCAACATCACTAAACTTTTGAGCAGTAACATCAATGCTAAATAAAAGTGTGAAAATGAGGAATCCTGTGGCTAAAAAGTGCTTCGTCATGGTGCAATTTTTTCGATATAAAATTACTAAAACTTCTTCTTAGGATTATGTTAAACTTTCAATGAAGATGTTAAAATTATGAGGAATATTCGCAGTTTGCCACTAGATAAATAAAGAAAAATGATCTTTTTACACAAACAATCACATTATGTATTCAAAACGGTGTAGCATCATTCATACTACAAGTTCAAAAGTGCTACTTTGTTGAGATGATACGCATGATTTTACAAAGTAAAAGTTGAAGCGTACTTTTTTGAATAAAAAAACTTCAAAAATTAATAAAATAACATTTATAAGTTTTAAAATGTAAGTATAAATTATAAATATGTTTTTAAATTGAAAGTTAAAACTAATATTTGTAATGTAATTGAAAAAAAGAAAATTATGTGTGGAATTGTATGTGCCTTTGAGCTCAAAGAGAAAACGGAAGAGTTAAGACCTCAACTCTTAGAAATGTCGAAAAAAATCCGTCATCGTGGACCGGATTGGAATGGAATTTATAGTTCTGAAAATGCAATTTTGGCGCATGAGCGTCTCGCAATTGTAGATCCAGCTTCTGGAAAACAACCATTATTCAGTGAAGATAAGCAATTGATTTTGGCTGCGAATGGTGAAATATATAATCACAGAGAATTACGCAAACAGTTTGAAGGTTCTTACAAATTTCAAACGCAATCTGATTGCGAAGTGATTCTAGCGTTATACAAAGAAAAAGGAAGTACGTTTTTAGATGAATTGAACGGAATCTTCGGATTTGCTTTGTATGATGAACAACAAGATTCGTATTTAATCGCAAGAGACCACATGGGAATCATTCCTTTATACATTGGTTGGGACAAAAACGGAACATTCTATGTAGCTTCTGAGTTGAAAGCATTGGAAGGAGTTTGCAGCAAAATAGAAGTATTTCCTCCAGGACACTATTTAGATAGTAAAGAAGGAGAAATCAAGCAATGGTATGTGCGCGATTGGATGGAGTACGAAGCAGTAAAAGAGAATGAAACGAGCATTGACGAACTGCGCGAAGCACTAGAAGCTGCAATTCACAGACAATTAATGTCGGACGTACCGTACGGCGTATTACTCTCAGGCGGATTGGATTCTTCGATCACTTCTGCAGTAGCGAAAAAATATGCGCAAATGCGAATCGAATCTGACGATACCATGGAAGCGTGGTGGCCACAATTACACTCGTTCTCAATCGGATTGGAAGGTTCACCAGATTTAGCCGCGGCAAAAGTAGTTGCAGATCATATTGGAACAGTGCATCACGAAATTACCTTTACTATTCAAGAAGGTTTGGATGCGATTAGAGATGTCATTTATCACTTAGAAACTTATGATATCACGACCATTCGCGCGTCAACGCCAATGTACTTAATGGCAAGAGTCATCAAGTCGATGGGAATCAAGATGGTATTGTCAGGAGAAGGTTCTGACGAAATATTTGGAGGGTATTTATACTTCCACAAAGCGCCAAGTGCAGAAGAATTACACAAAGAAACGGTTCGTAAACTAGATAAATTATATCAGTATGACTGTTTACGTGCAAACAAATCGTTAGCTGCATGGGGAATTGAAGGTCGTGTGCCTTTCTTAGATAAAGAATTTATGGATGTTGCCATGCGCATCAATCCACAAGATAAAATGATCAATGGTGAACGTATGGAAAAGTGGGTATTGCGTAAAGCATTTGAATCATACTTGCCAGAAAGCGTAGCGTGGAGACAAAAAGAGCAATTCAGTGATGGTGTAGGTTACAACTGGATCGATACTTTAAAAGACTTAGTAGAAAGTGAAGTATCTGACGAGCAATTGGCGAATGCAAAATTCCGTTTCCCAGTACAAACTCCAAGAGCAAAAGAAGAATATTACTATCGTGGTATTTTTGAGGAGCATTTCCCATCGGAAACCGCTTCATTAACTGTGCCTTCGGTACCATCAGTAGCATGTAGTTCAGTAACTGCTTTAGAATGGGATGAATCTTTCAAAAACATGAACGATCCTTCTGGAAGAGCGGTGGCAAATGTGCATGAGGAAGCGTATTAATTAAGACACATTATTTTCTCAATTATAGTTTTTACACAAACGTCATGTATTCAATTGTATGGCGTTTTTTTATTGTTTAAAAATGACGTTTATTTAAAATAAAAGCAATAATCGGTATATGATTCCTTAAATTGAATATTTTGCTGTAAATTAATGGCTTAAAATACTATTTCCCCTAATTACTAAAACATGAAAAAACATATTGCATATTTACTCATAGTATTTCTTCTTTTTAATTGTAGTGAAGATGATACTACAGCATCATTGCCATCTATTGGAATAACAGCTATCGGTGACATTGGTCTGGAAAGCATGACAGTTACATCTACAATTACCAGTGAAAACGGTGCATTAGTAACCGAAAGAGGATTGTGTTGGAGTACTTCACCCAATCCAACTACAGATGATACTACAACAAGTGACGGTACGGGATCAGGAACCTTTACAAGTACCATGACCAATTTAGCTGTCAATACAAACTATTACTTGCGAGCATATGCGGTAAATAGTGTAGGCGTCGCATATAGTACAGGAGAAGAGTTTGGTACTTTTTTACCAGAAGTATCTACAAATACAATTTCAAGTGTTATGCCCAATGCAATTGATATTTCCGCAGAAGTGATCAATCAAGGAAGTACGGATCTTACGGAACGTGGAATTTGCTGGGGAATTAGTGTCAATCCTACCATAAACGATAATACGGTAAGTAGCGGAACGGGAGTAGGTTCGTACACGGGCACACTTACAGATTTAGTTGAAGACACAACTTATTACATTAGAGCATATGCCGTAAACAGTCTTGGAATTTCATATGGAAATGAAATAGAATTAAATACAAGTTTACCAATGTTAACCACAACTGCCGTTACCAATTTTACTGCCACTAGTGCTGAAAGCGGCGGAGAAGTCACAGATGAAGGTGGCTCAAGTGTTGTAGCCAAAGGAGTTTGTTGGAGTACGACTCCAAATCCAACCATAGATGACAATACAACCAATGATGGCGGTTCAGCAGGATCATTCACCAGTGTGCTTACAGGTTTAACAGCAAACACAATATATTATGTAAGAGCGTACGCGACTAATACAACTGGTACTTCTTATGGAAATGAAATAGAATTTAGTATTGATTTACCAGTTGTTCAAACGGAATCAGTAAGTTACATCACTGTTTCTACTACAGAAGTACAAGCCACAGTGACCGAAGAAGGCACGGCAAGTGTCACAGAACGCGGCGTTTGTTGGAGTACCAATCCAAATCCTACCACAGATGATAATTCGTTAGCGAATGGAACTGGTGTAGGAACATACACAACATCAATTAATGGATTGGCAGAAGATGGCGTATATTACATTCGTGCGTATGCAACAAGTAGTGTTGGAACTGCCTATGGCGAAGAAATAGAATTTGCAAATAATGATTGTATTGATACCTCTGAGACCTATTTAGATAATGGATATATCACAACCTATTTAACCACGCAGCAAGAAGTAAACGATTTTAAAGACACACATGTTCATCATCTGTATATAGGAGATCCAAATGGAAGTTCAGATATTAATGATTTAACACCTTTATCTTGTGTGATACAAGCTGGTGTGCTTAGTATAAAAAACAATCCCAATTTAACTTCATTGGCAGGATTAGAAAATTTAACAAGAACACATTTAAGATTGGAAGATAATCCAAATATCACATCATTAGTAGGGCTCAATAATGTTACAAACATTAGCTTGACGATAAAAAACAATACGAATTTGGCATCTTTTACAGGATTAGAAAGTGTAGCAACTTGTGCAATTATTACGATCAGTGACAATCCAAATTTAATTAGTTTTACAGGGTTAGATAATGTTCAGGAGTTAGTAGGAGCACTGGATTCTATTATAGAAAATAATAATGCATTAACAGATATAAGTTTTCCAAATGCAACCATATTCGAAGCAGAAAACCAGCCTTTTGGAAATCCGCGTCCAGAATTCATTATACGAAATAATTCAAGCTTAGTAAGTATCAATATTCCGAATGCATCGTCTTTCTTTTTTGGTGAACTGAAAATCCAAGACAACGTGAATTTAACTTCTATAGACATGCAATCACTTTATAGAACATTGTCACTTAGTATTTCGGGTAATATTGAGTTGTCAAGTATGAATTTTACAGGATTAGAATTTGTTATCGGAAGCCACTATTGGGATGGAGGTCAAGCAGGTGCGTTGAATATCAGCGATACAAAATTGACGAGTATGGATGGTATTTTTGGTACGCTTACTGCATCAAACTTAAATGGATTTATTATAAGTAATAATCTCTTGCTTACCAATTTAAATGGAATGTCCAATGTAACTGTCCGCGGTAATGTCAGTATTTCAAACAATCCGTTGCTGGCAAATCTCAGCGGACCAACATTTTTTGGTACATCTAGCGAAGGCACATTCCTGTCCATTGTAAATAATGATGCTATAACTCATATCAATGAATTTACTAACTATTTAACGAATGGAAACTTGTATTTAGTCAATATATCCGACAATGCCAATTTAGTAGATATTGCTGCATTAAATGCCACAGATTGTATGTTTGGAGGGTTAAAGGTCAATAATAATCCTTCATTGTCAAATTTATGTCCTATCAGTTTATATGTGAATGGCTACTGGGCAGATATAAATTCTCAATTTCCATTTTATGATTGTAATTATCAAGCTACTGGAAATGCCTATAATCCTTCTGCGCAAGATATTGTTAATGGAAACTGTTCACAATAAAAATATAATAGAGAAGCACCAGTATTTTTAGTAACCTGAGTTCGATTTATAATTTAATTCATAACTCTAATTTTTAGCAAGTTACGTCAATGTCAAATCGAGCATTATCGAAATTAAAATATGTTTTAATTGAAGATACCTAGCGTAGCTATCGAGATTACTTTGAAATTATCAATTCTTAGCTGTTCTCATGAGTTTCGCTCGGTGCTTTCAGCAATGCTCGAACTGACAATCGTTTGTTTTTTAGTTAATTATAAGTAATGAAACGTTTTTTATTAATCGAACTCAGGTTAGTATGTATCACTTCTTCTCCAGAAATACAGAAGTACATACAGCATTCCTAACAGCATTAAAAGCGCCATGCTGCACAGAAAAATTTTCTCAGACATATGCGCTGGCATAATGATACTAAAAATAACTGCTTTTAGCCTATTGAAAGGCATTTCTTCAAAAAAATAAATCAGATACTTTGCGATACTTTCTTTTGTGAAAATCACAAAAAATAGACATGCTGTTTGTGGTATTGGTAACTGTAATGATCACATCCAGAATACCTTTGAATGAACATTAAAACCATTTCTTATGAAAAAAAATATGTTACTCATCCTCAGTTTGTTTATAAGTATTCAATTCGTTCATTCCCAAGAAGATGATTCGGTCAATGCTACAGGATATAATCCGCTGGAAGAATTCTCAGTGAATCTTGGTGGAGGAATATTTATGCCACTTGGCGACTTAAGTCAATACTTTGGAGCAGGTCCTTTTTTTGAAGTCAGTACCGATTTTAAACTACCGCAAAAAAAATCTATTGGACTCTCACTACAATTTGTCATTCCAAACCAAAAAGACGATTTCCTGTACCGTCGCACCATTGATACGATACAAGTAAAAAGTACCATGATGTTCAATGTCTTTGCGAGTTTTAAAAAGACACTTGCTTCTTCCGACAAAAGCGAATTGGATATCAACGTTGGCATTGGCGCTTCCATGATCACGACAGATGCGCGGAATCCATTTTACTCAGGACAAGAAGGAGAAAACAAATACGAAACTGTAAGCGCTATTCTATTTGCGCCCGGATTTGAATATAGATATGATTTTAATGAAGATGCGCAATTTATTTTCGGTATGAGTATGCATTACGCGCCGTACAAATTAGAAGGTGCGGTTCGAGAAGATATTGGTGGACTCGCACTTGTGCCCAGAATCGCCTATATATTTTGAGGTGAAAAAGCATAAAAAAGAAGCAATCTAAAAAGTCTTTGCAAGCGTCATTCTGAGCTTGACTCAGAATCTCATCACACCAATTATCAACTGTTATGAGAAACCGAATCAAGTTCGGTTTGACGAAATCTGTACTTTTTAGACTGCTTCTTTCTTTTATGTAATAAATTGTTTTTTATTGCTTGATAAACTTCTTCGTAGAAACAGCACCAGTCTCTGTTTCAAGTGTAACAAAATACAATCCTTGTTGTAAGCTTGCTACTGAAATTCTAGAAGCTACATTGCTAGAAGTAAATACATTTCTTCCTTGTACATCTACAATAGAAACCGTTTTAATCGCTTGCCCATCTTTCGATTCAATGGTGATAAAATCGTTTGCAGGATTTGGATACAATTGAAATTGTGAAGCAGCAAGCGTATTTCTTGAAAGTGTTAAGGCTGTATTGCGCTCATGTGTCACTGTATTTTGATTCACGCCTAAAAATGGAGAAACCACACTAGCGTCGGTATATCTAAATGCAATATTTGAAGCAGTATTATCATAATAATAATAAGTAGTCTGTGTTAAAGTTCCAATATTGTTAAAAATTGGCGGAATGCTAAAACTTAAAGTCTGATCAATACGTAAACGCGTTACATTCGCTACGTAATCAGGAGCTACCGCGTCTGTCATGGTCAATGTACCATATGCGTCTACCGAAGCAGTAAAAGTTCCTGAAAACGTTCCGTTAATTCCATTGAATGAAAATGTACCATTAACGGTTCCAGAATTACTGGTTCCAGAACTCATAGGAAACAATCCCACAAAAGCATTATTTACAGAGTAATTTAATGTAATATCTCCTTGTCCAGCACCTGTAATATAAGTTCCAGTTCCGTCTTCTCTTAAAAAGAATGTACTTGCTACTGGCGGCGTTCCTTGTGTAGTAATCGTTTGAACAGTTGTAGTTCCTGGATACGTAGCTAACTGTGTTGCATCTGGTGCAGCGTAGGTGTCAATATTCGTTCCTGCGGGATTCAAATCGTTAAATGTCCAAAAAACATTGGCTCCAGTTGGTGTTTGATCAATCGGATTGGTAGGCACCACAATCGTAAAATCTGTATTTGGAGCAGTATTATACGTGGCAATAGTCTGGGAAAATCCAGCAACACTAAAAAGTAGTGCAAGTAAAAGTAATTTTGTTTTCATTGAATAATATTTAGTAGTGTATTTATGATATGTAAAACTACTAAAAACAATGGTATTAAAAGCTTGTTTTACGCCAAAAAAAAGTAATTTTCAGGTATATTTACGCAAAAAAAATAAACGGTTTAGCGCATTTCTAAGCTACTTTCTTAAAAATCAATCAGACTTTCGTAAAAAAATAATGCAAAAAAGCGTCTAAGGCTATTTTTAGCCATTCTAAGCGATTTTCTTCAAAAGTGATAAATGTTAATAACTATTTGAAAAGCTGCTTAAAAGTATGTGTAAATGAATTTTTGAAACCTTATATTTGTCAGTACAAGCGAAAAAAAACGACTAAACAGGAGACTGTTTTTAAACTATAAAATTAAGGAGAATATTTATGAGCGAAGAAGCAAAAAAACAATATTCAGCCGATAGTATTCAGGCGCTAGAAGGAATGGAGCACGTACGTATGCGTCCGTCCATGTATATTGGAGATGTTGGCGTACGCGGATTGCACCATCTTGTGTATGAGGTGGTTGATAACTCTATCGATGAAGCTTTAGCAGGTCACTGCGATACCATTAGCGTAACGATCAACGAAGATAATTCGATCACAACAGAAGATAACGGTCGTGGTATTCCAGTTGGAATTCACCAAAAAGAAGGTGTTTCTGCATTGGAAGTCGTAATGACCAAAATTGGAGCAGGAGGAAAGTTCGACAAGGATTCCTATAAAGTATCTGGAGGATTGCACGGAGTGGGTGTAAGTTGTGTGAATGCACTTTCTGACCACTTAAAAGCTACGGTTTTTAGAGAAGGAAAAATTTGGGAGCAAGAGTACGAACGCGGAAAACCACTATATCCTGTAAAAGCTACGGGCGATTCTGATAAAAATGGTACCGTAGTTACCTTTAAGCCCGATGCAACCATCTTTACACAAACGTTAGAATATAACTATGAAACGCTTGCCAATCGTATGCGTGAATTGGCGTATTTGAACAAAGGAATCACGATTACACTGACGGATAAGCGTACTAAAGATGATAAAGGAGAATTCATTCAAGAAGTATTTTTCTCGGAAGAAGGCTTAAAAGAATTCATCAAATACTTAGATGGAAATCGTGAGCAAATTATTGCAGATGTTGTTGCCTTTGAAGGTGAGAAAAACGGAATTCCTGTGGAAGTTGCCATGACATACAACACTTCGTATTCTGAAAACTTACATTCGTATGTAAACAACATCAATACGCATGAAGGAGGAACGCATTTGTCAGGATTTAGAAGAGGTTTGACACATACGCTGAAAAAATATGCAGAAACTTCGGGAATGCTCGATAAAGTAAAATTTGACGTTTCAGGAGATGATTTCCGCGAAGGATTAACCGCAATTATTTCGGTAAAAGTAGCTGAGCCACAGTTTGAAGGACAAACCAAAACAAAACTTGGAAACCGTGAAGTATCTGCCTCTGTAAGTCAGGCAGTATCTGAAATGTTAACCAATTATTTGGAAGAACATCCAGACGATGCAAAAACCATTGTACAAAAAGTAATCTTGGCAGCACAAGCACGTCACGCAGCGCAAAAAGCACGTGAAATGGTGCAGCGTAAAACAGTGATGAGCATCGGAGGTTTGCCTGGAAAACTAAGTGATTGCTCTGAGCAAGATCCTGCAAAATGTGAAGTATTCCTTGTGGAGGGAGATTCGGCAGGTGGAACTGCGAAACAAGGACGTGACCGTATGTTCCAAGCGATCTTGCCATTGCGTGGTAAAATTTTGAATGTTGAAAAAGCCATGCAGCACAAAGTGTTTGAAAATGAAGAAATCAAAAATATTTTTACAGCACTTGGTGTCACGATCGGAACTGAAGAAGACAGCAAAGCACTGAACCTTTCAAAATTAAGATATCATAAAATTGTGATTATGTGTGATGCCGACGTCGATGGTTCGCACATTGCTACACTCATCTTAACATTCTTCTTCCGTTACATGAAAGAATTGATTGAAAACGGACACATTTACATTGCTGCGCCACCATTATACTTAGTGAAAAAAGGTGCAAAACGTAGATATGCATGGAACGATCAAGAGCGTGATACGATTATCGAAGAATTTGGTCAAGGAGCCAATATCCAACGTTACAAAGGTCTTGGAGAAATGAACGCGGAGCAATTGTGGGATACAACCATGAATCCAGAATTCAGAACCTTACGTCAAGTAATGATTGACAATGGAGGAGAAGCCGATCGTGTATTCTCTATGTTAATGGGAGACGAAGTACCACCACGTAGAGAATTTATTGAGAAAAATGCAGTGTACGCCAATATTGACGCGTAAACTTATTTTCATAGAACTAAAAGAGGCTGTCTAAAAAGTCTTAGTAGGCGTCATTCTGAGCCTGATACTGAAATAAATTCAGCACAGGCTTCAGAATCTCATCACACTGATTATCAACTGTTATGAGAAACCGAATCAAGTTCGGTTTGACGAAATCCGTACTTTTTAGACAGTCTCTTTTATGCAGTACATTTTCAGAATATGATTATACCAAATAAACTATAAGATGGGACTTTAGAAACGAAGTTGCTTTGGTAGTATAGGACGCAGCGGCTTTTTTGCATAGCCGTAGCTACGGAAAGAAGCCGCAAGGAACTATACTGCCAAATGAACGAGTTTATATGTTGCATTTTATAGTTTATTTGGTATTACTCCTTAATAAAACGAGCAATCGTGGCATCTCCATCTTTAAAGGTAGTTTTTACAAAATACACACCAGGTTTTAAAAACGATAGATCGATAGTATTTTCTTGAGGTGAAACTTTTGCTTCAAAAATAGTTGCTCCAACCATTGAAAGTACAGTTGTCTTTTCTACAGGAAATCCTTTAAAGTCAAAAAATAGCTTCTTTTTCACAGGATTCGGATACATCACAATATCTTTCTGGTTAAATTTCTTTACGGATAACGTATAATTCCCGTGAACGGCAATATATCCTTCTGGTGTGGTAATTGTTAACCTTTTCATGCCGTTTCCTTCATCAACTATGTCATAATTAAACACTCTATTAGGAGTGTTGGTAACTCCGCCCATAATTGCACCCAAATATTGACCTTCAAGTACACAATTTGAACAAGCTCCTAGCGTTACACTCGGATATTGCGCGATAAATGTGTCTGAATTAATAATAGTGGGGCCAGTTGCATCAAACGCAGTATTTGACATAGTGCCAACACCAGCAGAATAATTATAATTGCTAGGATCTGTTCCGTGAAATATAATTCCTGGACTATAAATAGGTATGGGTGCTGGCGGAATGTTAATTGTAGTTCCTTCAATAACCATGTAATGTAAAATCCACTTATTCTGACTGTTGAGTAATTCTTCTTGTGCAAACCCAAACATAGAAAATAGCAGAGCGTAGATAAATAGTGTAGTTTTTTTCATGCTGTTATTCGTTTAGTTAAATAAAATAGGTATTTAAATGTACGAAATAATAAGTCATTAAGTCAGTAGTTTACACGCTAAAGTCGTTTAAATTTATAAAATTGAAGACAAATTCCCCTTTTTACTTGCTTGAAAGTAAGCATATTATTTTGTGATATCAATTATTGTAAGATGTGACTTTGGAAGTGAAGTTGCATTTTAAGATAGAATTGGTATTAATTACTAAATAGGGGGAATTTCCTGTATGAAGTGTGAGACGATTTTAGTAATTTTAAGACAATAAAAAACCTACTCAAACAATGAAAAAAAGAATTACGTTACTCGTATTGCTCTGTGTTTCTGCATTGCAGGCTCAAGAATTAGAGAGTCTATTATTGGCTGGTGATGATGCTAGTAGACTGACTCAAAATTACATGAATCCTCTAATGGAAGGATTGTTATACAGCATCAACGGCGGTTGGTATACGACAGCAAAAACACACAAAAAATTCGGATTTGATATTACGATCTCAGCAAGTGCCAGTTTTGTGCCGAATTCGAAGCAAGCTTTTACCTTCAATCCAGCAGACTATCAATTTTTGACAACAGCGAATGGCGAAACTTCTATTCCTACGGTGATGAGTGAAGATGGTACGCAAACCACGATTGACGTACGTGTTCCAATTGACGGAACCAATACTGTGAAAGTGGGAAGCTTTGAAATGCCAGGCGGTATTGCCGAAGATTTTCCAATCAATGCAGTGCCAGCACCTATGATTCAAGCGGGAATCGGATTGCCAACAAAAACAGATTTAAAAATACGATATGTGCCTACATTGAATTTTGACGATGATGTAGAAGCAGGATTGTTTGGAGTTGGTTTGCAGCATGATATCACACAATACTTAGGACCCATTAACAAATTGCCACTAAACGTATCTATTTTAGCAGCCTACACACGAATGGATGCAACCTATGCTATCAATGACGACAGCTTTTCAGACGGAGTTTCGGTAAACAATGGAGAAGCAGAATTTACCATGAATGCGTGGACCATTCAAGCGTTGGGTTCATTAGATTTTAAAATAGTGACACTTTACGGTGGATTTGGATACAATCAAGGGAATTCTGAAATCAATATTAAAGGAGATTACAACCTAAGTTATGATGTAGAAGACAACAACGGAAATGTCGTTTCAAGCATTACAGAAACCATTACTGATCCTGTGAATCTCGATTTTGATGTAAGCGGCGTTCTTGCTACTTTGGGAGCGCGATTAAATTTAGGACCGATCAAGATATTTGGCGATTATACGTTTCAGGAATTCAATACGTTAAGCGCTGGTTTGGCTGTAAGTATTCGTTAAGATATTTGATGTAAATAATTGGAAATAACGTTGTTTTTCAGTGTAAAAAATAAGACCTTTGCAGCGTTTAAACAATACATCAAATAAAATATAAAAATATGAAAGTTACAGTTGTAGGTGCAGGAGCCGTTGGTGCAAGTTGTGCCGAATATATCGCGATTAAAAATTTTGCTTCAGAAGTCGTTTTATTAGACATCAAAGAAGGATACGCTGAAGGAAAAGCTATGGATCTAATGCAAACCGCTTCTTTAAATGGTTTTGATACCACCATCACAGGAAGTACAAGCGATTATTCTAAAACAGCCGGTAGCGATATTTGTGTAATTACTTCAGGAATTCCACGTAAACCAGGAATGACAAGAGAAGAATTGATCGGAATCAATGCAGGAATTGTAAAATCTGTATCTGCAAGTTTAATTGAGCATTCTCCAAATACCATCATCATTGTAGTAAGTAATCCAATGGATACCATGACCTATTTGGTACACAAAACTACAGGATTGCCAAAAAACAGAATCATCGGAATGGGTGGCGCATTAGATAGTGCTCGTTTCAAGTACAGATTGGCAGAAGCATTAGGAGCACCAATTTCTGACGTAGACGGAATGGTGATCGGTGGACACAGTGACAAAGGAATGGTGCCATTAACAGCGCATGCAACTCGTAACAGTATCAAAGTTTCTGAATTCTTATCGGAAGAGCGTTTAAATCAAGTAAAAGAAGATACGAAAGTTGGTGGAGCAACTTTGACAAAATTATTAGGGACTTCTGCATGGTATGCGCCAGGAGCAGCAGTTTCAGGATTGGTGCAAGCCATTGCATGTGATCAAAAGAAAATGTTCCCTTGCTCAGCTTTACTAGAAGGAGAATACGGATTGAATGATTTATGTATCGGAGTTCCAGTAATCTTAGGAAAAAATGGAATCGAAAGTATCGTTGAAATTGACCTAAGTGACGCTGAAAAAGAGCATTTGGCAACAAGTGCTGAAGGAGTGAAGAAAACGAACGGATTATTAGAATTATAATCTTCATTTTATAAAAATAATATGAAAACCTCATCGCTTATTGCCTTGAGGTTTTTTTATATCCATAAAAATGTAACATCTTTGTACTATAAGACACAGATCTTATAATAAAAATAAACTAAAACGTGTAAATATGAAAAAAATACTAGTATTGGTAGCATTGGCATTTAGTGTCATGGTTTCTGCGCAAGAAAAAATAACAGAAGGAAAAATTACTTCTAAACAAACAATGTCTACTGACAATGAGCAAGTTCAGGCGAGTCTTGCGATGATTGGTGAAATAGAAACAGTAACGCTATTTAAAGGTAAAAATGCTAGATCAGAATCAGACAACCCAATGTCTGGAAACATAGTAACAGTAGTCAATACAGAAGAAAATAAAATGCTCATATTGATGGACAATCCTGCATTAGGAAAGGTGTATACTGTGGAAAGCATTGAATTAACTGAGGAAGACATTAAAAATATCAAAGTCACCAAAGAAAACGAAACAAAAGAAGTACTTGGATACACATGTCAAAAATATACAACCTCTGTTACAAAAAATGGTGTTACTGTAAATATGGTAATGTATACAACCGAGGCTATTGATGTGCCAAACCAGCAAACAGCGACATTAGGAGAAAAAGTAAAAGGATTTCCTTTATACATGGAGATGAAAATGAATCAAATGGGAGTAGATATGACAATTGCCACAGAAGTTACTAAAATTGAAAAGCAATCTGTTTCTGGTGATATTTTTAGTGTAACTCCACCAGAAGGGTATAAAAAAATGTAAAAATACGAATACTTCTTCGTGAACACATACAAGGCTGCAATTTTTATTGTAGCCTTTACTTTTCCGCACCAACTCAAAAAAATTATGTTTAAAAACTATTTTCTCAATGCTCTTTTGATTGTTCTTTTATGTGGAATGATCTCTTGTGAAGCTTTAGGACAAACGCCAACACAAAGTATTCAGTTGCAACTATTAGAAACAAATCTCTCAGAAGATGAAAAAAATCAGGCTGTTATAAATATTCAAAAACGTTTGGAATCTTTGGGTGCTGAGCACGTCTCAATAGCAATGCAACAAGGTCAAAATATGACGTTTCACTATCACGGAGATATCAAGCCTGAAACTTTTGAGAAATCCTTCTCGCGAGCCGGAAAATTGGAGTTTTTTGAAGTATGTCAACAGAAAACAAAACTGATTGAATATTTACTCTCCAAAGACAAAAATACAGCAAATGAAAAGGAAGATGTGTCTGTTTCAGAAGCACTTTTTGGAAAAAAAACGATATTTGAGCGACTGAAAATTGCTCAGGCTTATCATGATGTTGGTTATGTATTTGGATACATTTCTCAGAAAAATAAAGATACTTCAGCAAAAATGTTGATACAAGAAAAACCAGTATATGTGCCGATGTTCAAAAAATATGTAAAATTTGTACTTGGAAAAAACAGTGCTAATAATAAATACGAAGTATATGCGGTGTACGTTTCCCCAGAAGGAAAAGCAGCTATAAATGAAAGTTATGTTGTGGAGGCTACTGCCCAACGTTCACATTATAATGTCGATTTGTACAATGTGTTTATTAAAATGAACGAAGAAGGCACAAAACTTTGGTTTGAAATGACACAACACGCATATGAAACCCGAGGAAATATAGCGGTTGTAGTAGATGATGAGGTCTATTCAACTCCATCAGTTAGTATGGGAGCAATTACAGGCGGCGGCTGTGAAATCACAGCAAGTTTACCTAAAGAAGAAGCTGTTGTTTTAGCAAATGCGATTCAATCTGGAAGTATTCCACAAGTAAAAATATTGAAAATGGCTGCTTTAGATGATGCTTCTTCCCGAAAAAACTAGCGCAATGCCATTCAATGACTTAAGGTGAAATTAATTCATAAAAGTCTGCGTTAGTCTCCTCGTAATGTTTATATTTGCCCGATGATTGCAAAAAAGTATTTCAGTGCGTTAATTCTTCTTATAGCCCTTTTCGGTTTTTATAAGGAGCAAACACCTGCACCGAATCAGGAAATTGAACTTCAATTTACTGATAGTGTTGTAGTTGCGCAAGATGCTTCTGAAATCATTACAACAATCAAAAAGCAGCTAGAAGCTTTAGGAGTTGAAAATATTCAAGTGCGCGAGCATACGGAGCAAACGCTTAAAATCGCTTACTTTAGCCAAGAAGAAGTTGATGCTGTTAAAGAACTGTTGATTGAAAACGGACTTTCCACAACAGATGAATCTACAGAATCTCCAACGGAAGATAACAACGTGTATCTTCAATCGGCAGCCAATGTGGATAGCTTCAAAATTGACATTTACGAATTAAAATCAGCTTCAGATTCGTATGTAGGAGCTCATGGAAAATTCATTTTAGATTTACACAAAGAATACGACAAATCTCCAACACCAAATTCGTTTGCCAACACAAACACATATTTTAGCGGAGAACACAATACAATTGCAATCGAATTCACGTATACAACTACAAACTATACGGTAATTCCGAAAGAAAATATCTCTTACGAAATTCCTGATGTACGCGCAGGACCTTTCACTACAACACTTTCATAAATTATAACGAAATACGAGCTACTTTTTGTAAAAGTAGCTATTCGTATGCATGTCATGCGTTGGCATGTAAAAAAGTGCTTTTTGATGCGATCAAAACGTGCTAAAATCACAATCAAATCACACATAACATAATTGTCAAAAGTAGCAGTAACAAGACTGCTTACAACATTTGACCAAAAACATTAAAAATGCAAAACAAAGGATTAATCAAATTATTTGCGCTTTTATTCGGATTGGTAAGTATCTACCAATTATCATTTACATTTATCACGAATAAAATTGAAACAGATGCAAAAGCCTATGCAGTAGCGCAAGTACCAAAACCAACAAGTGGTGCAGATACCAAAGAAAATGCAGATGCCAGAAGTGCTATTGAAAAAAACTATTTGGACTCAATTGACAGAAATGAGCCAATCAACTTCGGATTTACAAAATTCACCTATAGTGAAGCCAAAGAAAAAGAATTAAACAAAGGGCTGGATCTTAAAGGTGGAATCAACGTAATTCTTCAAATATCTGTTCGTGACATCTTATCAGGATTAACGAACAATACAGATAACGAAACGTTTAAAAAAGCTTTAGACAGAGCCGATGAAATTCAAAAAGATGCACAAGAAGATTACTTAGAATCTTTCTTTAAAGCATTTGACGAATTGAAACCAGCAGGATTAAAATTAGCAGATCCAAGTTTATTCTACACCGCTTCTTTACAAGAAGAATTAAAAGAAGAGACTTTCAATACAGAAGATGACGTCGTACAAAATATATTGAGAAGAAAAGTAGATCAATTAGTAATATCTGCAAAAGACGTATTAAGTAAGCGTATTGACCAATTTGGAGTTACACAACCAAACATTCAGCGTTTGGGAACTTCTGGACGTATCTTGATTGAATTGCCAGGTGCCAAAGACGTAATTCGTATTGAAAAACTATTACAAACTACAGCAGAATTAGAATTCTGGAAAACAAACAATGACAAAGGTGCTTTAGCAAACTACTTAGTAAGCGCAAATGAAAAGTTGAAAGAACTTCCAGAATTTGCTCCTAAGAAAGAAGAGGAAGCTACAGAAGGTGAAGAAGACCAAACAGAAGATTTATTGACGTCTACAGAACAAGATTCATTAAATGTAATAAATCCATTATTTGACAAACTTTCTTTAGCACAAAATGCACTTGGCGGTGTTATTGCGGTTGTAAAAGAAGAAAATAAAGCAGAAGTATTGGAGTTATTAGCAAATCCAGTATTAAAGCAAATTATTCCTGCAGAATTGCGTAATGTACGTTTCGCTTTTGGAAAAGATGTAAGTCCAAATGGAACGGTTGATTTATATGCTTTAAGTGGAAAACGTAAAGGAAGAGAAGCAACGCCACAAATGAAAGGTGATGTGGTAGATGCGGCGCAACAAAGCTATGCAAATGATGGAAAGCCAAACGTAACCATGCAAATGAATGGTATTGGCGCAAAGCAGTGGGAAAAATTAACAGGTGAAGTATACGAAGAAAGAGGATTTATTGCGGTTGTCTTAGATAATATTGTGTATTCTGCACCATCGGTAACTACGGGTGCAATTTCAGGAGGAAATACTGAAATTTCAGGTCGTTTTTCAATCAAAGAAGCGCAGGATTTAGCAACAGTGTTAAGAGCTGGTAAATTACCTGCAAAAGCAGAAATCTTACAGTCGGAAGTAGTAGGACCATCATTAGGACAGGAAGCAATTGATAGCGGTTTAATGTCGTTCTTAATCGCCTTGGTCTTAGTATTAGTTTGGATGGTATTTTACTATGGTAGAGCCGGTTTATTTGCCGATGTTGCCTTAGCGTTTAACATCTTATTGATCTTTGGTGTATTAGCCAACTTAGGCGCGGTATTAACCTTACCTGGAATCGCAGGTATCGTATTAACCATTGGTATGTCGGTGGATGCAAACGTACTTTTATTCGAAAGAGTTCGAGAAGAACTTGCCAAAGGAAGATCGTTACAAGAGTCCATCAACCATGCATTTAGCTGGAAAGGAGCAATGTCTTCTATCTTTGATGCGAACATTACCACTGGTTTAACAGCCTTGATCTTATTCTTATTCGGTACAGGTCCGATTAAAGGTTTCGCCACTACCTTATTAATTGGTATCGCGACTTCATTATTTACAGCCATCTTCATCACACGATTATTGATCGATTGGTATGTTGCCAAAGGAAAAGTATTAGCATTCTCAACAGGAGCTACGAAGAACTTATTCCGAAACATGAAAATTGAGTTCTTGAAGAAGCGTAAAGTTGCATATATCATTTCAGGAATTATCATTGCCATTGGTCTTTGGTCTATTACGCTTGGAAACAAATTGAATCAAGGAGTTGATTTTGTCGGTGGACGTTCATACCAAGTACGTTTTGAGAATACGGTGAGCGCGCAAGACGTGAGAGCAGCATTGCAAAGTGTATTTGTAGATGGTGAAAATGCGGTATCGCTAGAAGTAAAAACCTTTGGTGATGACAACCAATTAAAAATCACAACCAACTATAAAGTAGATGAAACTGGAACGGAAGTTGATGATGACATCAAAAGAAAATTACACAAAGGTCTAGAAGCATTCTTGCCAGCAGGAATGAACTTTGACACCTTTGTGGATGGAGCAGAAGACAAGACAGTTGGAATCATGCAGTCGATCAAAGTAGGACCAACCATAGCGGATGATATCAAAAAAGCATCGTTCTGGGCAGTCTTAGGATCGTTAGTCGTAGTATTCTTATATATCTTATTACGATTCAGAAGATGGCAGTTCTCATTAGGTGCGGTTGCAGCGGTATTCCACGATGTATTAATCGTATTAGGAATCTTCTCATTGGCATGGAAATATTTACCATTTACGATGGAAATCAACCAAGCGTTCATTGCGGCGA
>JBCCLH010000049.1:0-36203 GCA_039026955.1 Bacteroidota bacterium
ACTTTCCAGATATGGAGCAACTCAGGAATTGGCTGCACCAGACTGTATGCAATATGAGCAATGAGTTAATAAAATCAATCGTAGGAAATCAAAAGTACATGAAAATATTCAATCAATCATTTTAAGTGTAAATTGGTATTAGATAAACTAAAAGCCAAGAGCTAAAGGCTAACAGCTAGAAAAGAAAATTCAACATTTAGCATTCAACATAAAAATAACCAAAACCCAGATTGACAAATAAACAAATCCACAAATCAACGACTCCACAAATCCACAAGTCAACAAATCCACAAATCAAAGAACACAATAATACTTTTGTTATCAAATGGTTAAAACAATACACAAATATGCGAACCCACTATTTCAATTCAGGTTCTTTTGTATATTTGTGTCATAATTTATGAATGGTTAAAAAATAACGTATGAACAAAAATTACTTTTTATTAATTGCATTATTGATTTCTTCTTTGTCTTTTGGACAGATTTGGTCAGAAGATTTTGAATCGTATGCTGACGGAACTGGAGTTGAAGGATCTTCTGGTGGAGTTGTTGTAAACGTAGGAGATTATCCTGCGGGAGTATCTCAATGGACTATCGACGCATCAAATGCAAGCTTAACGGCAGCTTCGGATTGGGCAAAAACGGTATCAGGTCTTTTTGAATTTAGAGATTTAGATGGAGATACGATATGGGAATCTGAACTCATCAACATCTCTGGAGCTACCTCAGCGGTAAGTTTTTCTTTAGAAGCTTCTCCTCAAGGTGGACTTGAAAGTGCTGATTATTTTGACGTATACTATTCTGTTGACGGTGGTGCTTTTACCTTAATTGCCGATTGGAACGGACTAGGAGATGCAACACACACAATCTTAGGAGAAAAAAATGGTACGGATTGGACAACTACAGAAGTTATTTCACAATCTGGATTGATGGGGAATACACTACAAATTAGAGTCGTTGCTATCAATAACGCAGGATCAGAATACTTTAGATTTGACAATGTAACCGTTTTTGAAGGTGCGGCTGCGCCATCTTTAAGTGTTACTGCACCAACAAACAATGAAGTATTTGCGCCAGGAACTTCTTCAGTAGATGTAGGGTTTATTACACAAAATATTGACTTATCAATGCTAGGAAACTATGTAAACGTTACTGTAAACATGGGAACTACTGATGTTGATGTTACAAGTCCATACGCTATTCCAACAATGGACGGAGGAATGTATAATGTAACTGTTGAATTATACGAAAGCAATGCTGTTGTAGATACAAAAATGGTGTCTTTCTCTGTAGAAAACATTGCACAAGTAAACAACCTTACGGAATTACGCGCTGGAACAATAGGCGAATTCTATGAAGTAACTGGTGAAGTAGTTATTTCATACGTTGTTACAGACAATGGAAGAAACCAAAAATACATTCAAGATGGTGGTGCTGGAATCTTAATTGATGATCCATCTACAATATTAAGTACTCCTTTCAATGCTGGAGACGGAATGATTGGATTACAAGGTAGATTATCTGAATTTAACGGCGTATTACAATTTGTACCTATTGCAAACCTTCCAGGCGCTTCTTCAACTGGAAATGCAATAATGCCACTTTTTGTAACTGCGACTGAATTAGCAACAAACGGTGAAGCGTATGAAAGCAGATTAATCAGATTATTAAACGTTGAGTTCACCGATATGGGAATGTTTGCCGATGGTGTAAACTACAATGTGACTACCGCTGGTGGTACTGCTATGACAGTTTGTAGAGTACAATTTGGTGATGAAGATTTAATTGGAACTATGATTCCTGCTGTACCAGTTGACATCACTGGTTTAGCTGGAGAGTTCGGTTCAACTTACCAAGTTTTACCAAGATTTGCAAGTGATATTGATACAACATTAAGCAACGGAGAATTTGATACAACTTCGTTCAGCATGTATCCAAATCCTGCAAATGGAGATACAGTAACTATTACTTCGCCTTCAAACAACACGAAAGAAGTACAAGTATACAGCATCTTAGGAAAACAAGTACTCAACACTACGATCACAAATACTTTAAACGTGGCTGACTTACAAACAGGAATCTACGTGGTAAAAATTACAGAAAATGGTAAATCGGCTACTAAAAAATTAGTAATCAGATAAATTAAAAACCATATAACATACTAAAAAGCATCTTGAATTTTCAGGATGCTTTTTTTGTTATTTTAAGTACTTTTGTAACCTAGTTTGCACACAAATGGATTCTAAAACGATTTTCAATATTCACGACAATGCTTCTTTTGAAACCGTAGCGTTTCAAACGTTTCAACATCAATTTGAACACAATCGCACCTACCGATCGTTTTGTGATTTACTATACATTCATCCAAGTGACGTAAAAAAAATAGAAGACATTCCGTTTCTTCCCATACAATTCTTCAAATCGCACGAAATCGTTTCCAACAACCATCCCATTCAAGAAACATTTACCAGTTCGGGAACAACAGGAAGTACGCCAAGCAAACACCATGTAACTGATATTTCAATCTACGAAGAAAGCTATCGCAAAGGGTTTGACTATTTTTATGGAAGCATCGAAGAGTATGTTGTTTTAGCGCTCTTACCGAACTATTTAGAACGAAAAGGCTCTTCGTTAGTCTACATGGCAAACGATTTAATTCAGCGCAGTAAACAGCCAGAAAGTGGTTTTTATTTGAATGACTTAAAAGCGCTTACTGAAAAACTCATACAACTAGATCAAGCAGGAAAAAAAGTGCTCTTAATCGGGGTTTCTTTTGCCTTGTTAGATTTGATTGAAACGACGCAGTTTCAACTAAAAAATACCATCATCATGGAAACAGGCGGCATGAAAGGACGCCGAAAAGAAATGATCCGAACGGAATTGCACGAACAACTGTGTGAAGGTTTTGGCGTGTCTGAAATTCACTCTGAATACGGCATGACCGAATTACTCTCGCAAGGCTATTCCAAAGGAAACGGCATCTTTGAAACTCCACCGTGGATGAAAATTCTAACCCGCGATCCGGAAGATGCACTAACGCTGCAACCCAACGGAAAATCAGGCGGAATCAATGTCATCGATTTGGCAAATATAAATTCCTGTTCGTTTATTGCTACGCAAGATTTAGGCAAAGTACACGCCGACGGAACATTTGAAATCATAGGTCGCTTTGATCATTCCGACATCCGAGGTTGTAATTTAATGGTGTTTTAAGTCGAAAAGAAAACATTCAGTATAATCTAAAAAAACAAACCAATGATTGAGTTTAATGGATGGGCAATAATTAGAGAATCATTCCGAGAGGAAGATGATGACACGCAACTATTAGATGTAATTGTACAAAAAATAGAGCGAAAAATATCCGAAGAACTCAATTATGGAAATGAAGTATATTCCTTACGTTACTTAAACGGCACCTATCACTTAGCGATCATGGCAAATCACAATCATCGAACGGAGCACATTATTGACTTTTTTAAATGGATTGCCAAAATAGCAAAAGGTTCGTATGGAATTTTGTATGTTCAGGATGATGAAGACATAGAAAGAGGATACGAAAACCAATTCAGAGTTTGGCGTATGAAAAAAGGAATAGTAACAGAACTGAATGACAACTATCTTTCTCCTGTAAACCCTGAAATTACGTGAGTTCGATATAATTATAGTTAAATTGATATGAAATGGCATAGAAGATTTGTAAAGAAAAAGTTGAAGTTTTAGGCGAAAAACGCAGCCATAGCCGTAGCTACGGCGAGTATTTTTAACGAAGAAATTCAGCTTTTTATTCATAATATTCATGTTATTTTATGTTGATTTAACTATATTTTACTAAACATATAACAATCAACAACTTACACAAAATGTCAAATCGAGCATTGCTGGAAGCACAGAGCATAGCTCACGAGATTCAATCGAAATTTTATTTTTATAGTGTTCTCATGAGCTGCGCTCGGTATCTACGATAATGCTCGAACTGACAAGTCTTTATTTTTTAGTGAATTACTAATAATTTAATGATTTCTTATATCGAACTCACATTAAAATTGAAGAATAAAGTCCCAACTGTAACAAATGCATTTTAACTTCATCTTTAAGATAAAAAAAGATGAAAACAAATATTAACTTCCTCTACTGCTTCCTATTAATTTCACAAATAGGATTTTCTCAAAACGTAAACATCATCGAACCTGAACTAGTCTTTGTCAAAGGAGGCGACTTCCAAATGGGCTGTTTATCCGATAAAGACACTACCTGTTTTAGCGATGAAAAACCAATCACATCTGTCAAACTGTATGACTATTGGATTGGAAAATACGAAATTACCAATGCGCAATTTGCTGTATTCCTCTCCGAAGAAGGCAATCAGATTGAAGGCAACAAACCCTGGTACACGCTAGATAAATTTGCCTTAATTGAAGAAAAAAATGGCAAATTCATCCCCAAAAAGGGATTCGAAAACTATCCCGCAAATAATATCAATTGGTACGGCGCCAAAGCATATACCGTTTGGTTGTCTAAAAAAACCAACAAATTATACCGTTTACCTACCGAAGCCGAATGGGAATATGCCGCTAAAGGCGGAAACGAAAGTAAAGGCTACGTTTTTTCTGGTAGCGATAACTTAGAAGAAGTCAGTTGGACGTACGAATACGCTCAAAACTCCAAAGTCGGTTGGTATGATGATAATATAGGAACGTTTCCAGTGGGTCTGAAAAAACCAAATGAACTAGGCATCTACGACATGACAGGCAATCTTTGCGAATGGGTTGACGATGTGTACGACTATAAATATCAAGGTGGAATAAACCCAACTGGACCAGAAATCGGAGCCATTAGAATCATTCGTGGTGGTAGCTGGGATCATGAAGAACCAGAATCGCGCAATACTGCTAGAACGCGATCAAGACCGATAAGTACATTTACATCCAATAAAGGCTTTAGAGTAGTGATGGAAAAGGAGTATTTCTCAAAAATAGACACGATTGCGCAGAAATATGATTTTAACGGAGTTATTTTAGTTAAAAAACGAGGCAAACTGCTATATCACAAAAGCTTTGGACTTACAGATCGTACCAAAAAAACACCGATGACAAATGACACGCCTTTTACCATCATGTCGATCACAAAACTGTTTACCTCTACCATAATTCTTCAGTTAATGGAAGAAGGAAAAATAAGCTTAAATCATACAATTAATACATACCTTCCAAGTTACAAAGGACCTGCCGCTGACAAAGTGACCATTCACCAACTGTTGAATCATACTTCTGGCATTACACCTTCTGAAACTATCAAATCAAAAGACAGTGATATTCCGGGTATTTACACAGATATCTATTCACCAGATGAACTCGTCGATACATTTTGTAGTGGTCCGTTGGTATATGAACCCGGCACTAAATTCTATTATGACAATGGTGATTACCTGATCTTGGGAAAAATCATTGAGCGTATTGAAAATGACACGTATGAGAATGTATTGAACCGAAGAATACTACAACCTTTACAAATGACGCATAGTGGACTGATTACGAATGCGAATTATAAAAAATTGAACGCTGAAAAACGCTTCCCAATAGGATATTCTTGGGATAAAAAAGCGGAAGTCCTTACAGAAGATGATCCTGTATACACACAAAATTATTTCTCAGGTGCAGGAATATATGCCACTGCTGCTGATTTAGGAAAATTCTCAGATGCTTTATACTTAAAGAAAACGCTCTTACGTCCGTCATCCATGAAATTGCTGTTACAAAACTATCCCGAAGGCAATGAATATGGCTATGGGTTGTGGATCAGATTCCATGAACGCGGCAAGGAAATCATCAAAGCAGCACATCGTCCTGGCAGAAACTTGGGAATCAACACAGGATTTTCCTATGTATTTGATCATGACATTGCGATCATTATCTTGTCGAATTCAGATCGAATTAATTCAGATGGACTAACTGCTTTCATTCAGAAGCAACTATTTGGAAACTAAATTGACGTAGCAGCAATTCCAATTGTATTTGCTGCTACATTTATAGTATATTTGAATACACCTGTGATTCACCAAAAATGAAATACTTCTCTATCAATCTATACATAAAAATGCTCAACTGTGCGATTGCAGAAGGCATGACTAGAGAAGATTTTGACGATTGGCCAACTTCGTATGAAGACGCAAAAAAGTTACAAGTCATCCCTGCAGAAGAATTTCTGACTGCACATGAATTACTCGACGATAAACTCGGTCCAGGGTTTGGTGTTCGTGTCGGACAACAAATGATCATTGAAGACTATGGCGTTTTAGGACTTTCTTGGCGAACCTGCTCAAAAGTGGGTGAAATTTTTGAACGTAGTGAACGCTACTTCAAACTCCTTTCCAATACCTTCGTTTGGCAAGTGATGGAAGAAGGAAACATATCACATGTCATTCTAAACCGAGAAGCGCACAGAAGAGGCATGGAATTATCTACAGAAGCCAGTTTATCTGCAACGGTTGTTGTATTACAATCGATGTCTGAAAAAAATATTGTGCCTGTGCAGGTGAGTTTTAAGCACAATCCACCAAAAGATTTAACGAGTTTTATAGCGGCTTTTAAATGTCCAATCCTTTTCAATCAACCGCGATACGCGATAAGTTACAAAACAGAAGATTTACATCTACGAACTGCCAAAGCAGATGCTAGTATCAATAGTTATCTCTTGCAACAAGTTGATGAAGAAACAAAAGGCATCAAAATTCCAGGCAATAAATTTGTGCGTGATGTAGAAGCACTCATAAAAGATGCACTCCCAACTGGAATTCCAAGTATTCACCATATTAGCGATCTCACCGCGATGAGTAACAGAACGCTCACAAGAAGACTCTCAGAAGCAGGTGTCACCTACCGCGATTTAATCAAAAAAACACAGGAAAAAATAGCAAAAGAAATGCTAAGAAACGATGTGCATAGCATTGGCGACATAGCTTTCCTAACAGGCTTTTCTGAACAAAGTGCTTTTAACCGTGCTTTTAAAAAATGGACAAACCTCACGCCTACTGAATTTAGGAAAAATAACTAGTTATGATGTGTTTTAATGTATTAATCTGATAATGTACCAATATTTTATTTGATACATCTTTGCGAGACGGAGTCGTGGCAATCTGTCTAAATCAAAGCAAAATTAGTCTTAAAAATAATCATTAGTACATTTTCAAATCATCAAATTGACACATTAAAAAAAGTGTCAGTTCGAGTGGCAAATCTACGATTCGTTGTATCGAGAACAGCGATGATACTTCAAGTTTATAAATTGAAAAGATCTTCTCATTTTATATGGAAGGAACTCTAATTTATTCTTTTGGCGCAAAATGTCAAAAGCTTGTCTTCAACTGTCAAAAATCCTGTTTCACGACTTTGCACCTTTGTATCATCAATAAAACAAATACAAATCTTAAAATTTGAAAATTATGAAATCAGAGAATATTTTAATCATTGGTGGAACTGGAAAAACAGGTCGCAAAGTAGCAGAAAACTTAATGCAATTAGGACACAATGTACGTGTTGTCGGCAGAAAAACAAATCCTGCATTCGATTGGGATAAAACCGAAACCTATGATGCTGCCTTAAAAGATATGGACAAAGCATATGTAGTCTATTATCCAGATTTGGCAGTGCCAGGTGCGAGAGATGCTATTAGCACATTAACCGAAAAAGCACTCAAAGCCGGATTGGATAAAATGGTTTTACTTTCCGGAAAAGGCGAAACGGAAGCCGAAGCTTGCGAAGAAATTGTAGCCAATTCTGGATTAAATTATACTACGGTACGCGCATCTTGGTTCAATCAGAACTTTGATGAAGGCGCTTTTAAAGAGTACATTGTAGCAGGTCACTTAGCGCTACCTATGCCCAATGCCAAAATTCCGTATACGGATACAAAAGACATCGCTGATGTGGTTACAAAAGTGTTACTAGAGGATGCATACAACGGTGAAATTGTAACCGTAACAGGACCTAAAAAATTAACCTTTCAAGAAGTAGCTCAAATTATTAGTACTAAGTTAGGTCGAACAATACACTACCAAGCCATTTCAATGGAAGCTTTCAAAACTGGACTTGCACAAGCGGGCGCTCCTGAACCAGTAATTTGGTTATTAAGCTACCTATTTACAGAAGTTTTGGGACATTCTGAAAACCAGACCATCTCTAATGATTTGGAAAGAATTCTAGGTCGCAAACCGATCACTTTTGAAGAATATGTGGACGAAACTGTGGCTTCAGGTGTGTGGAATCAGGAAGTTGTGCACTGAATGTAATATTAACCAATACTAAAGGAGTTGTCTGAAAAGGTAATTTAAACGTCATTCTGGACTTGATCTAGAATCTCATCACATTGATTATCAACTGTTATGGAAAACCGAAACCTGTGCTAAATTTATTTCAGTATCAAGTTCGGTTTGACGAAATCTGTACTTTTTAGACAGCCGCTTCTTTTTTTATCCACATTATTTTCCAATACAAATCATTCATTCACAAATTTTGAGTAATTTGAGATGTAACAAATATTCGGACGACACGTTTTGTCAAAAGAGAATCACATACTGACCATGAAAAACATACGAGCGTACTTATTAATTGGATTTATCCTCACACTATCCATAAAAACAACGGCACAACAAATACAATTGTCGGCACTAGAAACAAAAATAGATGCTCTAATTCCATCAAAAGTAAAAGACTCCACGCCCGGTCTTGTGATTGGTATTGTAAAAAATGGAGCACTTATTTTTAAAAAAGGATATGGTTTGGCGAATCTAGCGTATGGCATTCCAAACGATTCCAAAATGGTATACAATCTTGGTTCGGTTAGCAAACAATTTATTGGATATGCCTTTGCCATACTACATACCCAAGGAAAACTACATTTAGATGATTCCGTGAGCAAGTATTTAGATAATTGGCCAGAATTTGAACATACGATTACGATTCGACACTTACTTACGCACACAAGTGGTTACCGAGAAGCTTATACGATGTCCGAATTGGCAGGTAGAGTCATTGGTGTCGATCGCTTGACGAAAGAAGAATGCTTAAACGTCATTCGAAAGCAACCAAAGTTGGAATATATTCCAGGAACACGTCATACGTACAATAGCACAGCATACGTAGTATTGGCAGAAATATTAAAAAAAGTCACCAACACACCTGCCGATGTTTGGGTGGAAACGAATTTGTTACAACCACTAGAAATGAACAATACACAAATTGAAAGTCATGTGGGTGAAGTGATTATAAATGCTGCTGAATCGTATGCGTTCAATCAAAAAGAAGGATATACGAATGAGCACAGTAATCGAGCCATTTTTGGAGCGGCTGATGTGTATTCAAGTGTGGAAGATTTAGCCAAATGGTTTGCGATATTTCGTTCGGATGTGATTGGCGGAGACGATGTTCGAAAGGTATTTGTAGAACCATATATACTAAAAGACGGAATTGATTCTGAATATGCTTTAGGGATTAGAACCAATACTCACAACGGATTAAAAGTACATTATCATACTGGCGGACATGAGCGTTTTTCAACCCAAATGCGCTATTATCCCGATCATGACTTGGGAATTATTGTCATCTCAAACTTTGGAAGTTACGGAGATGTATCTGATAAAAAAATTGGTGAGTTATTGCTTGCTGAATACATGACAGAAGCACCACAAAAAGAACTAAAGCAAGTATCGGTTCCAACAAAAGACCTAGCGCGACTTGAAGGGTTATACATCTCAAAAAAATTAAATGCAACATTAGAATTAAGAATGTTTGATGAGTCGCTGCTGCTAAATGGCAGAAACCAGCTAATTCCGACATCGAACAATACATTCGGAATACAAGGATGGACTGGAAACATTGAAATTAATCATTCCACAAATGGCACTACTTATTTGAGTATCACCGATTGGCTAAAAGAAACCTATTACAAAGTCGAAAAATGGAAAGACGACAATGTGGCATTAACATCCTACGAAGGGAAATATTGGAGTGACGAATTGAAAACATGCTACCATTTGCAAGTAAAAGACGATACACTTACACTACAACATCGCTGGCTTGGAACTCTTCTTTTACGACCAATAAGCAAAGATTTTTTTCGTTCAAACAAAGGATTTTATGTAAAATTTATGCGTAATGAAGAAGGGAAAATAAAAGGATTCAATGTAAATTCTGAGCGTACTACCAATGTCTATTTTCAGCGTTCTAAATAAAAATACAATCATTTGATAGTTCTCATATACTAAAACAAAAACCAATGGCGAAAATCTTTAGAAAAATCAGACAGCAACTTATCTCTGAAAAGAAAGTTCCTAAATATCTCGCCTATGCCATTGGCGAAATTGTACTGGTAGTTATTGGAATTTTGATTGCCTTAGCCATTAACAATAGTAGTGAAAACAGCGCGCTCAAGAAAAAAGAACAAATCTATTTAAAAGGATTAAAAAGTGAGTTTGAAACCAGCAAGTTGAAATTAAACGTACTAATTCGTGAGAACAAGCAAAATTACAACGGAGCAAAGCAACTCCTGACTTATATCGGAAATCCAGATGAGCAGCCAACCGAAAAGCAATTTTCAGAACTAATTTTCAGCACGTTTTCTTCGGACATTAATTTTAATCCAAATAATTCGTTTCTAAACGAAATGATCAATTCGGGAAGTTTAAAAGACATCTCAAATAAAGAATTACGGTTAGAATTAACCAATTGGCTATCCACTTTAGAAGGTATTTACAAACAAGAAAGCGAACTTGAAATTCAACGAGAAGAAGCACTTGATGTGTTTCGAACCAATGAAAACAGTTTGCGAACGGTTTTATCACATACGAGCATCTATGAAGAATTAGCAATCCCCAAAGCGACAAATACGTTCAGTAATCTTAAATTATTAAATTCTGTAGAGTTTGAAAATAAGCTTTTGATGTTTATTCTGACCAATCACGCTACAGAAGAAGCACACTACATTCCATTGCAACAAAAATTGGATGTTATCATTAAGCTCATTGAAGCTGAGATAAAATAACAAAATGATCAACTAATACCACTTTTTAACATTTACTACTTGTAAGGTTTCTCGTAACTACACGAACTAACCCAAAGTTTAACGTCTTATTAGTTTATTATTAATAAATTCACTGCCCTAAATACGGTTCCTACTACACGTGTTTAGGGCTTTTAATTTGTGTGAAAGATGAATTCGATTTGAAAATTTGAAAATGTACTAATTTGAAAATGCTATCAAAAGACACTTAAAACTCGCCTACTAAAATACTAACATACCAAAGCAAAGCGTGACCAATATATCAATTTGAAAATGTACCAATGTATCAATGCTATCAAAAGACACTCACAAACTCACCTACTAAAATACCAACATACCAAAGCGAAGCGTGACCAACAGGCGAAGCCGAGTTTTAATGTAACAATTTGAAAGTGTACCAATGTACCAATGCTATCAAAAGACACTCACAAACTCACCTACTAAAATACTAAAGCAAAGTAATATTCAATTTGAAAATTTGAAAATGTACTAATTTGAAAATGCTATTAAAAGACACTTAAAACTCACTTACTAAAATACTAACATACCAAAGCGAAGCGTGACCAATATCTCAATTTGAAAGTGTACCAATGTACCAATGCTATCAAAAGACACTCACAAACTCACCTACTAAAATACTAACATACCAAAGCGAAGCGCGACCAATATATCAATTTGAAAATGTACCAATGTATCAATGCTATCAAAAGACACTCACAAACTCACCTACTAAAATACCAACATACCAAAGCGAAGCGTGACCAACAGGCGAAGCCGATACTAAAATACCAAAAGCAACAGCGCGTCCAAAAGGCAAAGCCGAGTCTAAAAATCTATATAACAATCAAAAGGAAATTCTTTTTCCTCCCACGTTGAATAACCACAAACTTATCATTAATCAAATTGTCTGTAGTGATTTTATAATCTTCTTTGACTTTCGTTTTATTCACCGCAATCGAGTTTTCTTTCAAAGCTCTGCGTGCTTCTCCGTTGGAAGCTAAGAATTTTGTTTTAGCAGATAACGCACCAATCATATCCAAACCAGCTTCAATCTCATCACGATCAATTTCAGCTTGTGGTAAACCTTCAAACACGTCTAATAAAGTTTGCTCGTCCAACTGCTTTAAATCGTCTGTAGTTGATTTTCCGAATAGAATTTGTGTCGCTTTCAACGCATTTTCCAAGGCAGCTTCTCCGTGTACTAAAGTCGTAACTTCTTCTGCCAAACGTTTCTGCAACACACGTGTATGTGGTGCTTCTGCATGTTCTGCAATTAAGGCATCAATGGTTGTTTTATCTAAAAACGTGAAGATTTTGATATACTTTTCAGCATCCGCATCCGAGGTATTTAACCAAAATTGGTAGAATTTATATACAGAGGTTTTATCCGCATCCAACCATACATTTCCGCCGGCCGTTTTTCCGAATTTCGAACCGTCTGCTTTGGTGATTAACGGACAGGTCATTGCGTAGGCTTTTGCAGCTTCATCGTTCATTCTACGGACTAATTCCGTTCCCGTCGTGATATTTCCCCACTGATCCGATCCGCCCATTTGTAATAAGCAATTGTGGGTTTTGTGTAAATGGTAAAAATCGTATCCTTGAATCAGTTGGTAGGTAAACTCCGTAAACGACATTCCAGCGCCTTCGCCAGAAACACGCTTCTTCACAGAATCTTTTGCCATCATGTAGTTTACGGTAATTCGCTTTCCAACATCACGCGCAAAATCGATAAACGAGAAATCCTTCATCCAATCGTAATTGTTCACCAACACAGGCGCATTTTCTGCTTCCGAATTAAAATCTAAAAAGCGAGACAACACGCGTTTGATTCCCGCCACATTGTGATTCAAAATATCTTCCGTCAACAAATTACGTTCATCCGATTTCCCAGAAGGATCACCAATCATTCCCGTAGCGCCACCAACCAAAGCAATTGGCTTATGTCCAGATTTATACAAATGCATCAACAAAATAATAGGTACCAAACTTCCGATGTGCAAAGAATCGGATGTAGGATCAAATCCGATATACGCAGTCGTCATTTCTTTGGTCAATTGTTCTTCGGTTCCCGGCATGATGTCGTGTATCATTCCTCTCCAACGTAATTCTTCTACTAAATTAATGTCCATTTGTATGTTCTTTTTAAAGCTTCGCAAAGATATAAAAGTGAAGTGGAGATTTACAACAATATACTCAGCGAATCTGGATTGAATTTCTATACTTTCAAAACAGAAAATTATGTATTCCAAAAAGCGTATGTACTAAAATGAAAAAAGCGACCCAAAAGTCGCTAGAAAATTTAAATATGCATCTCTCATCAGCAAAATGGACAAAAACCTATACCAATACATATTTTAGGTCCAACACCGTATGGAGCTTCACAAAAAGCTATACCAGAGAAAAACGGAGCACAATCAGCATCTGAGGAACAAGGAATTACGCCTCCAGTAATCGCTGCTTGTTCAGATTTTTTCAATTCATTAACTCCTTTGAGTTTGATAATTTCTTTTAACATGATTCTATAATTTAAAGGTTAATTTTGTAATCTATAAGTTACAATAAGTTATCGTAGATGTTTTACAGAAAAACCGTAATTAACATAAAACATCTCTTAATTGGCATTAATTTTTATTGATAATTGTATTCATCCAAAAAAGGTTATTTTAGTAGCATGATATTAGTCACTGGAGGAACTGGATTGGTAGGTGCGCATTTATTGGCACAGTTGGTACAAACGGAAACGCGTATTCGTGCTATTTATCGGACAGAGAAAAAACTGGAAGCCGTTAAAAATGTCTTTCGCTATTATTTTGAAGATGTGCCTTATTTTTACGATAAGATTGAATGGCATAAAGCCGATATGATCGATGTTCCTTCGCTGGAAGCAGTATTTCCAGACATTACGCATGTATATCATGTAGCGGCACTCGTTACTTTTGATCCGAAACGTTTTGAAGAACTGCGCAAAGTGAATATTGAAGGCACCGCCAACATTGTGAATCTTTGCATTGCATACGGCGTGAAAAAACTCTGCTTCGTGAGTTCAATTGCTGCCATTGGCGAAACCGAGAATCCTGAAATTCCCATCACCGAAGAAACCCACTGGAACGCGGAAGCAGACAATAATGTGTATGCCATCTCGAAATATGGCTCTGAAATGGAAGTCTGGCGCGGTTCGCAAGAAGGGTTGAAGGTTGTGATTGTAAATCCTGGAATTATTTTAGGTGCCGGATTTTGGCGCGGCGGTGGAAGCGGTTCGTTAATTCGAAAAATTGACAAGGGACTCAAATACTACACAAAAGGAATTTTAGCGTATGTAGATGTTGTAGATGTCGTCAACGCAATGATTCAACTGATGGAAAGTGATAGTAGCCATGAACGTTTTATTCTCGTTGCTGAAAACTGGACAGTACAAAAATTCTCTGAAACCACAGCCAAGGCCTTAAACGTATCGCCTCCTAAAAAAGAAGCCAGTGCTTTTCTCTTGGGAATTGCTTGGCGAATGGATTGGTGGCGACAGTTCTTTACAGGAAAACATCGCAGGTTGACACGATTGACCGCAAGATCCATACAATCCCAAATGGTGTATGATAGTCGTAAGATTAAAGAACAACTTAATTTCAATTTTACACCTTTGGAACAAACCATTGCACGGATCAGTGAACGCTATAAAATTGATAAAGCACAATGAAATTACTTCGCGATTTTTTTCAATATTCAAAGCGTATCTCATTTCCCATCATTTTTATAACTTTTTTTATGGTTTTAGAATTTTGGATTTTGGAAACTTATGTTGAATCTAAATACACACAACTAGACCTCGTAAGCTATGACACCAACATCTGGAGTTATCTTGCCTATATTTTTGGTTCAGTGGGTTTTATTTGCATGATATACTTTGGGATCTCTGAACGCTCCATTTTGGCTGGAGTAGGCTACGTTGGATATCTTCTTTTTGTATACTTACTATTATTTGGAATTTTTAAACGTACGGTAGAAAAAGTCAATTTATCCATCAATACGTGGGTTGAAAATGAACACTTTCAATATGAATATACAGTTTCACGAAAAGATTCGACAGATTTTCGCCTACACTCTACAAAAAAAGATGGATTTTTATTTTTCGATGAAGATTTTGAAGCTATCAACGCCATTCGTAAAGCAAAAAATCTTCCTTCACTATACGATTTACAAGATGGTGATACCATTCAAGTTAACTATGCCAAAGGCTATTTGGACGTCAAATATTTGAAGTAATCTGTTACTTTTTTGGTGCTTTTTCAGTTTTCTTGTTTGAAAACTTAGTATTGCTTTTTTCTAGACGCGCTGCTTTTTTAGCTTCCTGTAATGAATCTCTTCGTTTTTGTTCTGCTTCCAACTTTTCACCTACTTCCTTACGCTCTTTGGTAAGTCGCGCCTGCACCATTGCATAAATCGCTTGGTATTTTTCAGGATTGGCCGCATAGTAGTTATTACTGGTTTGAAACTGTAAACTATCCGTATCGTGCTTTTCAAACAAGTATGTATCCAAATGCATATATCCTTCCTCGAGTTTATCTTTATTGACACCTTTGATTGAGTTCACCATAGTAACATCATACAAAATAGCTGCCATTTGCTCTTTTGACAATAAATTATCAGGCTTTGGTACCGCTTCATCGCTGCAAGAAACCATGGTACATACCACGATTGCAATACACACTATATATTTTTTCATCTGTTAAATTCTAACTGTTTTACGTGACGTTTTTCAGAAAACGTTCCTTCCTTATATGCTAAATTTCCATTGACAAACGTATGCGTAATGGTGGAATCTAACGTGGTGCCTTCAAATGGCGACCAACCGCATTTGTACAATACATTGTCTTTAGAAACGGTGTATGATTTTTCTAAATCGACCACGACTAAATCTGCATAAAAACCTTCTTTCACAAAACCTCTGTCTTTCACCTGAAACAAACGCGCAGGATTGTGACACATTTTCTGCACTACTTTTTCCAACGAAATTTTTCCTTGCTTGTGTGCCTGAATCATCGCGTTTAACGCATGTTGTACCAATGGTCCGCCCGAAGGTGCGCTTGTGTACGGATTTGCCTTTTCTTCCAGCGTATGCGGCGCATGATCGGTAGCAATGACATCAATACGATCGTCTAACAAGGCTTTCCATAATTCTGCTCTGTCATCGGCTGTTTTTACCGCAGGATTCCATTTGATGTGTGTTCCTTTCTTTTTGTAATCTTCATCCGAAAACCACAAATGGTGAATACAAACTTCTGAAGTGATTTTCTTTTCTTCTAACGGAATGGAATTGTCAAACAACTGCGTTTCTTTTCCTGTAGACAAGTGAAACACATGCAAACGCGCACCAGTTTTCTTTGCCAACTCAATTGCTCTTGAAGACGATAAATAACACGCTTCTTCACTGCGAATGATTGGATGATATTCAATTGGAATATCGTCTCCGTATTTCTCTTTGTATTCGGCTAAATTCTTTCGAATCGTTCCTTCATCTTCACAGTGTACTGAAATCACCATGTCTGTACTTGAAAATATTTTTTCTAAAACCGCAGCATCATCTACCAACATGTTTCCTGTGGAAGACCCTAAGAATAATTTCAATCCCGCAACTTGTGTGGTATCGACTTTTAGAATTTCGTCTAAATTATCATTTGTTCCACCAAACATGAACGAATAATTTGCAAATGAGGTTGCTTTCGCGATGTCTAATTTTTCTTGAAGCTTCTCAATTGTCGTCGTTTGCGGATTCGTATTTGGCATTTCTACAAAAGAGGTTATTCCGCCTGCAATCGCCGCACGTGATTCTGTCGCGATGTTTGCTTTATGCGTCAATCCAGGTTCTCTAAAATGCACTTGATCGTCAATTACGCCAGGAAACACATGCTTTCCCGCAAGATCGATCACCTCATTAGCTTCGTCTGAAAGGTTCGTTCCAATTTTTCCGATGCGTTCGCCTTCAATTAAAATGTCTGCCGTTTGAATTTCGACTTCACTAACTATTTGTGCGTTTTTGAGTAGTATTTTGTGCATGACGTTTGGTTTTGGTAAACATACTTCTGATTTTCATCTTGATAATTCCGAACACTGCTTCCGAAAATATCGAGCTGTCCATTTTAGATTCTCCTTTGGTTCTATCGGTAAAAATAACAGAAACTTCTTTGATTTTGAAACCGAGTTTCCACGCTTTGAATTTTAATTCAATCTGAAATGCATATCCCACAAAACGAATGTTATCCAAACCGATGGTTTCTAGTACGTTTCTACGGTAGCAAATAAATCCTGCCGTGGTATCATGAATTGGAATTCCTGTAATAAAGCGCACGTATTTTGACGCAAAATATGACATTAACACACGATTCATCGGCCAATTGACCACATTCACACCTTTTACATAACGTGAACCGATAGCCACATCAAAACCTTCATTTTGGCACGCCGCTAATAAATTCACTAGATCTTCGGGATTGTGTGAAAAATCGGCATCCATTTCAAAAATATATTCATACTCACGCGCCAATGCCCAACGAAAGCCATGAATGTAAGCGGTTCCCAAACCGGTTTTGGCTTCGCGGACTTCCAAAAATAATTGTGTTGGATATTTTTCTTGAAGTGCTTGTACTTTTTTGTGCGTTCCGTCTGGAGAATTGTCGTCCACAATTAATACATGAAACGCTTTTTCTTGAGCAAAAACTGCTTCAATAATGGCTTCAATGTTATCAATTTCGTTATACGTTGGTATGACTACAATTGCGTCTGACATTTTCTAAAATTAGGCTAATACCAAATAAACTTTAAAATAATCGATCAAATTTGTTTCTATTTCCTTTATATTTTAATATAAAAAAAGAAGCGTAACTAAGGCTATGCTTATGTTTTCTATTCCATCTAAAGAAACTATAATTCAAATTTTATATCAATCATTTTAAAGCTTATCTGGCATGACAAAAGTAAACAAATTATAAGTTCCGCTGGTCTTATGACTATTTTGTCCTAAATTTTTATGTATTATTTAACATACTTGCTAATTTTACCGAATGTTTACTGCCGCAGAACGAATGATACTTTCTAACGACTGGCTCACCTTGTTGTTTGTCACAACGTTGTGTTTGCTGGTAATTACGCGTTTGGCATTCCGAAAAAAGTTTGCGTTGTTTTTAGGGTTTTTATTTTCGAATAAATATCAAAATCAGGCCATCGCCAAACAGGAAAATATTATTAACGGATTTACCTCGTTGCTTTTTTGTGTGCAAATCATTTCGTTTTCCATTTTTGGATATATTACGGTTATTTTTTTTCGTCCGTATCTGATTGATGCGCCGTTTTTGTTTATAAAAATCAGTTCATTCATGGTATTTTTTATTGTGATTCGATACATTCTTGAAAAAATTATGGCAGTTATTTTAGATATCGAATTGTATATAAATGCTTACAATTTTCATAAAATTAACGCAAGGAATTTATTTGGTTTGCTCCTGATTCCCATCAATTTAGTATTAGTTTACTATCATTATCAGCATTCCATTGTATTTTTCTCAGTGATTGGTGTGTTTATCGCTTATAATCTCATTGTATTAATTCTTCTACTACGGAATTATCAAAAATTGATAATCAGCAAGTTGTTTTATTTTATTTTGTATCTTTGCGCACTTGAAATTGCCCCTTATTTAGTTATCTATAAATTATTAATTGAATAACGCGACAAATAAAATATAGGTTTATGAAAGTAAAAACCATTTTAGTTTCTCAACCGGAACCAAAAATTGAGAACTCACCTTATTCAAGGCTTATTGACAAGCAAAAGGTAAAAATTGATTTTAGACCGTTCATACATGTTGAAGGTGTAAGTGCTAGAGATGTACGTCACCAAAAGATAGATTTGACAAAGTTCACAGCTATCATTTTGACAAGTAGAAATGCAGTAGATCACTTTTTTAGAGTGGCTGAAGAAATGCGTTTCAAAGTGCCAGACACGATGAAATATTTTTGTCAGTCAGAAGCTGTAGCTTACTATTTACAGAAGTATGTAGTGTACAGAAAACGTAAAATTTATGTAGGTAAGCGTACGTTCCAAGAGTTATCTCCACTGATTAAAAAGTACAAAGACGAAACGTTTTTATTACCATCATCTGATGCCTTGAAACGCGCCGTTCCAGAAACGTTGAATTCGTTGAACATTACTTGGGAACGCGGTATCTTTTACAAAACAGTAGTAAGTGATCTATCTGATTTACGCAATGTGTATTATGACATTTTAGTATTCTTTAGTCCATCAGGAATTAAGTCATTGTTGGCAAACTTCCCAGATTTCGAACAAAATGATACACGTATTGCAGTTTTTGGGAACTCAACGATAAAAGCTACCACAGAAGCAGGATTACGAGTAGACATTAAAGCACCAACACCAGAAACACCATCTATGACAATGGCACTGGCAAAATACATTGACGAAGTGAATAAAAAATAACTACTTTACAATACAAATCGGGAGTAGATCTCGATACAGGTAAAAAAGCGTATATCCATTACAGATATACGCTTTTTAATTTTGGGTTGGTTATAGTGTATTGTTAACAGTTAGCCTATTACGGCTCCACATTAAAATCCGTATCGTTGTGGGCCACCTCTTCTTATTTCTTCGCTAGCATACGATTCAAACTTTTTGAAGTTTTCTCTAAATGCATTCGATAGTTTAAAGGCTGTTTCATAATATTTTTGATCATTGTTCCATGTTGCCCTTGGACTTAATATTTTATCCGGCACGCCTGGACATTTTCTTGGTTGTGCTACTCCAAAAACAGAATGTATGTGATAATCTTCGTATGTATAATTTCCTAAAGCGCCATCTAAAACAGCCGCAATCATTGCTCTGGTATATTTTAAAGCCATTCTTTTTCCTACGCCGTACTGACCGCCAGACCATCCTGTATTTACAAGCCATACATTGACACCTGCTTCTTTCATTTTGGCGCTTAACATTTCAGCATATTCCGTTGGGTGTAATGGCATAAATGGTGCTCCAAAACAAGCTGAGAAACTAGGAATCGGCTCTGTAACTCCAGCTTCCGTTCCAGCGACTTTGGCGGTATATCCAGAAATAAAGTGATATGCTGCCTGACTCGGAGTAAGCTTAGAGATTGGAGGCAATACGCCAAAAGCATCTGCCGTTAAGAAAAATATATTTTTAGGATTCTTCCCAATAGAAGGTACTTTTATATTATTGATATGATAAATAGGATAACTCACACGTGTATTTTGTGTGATGGAAGTATCGCTGAAATCTACATTTCCGTTATCATCAATAATAACATTTTCAAGAATTGCTCCTTTTTTGATCGCATGATAAATATCTGGTTCTTTTTCTTCACTTAAGTCGATTACTTTCGCGTAGCAACCACCTTCAAAGTTGAACACTGTATTTTCATTAGTCCAACCGTGTTCATCGTCGCCAATAAGTTTACGATGCGGATCAGCAGATAAGGTTGTTTTTCCTGTTCCAGAAAGTCCAAAGAAAATAGCCGTATCACCGTCTTCACCAATATTGGCACTACAGTGCATTGGCAAGGTGTTTTTGAATACTGGCAAAATAAAATTCAGCGCGGAAAAAATTCCTTTCTTAATCTCTCCTGTATATCCTGTTCCACCGATGAGAGCAATTTTCTTATCAAAATTCAAAATGGCAAAGTTATGCTGGCGTGTTCCATCAATTGCGGCATCTGCCATAAAGCCTGGCGCATTCACTACAAGCCATTCTTCTTTAAAACCATCTAATTCTTCTTCCGTTGGACGTAAAAACATGTTGTGTGCAAACATATTGCTCCAAGGATATTCGTTGATTACACGAATGTTTAGCTTGTAATTTTCATCAGCACAGGCATACGCGTCACGTACATAAATTTCCTTTTCTGATAAATACGCTACTACTTTGTCGTACAACTTATCAAACGCAGCAGGTTCAAAAGGAATATTGATATCGCCCCACCAAATTTTATCTTCTGTGATGCTGTCTTTCACAATAAATCGGTCCATTGGGGATCTTCCTGTAAACTCGCCTGTATTTACGGCAATAGCTCCAAAAGAAGTCTCAGTCCCTTGTCCTTTACTAATGGTTTCGTCATGAAGTTGATCTGAAGAAAGTTGGTAGTGTGCTTTCGCATTTTTGATTCCGTATGGTTCCAACGAAATCGTTTTCGTAAAAAAGGTGTTATCCGCCATAACTTTTACTCTTGTTGTGTTTTTAGTAAAGGGCAAAAGTATAAATAAATTTTTACAGCGTCCTCCTTTTTTAACTGATTTTCTCGGTTTTTATACCAATTAAATTATAAGATGCGACTTTAGAGACGAAGTTGCTTTGGTATCATAGGACGCGGGGAATGATTTGCATAGCCGTAGCTATGGAAACTATTCGCAAGAAACTAGGATGCCAAATGAACGAGTCTACATGTTGCATTTTATAGTTTAATTGGTATTAAGCTTGAAAAAATTCAAGATCATAATAATCCAGCCAATAATTAACAAACTTCCGCCTATTGGAGTGATAAATCCGATGCTGCTGATATCAAAATTTGTAACATCTTTTGTAGCTAATAAATAGATAGAACCTGAAAATAAGACAATTCCCCACAACACAAAAACATAGATCAATCGTTGCATTTTTGGTGAAATGACTGCCGAAATTCCCACAATTAACAATAAAAATGCATGATACATTTGGTAGCGTACGCCTGTTTCAAACGACGCTATTTGATCTGCAGTCAACACTTTTTTGAGTCCATGTGCAGCAAAAGCCCCTAAAATCACTGCCAAAGCTCCCAAAATTGCACCAGTAATCAATATTTTTTTTCTCATAAATCGTGAAGTTGTTTTTATAAATGTAACATTTTGCTACATTCGTGTTATATTTGTTATATTACAAAATTACGCAACAAAACCCATTATGCGAAACATTTTAATTATTGGTGCAGGAAAATCTGCTTCGTACCTTATTAAATATTTTTTAGAGAAAAGTTATACTGAAAATTTACATATTACTGTTGGAGACATTAACCTTAACAATGCACAAAAACTCGTCGGCAATCATGAAAATGCATCTGCAATTTTGCTAGATGTTTTTAATGCAGAAAGCAGAAAAGCCGCGATTCAAAAAGCGTCTATTGTGATTTCTATGTTGCCAGCACGTTTCCATATTGAAGTAGCGAAAGATTGTGTGCATTTTGGTAAAAATATGGTAACAGCTTCATATATCAGTAAAGAAATGCAGGCACTTGACGAAGAAGTTAGAGAGAAAGGCTTGGTATTTATGAACGAAATTGGTGTCGATCCTGGCATTGACCACATGAGTGCCATGGAAGTCATTGACCGTATTCGTGATTATGGCGGGAAAATGATTTTGTTTGAATCGTTTACGGGCGGATTGGTCGCACCAGAAAGCGATACCAATTTGTGGAACTACAAGTTTACGTGGAATCCGAGAAATGTAGTCTTAGCAGGACAAGGCGGAACTGCAAAATTTGTGCAAGAAGGTACGTATAAATACATTCCGTACAACCGATTGTTCCGTAGAACAGAATTCTTAAGTGTAGAAGGTTATGGACGCTTTGAAGCCTATGCCAATCGCGATTCGTTGAAGTATAGAAGCGTATACGGTTTGGATGATATTTTGACTTTGTATCGCGGAACCATTAGAAGAGTTGGATTTTCAAGAGCTTGGCAAATGTTTGTGATGTTGGGCATGACGGACGATAGTTATATCATGGAAAACTCCGAAGACATGAGTTATCGCGATTTTGTAAATTCGTTTTTACCGTACAGCCCAACGGATTCTGTGGAATTGAAAATGCGTCACAATTTAAAAATTGATCAAGATGATACGCTTTGGGAGAAGTTGTTGGAACTCGATTTATTCAATCCTGATAAAAAAGTCGGACTCAAAGATGCAACGCCTGCACAAATGCTACAAAAAATCTTGATGGAAAGCTGGACACTTTCGCCAGAAGATAAAGACATGATTGTGATGTATCACAAATTCGGGTATGAAAAAGACGGAGAAAAGCATCAAATTGATTCGAAAATGGTGATTTTAGGAGAAGATCAAACCTATACGGCGATGGCGAAAACAGTCGGCTTGCCTGTTGCGATTGCTGCTTTGAAAATTTTAAACAGAGAAATTACCACACCGGGCGTACAATTGCCAATTACTAAAGAAGTCTACACGCCCATTTTAGAAGAATTGGCAACATTTGGAATTGCCTTTAACGAAGAGAAAGTTCCGTATTTTGGGTATAATGATGAATATGTGTAGGGATTTTTAGATGTGCGATTTTTTGATTTTAAATTGTTGATTTGATACTCCTCTCTCTGATCGATTTTGATAAAAACTTTGATTCGTCATTACGAGCGACAGCGCGGTAATCTGTTTAAATCAAAGCAGCATTCCTCTTCGAAAGAAACAGATTGCCACAAGTTTTTCCAAAACTTTCGCAATGAAGTATCGTAGTTTTTTTATGTATAAATTTGACACTATAATAATTTTTTCAAAAACTCCAATTTTACATAAAACCACCATTAAAAGTATCAATTTTTCTTAAAAATCGATTTTTGTGTTTCGGTTTTACTAAAAATATGTACTTTAGGCTTTAAATTTTAGAACAGTCTATTCATGAAAGTAATTAACAAACAAATAGAAATTGACGGAATTGACAAACAGATTCTTCGCGCGTTGATGAAAGATGCCCGAACACCTATTTTGAGTATTGCCAGAAGCATCGGAATTTCAGGAGCTGCCGTGCACCAACGGTTGCGAAAATTGGAAGATGCCAAGTTGATTGTCGGTTCTAAATTTGTGATTAATCCGAAAGTATTGGGCTATAAAACGATGGCATTTATCGGTGTGTATTTAGACAAAGCCATGCGAAATCCAGATGCGGTAAAAGCGTTGGATCAAATTCCGGAAGTGATGGAAAGTCACTATACTACGGGCGATTGGTCGTTGTTGGTGAAAATTTTGTGTAAAGACAACGAACACTTAATGCACATTTTAAACCACAAAATTCAAGCGATTAAAGGTGTGTCTCGAACCGAAACTTTTATTTCATTAAATCAACAAATTGATCGTCAAATTAAAGTATAAAACACCGCATGAGCTTTCATATTTATGTACAGAATAACACTGCGCTGAAAATTTCTGATGTTTTAGAAAATTCATATCTCCCAAAAGATGCGGTGATAGCGTATGGCAAAGACGCACACGAAAGTATTGGAGGCTATACAAAATTATATCTGCCGCTGAAATCTTCTAGAGGCGTTGTGATTGCTACGTATGAAGAAGAATATGATGTGCAAATAAATACGGGCGGAAGTGAAGCGGATTATTACCTAGCAACTCGAATTGCACTAGCATTGAGTATGCTTAACAATAGTACGATTATACCTGAGTTTGATTATGATTTGACGGCTGAAGAGTTTGAAAAAAAGTACGATCACACTTGGGCGAAAGAAAGTGAAACGCTTGGCATGAGTGCTTTGACGTACATGATTACGAAAGAAGGTTCTACCGTACAGTTGGGTGGTTGTAAAAGAGCGTTTTATGTTGGACAGAAAATGCTAGATCGACTTGCAACTTCAAATCGTACTAGCGAAAAAGAAATGAGCGAATTCATCGTCTCAAATATGATTCAGCTTCAATTTATTGAGGATTTGCATGAAGATATTGAGGTTCCCACGCTAATGGAAGGCGATTTTCCAGAAGGTACGAAGAGCTTTATTTTTATTGCGTCAAATTTTCAATTGCTACTGACCAAAGCCGATTTAATCATGCTTCGCGAAGAAGAAAATATGGTAAAAGTTCCTTATCAAGAGTTGATTTCCACACTACAAGAAAAAGGAAAATTGAGACGTGTAGACGAAGAACAGTTTGTTATGCAACCTTTAAAATCAGAAGAATATAAAGAACTGATGCAGCAATTTTCTGAAGAAAAAAATCCAAAAGAGAAACCTAAAAAGTCTAACAGGAAGTGGAAGTTTTGGTAGTGAAACTATTACTTTTTAATGTGTTAATTTGCTAATTTGAAAATGTACTAATGATTATTTCGAAGAGGAATACTGCTTGATTTAGACAGATTACTGCGCTGTCGCTCGTAAACTAAAACGTCAGTTTGAGTGTCCTGAACCATGTGCTGAACTTGATTCAGTATTGTTTCAGGATGTATCGAGAACAGCTATGAAGTTGTTAGTTTATGGGTTTATAAGTTTAAGAGTTTAGTTTTTGAAGTTATTCAAAATTCAACATTTAGCATTTAAAATTTAGCGTTTCCAAGTAGTTCTCGATACAATTCACTTAGGCGAATCACTCAAACTGACGTTTATTTTAATGTAACAATTTGATAATTTGAAAATGTACCAATGATTATTTCAAAGAGGAATTCTGCTTTGATTTAGACAGATTACCGCGCTGTCTCTCGTAATGACGCATCAAACTTTTATCAAAATTATTTGCTTTATCATAGAAATCGAACTGACGTTTGTGCAAATTAGATTTGAAAATTTATGAATTATCTCACTCTAATGGGAAGCTGAATCAAGTTCAGCTTGACGAGAAGTTTCAAAACGATATAAAAAAACCGAACATATTACACATTCGGTTTCTCATTTTATTTTTTCTAAACTTTATCTCCGATCTAAATATTTCATAAAATAGATCAGTGTTGCGAGTGAACCTAACGCAGCAACTACATAAGTTCTCGCTGCCCATTTGAGCGCATCTTGTGAACCTGCATATTCTTCTTGCGTCACTATATTTTTATTTTTTAGCCAACGCAAGGCACGATTACTTGCGTCGTATTCTACCGGAAGCGTCACAAAACTGAATAAGGTTCCCGTAGCAAACATGATCAATCCGACGATGAGAAGCGTTCTTCCGGTTCCTGTACCGCCTGCCGCTTGTTGACTTGCCATCAACGCAATTCCACCATAAATTACCCATTGTGAAAATCGAGAGGCAATACTCACCAAAGGCACTAATTGCGAACGCATTTTTAACCATTTATACGCTTGTGCATGTTGTACGGCGTGTCCAACTTCGTGTGCTGCCACAGCTGCCGCCGCTGCATTTCGTTGATGATATACACCTTCACTCAGATTTACTGTCTTTTTTTGCGGATTGTAATGATCTGTCAACATTCCTCTGACATGTGTCACTTCTACATCTGTAATTCCGTGATCTGCCAGCATTTGTTCTGCAATTTCCGCTCCACTCATTCCGTTGCGCAAGCTGAGTTTGGAGTAATGCGCAAACTTGCTTTTGAGTTGATTACTCACAAACATACTTACCAGCATAATGACTCCTGCAAGGAGCAAATATCCACTTGAAAACATATTTTTAAATTTTAATTGTTACTGAAGTTATTTACACTTCTATCAAAAAACAATACGATTGTAGTACCAAGTTTACTATAAAACGCAACATATAAACTCGTTCATTTGGCAGTTTAGTTCCTTGCAAATTCTTTCCGTAGCTACGGCTATGCAAAGAATTCACGGTGTCCTACACTACCAAAGCAACTTCGTTTCTAAAGTCGCATTTTACAGTAAACTTGGTATAATTTCTTCCTAAAAATTAATTATTCTAATTCAGAACTGGAAATTATACTACATATTTATTCGATTTTACGATTAAAAGTGCAAAAACCCCGCCAAGTCAGCGAGGTTTCTGTTTGTATGAAGTTTTGTCAGTTTTACGGTCTAATCGCGATCAACTTTGCGCAACGTAGCCTTTTGAATCACAGCAGTATGGTAACTTAGCACCGTCAATTTTTCATCTCCTGTTTTACGCGCATCGGCTTTTTCAGTGACAGTGATGGAGAAAAATACGCGTCCGTCGTTATTGAATTCTACACGACTGTTTAAGATTCTATTATTCAGTTCGAATGTACTAAACAATGTTTGTCGCATATAATTCGCTCTTAAAACGATTCCGTTATTTTCATCCAAATCGTACAAGCCTTTTTCAGGATCAACCACGATCAGTGTGTATTTGCGTTCGTCTCTTTTGTTAGAAACAATATATACCAAAGTATAGTCATAGCGCTTCGGATCGTCCGTTGGTTTGATGATCAATTCCATCGGCACATTTTGTATCACGCCTGAAGCATCTGCAACCGCTAGATTCCCTGCGTAGGTTCCTGTGTATTCTTTTGGAAAAGCATCTTGTATTGGAAACGTTTTGTCTTCAGATCTTTTTCCGTCACGTTCTTTTACTTGTTTTTTCTGCGCAATGACTGTTGTCGATGCACAGACTAATACGATTAATAAAAGGAGTTTTTTCATTTTTTAAGTTTTTTATTGCGGTATGAAATTGCTTTGTTTGAACTATAAGCGAATTCCATACCAAACTTTAGCATTTTTATCCTACTATATTAATAATTTTTCCTGGAACTACAATTACTTTTTTCGGAGTTCTTCCGTTTAATTGTGCTTGTGTACGTTCGTCTTCGAGAATAATTTTTTCGATGTCTTCTTTTGATAAATCGAGTGACAATTCTTTTTTGAAACGCATTTTTCCGTTGAACGACACTGGATATTCTTTAGAACTTTCCACCAAATGCTTTTCCTCAAATTTCGGGAATTTCGCTGTGGCGATAGAACCTTTATTGCCTAAACGTTCCCACAATTCTTCAGCAATGTGTGGTGCGTATGGCGAAACCAAAATCGTCAATGGCTCCAGAATGTCTCTGCTGCTACATTTTTGCGCAGTCAATTCGTTGACACAAATCATAAACGTACTCACTGAGGTATTGAACGAGAAATTTTCGATGTCTTCTTCTACTTTTTTGATCGTTTTATGAAGCGTTTTCAAGTTGTCTTTCGTCGGCGTTGCATCGGTTACTTTTGACACACCTTCTTCTCCAACATACAACTTCCACAATTTCTTTAAGAAGCCAAATACACCTGAAATTCCCGCAGTATTCCAAGGTTTTGCTTGTTCTAATGGACCTAAAAACATTTCAAACAAACGCAAACTATCTGCTCCGTATTCCTCACAAATATCATCTGGGTTTACGACGTTGTATTTGGATTTGGACATTTTTTCGACTTCGCGAGAGACTTTGAATTTATTTTCTTCATTTGTGAAAAATATCGCGTCCTTATATTGATGATCATTTGAAGATAATTTTTCCCAGTCTAAAACATCACTAAAGTCAACATATTCAAGTGGAACATGTGTCTTGTATAAATTATAAGTTCTAGATGCTGGATGAAATTGAATTTTTATGTCTAAGTCACCTACAATATCTTTTAATTCTTTTTGTACATCTTTAAGTAATATATCTACAATTGTATTTCTATATTTTTCACCTTCTTCATTTTTTAAATTTTCTTTCTTAAAATATTGGAAAATATCATCAGAAATAAATCCATCTTTGCACATCCTGTATTTTTCCTGAAGTTTAGATATTTCTTTTTTCTGTTCATCACTTAAGTAATCTAACGCTCCATGCATTGCCTCCATTTTCATTTTCCCTTTCGAAAAATCTCCCAAAAATACAAGGTTGAAACCTATCCTATTAACAAAAGCACTCGTCCCCAAAATCATTCCTTGGTTAATCAACTTTTTGAACGGTTCATCCACACCGACAAAACCTCTGTCTTTTAAAAATTTTGTCCAGAAACGTGCGTACAATAAGTGACCAGTCGCGTGTTCGCTTCCTCCGATGTATAAATCTACATTTTCCCAGTATTTCAATGCTTCTGCACTTGCAAAATCTTCATCACGCAAGGCTTTTTCCATGTAACGGAAGAAATACCAAGAACTTCCTGCCCAACCTGGCATGGTGTTTAATTCGAGTGGAAATATGGTTTTGTGGTCAATTTTATCATTGCTTACTACTTCATTGGTTTCCGTATTCCATGCCCAAACCTCTGCATTTCCTAGTGGTGGTTCGCCTGTTTCGGTTGGCAAGTATTTTTCCACTTCTGGAAGTGTGATTGGCAAATGTTTTATGTCAATCATTTGTGGCATTCCATTCACATAATATACTGGAAAGGGTTCGCCCCAATAGCGCTGCCGCGAGAAAACGGCATCGCGCAAACGATAGTTGATTTTTCCTTTACCAAAACCGCGTTGTTCCATTTCATAGATCACGGTTTTCATCGCTTTTTTGTACGTCAAACCGTTTAGGAAATCAGAGTTTGCGATTTTTACACCTTCTTTTTCAGCATAGGCTTCTTCTGAGATATCTACATTTTCAAAGATGTTTGGAATCTCCAATCCGAAATGCTTTGCAAAGTCATAATCACGCTGATCGCCGCATGGAACTGCCATTACAGCACCTGTTCCGTAGCTTGCTAATACGTAATCTCCAATCCAAATCTGAATTTTTTCTCCCGTAAACGGATGCAATGCATACGCGCCTGTAAAGACTCCCGAAATGGTTTTTACATCTGCCATTCGCTCACGTTCACTTCGTTTGGAAGTGGCTTCTATATAACTTTGGACTGCTTCTTTTTGATCTTCTGTTGTGATTTTCGCTACCAATTCGTGTTCTGGCGCCAAAGTCATAAAACTTACACCGTAAATTGTATCTGGTCGTGTCGTGAAGACGTCAATATTTGCATCGTGTCCGTTCACTTTAAACGTCACCATGGCACCTTGCGAGCGACCAATCCAATGGGTTTGTGAATCCATTAAGGCTTGTGGCCAATCGATGGAATTCAAACCGTCCAACAAACGTTGAGCATACGCGGTAATTCGCATGCTCCATTGGGTCATTTTTTTACGGATGACAGGATGACCGCCACGTTCTGAAACACCATTCACGATCTCGTCATTTGCCAACACCGTTCCTAACGCAGGACACCAATTTACTTCCGTTTCTGCCAAGTACGTGAGTCTATATTTTAGTAGAATTTCTTGTTTTTCTTTTGGGGAATAGCTTTTCCATTCCGCAGCAGCGAACACAGTCACGTCATCATCACAGACTGCTTTTACTGTCGCGTTTCCGTCTGCTTCAAACTTCGCGATAAGCGTATCAATAGGTTCAGCTTGATCCGTTTCCACATTGTACCACGAATTGAACAATTCGATAAAAATCCACTGCGTCCATTTGTAATAATTAGGATCGGACGTGCGGACTTCTCTGCTCCAATCGAACGAGAAACCGATTTTGTCCAACTGCTCACGATAGCGCTTGATGTTCGTTTTCGTTGTAATCGCTGGATGCTGACCTGTTTGAATCGCATATTGTTCCGCAGGCAATCCGAAGCTATCATATCCTTGCGGATGCAACACATTGAATCCTTTGTGACGCTTGTAACGCGCGTAAATATCTGAAGCAATATAGCCTAATGGATGCCCAACGTGTAGTCCTGCTCCTGACGGATACGGGAACATATCGAGCACATAATATTTTGGTTTGTCAGAATTGTTATCGGCATGAAAAGTTCCGTTTTCTGCCCAATATTTTTGCCATTTGGCTTCAATTTCGTTGAAATTGTACTTCATTTTGATAGCTTTTTAAGAAGGGCAAATTTAGGAGTTTTTTCTGGGTTTTGGGTTTTTGTCTGTTTGTTTATTCGTGGATTTGTGTATTTGTTGTTATCTGTGTATTTGTTAATCTGTTTATTTGTTAATTTGGTTTTTGGCATCTTGAATTTTCAAATTAACGAATCCACAAACGAACAAATTGACAAATCCACATCAAAAACATCATTTACATACCTAATGTACGATTTAAACTATTTACACGTTTTGAGTTACACGAGTATTTTGTTAATTTTTACATTCATTATTTAGCATTTTACATTTATAATTTTTTACTTTACCCGATTAATGCACTGTTTATGAGTTCTTCTTTTGACAAGTATCAAAAAAAACGATTGATTTCTTCTTATTTTTCTGTGGTGTTGAGCACGACACTTGTGCTTTTTTTATTGGGAATTTTGGGATTGCTGGTATTGAACACCAAGAAAGTGGCGGATTTTTACAAGGAAAAGATTCCGATGACGATCTTTTTTAAGGACAATGCAAAAGATGTGGAGATTAAACAGTTACAGAAAACGTTAGCGCTTGCTGATTATACCAAGTCTGCCAATTTTGTCTCAAAAGAAGAAGCTGCCGTACAATTGACCGCAGATATTGGAGAAGATTTCGTGGCGTATTTAGGTGAAAATCCGTTGTATAATTCGTTAGATGTGTATTTGAATTCGCAGTTTGTTTCTGTGGAAGAACTCGAAGGTATTGTAAAAGAATTGAGCGAGAAGAATTTTGTCAATGAAGTGTCGTATAATAAATCGTTGGTGTCGAAGTTGAATGATAATATCAAAACCATCGGACTTGGAATTTTGATTGCTTGTATCTTTTTTGCGGTTGTGGCTGCGTTGTTGATCAACAGTTCGATTCGTCTTTCGGTGTATGCGAAACGTTTCACGATTAAAACCATGCAAATGGTGGGCGCTACCAAAGGCTTTATCCGCAAACCTTTTATTTGGAAGAGTGTAAAAATGGGCATTATCGCGGCGATTTTAGCACTCGTTGGAATGGCGGGCGTGTTGTATTATGCCAACGAATCTGTACCACAATTAAAATTGATTGATGATAAAATGCTGATCGGAATTGTGTTTGCCGGAATTTTTGTCATTGGCGTGTTGATTACTTTAGTGAGTAGTTTCTTTGCCACACAACGTTTCTTAAATTTACGTACGGATCAATTGTATTATTAATTCGACATGAAAAAATCATTACTTCCACTTTTATTAATCATTGCCAGTGTTATTTTGATCATTGTCAATGTGGCAACTTCTGAAGCTTTTGACAGAGGTTTTTGGATGCGATCGGTTTCAAGTATTTTACTAATTCTCGCAATGATTTTGACGATTAGAAGTCAGCAAATGGGTAAAAAATAAATTCATTAGCGTCATTATTCGCTCTTTTTATTTTTGATATCTTGTAGCAACAAACAAACCAAGATATTCATGGGTATTTTTGACTTTTTTAAACGCAAAGATGCGTCTTCATCAAATGAAAAAACGACAACTTCTACCAACAACATTCCGACTTCAACAGTATATAAGATCGCTTCAAAATACAACGAGTATAGTAAAATAAGTATTCAATTTTTAGCAAATGGCAATTACGCGCCTTTTGCGGCTTACGAGCAACTAAATGGCAATATAATTGGGTATTTGTATATCATGGATGATAACAGTTATACCTTATCTGCCGAAGAAGCGGTCACTAAAATGAAAGAAGAGTTTGCGAAGCGCTTGCTGGAAAAAAGCATCAAATCGTATGCAATTTTTTATCATTCACAGTTTAATAGTGATGGCAATCATGCAATTGCAGATGCTTATAATGAACCCAAAGCGATTTCAATTATCTTAAGAGACGATCAACAAATTTACAAAACTGCAGCAATTCCATACAAATTTGATACTGAAGGCTTTACTGCAGGTCCCATGACGCAGGTTTCTTTACAGGAATCTCAAGAAATGATGAATACTACCTTGAAAGAAGACAAAGATTATTTTCAAGAACGCATCACGTATAAAGCAAAGAAAGCCAAAGAAAATGTACATGGCGTTTCTATTAAACCTGTAAATAATAGAAGCGTGGGCGATTTGTGGAGTGGTATTTTTGGATTTGATCGTTTCCAAAAAATGTCATCCGCAATTTTATATGAACTGATTGCCACAGCACAAGCACAAAATTCACCATTGCAAAAAGTAGCTAATGTGAATACATTTGAATTGGATTTTGACAGATTAAAAATGCGTGTTATCGATGAACATAAAGAGATGATTTCTGCCTTTCCAACTATTGAAACCCAAACACAAATTCCTGTCACCTTGAAACATTTGGAAGAATGGGAACATGTAAAGAATTTGGAAGCCACCGTAAAAGGCTCTGGTAGAGGTAAATTTGGATTGTGTTTTTATGCGACTGATTATGCGTTTCATCGTGAAAAATATCATTCAAATACAAGTGTTCCTATGCATATTACAGGATTAATTTATGTGCTTGACAAACACGATCCTGAAAATTTTAAAATAGAAGAAGGAAAGGTATCTCCAGATTTTTGTGCGTACATGCACAGTCAAGAATGGGCAGAATATGGTTGTTTTGATTTTATCGGAAAAGTGGAAAGCATGGAAGCTGTAAACGTTTTTAAAACGGAAGAACATAAAGGATATATTTTAAAAATTAAACTCATTACTAACGAAGAACAGCCTGATTTCTTTAGCATTGACATGTTTGTTAACACCAATAATATGCGCTTTAATGCTTCCGAACTTCATGTGGGTATGAAGCTTACAGGAATGTTTCAGATGTTAGGAGAAATTGCTGAGTAAACCCTAAAAATTGGCAATAAATAATATCAAACTTCCATCAAACACAATTAGAAATCAGTTGGTTTCATTAACAAAAACCTCAAAAGATTAACAGACTTTAACCCTTTGTTATAAAATAATTAGGAGATTCTAAGGTTATCTTTATAACTGCAAATCCAAACCCAAAATTTATGACGAGAATATTTACGTGATTGAGAAAGACAATTTAATTTTTAAAAATTATAAATCATGAGAAGATTCACATTTATATTTTTAGGCATAGCATTCGTTGTATTTTTAGCATATTCGTTCAAGCCTGTTCCTGCGGTTATATCGAACGATTGTGTATTGATATCTGGTAAAATAGTTTCCATTAAAGAAGGCACTTCAAACGACATCCAAATCCGATTGGAAAATGATAGCCATTACTATTACATTAATCGCGGCTTGGAAAAAGGAATAAATTTAGCCCAATTAAGTTCAAAAGTTTTAAATAAAACCGTTACTTTGTATTGCCCGAACCGATGGACCATCGTCAATCCTGACGGAATTGTTCCGCATATTACGAAGATGGAAAAAGGGACTACTGTCGTATACAGCGAGTTTTAATTTTATAAACTGTGAGATATGTGTATTCGGTTCGCATTGAAAACTAAGCGTAGATGAAAAACAAAAAGTCGAGAAGCAACCGTAAGAAAGGAAAAAATCTTCCACAAAAACCACAGCAAGAAGTAGTTTCTACACAAAAAATTGAGGCTGTAACCGTGGAAACGCGTAAACTCCCAAAAGAAAAAAATACTGCACAAGTGCAACAGCCTGGCTTTGTTTTCGGGAAGAAAAACTATCTTTTTATGTTCATTGGCTTGGCAGTTATTGCTTTGGGATTCATCTTAATGGCAGGCGGCGGAAGCGACGATCCAAATGTGTTTAATGAAGAATTGTTCAGTACCCGAAGAATACACATTGCGCCTATGGTCGTTGTCATTGGATTCGCGATAGAAGTATACGCCATATTGTTGAATCCGAATTCAGATTCCTAATTCATGGACACACTTAATGCAATTATCCTTGGAATTATTCAAGGATTAACGGAGTTTCTCCCCGTTTCTTCCAGTGGACATATTGAATTGGGAAAAGTTATTTTAGACGCTGAGATTGAAGAAAATATACTATTTACCGTCGTGCTACATTTTGCTACTGCACTTAGTACGATTGTTATTTTCAGAAAAGATATTTTAGAAATTTTTAAAGGATTGTTCCAATTTCAATGGAATGACGAATGCAAATTTGCAGTGAAAATCATCCTTTCTATGATTCCTGCTGCTTTGGTCGGTTATTTTTTAGAAGATGAATTGGAAGCGTTGTTTGACGGGAATTTACTGTTGGTAGGTTCTATGTTAATTATCACGGCAATTCTGCTCTATTTCGCTGATAAAGCTAAGAATACAGATAAAAAAGTGAGTTATTCCAATGCGGTTGTCATTGGTATTGCGCAAGCTATTGCGATATTGCCAGGCGTTTCGCGTTCCGGTGCTACGATCTCTACTTCTGTATTGCTTGGGAACGATAAAACACGAGCTGCGCGTTTTTCATTCTTAATGGTTGTCCCGCTAATTTTCGGAAAGATTGCCAAAGATATTGTCGGTGGTGAACTTGCGTTAGATAGTACGCAAATTGTACCGCTTTCTGTAGGATTTGCGGCTGCTTTTATTGCAGGATTATTTGCGTGTACATGGATGATTAATTTAGTGAAGAAGAGTAAACTCACGTACTTCTCTATTTACTGTTTAATTGTCGGATTGATCGCGATTGGTTATGTAGCTTTCTTTACTTAATTCCAAAATATATACCTGTGAAAACCCTTGAAGAATACCAAGCTGGACAAACCTTATTGATCGACAAACCGTTGACATGGTCTTCGTTTCAAGCCGTAAACAAAGTCAAATGGGCATTAAAATCGACATTTAAAGTAAAGAAATTAAAGGTTGGACATGCAGGAACACTTGATCCACTTGCCACAGGATTACTAGTGATTTGCGTTGGAAAAAACACCAAAAAAATCGCAACCTTTCAAGGACAAATCAAAGAGTACACAGGAACGATTACTGTTGGTGGCACGACACCTTCGTACGATTTGGAAAGTGAAATCAACGAAACCTTTCCAACAGCTCACATCAATGACGAATTGATTCACGAAACTACGCAACAATTCTTAGGTGAAATCGATCAAAAACCACCTATTTTTTCAGCCTTAAAGAAAGATGGAAAACGCTTGTATGAATTGGCGCGCGCAGGTGAAGAAGTGGAAATTCCTTCCCGAAAAATTACCATTAACGAATTTGAAATTACACGCATTGCCTTGCCCGAAATTGATTTCCGAGTGGTGTGCAGCAAAGGAACGTACATTCGTTCTTTAGCCCATGATTTTGGAAAAGCCTTAAATTCTGGGGCTCATTTATCTGCCTTACGTCGTACCAAAATTGGGGATTTTGATGTCAAAGATGCGATTTCTCCTGAGGCTTTTGGGGAGAGTTTGAAATACTAAATGTTAAATGTTGAATTTTAAATTTTGAATTACTTCGCTTTTAGGAAGCTTTCTGTATCAAACTGCAAAACGTCACTTCGAGTGATTTTTCGTAATGCAATAAAGAAAAATTGTATCGAGAAGTTATAGCTAAATCAACATAATATAACATGAATCTTATGAATAAAAAGCTGAATTTCTTCGTTAAAAATACTCAACGTAGCCTAGCTATGCCTGCGTTTTTTGCCTAGAACTTCAACTTTTTCTTTGCAAATCTTCTATGTTA
>JBCCLH010000050.1:0-35655 GCA_039026955.1 Bacteroidota bacterium
AATCTTATGAATAAAAAGCTGAATTTCTTCGTTAAAAATACTCAACGTAGCCTAGCTATGCCTGCGTTTTTTGCCTAGAACTTCAACTTTTTCTTTGCAAATCTTCTATGTTATTTTATATTAATTTAGCTATATATGAAATTCAATTTCATATAGTAGCTTTTGGGATTTAGCAATCGTAATAACTATTCTTAGTGGATACGGTACAGCCTACACAATTTGACTCGATAAAGCAGGAAATATCTGAGATAGGATCTGGCTCTTTACATTCTCTTTGAAAAAAAGATTTTGGAGGTCTACCACCTAAAATTGGTTTAAAATTTGCAACTTTTTGTTTACTTAATTTTAAGCTTTTAATTTTTTGTTTTTTCATTTCTTTGAATTTTTAATTAATAATTTCTCCATGCAATTACATATCCTCAAAGCAATGAATAAATTGATTACCAGTCAATTAAAGCAAATGAGTATTCCGCGAATTGTACCTTCAATTCCGTGAATTGTCGAAAATCTTGCTATCAAAACGATGCATTTCCATAGGCTTTTCAATTATATTTGCTGGAAACAACCCTTCATGAGAGTTTTATTATTGTACATATGTCTGTTCTTTTCAGGATCTTTTGTTTTTGCGCAATCGGAAGACTTACTTACAGAGTTTCAAGATGTATCAGTACAACTTATTGATACGAGCATTACGCCAGCAAAGGCAAAAATAATAGCGAGTGATTATCTGCAGAAGGCTCAAAAAAGTAAAGAAAAAAGGTATATAGGGAGAGGATATTATTTGCTAGCCATAAAAAATGACAATGTAGAAGAAAGAATACAGTATTTAGATAGCGCCATTGCATACATTAAAGAAATTAAAGAAGATGCTATGTTTTTAACAATGCTGTATTTGTATAGAGGCACCAGTCATGATTTTAACAAAGATTATCAACAGGCTTTGGAAGATTATTTAACGGCAGATTCGCTTGCAGAAAAAATTCAGTCTACTACTTATTTACAATCCGCAAAGTATAATATAGCCTATTTAAAACGAATGCTTGGTGATTATGAAGCTTCTGAAAAATTATTTAAAGAATGTTTGGTAAATCTTGAAGCCGAAGAAAATTATGATATTGCGAGTTATATACATGTACTATTTCAACTGTCTTCTGTGTACTATGAATCGAGGAATACTGCAAAATGCACCGAAATTAACATACAAGGAATTGAGGTGACAAAAGCACACGATCTTCCGGACTACTATTATCATTTTGTTGTGAATGAAGGTATAAATTTAAGTATTCAAGGCGATTACAGGACTTCTATTGATAGCATTCAAAAAGGATATTCTTATTTACTTCCTGCAGATCAAGAGGTGGCAGATTTTTATCTCGGAAAAAGTTTTTATGCATTGAATGAAAAAGAAAAAGCACTGTACTATTTTAGGAAAATAGATACTGTATTTCAAAATACTAAGGATTTATCGCCGCTATTAAGGGAATCCTATGTATATCTCATTAATGACGCGAAACAGAAAAAAAACAAAGAGGAGCAATTGTATTACACGACTCAATTATTACAGGTGGATAGTTTAAATCATACCAATTATAAACACCTTTCAAGTAATATTTTTAAAAAGTATGATACTCCAAAGTATGAAGCAGAAAGAGACATGCTTATTGAAGAATTACAGGTAAAGAATGCACGTATTACTCAAGAAAAAAATTGGATTATTGGTATTGGTAGTATGGTTGGTTTGTCCATTATATTTTTGGTACTGTATTATTATCGACAGAAAAAACAATATCAAAAACGCTATAATGACATTATGGAAAAGGCTACAGCAGCTCCTATCAAAGAAGAGATTACAGTATCGCATGCAAAACCACAAGTGACTTCCTTGGGAATTGATCTTGAGATTGTAAACGAGGTGTTACAATCGTTAGAGGCTTTTGAAAAAGGGGAAACGTTTTTGACCAATCAAATTTCTTTAAAAGATGTGGCCAAGTTGCTGAACACCAATTCAAAATACTTGTCCAAAATAGTCAACTCTTACAAAGAGAAAAATTTTACAACCTATATCAACGATCTGCGAATTGATTATTTGATTAATCATGTGCAAACAGATGTTAAATATCAAAAATATACCATTCGTGCCATTGCAGAAGAAATTGGATTTTCAAACCCAGAAGGATTTTCACGAGCTTTTCAAAAAAGAACAGGACTAAAACCTTCATATTTCATTAAAAAAGCACGAGAAAGTACCAAAAAAAAACAATAATTCACGGAATTGTCGTATTCAAGGAGCTGACTTTCAGTAGATTTTTCTGATGATTGTGTAGTTTTGAGAACATTCAAATTTTAAAATAAGTATACAATGAGAGAAAAGAAAAAATCCCTAAAACTGCGAAAATTTAAAATAGCAAGCCTTGATGCGGCATGGTTAAAAGGAGGAACAAATTCATTTCCATGTAACAATACGCAACAAGGCACAGGTACAGGTCAAACTAATGGATGTCCTACAGTTGATGATCACACATGTCCTGAACCGACATGTAATCCTGATACAAGAACAAAGCCTCAAACACAACCGGCAAATCCGTGTACGTGTACAACTAACCCTGAAGGTAATGGAGGTTTAAGATGATAAACTATTTACTACAAGAAGTTAAAAAGTCAACTACTTTGAGATAAGCCCGCGAAGCATTCAATGGAAACCGTTAAAACATTTCGACACAAGCGTCGGAGCATTTTAAATCTCGATTATTGAGTAAAATAGGAATACTTAAAAAAATGAGGCTGTCTAAAAAGTACAAATTTCGTCAAACCGAACTCTTGTGCTGAACTTGATTCAGTATGATTCGGTTTCTCATAACAGTTGATAATCAGTGTGATGAGATTCTGAAGCCTGTGCTGAATTTATTTCAGTATCAAGCTCAGAATGATGCCTGTGTAGACTTTTTAGACAGTCTCACTTCTTCACGCACACTGCTACATGTAATTCTGTGATTGCAGTCAAACTAGATTATAAAAAATAGATACCAATAGGCATTTCAATTATATTTGTTGGAAACCTTTCCTTTATTATGAAAAAGCGTGTAGTGTTCATATTGTTGTTATTAGTTGGGACAGTTGTTTTTGCGCAAGATGAAGAAGATTTATTTAAAGAATTTAAAACGCTGATACAACAATTTCGTAAAGACAGTGTCACTCCAGTAAAGGCAAAAATTTTAGCAACGGACTATTTAGCAAAAACACAAAAAACAGGAGACAAGCGTTTTATTGGTCGTGGATATTATTTATTAGCAATTAAAAATGATGATTTTACAGAAAAGATTCAGTATTTAGATAGTGCTATTTACCACACAAAAGACCTTACAGGAGATGATAAATTTCCTATGATTCCGTATTTAGCAAAAGGTACTGCTTTGACCTACGATAAAAATTATAAAAAAGCACTTGATACTTATTTCCTTGCTGAAAAAGCTGCTGAAGAAAGAGGTTATATTCGTTACAAATACCTCACCAAATATAGCATAGCATATCTAAAAAGGATTTCAGGTGACTTTGAAGAGGCTGAAAAGCTTTTTAAGGAATATATCTCTTATTTGGAGTCTTCAAAACCTCGACGCGTGCAAGGAGAATTACAAGCTCTTTTTCAATTATCTTCTTTATACTATGAATCAAAAAACACTGAAAAGGCAGCGGAAATTAATAAACAAGGTATCCTGATTGCTAAGAAGAATGACTTTTCAAGACTTTATTATTCTTTTGTTACGAACGAAGGAATTAATCTACACATTCAAAAAAAATACAAGACTTCAATAGATAGCATACAAAAAGGAATTCCTCATCTTGAAGAAAGGAATCAGTTAGTCGGAATTTTTTATTTGGCTAAAAATTACTTTGAACTTGGAAATAAAAAAAAGGCGATAGCATACTTCAAAAAAATAGACACTTCGTATGTTAAAAATCAAGATTTATTTCCGCCATTGCGAGAATCGTATGTGTATCTAATTAACAATGCGCGTGCAGAAAAGAACGATCAAAAAGAACTGTATTATACCAAACAACTGTTAAAAATCGACAGTACAATTCATGCAGATTATAAATATTTATCTAAGAATATTTCAAAAAAATATGACATTCCAGCATATGTAGCTAGTAAAGAACGATTGATTAAAAAACTGCAAGGACAAAATCAGAAAATTGTGCAAGAACGAGATTGGATAGTAATCATCGGAGCAATTCTTGGTGTCATTACTATTTCCTTTTTGGTGTATTATTACAGATTAAAAAAGCAGTATGAACGGCGATACAATGAGCTTATGGAGCAATCCAATTTTAATGCGAGTATTGAGGAAGAAATTACAATAAAAAATGCAAAATCTGATGTAGTATCTTTGGGAATAGGTCCAGAAATAATAAAAGAAGTATTACAATCTTTGGAAGGATTTGAACAAGGAGAAGCCTTTTTAATCAACCAAATTTCATTAAAAGATGTAGCCAAAATTGTCAATACAAACTCCAAGTATTTGTCTAAAATTGTCAACTCGTACAAAGAGAAAAACTTCACTACGTATATCAACGATTTGCGAATTGATTATTTGGTAAAACATGTGCAAACAGATACTAAATATCAAAAATATACCATTCGTGCCATTGCTGAAGAAATCGGATTCTCCAATCCTGAAGGTTTCTCAAGAGCATTTCAAAAGAAAACAGGATTAAAACCATCTTACTTTATCAAAAAAGTAAGAGAAAATGCTGAAAAAAAACAATAATTCACGGAATTGTAGTTTTCAAACAATTGGTTTTCAGGAGATATTATAATTATAGTCTTAGATTTGGATACATTCAAATTTTAAAATAAGTATACAATGAGAGAAAAGAAAAAAGTATTGCAATTCAAGAAATTTAAAGTCGCAAATTTAAATAGAATTCTAATTAATGGTGGAGCTCGAGAAAATACTCTTCAAGAAGATGTAACCAAACTGAAAACAGACGAAGGTATCACCGAGTGTCACAGTAGGTACAACGGTATGTGTACAGAAGGTGCCACAGTAACAGAAATCCAAAATGGTTGTACGGAAGGCGATGAGGCCAATCAAACAAATAATAACTGTAGAGGACAACAAGTTTCAGGATAGATACACTTTATCATAAAAAAAGAACAGGAGCACTACTATAGTTCTTCTGTTTTTTTATTCAATTTTAAAGAAGTTATGAAAAATAATTAATTTGTAATAATAATAAGCGTATAAGGTAAGTTAACTTAATTCTTGCCTGTAGACAAATTGACGTGAAAAGGCATTCAAGCTCATTAACATTAAAAACATGATTATGAAAACACAAAAAATGAAAGCACTTAACTTGAATAAATTACAAATTGCAAAGTTTATGCAAACAGACCTTATCAAGGGAGGAACAGAATTAGGTACAAAGACTGACCTTCAAAATGGTTGTACAGGAAGCGATGATGCTGATGAAACAAACTAATGGCTGTTTAGGACAGCAAGTTTCAGGATAAAACATAATTAAAAATCAAATAAGTATAGAAGCAATTACATTTTCTGTTTGTTTTTGATAAGCTTTGATTAGTGCATTTTACTCCTTCGAGTAAATGTCATAAATTTAAGGATAGATTTAAATATTAAAACTTATGAAAAAACAGGTAAAAAAAACAATTAAACTAAAAAAATTTAAAATTGCGAAGCTAAAAAAGGTTGATTTTATAAAAGGTAAATCAGTTGGTAATTACCTTTCCGATGAAAATGATAATTGTAGCAATTGATCTATAAAACTAATGGAAAGATGCTGTTCGATAAAAGAGCAAAAAAGTATGATTACTTTTTTGCTCTTTTTGTTTATAATTTTCAATAATCATTCTAAAACGATAAATTATAGGAAAAACATATTGTCTAAAGTAATTATTTATGATGCAAATACGATATCATAAATCATGAACGTACCGTATTAAAATTTATGATTATGAAAACACAAAAAAAGAAAGCATTTTAACTTGAATAAATTACAAATTGCAAAGTTTACACAAATAGATTTTATAAAAGGAGGAACATAAGGTGCCACTGTAACAGAAATCCAAAATGGTTGTACAGAAAGCGATGAGGCTAATCAAACAAATAATAACTGTAGAGGACAGCAAGTTTCAGGATAGATACACTTATCATAAAAAAGAACGAAGCTGTCTAAAAAGTCTTTGCTAGCGTCATTCTGAGCTTGATACTGAAATAAGTTCAGCACAGGCTTTAAAATCTCATCATACTGAATCAAGTTTAGCACAAGAGTTCGGTTTGACGAAATCTGTACTTTTTAGACAACCTCTTTACTTCTCATCCTTTGTATAAAATTCTTTCAGCTCCTTTACACCATATGGTTTGCCAATAATGCGCTTGTCTTTGTCTAAAATAAAAAAGGTAGGCGTTGCGGTGACATCGTATAAGTTTCCAATTTCGTTATCCCACTTTTGTAGTCCTAAAATGTGAATAAAGTCTGGGTAAAAGGCACTTTCATCTGCCCAACCCGCGCGTTCATCTTCCAAACCAATGGCAATGACAGCAAGCTTGCCTTTTTCTTGCGAATTGATAAAGGTTTTGAGTTTGGGCATTTCTTTCAAACAATGCGAACAGGTGCTACTCCAAAATACGATAATGTAATTTTCAGCGGAATTCAATGCGCTTAATTTTTGGGTAGTATTATCTTTTACCCAGGTAATTTCAGGAGCGACTTGTCCAAAAGCGAGTCGCTCATAGGTTTGAAGCTTTTCCATCAAAGCAGTATCATTCTGTTTTTTGGCGAGCGGTATTAAATATTCATTTCCTATATGAATCGCGATGTCATCATTTTCTATCATCGTCATTTGTTCCCACAATACGTTGACTAATGTTTTTTGATACTCCGCGGGAACGGCTTGCATCTTTTGTACAACCGTAGCAATATTTTTTTTGTATTCAGCGGTCAATTCTTCTCCGGTCAGCTTTTTCATTGGCAATGCTGTAAACACATAATTAGAGACTTTATCCGCAATAAAATCAGAGTTTTGCAACATCGGATTGGTAAAATCTACATGATCAAAATAGTGTTTTTTAATATTGCTCACCATAAGATTTGGCTTTTCATAACTGGTTGGCATATACGTACGACTTGCTTTGATAAAATTGCATGCAATCGTTCCTTCGGCTTCTTTCTCAAAAGTATCTTGCAAAGTTTGAATACTCCCAAAAACCTCTAAAAAAGACGCTTCATTGGTACTTCCACTTTGGTAATACGTATTGATGGAACGCTTTGCTTCGTTGATATTCTTAAAATACGAAGTGTGCAATTTATTTTCTTTAGAAGCGGTAAAGTCCAACGCTTCTCCGTCATACGCAAACGAAATATTTTCTTCACCACTGTAAATAAAGTCAAAGTTTTTCTCTTCCTGCGGCAAACCGTATACCAAACGATACATGCCTTTTTCCGCAGAAGCGCCAAAGGTATAACGCATCTTTCCTGCTTCCACCTTGCCATTGGCCACATATTCTTGGCGCGTGGTTTTTAATTTATAAATAATAAACCACTTATAATCTTCCGTAGAAGGAAATGTACCTGATAAGAGGTTTTGTGCTTGTATGCACATCGGAATCAAAAGCAGAATACACAGTATTTTTTTTATCATGATATTTTTTCTTTAAATCACTTCAGTGTCTATCCAATAATTAAGCCAAAGCAAATTACCCAATTTTTTCCAAAGCCTGTAATGCTTTCTTGGCTGAGGTAATATGTTCAAAAGTAAGCAATAAACGCAAACCATTTCGGGTTTGTTTTTCTTTCATTTTACAAATCGATGAATTGCGTTGAACAAACTGTAAAATACTTGTAAAAGCGGCACTTTGATAAAATTCTGATTGCTGATCGGCAATAAAATACCCAATCATTTTGCCTTTTTTCATAATGATTTTCTCCAAACCATAACGTGTCGCAATCCACTTGATACGAACCGAATCTAATAACGCAACTGCAGGCTCAGGCAACAGACCAAATCGATCAACCAATTCCTTTTCATAGGTTTGAAGTTCTTCTTCTGTTTTAAGTTCGCTCAACTTGTTGTACAATACCAAACGTTCCGAAACGGTGTTGATGTATTCGTCAGGGAATAACAATTCAAAGTCAGTATCGATCTGTGTTTCTTTAAGGAATACTTTAGGTTTTTGATTTGGTTGCGAATCGTACAATTCTTTAAACTCATTTTCTTTGAGTTCTTCAATGGTTTCGTTTAAGATTTTCTGATACGTATCAAAACCGATTTCGTTGATAAATCCGCTTTGTTCACCACCTAGTAAATCGCCTGCACCACGAATCTCTAGATCTTTCATCGCAATATTAAATCCGCTTCCTAAGGTTGAAAATTGTACCAAGGCATTGATACGTTTGCGTGCATCTTTGGTCATGACAGAATCCGGCGGCGTAATAAAATAACAAAACGCTTTCTTATTGCTACGACCGACACGACCGCGCATCTGATGCAAATCGCTCAAACCAAAATTATTGGCATTATTGATAAAAATGGTATTCGCGTTCGGCACGTCCAAACCACTTTCAATAATTGTGGTCGAGACTAAGACATCAAATTCACCGTTCATAAACGAAAGCATCAACTTTTCCAGTTTTTTTCCGTCCATTTGTCCGTGTCCGATGCCAATCTTCGCATCAGGCACCAAACGCTGAATCATGCCTGCGACTTCTTTGATATTTTCAATACGATTGTGAATAAAAAATACCTGTCCGCCACGCTGAATCTCATAACTCACCGCATCACGAATGGTTTCTTCTTGAAAACGGATCACATGGGTTTCAATCGGATAACGGTTTGGCGGCGGCGTGGTAATCACCGATAAATCGCGAGCTGCCATCAAACTAAATTGTAAGGTTCGCGGAATTGGTGTGGCTGTCAATGTCAAGGTATCTACATTTTCTTTGATGGTTTTGAGCTTATCTTTCACAGCTACGCCAAACTTTTGTTCTTCATCGACAATCAGTAAGCCTAAATCTTTAAATTGTACCGCTTTGTTCACCAATTGATGTGTTCCGATGACAATATCTACATTGCCGTTTTCCAATCCTTTCAAGACTTCATTTCGCTGTTTGGTACTTCGGAAACGATTTAAATAATCAATCGCAATTGGCATGTCTTTTAAGCGCTCGCTAAAGGTTTTAAAATGCTGAAATGCCAAAATGGTCGTTGGGACTAATATCGCGACTTGCTTGCCGTTATCAACTGCTTTAAACGCAGCACGAATCGCGACTTCTGTCTTTCCAAAACCAACATCACCACAGACTAATCTGTCCATCGGACGCTCACTTTCCATATCGGCTTTCACGTCCTGTGTCGCTTTCGATTGATCGGGCGTGTCTTCATAAATAAACGAAGCTTCCAACTCGTGTTGCAAATACGTATCAGGTCCGTACTGAATTCCTTTTTGCATGCGTCGCTTCGCGTAGAGTTCAATTAAATTGTACGCAATATGCTTGACGCGCGCTTTGGTCTTTTGCTTGAGTTTTTTCCAAGCGCCAGAACCTAATTTGTATATTTTTGGTGGTTTTCCGTCTTTTCCGTTGTATTTAGAAATTTTATGCAGCGAGTGAATGCTCAAATACAAAATATCACGTTCGCCGTAAATTAACTTGATCGCTTCTTGCTTTTTGCCTTCCACATCAATCTTTTTTAAACCACCAAACTTTCCAATTCCGTGATCAATATGCGTGACATAATCGCCCACTTCCAAATTGGTCAATTCTTTCAGCGTAATTGCTTGCTTTTTGGCATAACCATTCTTCAAATGGAATTTGTGATAACGTTCAAAAATTTGGTGATCGGTATAACACACCATTTTTTGCTGATGATCCACAAATCCTTGATAGAGTGGAAGCACCACCGTTTCGTAATGTACTTTTTGCTCTACATCTTTAAAAATATCGTCAAAACGTTTCGCTTGCTGTTCACTCGTGCAAGTGATATAATTGGTATATCCTTTTTCGTGATTTTCGTCTAAATCTTGAATCAGCAAGTCAAATTGGCGATTGAACGACGGTTGTGGCGTGGTTTTATAATTGATAGACGTATCTGCCTTCATCAACGGATTTGTCGTCAATTCTACGGTAGTATATTCTAAAAATTGACGCGCTAACAATTCTTTTGTACAGAATAATTCTTCAGGTGTATTGTGTTTAATGTCTTCGGATAATTCTGCAAAAGCGGCTGTTGCTTTCTCAAATAATTTCTCCATTCGCCCCAACAACAAGGCGGTATTTTTCGCAAATACAATCGTTTTTCCGGGAATATATTTTAAGAAGCTTTCGCGAGATTCTTGCAAGGCTTTATTTTCTACATTCGGAATGATGCTGATCTTTTTTACCTTTTCGGTAGACAATTGCGTTTCCACATCAAACGTACGAATGCTGTCTACTTCATCACCAAAAAACTCAATTCGGTATGGTTCATCGTTCGAGAATGAATATACATCCACAATTCCACCACGGACTGAAAATTCGCCTGGTTCGGTGACAAAATCGACGCGATTAAAGTTGTATTCAAACAAGGTTTCATTCACAAAATCGATCGACAATTTATCGTTCAGTGAAATTTTGAGCGTGTTCTTTTCGAGTTCTTTTCGCGTGACTACTTTTTCAAAAAGTGCATCTGGATACGTAACAATCAAAGAAGGTTTTTTGCGCGAATTGATGCGGTTGAGCACTTCCGCGCGAAGCAATACATTGGCATTGTCGGTTTCTTCTATTTGATACGGACGACGGTAACTTCCCGGATAAAAAAGCACATCTTTATCATTCAGCAAATGCTCCAGATCATTTAAGTAATACGCCGCCTCTTCCTTATCGTCTAAGATCAACAAAAACGGCAGTTCACTTTGCTTGAACGCTTCTGAAATGACAAACGAAATACTAGAGCCTGTCAGTCCTTTGAGATGTATTTTTTCTTGATTTTTGGCAATAGCTTGCCCCAATTTCCCTAGGCTGGGAGATTGTAAAAAATGCTGCGAGATTTTGGATATACTCACGTTGATAAAAATTTAGATGCAAATATACTGAACTCGTCAGAAACCTAGAAAATCAGACTGAGTTTTTGTTTAAAAAGACGAGAGAATAACTATATTTGCAGGATAAAATATTAAGAAATGTCTATATCAGATTTATATTCAAGTGGATTTCGTAAACGAAATAAAAGTCACTTTGCAGCCATTGTCAGGGTAGCCATGAGCGACGGCATTATTACAGATGAGGAAAAAGCTTTTTTAGATAGAATGGCTAAAAGGTTAGATATCTTAGAGAGTGATTATAAAGCAATTTTAAAAGATTACAGATCGCATCCTGTAAATCCGCCAATCTTATACAGCGAACGTTTAGATCGTTTATATGATTTAGCGCGTATGGTATATGCTGATAACGAATTAGGACCAAGACAAACAGTGATTTTAGAGCGTTTGGGAATTGGTTTAGGATTCTCTCCAGAAAATGTTGCGTATGTAGTACACAAATCCTTGATGCTCGTAAGCAAAGGTGTAGATTTAGATGATTTTAAAGACGAAATCAAAAATATGAATCGTTAATACAAACGAGCTATAATTTAGAAACCGAACTTGATATGAGTTCGGTTTTTTTATGTGTTGATTTGATAATTTGAAAATGTAATATTGCTCATTGATGCGTCGTTGTGATTTCTAACTTGATTTGTGTCGAAATCTCCATGTTTTCCATATAATATCATCAATTTCAAATACGTCAGTTCGAGTGGCGAATCTGTGATTCGTTGTATCGAGAACAGCTATGAAATCTTAAAGTTTAGGAGTTTTATTTTTAAAATGATTTGAAACTGTTTGATTACAAGTACTTCTCCGATAGATCCTGAATCAAGTTCAAGACACTCAAAGTGACGTTTTTAATGAATCAATTTGATGATTTGAAAATGTAGGAATGCTCATTCATACGTAATTATTCGGAAGAACGACAAAGCAATCTGCCGCTTCAAAGAACAGAAACGTTTTACAATAAACAGATCACTACGTCACTATCATTCCTCGTGATGACGTTTCATAAAAAATTGTGTATTCGTGGTAAAAAAGTACTTTTAAGAGTTAAGAGTTAAGAGCGTCAAATTAACACACAAACTAACATATAACGGAGCGCAGCGACCAACTGACAACAAACGAATTACAAAAGTTAAAGTGTAAAACTCAAAATAGTAAATGAAAAAGTAGTTTTACCAAGACCCAAGACCTAACAGCCAACAACCTACCTACTTCAAATGCTTATAAATCTTCTTCAGCAACGTACTTTCATCAAAAGGTTTTTCAATAATATCCGTCATGCCCATTTTTTTGTAGCGTTTTTTATCGGCATCGTACAAATTGGCGGTTAAGGCTAAAATCGGAATGGTTTTGCAGTTGTGAACAGGTAAGGAGCGAATCATTTTTGTGAGTTCGTCTCCGTGTGTTCCTGGCATGCGTATGTCCATCAAAATCAAGTCGTATTCGTTGTGAATTACGCTTTCAATGACATCTTCGCCGTTAGTAATAATGTCTAAAAAGAAATTCCCTTCTTGCGCTAAGATTTTTAAAACAGCCATTTGTGCCAATTCGGAATCTTCTGCAAGTAAGACACTGTATTTTTCTTTGGATAAGAAATTTTTCTTCTCCATCTCTGATTTTTTATCCAATGAAGTTTGCTCTTGATTGATCGGATATTTAAGATTCATATTGATCTTAAACGTAGAGCCTGCACCTTCTTCACTTTCTACAGAAATTTTCCCTTCCATCAATTCTACCAATCCTTTTACAATGGACAAACCTAAACCTGTCCCTGCAAATTTTGAAGATTTGTTGAGTTGGGTAAAACTGTTAAACACCGAATCTAGTTTTTCGGTAGGAATGCCAATGCCTGTATCTGTTACCCTGATGTTGACGTTGACTTTTCGGGCTCTGCTTTGATTGGCATGAATGGCAAATGTTACTTTTCCAGATTGCGTAAACTTCAATGCATTTTCAATCAAATTTTCAAAAATCTGTTTGATGCGTGTTTTGTCTCCTTCAATGTATCTTGGAATTTTCTCGTCAAAATTAACTTCAAATTCAAGATTTTTTTGCTTGGCTTTGACGCTATACGTAAACTCCAACATTTCAATGAGTTCGTGGAAATTGAACAATTCTTCATTCAGCGCTAATTTTCCAACTTCAATCTTAGAGATTTCTAAAATATCACCAATCATATTTTTTAAATGATCTGCAGATGATTTGATAACTTCTACATAATCTTGCTGTTCTAACGACATGTCTGTTTTTTCCAACACCGAACAAAAAGCAGTCACACCTGTCAACGGATTGCGCAACTCGTGACTAAAATTGGCAATGAAGGTATTTTTAAAATCTTCTTTTTCTTTAAGATATTTATTCTTGAGTTCTAAAATTTGCGAATTGATCACAGATTCGTTTCTGCTTTGTGCAACTTCTTGATAGTATTTGTAATGATCTGAAAAATCGTGAATCATAATCAACGTAGGTTGATTGGCCGCAAAGGTTTTAAATTCAATGTCGCAAGTATATTCCTTTTGGTCAATCGCTTCCAAATGCACACAAGTAAATTTAATATCATTGTCTTCATCTACGTCAAAATACGTAGACAGTCCTTCAAAAAACGGACTCACGGAGTTAATGTCTTCTCCTTCTTTTAAGGAAAAAAGCACATCGTCACTCTCTAATACATTTCCGGATTTATCAATAGTTATAAACTGTGTTCGAGGGTGAAAATAGGTTCCTCTATACGTTTCTAAGATCATAATTAGTTCACAAGTTCTTTAGCCAAAGCAATAAACATATCGTCTACTTTGTCGCCTGTTTTGGCACTTGTAAAAAAGTCAGGCGTCACAGCAAACATGTTTTTGTTTTCTTTTAAATATGTTTTAGTCACCAAGTCTGCTTTGTTCCCCACAACTTTGAGTGGCGTATTAGCATATTGGTTGGTTAGGTAGGTTATATCATTTTCTAGATTTTCAAAGGTCGCAGGGCGCGTCACATCAAACACATAAATAAATCCGTGTGTTCCTAGTAGATACGAAGCTCTTGTTTTTTTAATATCGTCGTATCCTTCCAAATCCCAAATAATTAGTGAAATGGTTTCATCGGCTGAAATTTCCACTTCTTTCTTTAAGATGTGAACTCCAATAGTAACTTTGTAATCGCTTGTAAAGGTATTTTCTACAAACTGTCGGATCAATGAAGATTTTCCGACACCAAAGTGACCTAATAGAATTATTTTTTTAGAGGCTTTCTTCATTCGTACTAAAGTAGAATTCTAATTCGTTAGTAATATCGTGTTCTTGTATTTGACTTAAATCGTCAAATAAATTTAAAAAGTTATCAGTAAAATTAAAGATTATATCTTGTATTTTGTTCTTAAAGGTAAGATTATATTCGCCAGAAATCGCAACTGCCACGTAAAAAGATACAAAACTCTGGATATGAATATGATACAGTTCGTACTCAATCAATTCTAAGTTTTGACTTCTTCCTTGAAACGCATCTTCCACAAAACTCTTAATCGCGGTCAACATTCCAGAAACCATGTCTTTGTCAATTGTTTCGGTCTTCGCATATTGTCCGATGAGCAATCCAGAATTTTTCTCAATGACCAATACTTGCTCTACTTTTGAGATAGAAGCTAATTCACTCAGCAATAATTCTTCTTCACGCACGCCACCAAACCACGATTTGAATTTTCGCTTCCAACTTCTCGCCGAAAAACTGTCTTCCAATTGTTTGTTGATGCGTTCGGTAAGCAAGCTAATTTCCTGCGAAATATACTTCTTAATCATTTTTCCCATAATGGGATACAAGGCTTCTACTACTTGATCTTTGGAGTTTTTAATCTGCTCGGCTAAGGCTTCGGTGATGGTAGGACCGAGCGTTTCAGGAATCTCTTCTATAAATTCCTCTAACTTATCATCAATAATCGGATCAACTTTGTTGGAAAGTTTCTTTTGCTCGTTGATGATATCTTCAAGCGCTTTGAGTTTTTCATGAATAGAAGCCGCGTACGCACGATCGTCCGTGAGTAATAAATCTTTTAATAACGTTAATTTATCAGCTTCCGTCATAAATACACATAAGAGCTAGGTTGTGGTTTACTCTTTTCCTATGTTCTCTCCAAGAGTGATTAGGAGTTGTCCTAATTGTCTGCGATCTACTTTTTTCTCGTCTAAATCGTCTAACTTATTTTCGATGTTCGATTCGAGTTCCGTAATGCGTATATTTAAGTCCGTGCTCAGATTGTCAATATTTTGAATCAACTCTGAACGCACTTCTTCAATTAGATTTTCGAGTGCTTGTTTTTTGGCAAGAATGTCATTTTTGATGTTGTCAAATTCAGAGTTATACTCTTGAATATTTTCTCCAAAAATTAAATTCTTGATTGCTTCAATCTTAGTCGATGGATCTGTGATGCCAGCGTTTGTTTGTTCAGCATCGTTGGAATTTTCACCTTTTGTAGCCATGTAGAAGTAATTTATTGTTCTCAGGTATACACAAAAGTAACAAATTTTGTGGAAGTGGCTGTGTTTCCTACGAGTTCTTCATAAACTCTTCGGCTTTTTCAACCATTTTTCGACTTCCGCAGAAAATTGCAACACGTTGATGCAACTCGGTAGGCTTCACATCCATAATGCGCTGAAAACCATCAGATGCCAGTCCGTTTGCCTGTTCCGCCAAAAATGCCATCGGATTGCACTCGTATAACAAACGCAGTTTTCCATTTGGCGCTTTGGAAGTTTGCGGATAAATATAAATGCCGCCTTTAATTAAATTTCGATGGAAATCTGAAACCAAAGAACCAATATAACGCGACGTATATGGACGATCTTCTTTTTCTTCTTGACAATATTTGATATAATCTTTTACACCTTGCGGGAAGTGTGCATAATTCCCTTCGTTGATGGAATAGATGCGTCCCGTTTCAGGAAATTGCATGTTTGGATGTGATAAGTAAAACGTTCCAATTGCAGGATTCAAAGTAAAACCATTCACACCATGACCCGTCGTGTACACTAACATTGTTGAGGTTCCATAAATAACATAACCTGCTGCCACTTGTTTGTTGCCTTCTTGCAGAAAATCTTCAATCGTTACAGGCGTTCCTACTGGCGTGACTCTTCGGAATACTGAAAAAATCGTTCCTACAGAAACATTCACATCAATATTAGAAGAACCATCGAGCGGATCAATCAATACTACATATTTATTTTGATTGTTTTCGTCCAAACTATTAATTGCAATAAAATCATCATTCTCTTCCGAACCAATTCCGCAGACAATATTTCGGTTGCTTAAGGTTTGAATAAACTTATCATTGGCATACACATCTAACTTTTGCTGATCTTCTCCCTGAATATTAGTTTCACCAGCGGCGCCAATGATGTCTACCAATCCAGCTTTATTTACTTCGTGATTCACCACTTTTGCGGCCAATCGTATCGAATTGATCAATCGGGAAAGTTCTCCAGAAGAATATTTAAATTCAGCTTGATTCTCTATAATAAATTCTCCTAAAGTTTGATTTTGTTTCGCCATGTTGTCTTAGGTTGTTTCTTAGATCACAAATATCGATAATTTTGTAAAACTATAACGTTTTCGTAAAAATTATAATGTTTGCCTTGTTACCTTTGTGTAAATATTTAAAGTTTATGAACTATTCCATCCGAACCGCAGTTGCCACTGATGTTGATGCTATTTTCCGACTGATCAATGAATTGGCAATTTTTGAGAAAGAAGAAGACGCGGTAATCATTACACCAGAAACCTTACGAAAAGATGGTTTTGGCGAGCATCCAAAATTTCATTGTTTTGTAGCGGAAACTCTTGAAGATACTGAATCAAGTTCAGTACAGGAGGTTGTTGGAATCGCATTGGTGTACATGCGTTATTCTACATGGAAAGGTGAAGTATTGCACTTAGAAGATTTGATCGTAAATGAAAAAGCTCGTGGAAAAGGAATTGGCGGCGCATTATTGCAGAAAGTTATTGAATACGGAAACGACTTAGGTGTGAAACGTATCGGTTGGGAAGTGTTAGATTGGAATACACCTGCAATTGACTTTTACGAACACATTGGAGCCAACGTCATGCGCGATTGGCATGTGGTGCAGTTGGATGAAGTAGGAATTCAGGATTATTTAGCTAATAAGAATTGAGATGTTAGTATTGAGTATTGAGACTTTTTGAAACGTTATTGCGAGGAGTTTACGACGTGGCAATCTGTTTCTTTAATTTGAAAATTTAGGAAACAAGCAGGTCTCGATACAACGAAAAGTTTGATTCGTCATTACGAGCGATAGCGCGGTAATCTGTCCAAATCAAAGCAGCATTCCTCTTCGAAAGAAACAGATTGCCACAAGTTTTTCCAAAACTTTCGCAATGACGTATCATACACAATCGTCACTTCGAGTGATTTTGAGGCACGATAAATTGTATCGAGAAGTACTATGAAGCAAAAGAAATTTAACATCAAAGCAAATCTCGATACAAAAAATGTGATCACATTTTCCACTCGATCTGACGTTAGGTGATACAGTAAAAATTGAAAAAGAAAATATAATAATAGTAAGAGCTTCCCGCTTTCGCGGGAACAACAAAATAAATTTTGTGATGAAAATATTCAAATTTGGTGGCGCATCTGTAAAAGATGCCAATGGTGTAAAAAATTTAGTGAATGTACTACAACAAGTAGGTTACGACAATACTTTAATCGTGATTTCTGCGATGGGAAAAACGACAAATGCCATTGAAGTGGTTATTAAGAATTACTTTGAGGAAAATCCAGAATTGCAAGCTTCCATTCAAGAAATTGCGAAATATCATAATGAAATTCTGCTGGACTTGTTTCCAAACGAAAGTCATTCGATTTTTGGAAAAGTCAAATCGTTTTTTGAAGAAATGCAAGGCTTTTTAGGACGTAACAAATCACCAGATTATAACTATGTCTACGATCAATTGGTATCGTTTGGGGAATTGATTTCTACAACCATTGTAAGCACGTATTTAAATAGTATTTCTATTGAAAACACGTGGTTGGATGCGCGCGAAATGATCAAAACGGATACGTATTATCGCGATGCCAAAGTCGATTGGGAATTGACGCAGGAAAGCATCCGACAAAAGGTAAATCGTAACAAACTCAATATCACCCAAGGATTTATTGGAAGTGATCCAAATAACTTTACCACAACGTTAGGTAGAGAAGGTTCAGATTACACAGCCGCGATTTTTGCCTATTGTTTAAATGCAGAAAGTGTCACGATTTGGAAAGATGTGCCTGGCGTATTGAATGCCGATCCACGCTATTTTGAAAATGCACAATTATTACACAATATTTCGTATCGAGAAGCAATCGAATTAGCATTTTACGGAGCTTCGGTCATTCACCCAAAAACATTACAACCGTTACAGCGCAAGGAAATTCCGTTATATGTAAAATCATTTCTCAATCCGAAAAAAGATGGAACGGCGGTTGCAAAAGGTATGGGAATTACCCCAAATATTCCGTGTTTTATTGTAAAAAGGAATCAAGTGTTGATTTCACTTTCTTCGTTAGATTTTTCGTTTATCGTAGAAGATAATATTAGCGAAATCTTCAAATTACTATCTGATTGTAAAATGAAAGTAGACGTGATTCAAAACTCTGCGATTAGTTTTTCAGTATGTGTGGATAATAAGTTCAATAATTTGGAAAAATTACTCAAAATATTGCGTTCAAAATTCAAGGTGACACACTACGAAAATGTATCGCTCTACACCATCCGACACTTTACAGAATCAGCCATTGAAGGGCTGCAAAAAGACAAGGAAATTCTGTTAGAACAACGCGCCGATCAAACGATTCAGCTAGTTGTGAAATAAATGATTTAAATTAAGGTTGTTTTCCTATATTTGTAATTCGCGTTAAAGTAAGTATATGGGATTGGTAACTGCAAAAGAAGTTGCAAAAGCGATCAAATTAGACAAGTACGGTTTCATCGGAACCTTTATTGGTTGGATACTGATGAAGGTACTGCGTATCTCTGATTTGAATAAAATTTACGACAAACACAAGCATTTAGACGACCTCGAATTTCTAAATGCCTTGTTGGACGAATTTCAGATTAAATTTGAAATTCCCGAGGAAGACTTAAAACGACTTCCTAAAGACGGCGCTTACATTACTATTTCCAATCATCCGCTTGGTGGAATTGACGGTATTTTGTTGCTGAAACTCATGATAGAGCAGCGACCAGATTATAAAATCATTGCGAATTTCCTGTTACACAGAATCGATCCGCTAAAACCGTATGTGATGCCTGTGAATCCTTTTGAAGATCACAAAGGCGCAAAATCGAGTTTGGCAGGTTTCAAACAATCCATCATGCATTTGCGCGAAGGAAAACCATTGGGAATCTTTCCTGCAGGAGAAGTTTCTACCTATAAAGATGGGCGTTTGATTGTTGATAAACCTTGGGAAGAAGCCGCGATGAAGTTGGTACAAAAAGCCAAAGTTCCTGTAGTTCCGATTTATTTTCATGCGAAAAACAGTCGTATCTTCTATCGTTTGTCACGAATCAGTGATACGTTCAGAACGGCAAAATTACCTTCGGAACTATTAACCCAAAAAAATAGAGTCATCAAAGTGCGTATCGGAAAACCCATTTCGGTAAAAGCGCAAGATGAACACGAAAGCTTAGCAGATTTTACAGAGTTTTTACGCAAAAAAACCTACATGTTGTCTAAAACATTTGAAAAACAAAATCTGTTAAACAAAGTAAGCAAAGTACCAACATCACTCAAAATACCGAAATCACCGAAGCAAATTGTAACACCAGTTTCTCAACAACTATTGGAAGAAGAGGTTGAAAGTCTGTCCAAAAAACATCACTTGCTAACGAGTAAAAATTACCAGGTATTTTTAGCAGAAGCATCTGAAATTCCGTATGTATTGCGAGAATTGGGACGCTTACGCGAGATTACGTTCCGCGAAATTGGAGAAGGAACCAACAAAGCGATCGACTTAGACAAATTTGATCATTACTACCATCACATGTTTTTGTGGGATAGTGTGGCGAAAAAAATCGCAGGTGCGTATCGAATGGGACTTGGAAATCAAATCTATGCGGCTTATGGAATTGATGGTTTCTATTTGCAGGATTTATTCCGTTTTGAACCAGAATTACATAAAATGATGAGTGAATCTATTGAAATGGGAAGAGCGTTCATCATCAAAGAATATCAGCAAAAGCCGATGCCATTATTTTTATTGTGGAAAGGAATTGTGCACACGACTTTGCGCCATCCAGAACACAAATATTTGATTGGCGGTGTGAGTATTAGTAATCAATTTTCAAACTTTTCAAAGTCGTTGATGATTGAATTTATGAAATCGCACTATTACGATCCATACATTGCGCAATACATTCACCCGAAAAAAGAATTTAAAGTCAAACTGAAAGATGCAGACAAAGACTTTATTTTCGACGAAACGGCAGCTGATTTAAACAAGTTCGACAAAATCATTGACGAAATAGAACCAGGAAGTTTGCGCATGCCTGTACTCATTAAAAAATACGTAAAACAAAATGCAAAAGTCATCGCGTTCAACGTAGATCCATTGTTCAACAATGCGGTTGATGGTTTAATGTACATACGCATTGCCGATCTTCCAGAAAGTACGGTAAAACCTGTCATGGAAGAGTTCCAAGCAGAACTAGAACGTAGACTAAACGATAACGAAGAGGAATAACATTTGTTACTTTAGCTTCTTATCACAAATTACATTACGAATACAAAAAAAGTCTGAAGAAGCGTCATGCCGAACTTGATACTGAAATAAATTCAGCACAGGTTTCAGCATCTCACAAAAGTGAGTATCAACTCTTACGAGAAACCGAACTTTATTTGGTTTGACAATTTTTCTACTTTTTCAATTTCATAAAATAAAAACTACATGAAAATCATTTCCTATAACGTAAACGGAATTCGTGCCGCGATCAAAAAAGGATTTTTAGAATGGTTGCAACATGCAAATCCAGATGTATTGTGCATCCAAGAAACCAAAGCCCAAAAAGAACAACTCGATTTAGAAGCGTTTGAAGCGGCAGGTTACAAGTATCATTATTGGTTCAGTGCACAAAAAAAAGGCTACAGTGGTGTGGCTATTTTGTGTAAAGAAGAACCAAATCATGTGGAATACGGAACGGGCATTGAAACGATGGATTTTGAGGGACGCAACTTGCGTGTCGATTATGATAATCTGTCAATCATGAGCATGTATTTGCCCTCCGGAACGAACGATGCTAGACTGAGTTTCAAGTTTCAATACATGGACGAAATCAAGGAATATTTAACGGAATTACGCAAAGAATTACCAAACTTGGTTGTGTGTGGCGATTACAATATTTGTCACGAAGAAATCGACATTCACAACCCGAAAATGAAAGGTGTTTCTGGATTTTTACCAGAAGAACGCGCATGGATCGGAAGTTTTATCGATAGCGGATTCATTGATTCGTTTCGTCACTTAAACAAAGAACCACATCATTACAGTTGGTGGAGTTACCGCGCCAATGCACGCGCGAATAACAAAGGTTGGCGCATTGATTACAACATGGTCAGCGAACCGTTAAAAGACAATATCACGAGAGCAACGATTTTGCCAGAAGCAAAGCATTCGGACCACTGTCCGATTTTGGTGGAAGTCAATGTGTAATTTGTCATATTAATGAAGTAACATATATGAACCTAAACCGTCACTTCGAGTGAAATTTCAAAGAAATTTTGTATCGAGAAGTACTGTGAAATAAAAATGTAAGAATATCAAAGCAACTCTCGATACAAAAAATGTGATCACATTTTTCACTCGAGCTGACGCTTTAAAAACAATAAAAAACCGAAAAAGAAAATAAAATGAAATACTCAAAAATTCCACATACCGACATCGAAGTCAGCAAAATATGCTTAGGAACCATGACTTGGGGAAATCAAAATACTGAAGCCGAAGGTCACGAGCAAATGGATTATGCCTTAGATCAAGGTGTCAACTTTTTTGATACTGCCGAATTGTATCCAGTGCCTGCTACTGCAGAAACCTATGCGGAAACCGAACGCATCATCGGAACGTGGTTTAAAAAAACAGGAAATCGCGATAAAGTAGTCTTAGCTTCTAAAATTGCAGGTCCAGGCGATTACACAGCACACATTAGAACGAATGGTTTCAAGCCAGAAGCCATCAAAGATGCTGTGGAAAAAAGTTTACAGCGTTTACAAACAGATTACATCGATTTATATCAATTACACTGGCCAGAACGAAATACGAACATGTTTGGGCAGCGTATTTATGAACACAATCCAAACGATCCGTGGGAATATAATTTTCATGAAAGTTTAGCCGCATTAGACGAGTTGATTAAAGAAGGGAAAATTCGTCAAGTAGGAATTTCTAATGAAACTCCTTGGGGAACGATGCGCTATTTAAATGAAGTAAAAAATGGATTGCCTCGCATGGTCACAATTCAAAATGCATATTCTTTATTATGTAGAGGTTTTGATTCTGGTTTATCAGAGATTGCCATGCATGAAGGTATTGGCTTGTTAGCCTATTCTCCAATGGCTTTTGGGGTGCTTTCTGGAAAGTATTTGGGTGGAAATTTACCTGAAAATGCACGTTTAACTTTATTCCCAAGATTTGCACGTTACAGCAGTGAACAAGCGACAAAAGCGACAGAAAAATATGCGGAGTTGGCAAAACAACACGGTTTGAGTTTGGCACAAATGTCTTTAGCTTTTGTAAATCAGCAACCATATCTTACAGGAAATATTATTGGTGCTACCAAAATGGAACAGCTCAAAGAAAATATTGATAGTATCAATATAGAATTGTCACAAGAAATTTTGGATGGTATTAATGAGATTCATAATAAAATTCCGAATCCAGCCGCTTAGCAAAGTCTCATACTTTGCTAAGCTTTTCTAAAACAAATGCGCTACCAAATCTTCAATTCTCGAAATCAAGACAATGTTGATTTTGGTATTTTTTAAAGAAATTTTATTGTGTTTGGAAGCAAAAAATGTAGTAAAACCTAACTTTTCCGCTTCTAAAATACGTTGATCAATTCGGTTGACGGGACGAATTTCGCCTGCCAACCCAATTTCCGCTGCAAAACAATTGGTTTTGGAAATTTCTTCGTCTTCGTTACTAGATAGAATCGCGGCAATGACCGCAAGATCAATCGCGGTATCGTCAATGCTGATTCCGCCAGTGATATTTAAAAAGACATCTTTGGCAGCGAGTTTAAAACCAGCGCGTTTTTCTAGCACTGCAAGCAACATATTCAATCGTTTGGAATTGTAACCTGTCGTGCTTCGTTGTGGCGTTCCATATACGGCGGTGCTGACTAAGGCTTGAATTTCGATCATTAACGGTCGTGCGCCTTCCAAAGTAGCTGCAATAGCAGTTCCGCTGAGTTCGTCGGCGTTTTTGGAAATTAATATTTCTGACGGATTGCTGACTTCGCGTAAACCATCGGATAGCATTTCATAAATTCCTAACTCTGATGTAGAGCCGAAACGATTTTTCAACGAACGCAAAATACGATACACATGATTTCGATCGCCTTCAAATTGCAACACTGTGTCTACCATGTGTTCTAAAATCTTTGGACCAGCAATATTTCCGTCTTTTGTGATGTGTCCGATCAAAAATACTGGAATGCCACTTTCTTTGGCAAATTTGATCAATTCCGTAGTACATTCTCGAATTTGTGAAATGCTTCCCGCAGACGATTCTATATAATCTGAATGTAGGGTTTGAATGGAATCAATCACCACAATATCAGGTTCTATTTCAGAAATTTGCTTGAAGATATTCTGCGTTTTTGTCTCTGTCAACACAAAACAATTGGAGTTTTTTTGACTGATACGTTCGGCGCGCATTTTTATTTGCTTCTGACTTTCCTCACCAGAAACATATAAGGTTTTATACGGTAATTTCAGTGAAATTTGCAGCAGTAATGTACTTTTTCCAATTCCTGGTTCGCCACCTAAAAGAATCAATGATCCTGGGACAATTCCGCCACCTAATACTCTGTCCAATTCGTTGTCGGAAGTTGGTAAGCGTTTTTCTGTTGCAGAACTTATTTCGTGAATTAAGGTAGGTTTTGCAACGCGAATACGTCCTTTTTCTTGTGGTTTCCAATTGGGTTTTACTTCTTTTTGAATCACTTCTTCTACAATGGTGTTCCACTGTTTACAAGAAGTGCATTGTCCTTGCCATTTTGCGTATTGTGCGCCACAGTTTTGACAGAAAAAGGTCGTTTTTACTTTTGCCATACATTAGGTTACCAACCGAAGTCGTCTTTTATTTTTGCTGCTTTATCGAGCATTAAATCTTTTGTAATAAAATCGATTGCATTCATACTAAAGCCATTTTGATACATGCGTAATGCGCGTTTAGGCTTGCCTATTTTTTCATAATATTCACCCATAAAAAAGTGAAATAATGCCGTGTCAGGATATTCTTTTTTACCCAATTTGGCAAGATTTTCTAAATCTTCCGTATTGTTTTCTTTTTTGCGAACTGCGGAATAAATCGCCATAAAATCATTGACAGAAACCCGCTTTTCAAACCCAAAAAGCTCTTTGATGGTTTTGTACTTATCGGTCAAATATAAAAATGGAGACGTTTTTAAATCGACAATTGTTTCTTTGTATTCTTTCACGCTAATTGGACGATAAATGGTAAATATTTTACTCATTGCTCTCGGAATTGCCTGCACTGCTAACGAGTTGTGATTGGCTTCCGTGAAATCGTCATAGTAGTAAAAAATATTCTCGTTTTTCAATTTATTTAATTCTTCATTCAAACTTCTGATGCGTTGTGCAGCTTTTTTTGTGTCTTCATCTGCAGTTGCTAGATAATAGAATTTTTTAGTTTCAAATTCTTCCAAACGCGTCAAAATACGACCTTCCATTTTTGGAGCAAAATAAGGACTTAAGGTAATATATGCATCAAACAAAGGCACTTCTTTGAATAGATAGTAATTCGCAAAATTTGCCGTCAAATCGTGTCCGACAATCATTTTAAAATTGGCAATATTGTAATTTTTTTCAACAAAAGGAATCAATTCCATTCCAATAAATTCAAAAAATTTAGCGCCTTTTTCTTCTGGCAAGCCACTTGCATCTGCATACATGCAATCGCGATCTCTTTCCTCAGCTTTGTACTGATTGACACCTACCACAATACATTCTGGCATCTCATCCCAATAACTGTAATAACGCGAATTGGACACTACAGTTTCAAACAAATAATGCGCATCCAATACTACAATGATTGGATATACTTTGTCGTCGGAATATCCTTCTGGAATGTACAACTGAATGTCGCGCGTTTCGTTTAGTTTTTTAGACTTTATTTTTTCAACAGTAGTTTGCGCATGGATTGTGGAAAAACATACAAACGCAATGAATAGCATGAGATACTTTTTCATGGTGTAGACAGGTTGGTTTTAGAGTAGCAATTTAAAGATTTTTTTCGCGATTAAAAATAGGAAGATACAGAAAAGATACTCCGCCAAGAATAATAATCATTAAGGTTTGCGATGCCCACATAATCCAGCCAAAAGCCATACTCGGATCTTCTGGGAGATTGAAGAGTGAAAATGCTGCTGCCACGGCTACTGGATATACTCCAATACCACCATTGCTTGCTGCAATGCTGAAACTTCCGGCAATGAAGGCAATTAGTATAGCGCCTAAAGGAACTTGTCCGTGTAATTCTTCTACCGAAAAAATAGTGAGGTAAAACATCAGAATGTACATTGCCCAAATGAAGAATGTATGAAAAATGAATCCCCATTTGTTCTTCATTTTAAGAATGCTCGTAGCACCTTCAAAGATGCCTAAGATGAAATTTTTGATTTTTAAGGCAATTCCTTTTTTGGCTTTTTTGATGAAAATGATTAGTGCCACTCCGCCAACAATCATAGCGCCTAAAAGTAAAGCAATTTTTGTGGGATTGAGATTTTTGGTCAATAAATCCCAAATGAAATCAAATTGAAGATACAGTGTTATGCCGACGACGGTTAGTAAAATGATGAAATCGGCTATGCGTTCGGCTACAATGGTTCCGAATCCTTTTTCAAAAGGAACATCTTCATAATTGGTCAACGTCAATGCTCGTAATGCTTCTCCTGATCGCGGCACGCCCAAATTCGCTAAATACGCCACAAAAACTGCCATGGCTTTGTTGGTATATTTGGGTTTGTATCCCAACGGTTCCAACATGTATTGCCAGCGATAGGCTCTTGAGAGATGACTTAAAATTCCACACAACACACCCAAACTTACCCATGTATAATCTGCTTTTTTGAAATAGTCAATAAGTTCGTCTAGTGGTGTTTTGGACAAAGAGTACCAAACTAAAAAAACTCCCAGTGTGAGTGGGAGTAGAATTTTGAGTATTTTCGATACTTTCAGTTTCAACTATGTAAGTGTATTGTCGGCTTCGTTAGGGAACACCAACGCAGGTTTAAATTGTTTTGCTTCTTCTATATCCATGATGGCGTACGTAATTAAAATTAGTACGTCTCCTTTGGCTACTTTTCGCGCTGCTGCGCCATTTAGGGTGATTTCTCCACTTCCTCTCGGACCTGGAATTGCATAGGTTTCAAGGCGTTCACCATTGTTGTTGTTTACAATTTGAACCTTTTCTCCTTGAATAATATTTGCAGCGTCCATCAGGTCTTCATCAATTGTGATGCTTCCAATATAGTTTAAGTCAGCTCCTGTGACTTTTACTCTATGTATTTTAGATTTTACTACGTGTACTTGCATGGGGCAAAGTTAATGATTTTAATGTTCTTAATTCAATGCTAAATTGTCTATTAGTCGAATGTTTTCAATAAAAGCAGCAATGAATATGCGATACGTTTCGTTTTTGGATTTTCGTTTGACAGTTTTCAGGTTTTTTATGTTGGCAATTTCAACATATTCGAGTGTGAGTAACGGATGCTTATCGAACTGTTTATGAACCCATTCCTTTACTTGCATAGCACTTTTTGTGCCAAACTTTTTTTGGGCTTCTAAAAGCGTTTTGTAGATAAAGGCACTTTCGTGTCGCGCATGTTCAGACAAACGCTGATTTCGGGAACTCATGGCCAATCCGGAAGCTTCTCTGTGTATTTCACAACCGACGATTTGTACAGGGATTTTGTATTTGGAAACGAGTTTTTTAATGATCATTAATTGCTGAAAATCCTTTTCGCCAAAATAGGCTTTGTGTGGTTTTATAATTTCAAAAAGGCGTTTGACAATCGTTCCGACACCGTCAAAATGTCCTGTTCGGAACTTTCCTTCCATTTCAAATTCCAATCCGTCAAAGCTGAATTTTTCTGCTGCTACATCTTTGGCATAAATATCTTCTACACTTGGAGCATATACAAAAATGGTATCTCCTAAAGTTTTTAGCAAAGCAGCATCTGCTTCTAATGTACGCGGATATTTTTCTAAGTCTGTCGCATTATCAAACTGAGTAGGATTCACAAAAACACTCACAAAAACAATATCATTGTCGTTCATCGCGTTTTTCACCAATGACAAATGTCCTTCATGCAACGCGCCCATCGTTGGCACAAAACCTACTGTTTTTCCTGCGGATTTCTCGGTTTCAACAAAGGTTTTTAGTGTGTTTTGTGTATAGAATGTAGTCATTTTGAAAAAATTAACAGCGTGCAAACTTAATATATTACTGTTAATCTGCATAATTTTTGTAATTTTGCATGTTTTACGCTGAATTATAAAAGGAAAAGTATTTTTATGAATAATAAAAGAGTCTTATACGTTTCATCTGAAGTAGTACCATATTTGCCTGAAACTGAAATCTCATCCATGTCGTTTGAAGCTCCAAAAATGGTCAACAGTAAAGGTGGACAGATTCGAATATTTATGCCACGTTTTGGAAACATTAATGAGAGAAGACACCAACTGCATGAAGTGATTCGTTTATCAGGAATGAATTTAGTAATTAATGACATGGACATGCCATTGATCATCAAAGTGGCTTCAATCCCTAAAGAAAGAATACAAGTATATTTTATTGACAATGAAGAATACTTTAAACGCAAAGCTACTTTTACAGATGAAGAAGGGAATCTTTTCCCAGATAATGATGAGCGCGCTATTTTCTTTGCCAAAGGTGTGATTGAAACTGTAAAGAAATTAAATTGGGCACCAGACATCATTCACGTTCACGGTTGGATGGCTTCTTTATTGCCTTTATACTTACGCAAATATTACAAAGACGAACCTTTATTTACAGATAGTAAAATTGTTACTTCTGTCTATAAACAAGAATTTGACGGCACTTTAGATAAAGAAATGCTAAACAAAATCAAATTTGACAATATTGGTGATGGCGGTGTAGAAATACTAGCCGAGCCAAACTACTCTAACCTTCTAAAAGTTGCTGTGGATCATTCGGATGCCGTAGTAATTGCATCTCAAGAAATTCCTGCCGATGTTCAAGAATATCTCACCGGGCTTGATAAGCCAGTTCTTGAATATAAAAACAGTGAAGAATTCGCGGATGCGTACACAGATTTTTATAATACAAAAGTTTTAAATTAAGGTTAACAGATTACACTTATGAACAAATTTAAGAAGACACTCACAGGTGGCTTAGTAGTGCTTTTACTAGTGCTCGGCTTTATAGCTTGTGATGATGAGTTTAACACGGTTGGTGATGAAATTATTGAGAATAATAATTTTACTACTGAGTTGTTTTCAGATGGATTAGTCCGTGCTTACAACAAGCGTTTAGGTCCAGTACAAGGAAATGCTTTGCCAGTATATCAATTAGGGAAAAATGTAGATCCTGTGTACGGAACCACATTTTCAAGTTTAACGATACAAGCTAGTTTATTTGGAGGCGATCCAACCTTTGGAGATAAATCGCAAGCAGATGAAGATGCAGATGCTACAGACCCTGAAGAAATGGAAACTGTAACAGAAGTTTGGTTAAACATTCCATATTTTAGTACAAGCTCAATTAATGATGATGGCGATGTAGAAGTGGAAGTAGATTCACTATACGGAGACGTAACAACACCTTTTACGTTGCGTGTGCAAGAACTCACGTATTTCTTAAGAGCTTTGGATGAAGATGGTGACCCGCAAATTTATTTTACAAGCGAAGATTTTTCTACACGTGTTGGAGAAACATTGTATGAAAACACGATGTATACAATCAATCAAGAACAGATTGAAATAGAAGAAACCGACGTAAACGGCGCTGCAGTGCTTGACGAAGAAGGAAATCCTATAATTGTAGAAACACTATCTCCTCGAATTCGTGTACCATTAAATGCAGCCTTTTTCCAAGAGCGTATCATAGATAACGAAGGAAGTATTGAACTTTCAAACAACAATGTATTCAGAGCATCAGAATTGTTTAGAGGAATTCATATCACTGCTGATAATGCCGAAGCACTAATGATGCTAGATATTCAGAACGCTACCATTGAAATCAACTATACCTTTCAGCAAGTAAATACACAAGGCAACACAGATACTTCTGATGATACTGTGGATACAGTTAAATCAGTAGCTAACCTAACCTTATCATCAGCAAACATTATAAATTCATTTAATACACCTACATTTACGCAGGATGTAACCGCAAATGAAAACAATTTGTACCTAAAAGGTGGCGAAGGATCCATGGCAGTTATTGAACTTTTTGGACCAGATACAGACAACAATGGTGTGGCAGATCAATTAGAAGAAATTAGAGAAAACGGTTGGATTATCAATGATGCCAACTTGGTTTTTTATGTAAACAATACCGAACAAGTTGAAACCGCAGTAGATCCACAACGTATTTATTTATATAATATGGATTTGAATGTTCCCCTAGAAGATTACATTATAGATCAAACCACAAATCCGGCATCGCCAGCATTATCAAAATTAGTACATGGAGGCATCTTGGAACGTGATGATGATGGAGAAGCATTGCAATATAAAATTAGATTGACAGAACATTTAAATAACGTTATACGCAGAGATTCAATGAACGTAGCTCTTGGATTAGTAGCCTCTTCCGATATACGAGTGATTACAAGCGGAGAAGTTGAAACAGCAACTACTGAAGAAGAATTTGTCCCAATTATTTCTATCATGAATCCGTTTGGTACTGTATTGCACGGAAGCACACCAGCTTCACCTGAAGACAAAAGATTGAAGCTAGAAATTTTTTACACAATCCCAGAAAACAACTAATATCAATAATTAAGAAAAAATTATGTGCGGAATCGTAGGTTATATAGGTCACAGAGAAGCATATCCTGTGGTGCTAAAAGGTTTAAAAAGACTAGAGTACAGAGGGTATGATAGTGCAGGTGTTGCTATATACGATGGTAACAATATCAAACTTTCCAAAACCAAAGGAAAAGTTGCCGATTTAGAAAGTCGCGTCAAAGAAGAAATCTCAATCAATGGAACCTTAGCCATTGGTCATACACGTTGGGCAACACACGGTGAGCCAAACGATATCAACTCGCATCCTCATTATTCAAACTCAGGTGATTTGGTGATCATCCATAACGGAATCATTGAAAACTATGATCCTTTAAAGAAAGAATTGATCAATAGAGGATATACATTTGAATCGGATACAGATACAGAAGTATTGGTAAACTTGATTGAAGATGTAAAGAAAAATGAAGAAGTAAAACTTGGAAAAGCAGTACAAATTGCCTTAAACCAAGTGGTTGGAGCCTATGCAATTGCCGTATTTGATAAAAATAAGCCAGACGAAATTGTAGTAGCGCGCTTAGGAAGTCCGTTAGTAATTGGTATTGGTGATAAAGAATTTTTTATTGCTTCGGATGCCACTCCTTTTATTGAATATACAAACAATGCTATTTATCTTGAAGATGAAGAAATGGCGATTGTACGCAGAGGAAAAAAAGTAAAAGTTCGTAAAATAAAAGACGATTCTTTAGTTGATCCGTACGTTCAAGAATTGCAATTGAATTTAGAGCAAATTGAAAAAGGCGGCTACGACCACTTCATGCTCAAAGAAATCTACGAACAGCCAAGAGCTATTTTAGATACCTTCCGAGGAAGAATGTTGTCTAATGAAGGCATTATTCGCATGGCTGGCATAGACGATAACATTGAAAAATTCCTAAATGCCAATCGAATTCTTGTGGTGGCTTGTGGAACGTCATGGCACGCAGGATTAGTGGCAGAATACGTATTTGAAAACCTAACAAGAATTCCTGTTGAAGTAGAATACGCTTCAGAATTTAGATATAGAAATCCAGTAATCACTCCAAATGATGTAGTCATCGCGATTTCACAATCAGGAGAAACAGCAGATACATTAGCAGCGATTAAACTCGCAAAAAGCAAAGGTGCTTTTGTATTTGGAGTATGTAATGTAGTAGGCTCATCTATTTCAAGAGAAACAGACGCAGGTGCATACACACATGCAGGTCCGGAAATTGGAGTGGCTTCTACAAAAGCATTTACCACGCAAATTACAGTGTTAACCTTAATTGCGCTAAAACTAGCACAGAAAAAAGGAACCATCTCAACTTCAGAATTTCATGCGTATTTAACAGAAATGGACGCGATTCCTGCAAAAGTTGAAAAAACCTTAGAATCTGACGAACACGTAAAATACATCTCTAGTATCTACAAAGATGCAACCAACTTCCTATACTTAGGACGTGGTTATAACTTCCCAGTGGCGCTGGAAGGTGCTTTAAAACTAAAGGAAATCTCATACATACATGCAGAAGGATATCCAGCAGCAGAAATGAAGCACGGACCTATCGCATTAATCGATGAGCAAATGCCAGTAGTAGTGATTGCGACCCGAAAAGGACACTATGAAAAGGTGGTAAGTAACATTCAAGAGATCAAATCAAGGAAAGGAAAAATCATTGCGGTAGTGATGCAAGGTGATATCACCATCAAAAATATTGCGGACTATGTGATTGAAATTCCAGAAACGTTAGAATTGCTTACGCCACTTTTAACAACAATTCCTTTACAATTATTGTCATATTACATTGCAGTTATGCGCAATTGTAATGTGGATCAACCGCGAAACTTGGCAAAATCCGTAACAGTAGAATAACTTTAAAATATTAGCCGTTTCTTTACGGATATCGTAAAAAAGCGTATATTGTTCTCATAATAACTAAACCAAAAAGACTTATGAGAGCATATCTATCAATTTTAGCTATGTTGGTTTGTGCTGGTTTATTTGCGCAAACCAATATTAGTGGAAAAGTTGTTGATGGCAATAACATGCCAATTCCCGGTGTAAACATCGTGGTAGAAGGAAGTTCTAAAGGAACTAGTACTGACTTTGACGGAAAATTCAAGTTAAGTGTCAATCAACAACCGCCTTTTAAAATTACAGCGAGTAGTATTGCATTTCAATCTACCACTGTAACAATTACCAAAAACAACGAAGACGTTACCATTGTCCTTCAAGAAGGAACAGAACTGGACGAAATCGTTCTTTCAGCTTCAAGAACACCAGAAAGAATTAGAGAATCTCCTGTAACGGTAGAACGTATGGATGCTAGAGCCATTAGAAACTCATCTGCACCAACGTACTACGATGCGTTAGAGAATTTAAAAGGTGTTGATATCAATACGAACAGTTTAACATTTAAATCGGTAAACACTAGAGGTTTTGCCACATTTGCCAACACACGATTTATGCAGTTGGTGGACGGAATGGATAACTCTTCTCCAGCCCTGAATTTTGCACTTGGAAATTTATTAGGAATGTCTGAATTGGATGTAGATACGGTAGAATTACTGCCAGGAGCATCTTCAGCTTTATATGGTGCGAATGCTTTCAACGGAATTATGTTTATGCGTAGTAAAGATCCGTATGAGCATCAAGGAATCAGCGCGTATGCAAAAACGGGAATGACTTCCTCATCAAATGCAGGCGATAATATTTTTGTAGACTTTGGGTTTAGAGCAGCACATGCATTCAGTGATAAAGTAGCCGTAAAAGCTTCTTTCTCATTCTTAAATGGTACAGAATGGTTTGCAACAGATTTTACAAACTATGATGCAGCAACGGGAGATGCTATTGCAGGCGATAGAACAGATCCAGGATACAATGGATTAAACATTTATGGAGATGAGGTTGATACAACATTAGATTTTGACGCTATTTCTGGAGCGCCAGCAGGAACATTTGGTTCCGCTAGGGTATCCAGAACAGGTTATGAAGAGCGTGACTTAATGGATTACGATGCGCAAAGTGTAAAAGCAGATTTAGCATTACATTACAAACCTTGGGCAAACGACTTCACCGTAATTTGGAATTCAAAAATTGGTAGAGGTAACACTATCTATCAAGGTGCAAACAGATATTCGATCAAAAACTTCTTCATGCAGCAGCATAAATTAGAGATTCGTAATAACAATTTCTTTGTAAGAGGTTATGTAACCGCAGAAAAAGCGGGTGATTCATACGATACACGTTTTACGGCGATTAATGTTAACAGAAGATGGAAATCAGATCAACAATGGTTTACTGAATATGCTACAGGATATTTAGGAGCGATCACAGGTGGAATTCCAGGAGTAACGCCAGGTGACCCAGCAGTAGCACATGCTTTTGCAAGAGGTTTAGCAGATACAGGTCGTTTTGAGCCAGGATCTACTGAATTTAGAAATGCATTGGCAGGCGTAACAGCAGATGGTGATTTATTGACAGGATCACGCTTTATTGACAATACAAAATTATATCATGCAGATATAAACTATAACTTCTCGCACTTAATTGATATTGCAGATATTCAAGTAGGTGGATCGTACCGTGAATACGTACTAGATTCTCAAGGAACTATCTTTACAGATATTGATGGTCCAATTCGTTACGACGAATATGGTGCGTACGTACAAGTACAGAAAAAGTTCTTAGAGGACAAAATGAAGTTTACAGGATCTATCCGTTATGATAAGGCACAAAACTTTGACGGAAATGTTTCTCCACGTTTATCGTTAGTATTTTCGCCAGACGAAGCTAAAAAGCACAACTTTAGAGCTTCATTCCAAACAGGTTTCCGTAACCCAACTACACAAGATCAGTATATTGGTTTAGATGTCGGAAATGCGATCTTAGTAGGATCGGCTCCTGACAACTTAGATCGTTACACCACAAGACCAATTACAAACAACTTCCCAGCAGGATTAGAAGCATTTGGTTTAGATAGAACTGTTACACTTTCAGGAAATGATGCGTATAACAACTCATTCACATTAGATTCTTTCCGAGCGTTTGGAGCTAGTGTGGCAGCAGGCGCACCAGATCCAACATTATTACAACAAGCAAACTTTGATTTTGTAAAACCAGAACAAGTAGCTGCATTTGAAGTAGGATACCGTGGAATTGTATTTGACAATATTTCTGTAGATGTAAGTGCATATTACAATGCGTATCAAGACTTCATTGCGAACAGAACGGTAATCGTTCCTAATTATGGTAATGTAGATTTATCAGATATCACAGACTTAACGCCTGTGGGTGGCGCACCAACACCAAATGCATTAATTGCTGCGGCTAATGGTGACTTTACAGCATTTCAATTATACTCTAACTCTCAAGCGGATATCAATTCGTATGGTGCTGCTATTGGAATTACAACTAAGGTATTTGGAGATTATGACTTCGGAATCAACTATACTTACGCAAAACTTGACTTTGATCAAGCGAGTGATCCTGATTTTGAAACAAACTTCAACACGCCAGAGCATAAAGTAAAAGCTTCTTTTGGAAACCAAAATTTATTTGACAATTTTGGATTCAACATCAACTGGAGATGGAACGATTCTTTCCTTTGGGAATCAACTTTTGCAGACGCAACGGTGACAGCACGTTCATTATTTGATGTACAAATGAACTACCGCTTTAAGAAATCAACTTTTAAAATTGGTGCTGCCAATGTTTTAGGTCACGAGTATTTAAGTGCACCAGGAGTGGGAACTATTGGAGCACAATACTTTGTTTCTTGGGTAATCAATTAACATTGTATACAACATATATAACACAAAAGAGGCTTTCAAATGAAAGCCTCTTTTTTATGAATAATATAGCTAAAAGCTTTTTTAGATTTTTAAAGTTTTGCCACAATTCAATAGAAATTTGAACTTTGTAAAAGTATTCTTATTACTTTTATTTAAGTAGCAAGGCGACAAGTTTTGAACCTTAGTATGTCACCTTGCCCTAAACAGCAGCACTGACTAAAACGCTGTTTATAAACACGTCTTGAATGATAAAGCACAAAAAGGGAATGTGCTCTCTAGTAGGTAGCTTCTTAGTGAAAAAATGATTCATTCGCGACGTGTTTTTTATTTGTGTAATTCATCGTCTAAATCGTAACGATGTACATAATTGTAAATCACTATTGATATAAATATCAAAATACCTAAGCATCCTATCCCAATAATAATCATAATGAGTTCCCATGTGGAAAATAAATCTATTTGTGTGTTGGTTGTCATTTTTTAGGGTTCAAAGTTGATTTTTTGGTAATGGCTATTGATCAAC
>JBCCLH010000051.1:0-35411 GCA_039026955.1 Bacteroidota bacterium
ATTGAATTAGATAATACCTACAAAGAAGCTTATTATAATAGAGCAATGGTTTATAATAATTTGAAAAAGTATGAATTGGCTATAATAGATTACACAAAGGCTATTGAATTGGATAACTATGATAAGAAAGCATATTATCATAGAGGAGTAGTTTATGATAAATTAAGACGATATAAAATGGCTTTAAAGGATTTTTTATATGTTTTAAACTTTGATAATACTGATGAGGAAGCATATAATAGTATTGGAATAGTTTACGATAATTTAAAGCTATATGAATTAGCCATAAAAAATTATACAAGAGCTATAGAATTGAACAAAAACTTCGTTAGAGCTTATCGTCATAGAGGTATTGTATATGATAGGTTAGAAAAATATGATTTAGCACTAAAAGACCTTACAAAAGCCATAGAATTAGATGTTTATTATTTCCCTTCATATCAAAGCAGAGGAATTGTTTATAGTAATTTAAAACAACATAAATTAGCTATAAAAGATCAAACAAAAGTTATTGACTTAAATCAGTATTGTTTAGAAGCTTATAATTGTAGAGGAAGTGATTATTTAGCATTAAAAAAGTATGAATTAGCATTAAAAGATTTCCATCAAGTTATAGAGTTAGATAAGAAGTTCAGTGATGTTTATGCTAACCTAGGTATATTATATAGCGAGATTAATAATTACCAAAAGATGGATTTTTATATGAATCTACACTTGTATTATTCCTTTCAAGTAGAACAAATAAAACTTAGTGTTGAATATCTAAATTTATGGCAAGACCATATTTATAATTATACATTCCTCCTAGAAAACTTTACAATTGACTTTGATAGCTTTTTATATGTAAACTACAGAAATAAAATTCAATTCATTCAACCTATTGAAGATTATTATTCCTTTCTCAGCTTGTCAAATTCAGACAAACATTCACAAGAAAGTCAACGCGCTATTTTAAATTATTATTTGGGAAGTCCTATAGCAGCGTATATTCGTTATGATGAAATATTAGATGTTGACTATTATCCACTAAAAGCACAAGAATTATATTATTATGCCTTGATGGCAGATATTTTAAAGTTGGATTCAGTAGATATTCTGAAGGCTGCTATTGAAGATCTTTCGGATATAGAAGATAAGTCTACAAAGGATCTGTATTATTTGGGACAATTACATTTGTTAAATAATGATAATTCAAAAGCACTTATATGTTTTCAAAACTCACAAGAGTTTATACCATCTTTGATACAGCTCATAAGTTTCGAAGAAGATGTAGCAACACAAAAACAACTTTTAGAAAAACTACTAAAACTAGATCAAGACATTCTGATTCCTTATTTTACAGGATATCCAAAAACGGCTATTAAAACTAAACATAGTTTTGAAACACAATTTGAACACTATTTTTATACCACCGAATTATTTACAGCAGTTTCAAAAATCAAAGAAAACTATCAACTACCTGAATATTTACTAGGCTATAACCATCTGAAAATTTGGGAAGCTTTTTATCTTTCAGATATAGAACAAACCATTATTGACAAAGCCTTTCGAAATCATAAGATTCAGAAATTGGTGGATACTATAATCCAAGATTTAGAAGTAAAGCTTGTGTCCATTGAAGAAAATGACAGGACCAATTATTTAGAAAAAATAAAACACAGCTTACGCGAAGATCAAGACTTAGCCATTAGAGAAGCATTTGATTCTCTTTTAAATACGTTAAAGGATGATGGAAATATCGAAAATCACCTTGGACAAATGATCGAAGATTTTCGATTGGAAAAAGCGCAACTGTATCTGTATTTTATCTCTTATTTCTATTTGCAAGGAAATCTAAATAGTTACCAAGCTTTTGTGTTGTTTAGTTATTTAATTGATATCGTGAGTACAAAACGATCCAAAGCGATAAGAGAAACTATTAAAGTATTGATACCGTCAGAATTTAGTGAGCTATTTTTAACTACTTTAGGATTGAGCAAATATTTACACAATCTAGTTCATCTTTCTAAAGCGTATCATGTGCTATATGAAGATTACAACGAGTATCAATTGCAAAAGGAATCAAAGTATATGACGTTTAAGAGGAACTTAAACTCTTATATTTCCATGAACAAAGAAACCTTATCGGAAGAAATGTTTGCTAAAAAGTTTCAATGTTTTCCAGCCATTATTGATCACAACTTACAAAGTATTTAAAATGATTGTTATCGTGATTTCAAACGCACGGTCGTATTTTAAAACCAAGCCACCACTACATAACAAACAAAAAAACGTCATCTCAGCATAAAAGATGACGCTTTTCCCCATTTAGTTGCGATGTATCTAACTGCCCTTTTTAGATCACAACTAAATCTGACAAAATTACTTTTTCAATATTTTGATGGTCTTTTGTGCCTTGTCTGAATAGAGTTTGAGCATGTAAATTCCACTTGGCAAACTATTGACATTGATGCTTGTTAGCTTGTTTTCTTTGGAAAGTACTAACTGACCATTGACGTTGTGTATTTCTGCTTTGATCAAATCCGTATTGATGTTTGTAATGTGAATGATGTCTTTTACAGGATTTGGATAGACAGAAAGTTCCGCCAATTCGTTAGTTTCTTCTTCTACCGAAAGTGTGGAAAAGTCAAAGGAAGACATGCCCGAAACAGCTGCTGCATTTGGATCAACAACGTTGATGAATTCTGCCATAGCATTGTCGATCATGTCTGCTTGCATAAAGCTTTTTAATGGTGTTACAGTTGTTGCTAAAGCAGAATTGTTTTCTAAAATATATAGCGTTCCCGAAGTTGGCGCACCATTGATTTGAATGGTTGCAATATTCGAAGTAATTCCAGACGATGGAGCAGGCAAGGAGACAGGACTTCCCAAAGTTTCTGTAATGAGATATCCGTCAAGGGTTGCTTGTCCAATTGCATTTCCGTCAAAGAAGGTAGCAGAAGCAGTACCTCCCAAAGAGGAAGTGATGCTTGCTGTAACACCATCTGGTAGGATAACGGTGAATCCATAACTCTGCACCGAAGTCGTAAAGTTGTTAGCACTTGTGTTTGGAACGGCGCTAATCGTGTAATTGTATGAACCGTTGTCAATGAGTGTATATGTGTAGCCATCTTGAGCATTTACTTGGAATACAAATGCGGTGATGATGACGAATAGGAATGATTTTATATGTTGAGTTTTCATGATTTTTATTTGATTATGATTTCAGTAGATTGTATGTGCTAATTGTCAAGTTGAGCACAGCAAGATTTTTTAACCTTCTTATTTTTCTTCACTGTGCTCGTTGACAACTATTTAATTTTTTATTATTCTGGTGAATTGGAAATGTTCTCTGGTAATTGTTCAATGATTTGATACGTACTAAAATTCAAGAAGTTTCCTGGATGTGCCAGTACATTTTGTAAAATGAAAGGTGTATCCGGATTGGTTCCAGAGTATTGAATAACGCCGTCCATATTTATATCGTTTGTATTATAGCCAATCAAACTAAATGTTGGGAAATTCAAGAAGTTTCCAGAATCGTTCAATACTTCCGATAAGACACTTGGCGTATCTGGACTCGTTCCTGAATATTGTACTACGGTATCTTCATTGGCGTTTCCGCACCACATTCCATTGACACCAGAAGGCATTCCCGCAGAAGTTTGTGCATTGCTTCCAAAGGTGGCTATCGTTGTGAAATCGACTATTTCTGTGGCACCATCCACAAAGGTAATGGCAGTATTCGTCATAATGCCTAAATGATTTCTGTGTTTGATTGCGACATAGTAGGTTTCTTCTACTTCTGAAAAGTTTACAGGAGAAATTCCGTCTGCCGCTACTACATCGCCATCACGTTGTAAGAGGGCTGAGCTTGCATGTCGTACAATTGTATTGTCTGTTGCGTCTCGTAATTCCACCCAAACCCAATCGACAATGGCGTCATTTCCATTCACCGTAAATACAGAAGGTTCGCAGGTTAACATGTCTGCATACGGACTTCTTGTTGGAATAAGTCCGCCGATACGTAAATTATCTCGCATGAGGTTTTCTTCGCCCGTATTTGGATTTAAAGCGGCTCCTTGTAGAAATATTTTAGGACTGATATTGAGCGATGTTACACAAGGCACCACCGTAATATCAAAACTACAGCTTATGGTATTTCCAGCAGCATCTGTGGCTTCAAACGTGTTTGTTGTAGTTCCTAATGGAAACACACTGCCACTTGCTAATCCCGCAGTTTGTATCATCGGAGCACCTGAAATTTCTAATACATATTTTCTTGAACTGGTTGAATTGATATCATTCCAACGTCCGTTAGAGCGTAATTCTACATAATCTTCACCAGATTGAAAATCATTGGGTTCAGTGTCATTCCAGTTTCTGTAATCACTCGTACTACCGTTGTGCCATGCAAATTCACCTTCCTCGTCACGATCCGTAAAACCTACAATCACTGAACCTGTACCTTCGGCATTGGTAGCGTCTGTTAAAAATTGATTTAATTCTTCTGAATCAATCGTAGCAACAAAACCATTTTGTGCTTCAGCATCCGTAAACGCATTCGGTCCATTAAAGTCTGCATCGGATAAATAATATGCTTTGTTATTGAAGTTTCCAAGATAGGTAAATCCTGTTATCGCAATAGTTTCGCAATTATCTAAGGCTACAGGCGCGTCATAGTTTATAGTAGCTTCACACGCATTTACTGTCATGTCTTCAGGACAATAGTTTATAAACGGCGCTTCTGTATCATTCACTGTGATTGCTTGTGTACAACTTGCTGTATTACCGCCAGCATCTGTATAACTCCAAGTAACATCTGTAGTTCCTATCGGATAAACGTCAGAAGCATCTGCAGTGTTGTTATAATCATTTAGAGCTATTGCGCAAAGACTGATATCGTCTAGATAGAATTCAGGTGTTGCATTTGGATTGGGATCGCCTGAGAATGTAACTGGGTAAAAGGTGATTGATCCTAACGTATTGAGTCCACCAGTGCCTCCAGTAGTATCAGAAAACGCGTGACTAGCTACAGAAGTTCCGTTGACAAAGAATTCACAATAATCTGTATTGAGGTTGATAAAGTATTTGATTTCAACCCAAGAATCTTGAGGATAGTTAAATGGATTTTGAGCACCCGTGACATTGTATCGCGCGCTTCCATTAGAAAAGAAAGCGGTTTGATTGGCAAATTGAGTTCCCGACACTTCTGTTTTTTGCATATTTATATATGCACTATTTCCAGCCGGAATGTATAAATGGAATGTGAGTTCCCAAACTCCAAAGTCTTTGTTTCCTAAGTTGAAAACCATGTCTTGTGGTCCTCCGCTAGGAACTCCTTCAATTTTTAAACTTTTGGTGCCGCTTAACGCTTGTTCTGTAGTGATGGTTCCACTTTCCGAAGCAGTTCCTGGATTCCAAGTTTCCCAATCGCCACCTTGTCCAAGTAAAGGACCTTCCGTGTAGGATTCTAGATCGTCACTTTGCGCACAGTCTACATCGTCCGTTATCATTGGCATCGGAATGGTAATGTTGGCGCCACAGACTGTTGGATCATTTGGTACCGTAATATCAGCACAGTTGAGACTTGGCGACACACAGTCAAAAGCATTAAAGTTAATTTGCGGATCTCTATTTGTGAAGTTTGTAGTTGCATACGCTACATCATCCACTACAATACAACTTAAGCTTGGCAAGTTGATCAAGTTTGCAGAAAGGATATTGGTGTTGTTTCCATTTCGTAAGTCTAAGAATGATAAGTTTGGATTGTCACTGAACGAAACACGGATTAACGCAGGATATCCTGAAGCATCTAAGGAAGCAAAGTTGTTTCCAGAAATAAACAGAATCTCCAAGTTTGGCAATTGTGCTGGCAGTGATAAGTTTACCAATCCGACATCGTTGACATCTACACGTCTCAATAAAGGACTGTTGGATAAGTCTAAATCTGTGATGTCTGATTGTCCTGCACCTTCAAATTCTATAGTTTCTAGTAGTGGATTGTTATCAAGAACTAAATTGTTTACGGTTGTATCGTTAAATTCTACTGACCTCAATTGTATGTTAGAACTGAGATTTACAGTGATAATGGTATCTTCACCAAAAGTTAAGTTTTCTAGAGATGAAAAATCTTCTATTCCTGTGATGTCTGTAATCCCAACATTTCCAATAGTTAACGAAGTTATTGCTTCTATGAGTGCAGTAGGCACTTGTCCGTCTGCTGAAATGTCGTCTAGTCCAAAGGATTCTAATTGTGCTTCAAAAGCAGCATCAGGAATGACTGTGTAGCGACAAAATTCATCAAAGCTGGTTTGTACGTCAATATTTGTCCAATTGGCAGTACTGTAGGCGACATCATCGACTTCAATACAAGTTAAATTTGGATTGCTTGTAGCATTAAAACTTGTAATGATTGTGTTGTTTCCATTTTTGATGGTAAACGATGATAGATTCGCGTTGGCAGCATTGACTACTTCTACGTTCGGATTGTTGACTAGATTTAATGAAGGAACTTGCGTGTTGTACACTTCTAATTCTTGTAATGCTGTACAATCGGAAACATCTAAACTTGCCAAATTTGTATTGTTCACTTTTATTTGAATAAGATTTACTGCGTTGGCAACATTCATCGCTACCAGACTTCCGTTACTATCTGCTTGTACATTTGTTAATTGTGTATTGTTTGAAAGGTCTAAGGAATCAATACGCGTTGCATTGCAAAGTAAAACTTGTAGTGCTGTATTTTGCGATACGTCTAGTTGCGTGATTCCATTATTAAATTTTATCACCAAACCTGTTAATGCTGTATTGTTTGAAACGTCTATTGTTGGATTGATACGATTGCTTTCAACATCTAAAACTCGTAATGCTGTATTGTTAGAAACATCTAAGGAAACTACTTGATTGCTTTGGATATCTAAGACTTCTAACAGTGTACTGTTTTGAATATTTACACTTGTGAGGCTATTAAATTTGGCATTTACATTTATTAATGCGGTATTGTTTTGAAAATCTAGACTTGTAAGATTGTTTCGTTCCCCATTGAATGTTTCTAAAAGTGGATTGTTTAATAAATTTAACGTTGGTAAACTGTTCTCTCTACAATTTATCGTTCGTAACAGTGGATTGTTTTGTAGGTTTAAATTCGTTAGATTGTTCTGTCTACAGTTTAAGGTTTCTAAAAGCGGATTTCCTTGCAAGTCTAAACTCGTCAAGTTGTTTCTAAAACAATTTAAATTTGTGAGTGCTGCAAAGGCTTCAATTCCTGTAAGATCACTAATATTTTTACTTTCAACATTTAAGCTTGTCACAACTTCTATTAAAGCTGTTGGCACTTGTCCATCACCCGAAATATCGTCGTAACCTAAGGCTTCTAAGCGTGCTTCAAAGTTTGCATCTGGGATTGCTGTATAGTCGCAATAGTTAGTGTCGGTGAACGTGACGCCTGCATCTACACTGGTAAAGTTTGTTCCCGCGAAAGCTGCATCATCCACAAAAATACAAGTCAAATTTGGATTGTTTGTAGCTTGAAAACTAACGATTGCGGTATTATTTCCGTTCTGTATATTTAAGTTAGAAAGATTACAAAAGTTACAGTTGAACGTCTCTAAAGCAGTATACGTACTAAGATCTAAATCTGTAATAGGATTTCCATCTATTACCAATGTTTTTAGATTGGATAGATTTGGAAATTGAAAATCGGTGAGTTGATTTCCATTGATAATGATGGTTTCGTAATTCGTATTAGTTCCTAAATCGAGCGTATCAATATTGCTTGTATCTGCAATGAGCGTTACTAAGTTTGAGTTATTAGATAAATCAACTGATGTCAAGCCACTATCACTATACGACAAATTTAAACTGGTTAATGCTGCAAAAGCTTCAATTCCTGAAAGATTCGTTATTGAAGAACCAGATACATCCAGCACTGTAACGGTCTCAATCAAAGCCGTTGGTACTTGTCCATCACCAGAAATATCGTCGTAACCCAACGCTTCTAAGGCTGCTTCAAAGTTTGTATCAGGAATGGCCGTGTAATCGCAATAATTGGTGATTGTAAAATTTGTTGTAGCATCAATATTTGTCCAATTAGTGGTACTATAGGCTACATCATCTACAATAACACAGGTGAGATTTGGTGTGCCTGTTATATTGAAGTTGGTAACATTCGTGTTATTCCCGTTTTGCACATTTAAAAAGTTTAATACAGGATTCAGATTACAAACGAATTCTACTAACTGGCTGAGATTACTTAAGTCCAATTGCGCTATTTGCGTATCACTACAAATTAACTTTTTTAAATTTAGCGTAGTGGATATATCTAGACTGGTTATGTTAAAGTTTGCTTCACAATTCAATTCTTCCAACTGTCCTAAACCTGATACATTTACTGATGTTAAACTGTTTGATTGACAGTCTACTGAAATTAAATTCGTATTTGAAGATAAGTCTAAGTTAGTGAGGTTATTTGCTGCTACATTCAACACTTGCAATGCTTTAAAATCTTCAATTCCCGTTACATCCTGTATACGAGGAAGATTATCTGAGATATTTAATGATGTTACCGTCTCGATTAAAGCTGTTGGCACTTGTCCATCACCTGAAATATCATCATATCCTAAGTTTTCCAAAGCAGCTTCAAAGTTGCTATCAGGAATGGCTGTGTAACGACAAAAGGTTTCGCTGAACGTGAGTTGTGCGTCGACACTTGTCCATGTACTTGAGCTGTAGTTGACATTGTCTACCAATACGCAGAATAGGTTCGGATTGTTGGTGAGTCTAAAATTAAAATCATTCACATCAAAATTGTTTCCGTTTTGAACATTCAAAAATGACAATGCTGTATTTTCAAGCACAATGTCATTTAGCGATGTGTTTGCCGATAAATCTAAGCTTGTAATTGCAGTATCACTGGCATCTAAATCTCCGAGCAACGTATTTGCAGACACATCTAAAACTGTAAGTCCAGTATTGTTTACTTCCAAATCTTGTAAAGCTGTTAGCGTACTTACGTCAATAGTTGTGATTGCTGCACCAGAAAGTACGATGTTACGAAGCATCGGATTGTTCCCAAAAGTAATTGAAGAAAGTGATGTACTGTTTCTAAGATATACTTCTCTTAACATAGGTTTATTGGAAAGATCGATACTAGTTAAGTCTGGATTACTGTTTAGAAATAATTCTCGTAAGAACCCTAGATCATTTAGGTTAATTGTTACTAGTGGATTGCTGTTTAAATCAAGAATAACAACTTCGGTAAGCCCTGTTAGATTAATACTGGTAAGATTGTTGTTTTTGATTTGAATTTCTTCCAAGCTGGTATTTGAGCTCAGGTCTAAGGTTGTTAATTGGTTATTTGAAGCTAATAATTCTCGTAATTGTGTATTGGCACTCAAATTCAATGATGTGAGATTGTTATCACTTACACGAAGTAGCTGTAAGGCTGTAAAATCTTCGATTCCTGTTAGATCTCCTATGCTACGATTGAATAGATTTAAACTTGTGACATTGGCAATCAATTCCGTTGGAACTTGTCCGTCGTTTGGAATATCATCGTAACCTAAATTGTCTAAGCTTGCTTCAAAGTTAGGATCAGGAATTGCTGTGTAATAGCAATACTCAGTATTGGTGAATTGCATTTGCGCATCAATTCGTGTCCAATCGGAGCTTGCATAAGCAACATCACTTACCAAAATACAAGTCAAATTTGGATTGTTGCGCACATCAAATTGATTGGTTGGCATGTTAGTATTATTTCCGTTGCGAATATTTAACGTAGTTAAATTATTATTGGATACGTCCACTAAATTTAACTCAGATAGATTGCTCAAATCCAACGCTGTTAATGCATTACCTGGACAACTGATTGTTTCTAGATTTACATTCGCACTTACATCTAAGCTTGTAATTGATGTGTTTGAAACACTTAAAGTTCGTAACTGTGCGTTGTTACTTAGATCGATAGTACTTAAGGACGCTCCATCGAGACTTAGCACTTCTAAATTGGTACATTGTGTTATATTTATTGTACTAATTGGACTTCCATTCAAGTCAATCTCAACTAAATTGGTATTGTTGCTCAAATCAGCAGATACAGTCGCATTTCCATTTGCATGTAGATTTAGTAATGCTGTAAAATCTTCAATTCCTGTCAAATCTGTAATATTCGCATTATTGATGAGTAACGTTTCTGTATTTTCAATGAGTTGCGTAGGTACTTGTCTGTCGCCTGAAATATCATCCAAATTATCGGCTCCGAGCGCTGCTTCAAAGTTTGCATCCGGAATAGCGGTGTAGCGACAGTCAAATTCTGAGAAAAACATCTGTGCGTCAATTCCAGTCCAATTGGCATTACTGTACGCTCTATCATCAACCGAAATACAGGTTAAATTTGGATTGTTTACTGCGGTAAAATCTAAAATCGCAGTATTGTTTCCGTTTTTGAGATTTACGGTTGAAAGGTTGTTATTATTTAAACGAACAGTGTTCAGTAATGGAAAAGGAGAAAGATCAATACTCGTCAATTGATTGCCACTGACAATGATGGTTTTAAGTAATGCATTATTTCCAAAAGTAATATCGGTCAGCACACCAATATCGTCGGCGTCCAATACTTCTAGTTGTTCGTTTGCGGAAATATCAAGCGATGTTACACTAGATTCATCAATATCCAACACTTTTAACAACGTATTTGTGCTTGTATCTAATGTGGTAATGCCTGTATTTGCAAGACTCAAGTCCAACAACTGTGTCAAACTACTTATGTTTATTGCTGTAATTGGATTGTCAGAAGCATTTAGTACTTGAAGTGATGTAAATCCTTCGATACCTGTCAAATCCGTAATTCCCTCAGAAGTAAGGTTTAGAATGGTTACATCACGAATCAAATCGTTCGGTACTTGTCCATCTCCAGAAATATCATCGTAACCTAATGTTTCCAATCGCGCTTCAAAATTAGCATCAGGAATGGCAGTGTAACCGCAAAAGTTTGTCGTTGTATAACTAGTTTGATTATCTACAAACCAAGTATTTCTAATAAATGAAGGATCATCAATCAATACGCAGGTTAAATTGGCATTGCTTCGCATATCTATGTTTGCTAGCGTAGCATTGGCGCCATTTCGTATGTTTAACTCAGTCAACTCATTATTATTTAGCGCCACACTTGTCAAATTTGGAAATCCAGAAAGATCTAAACTTGTCAATTCATTAACAGACAAAAATAACCATCTTAATTGTGTCAATCCAGTGATATTGATGCTTGTCAAATCGCAATCAGGCGCATCTAAAACTTCCAAAGCTGTATTATTTGAAAGATTGATGCTTGTGGTAGGATTGGAGCCAATTCGTAACTCTGTCAGAGACACAAAGTCTTCAATTCCTGTAAAATCTACAATAGCACTATTATTTACATTTAAAAGCGTTACGCCCGCAATCACACCTTTTGGCACTTGTCCGTCATTTGGAATATCATCATAGCCCAAATTGCTCAAAGCGGCTTCAAAGTTGGCATCTGGAATTTGCGTGTAGCAACTCGTATCACTAAAAATAGTTTGTGGGTCAATTGCTGTCCAGTTGGCATTGCTGTACGCGACATCATCTACCAAAACGCAGAATAAATTTGGATTTCCAGAAACTGTAAACGTATTGATGTTTGTATTGTTGCCATTTTTTACATTGAGTCCTTCCAGATTGTTTCCGTTTAAACCGACAACCGTCAAATTTGGATTGTTGCTCAAGTCAATAGTTCCGGTCATTCCGTTGGTAGTGGCGAATAATTCAGACAGATTCACATTATTTGTAAGATCGATAGTAGCAATTGAATTTCGCGCAATACCCAAATAGGTAAGGGCAGTATTATTACTCAAATCTAAAGATGCTACATTGTTGTCTTGAATGGCAATACTTTCTAGATTGATATTGTTGGTTACGTCTAAACTTGAAAGTGTATTTTCTCGAATGGATATAGATCGTAACCCAACATTTGCGCTGAGGTCAACTGTTGTCAGGGAATTGTTGTTTGCGTTTAAGGTTTCTAGCGCAGTAAAATCTTCAATTCCTGTCAAATCCGTAATGAGTTGATTGGAAACATCCAAAGAAATTAACCCTTCAATCAATGAGGTTGGTACTTGACCATCCGCGGCAATATCATCATAGGCTAAGGCATTCAATCTAGCTTCAAAATTCGCGTCAGGAATTGCTGTATAATTACAAAAAGATGCTGTAAAAACAGCCGCATTATTTATCTGTGTCCAGTTGTCGATACTGTACGATACATCATCTACCGAAACACACGTAAGATTTGGACTGCTACTCGCATCAAAATTATTAATGTTCGTATTGTTTTGATTCTTTATATTGATTTCTGTGATAAAATTACTTCTTACGACTACAGTTTCTAGTAGTGCATTTGTATTAAAATTAAGCGTGCTAATTCGAGTACCATCACCTATATAGACTCGTAATGCTGTATTCTGGGAAAGATTTAATTGATTAATAGGATTTGCCCTGATCACTAAAGTTTCTAAAAGTAGGCTATTGGTCAAATCAATTGCACCAATACTATTTCTTTCACAATCTAATGACACTAAAGCTGGATTGTTAGAAACATTGAGCGTTGTCATGCTATTTCGTTCACAGTTTACGCCTGTAAGGGCTGTATTGTATTGCAGATTAAGATTTGAAATATTGTTTCGCTGACAAATTAAGTTTTCGAGTGCTACATTTTGCTGCAAATCAAGTGTTGTAATGCTGTTGAGTCCACAATTCAGGATTTGCAAATTGAGATTGTTTTGTAGATCTAGTGTTGTCAAATTGTTTCGTTCACAATTTAAATTTGTCAATGCCGTAAAGGCTTCAATCCCTGTAAGATCAGCAATGCTTCTGTTGGAAACATTCAATGATGTAATAGTTTCAATTGCAGGCGTTGGGACTTGTCCGTCGCCAGGAATATCGTCATACGCACTTAGCGCAATTTCAAAATTAGCATCGGGAATCGATGTATAGCAGCTTGTGTCACTAAAAATGGTCTGTGCATCTACACTTGTCCAATTTGTGACACTATAAGCTGCATCATCTACTAAAATACATGTGAGGTTCGGATTGTTGCCCGCCACGAAGAGACTAATGTTTGTGTTGTTGCCGTTCTTCATGTTGAGACTGGTCAAATTATTCACATTTACTCCCACAATTTCTAGATTGGGATTGTTACTTAAGTCCAATTCCGTAAGCGAGTTTCCGCCCACATATAGTTCTTCTAAATTTATATTCGTACGTACATCCAAACTCGTGAGTCCATTGTTTTCAATTAAGAGATTTACCAAATTGGTGTTGTTGCTTATATTTAATGTAGTAACGTTGTTAAAACGCAGTCGTAATATTCGTAAAGCTATATTATTGCTCACATCAAGTGAACTAACATTGTTATTGTTAAAATCAAGAAACTCCAAAGCGGTGAAATCTTGAATTCCTGTCAAATCAGCAATATTTCTATTGCTAACATTCAAACTTACAATTGTGTTGATGCTATCCGTTGGTACTTGTCCATCGTTCGGAATATCGTCATAAGCGCTGAGTGCTGCTTCAAAATTAGCATCAGGAATAGTCGTATAAGTTTGTCTGTTTTCTGAGATAGAAATAGTTGCTTTTTTTGTGTGATAATTGCTATTTCTTTTGGCAAATGAGTTTCCAAAGCATAGCAGCGGAATCCCAATAACCAAAATTAGGTTGCGTAGTTTTCTTTTCATTTTTTAGTAGATTAGATGTTAAATCATCAAAAAATTAAAGCTCTAGAATCAATAAAAATTAAGATGATTTTGAATAGTTGTAGATGGTTATATTTCTACACTGCAAATATTCATAAAGCCGCAAAGGCGCGAAAGAAAAGCATGTTTACAAAATATTAGCAACTTGTTAAAATGTGAGTAAAATAGCTGTTTTGAAACGGTTTGAAGAGGAAATTGTAGTATTAGCAGATTTTGTTACTCTTCTTTTTTTCGTATGCTATTTTATATTACTAATTACTTCTCGATACAATTTTCTATTTATCTCGACTGCGCTCGATATGACAGAAAATCACTCGAAGTGACGTTTTTTTGAATGTATCAATTTGATAATTTGAAAATGTAACAATGGTCATTTCAAAGACTAATCCTACTTTAATTTTGACAGATTGCCACGACTTCGTCTCGGAATGACGTAACAAAGATTTTCTAAGAATACTTGCTTTTGTCATAGAAATCGCAGTGACGATATGTAAACAATGAATCTGAAACGTCACTTCGAGTGTTTTTGAGTGAAGCGAAAAAATGTATCCAGAAGTACTTTGAAAAGCTAAACTCATAAACTTATAAACTCCTAAACCAGCACTAAAAAGATTTTAAATAAGAAGCAATACTAGTCCCTTTTTCAAGGTTCAATTTTTTACGAAGACGCGTTTTATTGACATTTACCGTATTGACGGTGGTACTCCGAATAGCAGCAATTTCTTTAGAGGAAAGTCCGATGCGAATGTACGAGCAAAATTCCTTATCAACTCTCGTCATATTTGGATGTGCTTTGGAAAGGTTTTCAAAGAAGCTCGTATTGACCACATCCATATTTTCTTCAATCAACTTCATCTTGGTGTTGATTTCATTTTGTTGATGCAATTCTAGAATCACATGATTGATATTTTTCTCCAGTTCTCCTTTCTGTTTTGCCAGTTTCAGCTTATCGATAATGTTTTGATTCAATTGGGTTTGCACTTGATTGTTGGTCAGAATCATTTCTATATCTTTTTGTTTAAGGAGTAATTCTTGCTCGTATTTTTCTTTTTCAAGTTCAATCAGTTGTGCAGAAGTCGTTTTAATCACTTCATTTTGATGTTTTAAGGTAGCGTTCTGTTCTCTAATAATTTTTTCATCTCGATTTCGCATAGTATTTACAAATCGTAAACAAATAGCAAATATCAATAGAACTACGAGTGTAAGTATATAACCAAAAATTCCAAATTCCCGTTCATTGAGTTGAAAATAGTGTAACATAGAAAATGTAGTAAAAGCATATAAAAAGCCTATATTTTTCCATATTCGATTCTTAATTAAAAAAATACTAAAAAAGCCAATACATAGCGCTATATAAGGAACTTCTACTTGTTGTTTGTCAAGAAATACAGCTGGGTAAGCAAACGTCGTCATGATGAATAAAAAGAGTAGACAAGAGACTTGACTTTTACCAATACCATTCAAATAAATAACTGTAAACAGCAGTACCTCTGCTAAAAGAATTATAAATATTGGTACATAATCAGCTTCAATTAATTTCCTGATTATTACTGATGGTAAAACAACAAGACCACCAAATAAACTAATAAGGTTTAACAATTTCAAGGCGCGCTTGTCAAACTCAGAAGAAACGTGTTGAACACCTTTGTTTATAATTGCAGTGTGATATGCTTTGATCTTTTTGAACAACTCTTTTTTTACAAAGTTAAATTAAAATGAGGAATCGTGTAGTGTTCTTTTTTGTTCAATTCCTGAACGCCTGAAAGGTTTTGGTTATACTCTTTAAGTTAGGAAATGAGTGTTGAAATATCTTGTACGCGTTTGTATTGTTGATTTGTTTGTTGATTTGTTTGTTTGTTGATTTGTGTATTCGTTGATCTTTGAATTTGAAAATAAATCAACTTCAGTCAGCCACAACGGCGCATTCATATTGGACTTGTCGAAGTGAAGTGTCCACCAATAACCAACGAAGTTAAAAATGTAAAATTTAAAACCGCAAAATGTAAAATGAAAAAGTATTTTCACCAACACCCAACACCTACAAAACATACTTCTCAAAAATCGAATCCAATTCCTTTTGCGGATTATCACATAAACCTGCATGCGTAGGAGAGCAAAGTATGATCGTGCTTTTGGAAGCGGCTAACCAACGGAAACGATCTGCGATGTCAAAGGTTCCTATTTTTCCGCCGTATGGAGCTCCTTTGCAGATTTCATTCCAAGCATTTAGATATTCGTTGAGTTCTTGCTTTGTAATTTCACAGGAAAAAGCAGCTAGTTTTTGCGCGTTGACTTCGTATTTCATTGCCAAAAACTTTTTGCGTTTCGAAAAAACAATCACACCAATATTAAAGAATTCTTCGCGCTCTACTTTGGGCATGAATCGTATGATGGCATATTCAAATGTGACTTTATCTTGCATTTTCCGCTTCTTTAATGAGTGAATCGATCATGGCTAATTTCGCCTTCAAATAGGTTTTGTATGCGCGTCGCATGTCATCAGGAGAGAATTCATCGGATTCATGTTGTAGCCAATCTTCCGGAATCGTATTGATGATCTCTGAGAGTTTGTCATCCGTTAATATTCGTTTAAAATCTTTTGCAACTTCTGATAATTTCATAGCTTCCGACAACAACACATGATCTTTGATCAGCGGAAAGGTTCGTGTCAAATGATTTTCCCAAGTCGCCCAATTGTGATGAAAATAGAAACTCGCGCCATTATCAATGACCCACAATTCGTTATTCCAATTGAGTAAGTTCGTATTTTTAACGGTTCTGTCGATATTGCTTATAATGCTATCCAATAAAACCACTTTAGAAGCTGTGACCGCATCTACCGTAGTGACCAAAGGATCAAACGTAATGGCACTTGATAAAAAATGTAGTCCTAAATTCAATCCGACACTAAACTTTAACAAATCCTGAATTTCTTCGTCAGGTTCTGTTTTACTAAATGAATCGTCTAAATTCATAAAGACGATTTCAGGAATTTTCAAGCCAACCGCACGTGCCAATTCGCCACCAATCAATTCGGCAACCAAAGCTTTTTTTCCTTGTCCCGCACCTCTAAATTTAAGCACATACAGAAAATCATCGTCTGCTTTCACAATCGCAGGAAGTGATCCACCTTCGCGCAAAGGTTTTATGTATTGAACAACATTAACCGTTCTAATATCAAGTGTATTCATCGTTGCGAAGATATGGAAAGTTTGGTATTCATGAAATGCCTCCCTTTCCATAGTTTGAATTTAAAAGTAGTTATTCATCTTCACTGAAAAAGTATTTTTTATCGATATCAATAAGCAATTTGAGATCTTCTTTTGAAGGATCGTATTTTTTTACAAATGATATGTTGAAGAAGCGTTGCTCGCCTTTCTTATCGATGTAACTACACTTACTCATTTGATAGGCAAGCGTGCATTTTATGGAAGAAGCCATTTGTTGAAGTTTTTGCTTGGCAGCGGCACTTCCTAGTTGTAATATAGGTTCATAGATCAGTGTCAGGTATTTTTTAGTTTCGAGCGTACTGATGTTTTTGATGGCTTCGAGGTTTGCATTTTTGGCATGCAGAAGAAATGCGTCGATTGTTTTTTCTTCTTCGCTTTTACAATTGACGAATAATACGGACAAAAGTAAGCACGTAATGATTGTTTGTAATTTCATGATATAAGATGTTTTTGAATAATTTTTTTGATTTCTGTACTGATGTTATTTGATTTTCTGATCGTTTCTTGGGCATAGCCAATGGAACTGGAAAGTTTTATCTTGTCTAGAATAATAAGCTCTCGTAAATAATGTTCCGCGTTGAGTTTGTAGTCTACCAAATTGTTAAATACTTTGGATAGATTTTCTTCGTTCGATCCCACAATTCCTGACTTATACTGAACATATATGGTGAGTAATGAAGGAATTAAGGTCATAAATCCCAAAAGAAACTTGCTAAGATGATTTATTTCTTCCAACGGATAGATTAGAATTAAGGTACTACTGATCGCTAAGGTAATTTGACTAAAAAACTGAATTCTGTTGTGCATTTTTAATTTTGATTTTACTTTAGGCAACACATCATCAGCCTTCTGAATCATAATATTTATCGTTGTTTTGCTAACATGCGCTCTTAGTTTTAGTTCTTCTAATTCATCATCGGTATTTTCTTCACCCATTAAAACTCCTGACTTTAGAATGTCTTTATATTTTGGATATTTTGCTCTAATTGCTTCAATTTCTTTCTTGCCAAATAGGTCCAAGAAGCCTATCAAGTTATTAATAGGTGCATTTTTATAGTTAGTCAGTCCCATAGCATTTATTTTTTATCGTCATCAGGATCTTGATGTTGGTTTTGACTTTGATCTAGCGTGAAGGTTTTGTGCAATATCAATCCAACAGTACCGCCTGTGACCAGTCCAGCAGTTCCTGCTTGTGAGATTTCTTTACAAATTTGTGCTTTGAGATATCCTTTGTTTTCAAAAGGCAAGTCGTGAATGATCACCTTCAAATCGTCACCAGACAGATCTTTGAGTAAGCCTCTGATGTTTCGGTTGTTTTCAAAAGCAGGTTTTAATCTGTTTAATGCATCAATAGAATTGAATTTATTTTCTATACCTGTAAAATTGTGACCAGAATTACAGCCTAAAGGAAAAATATTGACGTCCAATTCTTTTGAGAGTATTTGTAAATCATCTAAAGGAATTTTGAAATCTGTTTCTTGTACAACAAAAGCTTGATTTTCAATATGTCCCATTACAAAAACAGACTTCTTTTTGCTTGCCTTTAATTTCTTTTTAAATGCTTGCAGAGAAGCCATACTAAAATCAAGATGGTTCTTTGGGAAAAGTGCTTTTAAAGCATCTCTTGTCGGCTCATCATCCACAAGAGAAATGATTTCCATTTCTTCTTTGAGATATTTTCGACTCGATAGTATTTCATCAAGATTGTCAATAGAAGTCTTATTAGAAAACTTTACATACACATTGTCTTCTAGTACAAAAACACGTTCTGTGGTATTTGCTATTTTGAATTTTTTAGTGGTGTATACCTTTCCTTTTTTGCTAATGAAAATTCCCTTAGCAATGTCTTCCTCTAACATTTTTTGTAAAGAATTGGAAAAATTTCCTGTTTGTCGGACACCTTTAAATTTTTGATATGATTTGATCAATTCATCAAGATTTCCTTCTAAGCCGATATAATTTAAAGAAGATTGTATATTATTTTGTCGTTGCGTTATCCACTTCTCAAAATTACTATCAAATACATCGCTATTCTTTGGATCAAAAGATATATTATATCTTCTTCTGATGTCTAAATATATTTTCTTGGTATCCAAACTCAAATCACCATTGTTAAAATGTAAATCTGTACTTCCATCATAGACTCCTAGCTTTTTCAGCGTAAGTAAATTATTCTTTTCATTTGTAGCCCATACTTGTCCTTGAAAATATTCTTGACTATTTGGATCTTTACTAATGGATAATTGATCTACACCTTTTACAAAATTCTCTTCTGTATTTGAACCAAATTGTGCGTTAGTTGATAATTTTATTTCTACATCATTATCAGTTTTATTGATAAACTTTAGACCAGAATCACTTCCTAAGTCCGAAGCATTCAAACCCAAGAAATCTGCTAAACTTTTTTCTACCTCAGTTTTTTCATAATCTGTCAAGTTATCCCATCTTTTTACATCAGATTCAATATTTATCAATTTCCTGTTTAACTTTTTATAATATTCAATAGCTCTAGCTAATATCTTTTTTCCATTTGTTGAAGTACTTCCATTGTCTATTACTTCAGGAACATTATTAAATAATAGAGATAAATTATTTTTAAACTGTAACTTCTGACTAGAAGAGAAGTCATCCCATACTTTTGTCAGATTTTCCAAGACTAGTATTTCATCGCGAAATTGTCTTTTGTTAGACTTTATATTATTCAGAACATCTAGTCTATTAGTTTCAATAAAATTCATGCCTTTCACTTCAATGATTCCTTTATCTATTGCATCATTTAGACTCATTCGAGTTGTTTTATTTGATGGCAAATGCATTTCAACAATTGCATCATTTCCACCACTCAATATATTTCCATAATTCATTCCTCGAGTAGGGGCTTTTCGAGAAAAATCTAAACAATATGAAGTGACTTTGCTGCTTCCTCTAGCAGCCAATTTGTAAGAGCCTTTGGCTATAGCCATTCTTTGAAACGATTGACTAAATACATAATGAAAACTAATCATCATTACGAATAAGAGTAATTTTTTTTTCATGATTTTCTAGGTTTAAAATTCGTATACTTTTTTAATATTTTGTAATCTTAATCATTGAATAGTTGTTTTTAATTAAATGATTACTAGTTACTTATGATTTCAAAGCTAGTTTTAAATGTAGAGCAGCGAAACATCAATATCCATGACTGAAAATCTCATTACATTTGAGGATATTTTCATGAATACCTTGAGTTGTTGTGTGAAGGAATTATTTAGTTTGGTATTCATGAAATTCTGTATGAGTGCGCTCAATAATTAAGTATATTTGACCATTATGAAAAAAATACTAGGCTTTTTACTCTTCTTTGTGGGTGGTTATCTCATTCTTTCGATGATATTAAAACTATTCGGAGTTGCAGAAGAGGTGAAAGAAAAGACCCAAGCTGAAATTGATGATCCAGAAAGTTTTGCGTTAGGCGTTACTATTGGAACCATCTTATTAACCATCGTTGCACTTGTAGCTATTTTTTTTGGCTATAAACTGTTGAAAAGTGCCAGTAAAGAAGATGCTCAGAAGAAACTACCTAAAGATTCAAAAGAGAAATAGACAGGCTTCCACTTTTGAGAAACGAATTATTTCTTTCACAATACATTTCAATACTGATGCTGCTACAATAGAAACTAAAATCCTAACAAAATGTTAAGTTTAGCACTTTGGAAGCATAAAGACAGATAATCTGTTTATTTTTATAAGCTAAAAATATACTACGTGCTAACCACCAAATTCTCATCAACTTTACCTTTGTTTCTATTTTTTATATGTTTCACGAATATTGTCTCTGCACAATATGTAGTAGAAGGAACTGTGATTGATGCCGCAACGAATATTCCACTACCGAATGCTTCGGTAGAAGACATCGACACGAAAGAGACTGTACAAACCGATGCTAAAGGAAAATTTGCTCTAGAAGTCAATTCGATAAATGCGCGACTCTACATTTCGTTAGAAGGGTATTACACACAAACAATTTTAAAAGTCAATAGTAAAAATACCATAGTTGCGTTGTATCCCAAAAACAATGCGTTGGGAGAAGTCATAATCAACGGAATCACGATTGATCAAAAATTAGCCCAAGCTACAGAATCGGTGTCCATAGTTCCACAAAGCGAGATTTACAGTGAAAATACAGTACAATTAGCGCCCATTTTAAACAGAGTGCCAGGCGTTTTTATGCAAAGTGGTTCGCTGAATACCAATCGAATTACAATTCGCGGAATTGGTGCCCGAAGTCCATTTTCAACAGCAAATATCAGAGCGTATTATGCAGATATTCCACTGACAGATGGAAACGGAGAATCTGCAATAGAAGATTTGGAATTAGCTGCAATCTCACGTATGGAAATCCACAAAGGACCGTCATCAAGTAGTTATGGAGTTGGTTTGGGAGGAACAATTTTGTTGTATCCAGAATATGCAAAATTTAATGAAACGAATGCCAATCTGTTTACAACTGTGGGAAGTTATGGTTTATTCAGAACGGTTGCGAAAGTCGCACACGGCGGCGAAAAAGCGAATATAAATGTAATCTACAGCAATACACATTCGGATGGCTATCGCGATAACAATTCGTTGGACAGAGCAACCGCAACAATTACCTCAAATTGGTTTATAAACGATAAAAACGAACTTACGTTTATTGCAAACTACACAAGTCTCAAAGCGTTCATTCCAAGTTCGTTGAACCGAGAAGATTTTGAAAATTCACCACAAAGTGCCGCAACAATTTGGCAAAATGCACGCGGATTTGAAGATGCAAAGAAAACATTATTGGGATTGAATTGGAGTCACAACTTTAATGAAACCTACACGCAGAAAACAAGTGTCTTCACGAGTTTCAACAACAATTACGAACCACGACCTTTCAATATTTTAGAAGAAGAAGCGACTACGTTCGGAATCCGCACACGCTTATTAGCGACAAAAACTTTTGAAAATAGTTCTTTAAAATGGTCTATTGGAGGCGAATTGTTCTTTGATGATTACAACGCAAAGCAATTTGACAATCTGTATCAAGATTTCCCTGCCGGAACAGGAAGTGTCGCAGGTGATATATTGTCGAATATTGATGAAGATAGAAACTATTTCAATCTCTTTGCAGAAGGAATTTACCAATGGAAGAAACTTTCGTTCAGTGTGGGCTTGCACGTAAATCAAACTACATATACGGTTCAAGATCAGCTCAATGTTACTCCAGAAGAGGATTTTACGTTTGATGCGATTGTGTCTCCTAAATTCGGAATCAATTATGAAGTTTCTGATAATTTCAATCTGTTTGGAAGTGTAGCACATGGTTTTTCTACACCAACCACTGACGAAACACTATTTCCAAATGGCGCTTTCAATCCAGACATCAAAGCAGAACGCGGTTGGAATTTTGAAGTCGGTTCCCGATTTCACACGACAAATAGAAAACTATCAGGTTCCTTGTCAGTTTACACCATGGCAGTAAGCGATTTATTAGTCAACAGAAGAACGGTAACCGATCAAAATATCACGCTCAATGCAGGAAGAACCACACACAACGGAATCGAAGCCGCATTGCATTATGAGTTGATTAATAATGACAGTTTTATACTGAATTCGTACGCAAATGCAAGCATCAACGATTTCAGTTTCAAAGAATTTATAGAAACCGATGCTAATTTTTCTGGGAATGACTTAACGGGAGTTCCAAAATCTGTCGTAAATTTAGGAATCGAAATGACAAGTCAAAAAGGATTCTATGGACGATTGGATTTTCAAACAGTTGGCGAAATGCCTGCAAACGATGAAAACACCGTCTACAGCGATGCTTTTGAGTTGCTAAATGGCAAAATTGGCTATCAAAATACGATTGGAAGTCAGTTTAGTTATGATATATCGCTGGGCGCGAATAATATTTTTGACACCGCATACGCATCACAATTGCAAGTCAATGCCTTTGGAAATGATACTTCGGCACGTTATTTTTATCCAGGCTTGCCGTTCAATATGTACGGTGGAGTTCAATTAAATTATAGATTATAAACCAAGTTACAATGTTGAATTTTGAATTAAAAATTAAATCAAATAAAAAATTGACAAATTGACGAAAAATAAATAAACAATTAAGAAGTTGATGAGTTTACAGGTTTATAAGTTATGCTTTGAAACAATAAGTAATGTTACACAACAAACGACAACTAAAAAATTGATAAATCGACGAAAAACAAATTAAACAATTAAGAAGTTGATGAGTTTATAGGTTTATAAGTTTATACTTTAAAACAATAAGTAAAGTTACACAGCAACCGACAACTAAAAAATCGACAAATTGACGAAAAACAAATAAACAATTAAGAAGTTGATGAGTTTATAGGTTTATACTTTAAAACAATAAGTAAAGTTACACAGCAACCGACAACTAAAAAATCGACAAATTGACGAAAAACAAATTAAACAATTAAGAAGTTGATGAGTTTACAGATTTATAAGTGTATACTATGAAACAACAAATAAAGTAACATAACAACAGACAACAGAGCGCAGCGACCAACAGACAACAAACAAAGTAAAATATATATTATAAAACCGCAGCATCTTAAACATAAAACCAATTTCACTAAAAACCATCATATCATGAAACAGTCTATAAGTTTTCTTTTCGTAGTTATGTTGTTATTCATTTCTTGTGGAGAAAAGCAAAAAGAAGTCGCAAAAGTAACTCCCGCAAAGTTTAATGCACTGACGGCAGTTCAAACCACAAAAGAAGTCACAAAAGATCAAAAAAACTACAAAGCCGAATTGATCGTAGATGGAATCGATGTTCCTTGGGGAATGACGTGGTTGCCAGACGAAAGCATGTTGGTCACAGATCGTTCAGGGACGTTGTATCATGTAAAAGATGGACAAAAAACGTCGATAAAAAATGTACCAAAAGTCTTCGCCAGAAATCAAGGTGGATTGTTAGACGTAGCGGCACATCCAAACTATAAAGAAAATGGCTGGATTTACATTACGTATTCTTTGGTAAAGAAAAAGGAAAGAGGAAGTCATACGGCACTGATCAGAGCAAAATTGGAGAATGATGCGTTGGTTTCCATTGAAACTTTGTATGAAGGAAGTCCAAATGTAAAAACGGCACACCATTTTGGGTCACGTATTGTATTTGACAAAGGCTATGTATATTTCACCATCGGCGATCGCGGACGTCGTGATGAAAATCCGCAAGACATTACCAAAGATGGTGGAAAAGTATATCGTTTGCACGAAGATGGACGCATTCCAGAAGACAATCCGTTTGTGGGACAAAAAGATGCTAAAGAAGCAATTTTCTCGTATGGTCATCGCAATCCGCAAGGAATGGCAATCAATCCAAAAACAGGACAAATTTGGGCACATGAACACGGTCCACGTGGTGGCGATGAAATCAATCCGATCACCAAAGCAGCAAACTATGGTTGGCCAGTCATAACGTATGGAATTAACTACAGCGGAACTACAATCACGGAAGAAACTGCTAGAGAAGGCATGGAACAACCGTTGTATTATTGGGTTCCATCCATCGCGCCAAGCGGATTGGCATTTGTAACGAGTGATATCTATCCCAAACTAAAAGGACATTTACTAGTAGGATCTTTAAAATTTCAATATTTAGAATTATTGATATTAACCAACGATCAAAAAGTAGCTAAGCGTGAAAAATTATTGGATGAAATTGGTCGTGTGCGCTCGGTTCGTCAAGGTCCCGATGGTTATATTTATGTGGGAATTGATGGAGAAGGTGTCTTTAAAATGGTTCCAAATTCACCTAGCAAAGCCACAAGTAAACCAAAAAATACGGCTGAAACAAATCCAGAAGCAACCACAGAAACCACGATCAACTTTAAAAAACTTGCTGATGCTTCCGAAAAAGAAATAGAAGAAAGCATGAAGCGTGGTGCAGCTGTGTATAACAATGTGTGTATTCAATGTCACTTAGCAAGTGGAGAAGGTGTTCCAAAAGCATTTCCACCATTAGCAGGTTCAGATTGGTTGACGGATAAAATAGTAGAAAGCATCCGATCAGTCAAATATGGACTCAAAGGACAAATCACGGTAAACGGCGTCAAATACCAAGGCATCATGTCACCAATGGGATTGAATGACAAGCAAGTCGCGGATGTTATGAATTACACTTCGACTTCTTGGGGAAACAAAACAGACAACTTTTATACGGAAGAAGCTGTTTCTAAAGTGAAGAAGGAGTAGTGTAGATTCTTAAAATATACTATCTAGAAAGAGGTTGTCTAAGAAATTACGGATTTTGTCAAACCGAACTTGATTCGGTTTCTCATAAAAATTGGTTATTAATTTGATGAGATTCTGAGTCAAGCTCAGAATGACGTTTCTATAAGCTTTTTGAACAGTCTCTATTTTATTTAATCACATTTTCAGCTTTTTTACCTACATTTAGTGTCAAATTAACTAACAACATGAAAAGAAAATCAACCTTTTACACCATTTTAGCCACAATTCTGACTTTTACTTTTATCTTCTATGCCTGTAGTTCTGATGATGGTTCTGAAGTTTCCAGTCCAACATTGAGTACTAGTAGTACAAGTATTAGTTTTGCTCCAATTCAAGGAGGAAGTGTTTCCGCTCCAAGATCTGCTACGATTACGGGAGCGCGATTGACACAAACAGTTTCCATTAGCATTTCAGGTGCTTTTGAGATTTCAAAAGACAATACAAATTACAGTTCCAATCTCAGTTTTACAGCAACAGAAGCCAATCAAGCGAATACAATTTCAGTACGATTTACGCCTGCGGAAGAAGATTTAGGCGAATTGACAGGCACAATTACAATTACTTCTAATGAATTTGAAACCATTCAAATCTCACTTTCGGGAGAAGCTTTGGAAATACAACGCGAAATTCAAGTGATAGGAGCAATCAATCCTTTTGGAGAAGTTACTGTCGGTAATATGTCTGCCGTACAAACAGTTCAACTAAAAGGACTAAATCTCCAAAACGACGTCGTAGCAACAGCTTCTGCACCATTTGAAATATCTAAAGACAATGTCAATTTTAGTGCTTCTGTAACGTATGATTACACAGCAATCAATACAACTCCAGAAAATTTATATGTACGTTTCAGTCCAACAGCAACCGATCTTGGTGCAATTGTAGGCGATATCACACTAGTAGCACCAGAAGTGTCAGACGATGTAATTGCTTTGTCAGGAACAGGAGTTAGCGTACGTCACAACTATCAAACCTTTCAAAATCAACGTATCGCGTTTGGTGGTGGATTCAGTCAAACGGTAACCAACACTTACAATTTACACAACAATATGTCCAACATCGAACAAATTATGATGTATGTGCAATTGCGTTGTCCAACGGGCGGCTGCAATGCTTGGGATGTGTATGCTAATATAAAAGTGAAGGATAATGCTTCTGGAGAATTCTATGAAATTGGACGTTATATCACACCGTATGGTGTAGACAATTCACAATTAGCAAGAGGTTTTGAAATTGACGTAACCGATTTTAAATCCTTACTACAAGGAAGTACCGAACTGTACGCACGTATTGAAACGTGGGGATCAGATGGTTGGGAATTATCAGTGGAATTTGATTATGTAGAAGGCACACCAGATTACGAATACTATGCGATTGCTGATGTCATTACTTATGACGATTGGTCTACTTCAGGTGTTCCGTACGGAGTTACCAACGATCCAACCGTGTGGGATTTAACCAAAACAGTAAGCATTCCAGCAAATGCAGAAGCAACACACTTACGTACCATCATTTCAGGTTGGGGACATGCCACACCTGTGGATTCTGATAACAGACCTTGTGCAGAATGGTGTTTTAGAACGCATGACGTCAAAATTAATGGTGCTACGGCATTCCAACATGCAATGCAGCCAATGGGCTGTGCTTCCAATCCTGTGCAACCACAATCTGGAAATTGGACGCCAGACAGAGCAGGTTGGTGTCCAGGAATGGCAGTTCCTGTGCGTGTAGATCAATTTACCACACCAATGAATGGCAATACCTTTATGTTTGAATACGATTATCAAGATTGGACCAGCGATGGCGGAACCACTTCAGGACAAGGTGGCGCATTTTATGCTACATCAACGTTTGTTGTAGTAAAGAGTAGTACACCAATCACAAAACCAGTAGTGACCGATTAATTCTTTAACATATAAACCATATAAATAATACACCGAAATATACTATTTTGGTGTATTATTTGTTTATAGCCTACTATGAAGTCTATTTTTTCCTTTTTTATTTGCTGTATAACTTGTTTTGTTTCCGCACAACAGACAAACTTGGTTGATTTTAAGAAAGCAACAGTTGATGTCGTGCTGCGTCCTACGCTGAAAGAAGTTGGTGTAGATGTGTTATACGAATTTGAAATTTTGCAAGATGTTGATTCTATTTATTTTGACATGCGAACTATTGACACGTACAGAGTCTATCAACAATCGTTTGAAGGAACGAGTACGTATCAGGATAAAAAGATCATTCTAAAAAGCAAGTTTAAAAAAGGGGAGAAGCATACTGTGGGATTAGCTGCATTTACGCATCCAAGCAAAGCGATTTATTTTATTGATTGGAACGAAACTCAAGGAAGAAAGCAAGTGTGGACGCAAGGTCAAGGAAAATATACGAGCAACTGGCTGCCGAGTTTTGATGACGAAAATGAAAAAGTAGAATTTGACTTTAACATTACGTTTGACAAAGACTATGAAGTCATCACGAATGGAAAACTCATCAAAAAAGAATCGCCCAATGATTCCTTGACGAAATGGTATTACGACATGAAGAATCCGATGAGTAGTTATTTGGCTGCGATTGCGATCGGAAAGTATAAAAAGAAAGTTATTACTTCCAAAAGTGGCATTCCGCTAGAACTGTATTATTATCCAGAAGACGAAGCCAGATTTGAACCGACGTATCGACATATGAAGCGTATTTTTGACTTCTTGGAAGAAGAAATTGGCGTTCCGTATCCGTGGCAAAATTACAAACAAGTTCCCGTAAAAGACTTTTTATATGCAGGCATGGAAAATGTGGGAACTACGATTTTTTCTGATCGTTTTTTGATCGATAGCACCAGTTTTGTGGATAAAAATTATATAAATGTCAACGCACACGAATTGGCGCATCAATGGTTTGGTGATTTGGTGACGGCAAAAAGTGGCATGCATCATTGGTTGCAAGAAGGATTTGCCACATATTATGCCTTGTTGGCTGAAAAAGAAATTTTTGGTGATGATTATTTTTATTGGGAATTATACAAATCAGCGATGCAATTAAAAGCGTTGAATAATGGAAAAGGAGAAGCCGTTTTAAATCCGAAAGCGAGCAGTCTCACGTTCTACCAAAAAGGCGCGTGGGTATTGCATGTATTGCGAACCAAAGTAGGAGAGGAGCCGTTTAAAAATGCAGTCAAACGATATCTAAACACCTATAAATTCAGCAGTGCAGAAACCAATGATTTTATTAAAATTGTTGAAGAAGAAAGCAAACAAGATTTAACTGATTTTGTGCAAACGTGGTTGATAAATCCACAGTTGCCAAACGATTTTTACGATTATGAACAATTGCTCACCATGAATGAAGGTTTTGAAAAGAATATCACTTTTTATCTTGGTAGTATGTCGGGTGCTCCTATGCTAGAAATTGCGATGAAATCATTAGCTAAAAGTGTAGATAGCACAGGAACTAAAAAAGTTAGCGAAAGTATTGAACGAATGATGGATCTCTCTCAAATGGAAGTCATTCAGGAAACGGACCCAATTTCAGAGATTACCTTGGTAAATATGATCAAATACCTTCCTAAAGACGCGTCTGAAGCTAATATAAAAGCATATAAAGCAGCCTTTAAAACGAATAGTATAAAAACCCGTCAAGCCATTGCACAAACACTCACTAAAATTCCTGTCGAGCTAAAATCAGCGTACGAAAGTTTACTGAATGATGCTTCATATGCTACGAAAGAAGCCGCGTTGTATAATTTATGGGTAAATTTTCCTGTAGACCGAAAAAAGTATCTCGATCAAACCAAAGATATTATTGGATTCAACGATCGAAGCTTCCGAATTTTATGGTTGACACTTGCCATTGTGACTAAAAATTACAGCGGAAACAATACGCCTTTATATTACAAAGAACTTTCTGAATATACACGTTCGTACAATCATTTTGAAATCCGACAGAATGCTTTTATTTTCCTTAATGAATTGCGTTCGTTTACCGATCAAAACTTAGCGGATTTAGTCAACGGAAGCCTGCATCACAACTGGCGATTCACCAAGTTTTGTAGAGAGTTATTAGATAGTTTTATCAAAAATCCTGAATATCAAGAAAACTTACAACGCGCAAGCGCTTTACTTTCTGAAAAAGAAAAAGCTTTTTTAGAGAAAAGAATGCAAAACTAGCTACGTACTTTCTACCGAATTTTGAAACTACTTTGTAAATAGTCAGATAATTAGTTTTGATCAATTGAAAAATTTAGTACTTTTAGCTAAAACCAATTGTTATGACAACCAAAACTACACTTACTACTCTTTTTTTATTGATTACTGCCTTTTTTTCGTTTGCACAGGAAAGATACGTTCAAATTGAAATGGTAGATCAGTCGCCAAATTTTGACTATGTAGGATTTCCAACGTATTACTACAATGTACCACCAAATGTTACAGATTATTCCAATGATGCAGGTCTGAATGCAATTCTATCGGGAAACAGTATTATTGCGTATGATCATATTGAATCATTACCAAATGTGAGTCCTAATGGCTATGCCAACTGGACTTTAGTGGTATGTGCTAATTGTAATAATGTTCAATTGGCTGCTGATTTGGAAGCTTATTCAGGTGTAATTAGAAATGCTTATCCGTTAAACGATCGAATTTCACGAAATCATCTATATGTAAGAGTTCTTGACAACGCGGCAGGAGCTCCAACAGGAAGTATGAACGGCATCGTCACCACAAATGATCCAGGATTAAACGCAATATTCACTAGTTACAATGTGTATTTGTATTCACTAGCGTTCCCAGCCTCATCATTAAGCACTTTGCAAAGAACGTATAGCCTAATGTGTGATTGTGATGGTGGAGCTTTAAAAGCTGCTTTAGATGCCTACACAGGAGTAATTGAGTTCACCGAGCGTTTGGGGTTGGATTCACAATTATTGAGTACTCCTGAAGTGAGTTTCTCGGATGTACAGCTGTATCCAAATCCTGTAGAAGATATGTTGAATATTACTGATACTACAAATATCAAATCGCTTGAAGTTTATTCGATTCAAGGACAAGTGATGTTGACACAAAAAAGCAATTTTGCAACGGTAGATATGTCAAATTTACAAACAGGATTGTATTTTGTAAGACTAACAGATAGTGCCAATAATAGCAACACTTTTAAAATTGTAAAGAATTAATTTTTAAGGATTTAAAATATCACCTACTTCTTTTTTGATAAAAGCTAAAGCGGCACTGCTCGGCGATTCTTGTTCCATCATTTCGGTGAGAATCACTTCGCGTAGTCTATCGGCAGAAGTTACTTTTTCAGAAAGTCCTGCTTTGCGGATCAATTGTATGGTGGTGTTTTTGGCAGCAATGATGATATTCCAACACTGATCACTCATATAAATTTGTTGAGATAAGTTGTGATCAAACTCTTGTTCAATGCTCATAATCAACAAGCGTTCGTAGTCTTCTTTATTGTTGGATGTTGGCGAAACGCGAATCAATAATTTGGAAGGTGTCATGCGTTCTAAGAACAGGGAAAGTCGCTCATAAGCTTGCAAACGTACTGGCAATGCTTCTTTTTGTGCATCTTTGTGTAATAAATAACGTCTTCTTCGATCTTCATTCTGCATGTGATCTCTAAAGAAAAAATACGCAAGTCCGCCCGTAATAATGGCTGGTACCGAATACATTAACAAGTCAAAAATTTTATCTTCCATACAATCGCATTTTTAGCAAACATAATACGTTTTAACTAACTAGACAAATAAAGATTTATTGTTTAAATTACACCGAAATCTTGCAGCATTATGAAAGCCCTCACTGTTTCTATACTTAAGAAAGAATTACACGAACATTCGCATCAAGAATTGATGGAGATTTGCTTGAAATTAGCAAAATTCAAAAAGGAAAATAAAGAATTATTGACCTACTTACTTTTCGATTCCAACGATGAAGACGAATATATCCGTTCGGTGAATGAAGAAGTGGATGTAGAGTTCACCAAACTCAATCATTACAGTTTGTATTATGTAAAGAAAAGTGTACGAAAGATTCTGCGTCTCATCAAAAAATACATTCGCTATTCTAAAAAGAAAGAAACGGAAGCTGCGTTGTTGTTGCACTTTTGTGGGAAACTGAAAGAATTACGTCCAACACATCAAAAAAGTATACAAATACACAATATTTACGAACGACAATTGAATATGGCAAAAAAAGCCATCAGCACACTGCATGAAGATTTACAATATGATTTTCAGTTAGACATTGAAGTGTTGGAAGCGCAGTGATTTTTTAATGTAGCAATTTGATAATTTGAAAATGTACCAATGTTTATTTCAAAGACAAATCTTGCTCTGATTTTGACAGATTGCTTCGTTGTTTCTCCTTAATGACATATTTTATCAAAACGTCACTTCGAGTGATTTTGAGGAACGAAAAATCGTATCGAGAAGTACTTAGAAATGATGAATTTTCAAGTAGTTCTCGATACATTTTTATGTTCGCTACGCTTCATAAAAACACTCGAACTGACGGTTTTTTAATGTATCAATTTGATAATTTAAAAATGTACCAATGCTTATTTCAAAGACAAATCTTGCTTTGATTTTGACAGATTGCTTCGTTGTTTCTCCTTAATGACATATTTTACCAAACCGTCACTTCGAGTGATTTTGAGGAACGAAAAATCGTATCGAGAAGTACTTAGAAACGATAATTTTTCAAGTAGTTCTCGATACATTTTTATGTTCGCTACGCTTCATAAAAACACTCGAATTGACGGTTTTTTTTAATGTATCAATTTGATAATTTGAAAATGTGTCAATGCTTATTTCAAAGACAAATCTTGCTTTGATTTTGACAGATTGCCATGTCGCTGCGCTTCTCCAATGACGAATCAAATAATTATATAAAATGCACCTATATTTTTAATTATTTTCAGGCAATTGCTCCATAATCTGATATGTACTAAAATTCAAAAAATTTCCAGGATGTGCGAACACATTTTGTAAAATGATAGGTGTATCTGGACTTACGCCTGAATACTGAATGATTCCATCTAAGTTTACATCATTGTTGCTATAATCAGCAATTGCAAATGTGGGGAAATTTAAAAAGTTTCCTGAATCGTTCAATACTGCTGAGAGAATAGCTGGAGTGTCAGGCGTCGTTCCGGAGTATTGCACTACGGTATCTCCATTCACATTTCCAGACCACATGCCTACAATTCCGTTTGGCATTCCAGAAGAGGTTTGTGCATTGCTTCCAAAGGTAATTTGACTGTTGGCATTGGTGAAATCTACATTTGAGGTATCAATCAATACTGCTGTAGCCGTCATGATTCCTAAATGATTGCGATGTTGTATCGCTACAAAATAGTTATCAATCCCCACATTAAAAGTTAATACAAAATCGCCGTCTGCGGCTATGATGTTTCCATTTCTTTGTAATAATGCTGATTGACTACGTACGACGAGAGTGTTATCATTTTTGTCTCTTAATTCTACTAAAACCCAATCGACAATAGCAGTTGCGCCCGATCTATTGAAGATACTTGCATCACAAGTTACTCCATCTGCATACGGTGACGTAGTTGGTATAAGTCCAGCAACACGTAAATCATCTCGCATTAGATTTTCTTGTCCTGTATTTGGGTTCAAGGCAGCTCCTTGTAAGTATACTGCTGGCGCAATGAAGATTTCTAATTGTATACTTTCTTGATGAAATCCTTGGGAAAGTGTGGTCGTTCCATCAGAAAGGGTAGTGGTAGCAGTTTCGCCAACTGTAAATTCTGCGGAAGCATTTGTATTAGAAAAAGTGCCTCCCGCAGCACCGACAACTTGCCGTTCTATCGTTTGTGCATTCACACAAAAAATCGCAAAAAAGAAAATACTTGTCGTAATTAATGATCGCATCGTCATCTTTTTATTTAATTATTGAAAAAGAATAGGTAGCACCATCAGCACCATCAGGATCTTGTCCGCCACCATCCGTATTCCGAAAACGCACACTCACCGTATCATCTGAACTCACCCAACATTGCGCAATCACGATTTGACTTTGTAGGCTTTCACTTGGAGACATAAACACCACATCTCCTGGATTTACACCTGTAATTGTAAAGGTTTCAATGCGGCTACTATTTCCGCCAACATTCCCCACATTTCTATTGAGCGAAATTTTAAAAATACTACTCAATGTTGCACCATTGCCTATCTTTAGTGTTCCAGTTGTCGTCAGTCCTGTAGTTGTATGCGTTGCAGTTGTTGTAGTTCCATTCGTGGTCGTGTTTCCAGTTGTTATGGTATTTCCATCTGTCGTGATATCACTAGTGACATTCAAATTACCATTCACACGAAGTAGACTGTTAATAAATTCACCATACACGAGTGGCGTAGTGGTATTAGTATTAGCAATTACAAGTCTGTTAGAGGCATTACCACTGATATCTGCTTCACTTCCTAAAAAAATATTACCTCTTCCCGTATTATTTAAACCTGCTCGATATCCTACAAAAAGATTATCTCTTCCATTGTTATTTAAACCTGCTTGAAATCCTATAGCTACATTGTAAAAACCATCTTCGAGGGTAAGATTACCAACGTTGTTACTCAATGCTGCAGTACCTATCGCTACATTATAACTACCAACTTGCAACTTATCTAGCGCTCCAGTTCCTATTGCTGTATTTGTAATGCCATTTGTGAGATCGTTTAACGCAAAGGAACCAATAGCTACATTAGAACCTCCACTAACATTTGCTTCCAAAGATTTGTATCCAATACCGATATTTTCATTATCGCCTAAGTCATCATTTAATCCTGCATCTACACCAATAAATACACTAAATCCAGTGTTTAACGTTTCAATTCTCCCTTTTTTCATGGTAAAATATTCTGTGCCTTCTATATCAAAGCGAATCACATCATCATTGGTCGTTTCTTCTACTTGTATTTGGGTGTTGCCATCTGTATCTGCCAGTCTGGAAAAGCTTCCCCAATCAACAGTTCCGCTACCATCTGTCACTAATAATTGTCCTGCGCTCCCATCAGCATTTGGTAGAGAGTAATTATTATTGATGCGAACTGTTCCGTCACCTTTGGCACTTACTACTTTGTTGCCGAGTACATTTAGGTTCAATTCATAGGCATCACTTTCAGGAGTAGGAAACACGCCTATAAGATTAGGAAACACATTTGAGATGCTATTGGTGTTTGTACCATCTTTAAACTCCAACTGTAAATTATTTCCAAAATTTTCTAAAGTAGGTATCAGTGTCATCTTATCTTCTGCAAACGTAAAGGCATCGGCTAATCCGAAATTCATTTTTATATTTCCAGCGTTTGCGCTCATTGTAGTAGAGTTGTTTCGTAATCTACTGCTGCTTTTTGCATATAACGCATACGGTACGCTGACCAATTGTTGTGTTCCTAAATCGGCGTAATTGGTTCCGTTATTTAGGTCAACAGCAATATTTAAAAAGTAGGCATCACTTTCCCAAGCAATGGTACTAAAATCATCTGTGGTTGTTCCGGCTCCAATGACAAAATTGATCAATCCAGTATCAGAAGTCGTCACTGCATGTGTTTCAGTATATACAGTAGTGCCTGTTGCGGTACTTTGGTTGATATTGATTTGAACCGCTATATTTTGATTGCTCACCACATCACCATTTGTATCTTTAATGATAGCTTGATAATTGATGTTTTCGGGCGCTTGCGCGTGGATTGTTTGAAATAGAAATAGACTAATAAATGTGATCAGAATTGTTTTAATCATGAGTAGAAATTTTTGATTTAAAACTACTCCATAATCGAGAAGATTGCTGAAAATTGAGGGTTGCAAAAGGTTGCAAATACCAAAAAAAGCTTCTTGTTTTATAAAATAGAATACAAAGAAATGTTGTTAAAGAAGGTGTTTTAGTATTTGATTTAAAATATGTTATATTATTTGTGTGGAGTGATTGTGAATCAGGATCAAATCAAAAAGTTGTATCGGAGATAGTTTAGATGTTTATAAGTTTAGGAGTTTATCTTGCATCACTACTGTCCGGTAAAGAAAACTTAGAAATCTGTTAAGTATTGTAAATAGTAGTCTATCGTTCATTGAAATATTTTTCGATTTGAAATCGATTTTGTAAAAGTTGGTTCAGTTTTGCTAAATGAACAAAGGCAGAACCA
>JBCCLH010000052.1:0-35401 GCA_039026955.1 Bacteroidota bacterium
AAAATGACGAAAGCGGACATCGTAGCAAAGATTTCAGAAAAGTTAGGAATGGAAAAGAGTGAAGTACAGGCAACTGTAGAAACTTTTATGGAAGAAGTAAAAAATTCTCTTGAAGGTGGAGACAATGTTTACTTAAGAGGTTTTGGTAGCTTTATCATCAAAACTAGAGCAGAGAAAACAGGTAGAAACATCTCTAAAAACACAACTATCAAAATTCCTGCACACAACATTCCAGCATTTAAACCTGCCAAAATCTTTGTTGAAGGAGTGAAAGATAACGTTAAAGTAAAGTAACAAAGAAATACAAGTATTAATTAAAAAAACATAGAGCATTATGCCAAGTGGTAAAAAGAGAAAAAGACACAAAGTGGCAACGCATAAGCGTAAAAAAAGAAGAAGAGCTAATCGTCACAAGAAGAAGTAGTTTTTTTATGAACTACTTCTTTATTTTATAGCTATATTGCTAATACCATTTATAACTTGAAATTACCGTAGTAAAATACCCTTTTTTCCTTTCTTCTTCCTTTAAAAAATAAAACGTAGTCAGACTATGCTTGATTTTTGAAACTTGAATAAAGAAAAAAATAATTATTTTCTTTTACAATAATTCCAAATTATAACTGGTATAAAAACGTTCTTTGAAAAGAAATTACATCACTGAGTAAGCACTGCTGTCTTGTGCTTGCAGTATCAGTATGTATATTTTATTGGGTAAAAACAATACCTGTGAAAATTGTTTAATCCATCTGTACATTTATGTATGGATAAAAATTAAATCAGAGTGAATAAAGAATTAATCATTAGATCCAATTCCTCTGAAGTTGATTTTGCCTTGCTAAAGGATGGAAAACTTATTGAATTACATAAGGAAGCAGACAATAATGATTTTGCCGTTGGAGATGTTTTTCTCGCCAAAATCAGAAAACCCGTTTCAGGACTCAACGCAGCTTTTGTAAATGTAGGCTATGAAAAAGACGCCTTTTTACATTACCACGATTTAGGTCCGCAATTACTTTCCTTATTAAAATTTATAAAACGTGTAAGCACAGGTAAATTAAAAGATTATACTTTAAAAAACTTTCCGTTTGAACCGAATATTGATAAAAATGGTAGCATCATGGATGCGGTAAAAGCCAATCAATCAATATTAGTCCAAATTGTGAAAGAGCCAATTTCGACCAAAGGTCCCAGAATTAGTTCTGAACTTTCTATTGCAGGACGATACATTGTACTTGTTCCCTTTTCGGAACGCGTATCGATATCGCAAAAAATAGAAAGCAAAGAAGAAAAGGATCGATTGAAACGTTTGGTACTCAGTATCAAGCCTAAAGGTTTTGGCGTTATTGTACGTACAGTAGCTGAAGGCAAAAAAGTAGCTGAATTGGACAAAGACCTACAAAATTTGTTGACAAAATGGTCGACAATGTGTAAAAAATTGTATAGAGCAGATCATCCTTCGAAAGTATTAAGTGAAATGAACAAAGCCTCTTCTATTTTAAGAGACATTTTTAACGAATCATTCACTGGAATTCAAGTAGATGACGAAGATCTTTTTTATGAAATTAAAGAATATGTGCATAAAATTGCACCCAAAAAAGAGTCTATTGTAAAATTGTACCAATCTAAAGTTCCACTCTTTGAAAAATATGGAGTCGAACGACAAATTAAAACCTCTTTTGGAAAAACAGTTTCCATGAGTAAAGGCGCTTATTTAGTAATAGAACACACCGAAGCGTTGCATGTTATTGATGTAAACAGCGGAAACCGTTCTAACAAAGCCAAAACACAAGAGGACACTGCATTAGAAGTCAACCTAATTGCCGCAAAAGAAATTGCAAGGCAACTCCGATTACGCGATATGGGAGGTATCATCGTAATTGACTTTATCGATATGACCAATGCAGATCACCGCAGAACTCTATTTGATCATTTGAAGACAGAGATGAAAGATGATAGAGCGAAACATAAAATATTACCTCCAAGTAAATTTGGTTTGGTACAAATTACGCGACAACGAGTACGACCAGAAGTAAATATTAAGACACGTGAACAAAACCCTAATGGAAGCGGTAGCGAAGTGGAAGCACCGATTGTTCTTGTCGATAAAATTACAACTGATCTAGAAAGAATTTTAGCCAGAGAGAATGGCTTAAACGGGATTACGCTCAACACACATCCGTTTATTGCGGCGTATCTCACAAAAGGATTTCCATCCATCCGTTTTAAATGGTTTTTGAATCATAAAAAATGGGTAAAAATATTACCAAGAGACGCTTACACGTATCTAGAATATCGTTTTAAAGACAAAAACGATGAAGTTTATAACTTATAAGAAAAGCGACCAGTTTTGGTCGCTTTTTTTGTTTTTTGGAGTTACTAATGCGAATTTTATATTTCAAATTGTTTTGAAACTGTTAGCGTGTATTGTGTTTCAAATTGTTATTGTGAGTTTGAAACTCACAATAGCTGTATTATGTTTCATAGCCATTGTTTTTATGTAACTTTATATCATGAAAGAAAATTTACTGCTACTCCACGGCGCGCTAGGAAGCAAAATCCAATTGCAACTTTTACAACAATTGCTCTCAGAAGACTTTAATGTGCACACACTGAACTTTGAAGGTCACGGCGGACGTGCTTTAGACCATGAATTTGCTATGGAACGTTTTGCTAAAAATGTAGTGGAGAAACTCGAAGCTTTAGAAATTTTGCAAACACATATTTTTGGTTATAGTATGGGCGGATATGTGGCGTTGACTTTAGCTCAGAAACATCCTGAAATGGTAGGTCATATTATAACGCTTGGCACAAAATTCGATTGGAGTTTGGAAAGTGCGCAACAAGAAGTAAAAATGCTCAATCCAGAGAAAATTGAAGAAAAAGTACCTGCGTTTGCCAAACGATTGCACGAATTACACCAACCGAATGATTGGAAAAAAGTCATGCATAAAACCGCAGATATGATGTTGGCTTTGGCAAATGGTAAAAAATTAATCGATCAAGATTTACAGGAAATTCAACACAAAACACTAATTGGAATTGGAGCATTAGACACTATGGTTACTTTAGAAGAATCTAAAAATGCAGCCACACACTTACCATACGGAACACTCAAAATACTTGAAGGAGTAAAACATCCAATCGAAAAGGTAGATATGAATGTATTGGCTACTGTGATTCGTGATTTCTTAGCGCATTCATGAAAACACCTGGAATATACATTACAGATACTGATCTTATTTTTAAAGCTTTACCTTCAAAAAAAATTGGATTGGCTATGTATTGTAAGTCTTTTAAAATTCCCCTTGAGAGTATTACGTTCATTGCCATTAGTCCAAGATTAGTTTTAGATGATGAAGCGCTTTTTGTTTTAATAATTGATCATAATTTTAAACTCCATAAAATACCTTATGCGTATCAAAATTATTTATTTGAAAAATTCGATAACTATTTTTTAACAAATCCTATTCATATTGAATGGCAAAAGTTTGAATATGAAGATCATTATGGTAAATTCGATAAAATTTTATACCCAAAAGAATATTATTGGCAAGATTTGTTTAAGGATAACTGGAAATTAAAACTAAGACCTTTTATCACATTGTTTCATCCGAAATCATGCTTTGGAGATTTTAATCCTAATTTAAACTAACATGAAACTACTCTGTTCTTGGTCCGGTGGGAAAGATTCTTGTTATGCACTCATGCAACTACAACAAAAACCTATCGCACTTTTAAATGCGTTGAATGAAAATGGTAAAATCAGTCGTTCACACGGACTTCCCAAAAGTATTCTACAAGCGCAGGTAGATGCTTTGGGCGCTTCTATGCACTACATCTCTGCGACTTGGTCAAAGTATACCGAAAAATTCATTCAGAAGCTTACAGCGCTTGCAACTCAATATGAATTGACGGATGCTGTTTTTGGCGATATCGATATTGAATCGCATCGTGAATGGGAAGAAAATGTGTGCAAAGCTGCACATATCAACTGTAATTTGCCGCTTTGGCAACAAGACCGAAAAACGCTTGTCAGCGAAATGATAGACGCTGGAATTGTTGCAATGATTGTTTCGTGTAATGCACATTTGGGCGCTGATTTTTTAGGGAGAATCATCAATAAAGAAACACTGGCGCGGCTAGAAGCAAAAGGCGTGGATGTTTGCGGTGAAAATGGCGAGTTTCATACAGTCGTTTTGGATTGTCCACTGTTCAGCAAACCTGTAAAAGTGATTAAAGGTGAGAAGTTAGTCAATGAAACTGGCTATCATTTTTTAGAATTATCGTTAAAAACCTCACAAAATTGATCTTTTTTAGGTCGCAAATGGTCGCAAACTGAATACCTTAACATAAATTCTTCTTGTAGGTAACGTGTTTCTACTAGCTTTAACGTATGTATAAAGTCTCAAAGAAGAATGCCAAAGAAGCTACCAAGCAAGAACCCACTTCCAAAAAAGAAGCAACTGCTGCTGGATGTACACTACAGGACAATCGCCCAGAAGCGAAATCAAAACAAAAGACACAACATTTAATTGCAAACTATACGCCGCCAAATACTCCTTTTCAACGGAAAGTATCATCACACAATTTAAACTCAGCATCTACTACAAGTGTTTCTTTACAACATACGCATGAAACTACTCAAAAGGAAGTTGTACAAGGAGCTTTTAAGTATGCATCGGCAATACATTTAGAACCAATTACAAAAGTCGGTACAGTAAGAGCATCCAATTTGAAGATCGAAGAAATTGTGTTGCCAGAAGGAGGACGCCCCTCAACTAAATATAAAAAGAAACAGAAGTCACATTCAATATCCTGGACTTTATTGACGCGTGCCTATGCCAGCGTTAAAAATATGCCGCTTGACGTATTTATTAAAAACTATCTCATCACGGATTGGGAAGAATTACGAAAACAAAAAGTTTTTATGTCCCCGAATATTGAAGCTTACAAAAAATTGAATTTCTATTTAGATAAATATTCGCAAAACAAATTACAATCCTTAGTGACAAATCCAGAAACTCCTACAGACTTTCAACAAAAAATAACAGAAGCAGTTTCAAACTATTTTGCAGCACTACAATTAGCCCCATTAACCACACATACGAAACATAAGTCGGATGATCATGTTGCCAGGCATGGCGGAGAATCTTCCTCAAACAAGATATTGCCCGATATTGAGAAGGAACTTGGCAAAAATGACAAGGCTCCAAACTATAAAAAGCAAATCATCATTGAAAAGCTAAAAGCCTATTGGGATCCTGGAACTGGCGGTAAGTATGGGATTAATGATCCAAAAGCTGTAGCACTTCTGGGGGAAAAATTACAAAATGCTATAAAACGTTCTTTTCCAAGAATTTGGAATCTATATAAAAATATGATTGATCGTGATATTATTGGACCAGATATTACCAAGGCTACTAAGTTTAACAATAAATACAAGAAGAAGAAAAACAATAATAACAATAACTCCACATCAGAGACAGATACTATTGACCCAACTCCCGAGGCATTTTATGCACAAATACATATGAGTCCTCAAAATACTACAAATAACAACTTTAAAAAATTTACTGCACGTGATGTGTCGATTAAAAAACTTTTATTGTCTAATGCGCGTCCCCCAACAAAATATGGAAATAAACAAAAATCGCATACGGTTGCCTGGATACTAACACTGCAAGCAATTCAAAATTCAGCTACGAATAAAACACTAATGTCTTTTATAGATCAAATGATCAGTCATTGGGAATTGCTCAAAGCACAAAATTGGGATAAAATGATTAATTCAAATAATCATGAGATCAGAAACAAAGAGCATTTAGAGGATTTAAACGACAAAATTGAAACATCTTTAACAGAATTAAGAGAAGCAAAAAGCGCGCATGAATCTAGTTTAGAGTGGACCGATTTTATACAGAAAAATATTTCTAACTACATTACCGTATATGCAGCAGCACCACTCACTACTCGTAAAGGTGGAATCCCTAAAAATAGAGGAGAACACGGAGCCAATAATTTTTTCAAACAATTAGAAGTAGAACCTAATACAATAAAGTGGTCTGAGAGATTTAAAAAGGAATTTATTGATAAAAAGTATAACGAAAAAAATAACAAATATACAGATAGAATAATTCATTTTAAAGGAGACAACGAAGAGGTTAAAGATATTAAAAAGAAAAAACTGCATAAAAAACTGACTCAGGGTACTAAAAAAGTAGTCAATAAAGAAAACCTTGACAGGGTGAAAAAGGTAACTATACGACAAATGGCACTAAAGTATGCCGACTTTAAATGGGACAGAGCTACTGGACCAGAAATGGCAAAAAAACGTGTTAAAAATAGAGCAATGATACAGTATGAATGGGAAAATTCAATGAGAAATGCTTATCCTAAGGTTTGGAAAGAATATAAACATATTTTTATAGAAGCTTCAGACAAAAAACAAGTCTCTGATACCATTCATAAACACCTTGCATCATCCAAAGAAGAAGACAATAAAAATGATGATAAAAAAACCTCGGACAGTATTGATAACCGACTTATATCGTCTGATAAAGATACTTTTGACAGTGATAGTGATATTGAGATGATAAATAATAATAACAACAATAATAATGTAGATATATCTCAAGATTCTGACAGTGATAGTGAGTCAGTGATTTCATCAAGTGAAGAATTTATAGATGAGAGAACGAAAAAGAAAAAGAAACCACAAACCAACAATATCAATATATCAAAATGGATGCAACCGTATCATTACCAACTTGGACTAAAAGATGCACGTAATGGCGACTTCTCTATGAGCAAATTCCCATCATTCAATAAGGCTTTGCAGGAATATAAAGATGGATTAGAATTGGCAAGACAAAATAAACCTTTTCCAACTTCACATAACAAAGGAAAAGCGTATAAGGCTGGTTATGATGAGTATATGGAAGGTGTAAATACCGCAAAAGAGACACCTCAAATTAAAAGAACGCAAGGCTATTATGCATTTCTACAAGGTTACAATGATCATCAAAACACGCGAACTCAAAACAACAATAACAATACTCATACTTCAAAAAAATTGAGTGCTACTAAGCGTAATCTTAGTACATTAATTGAAGATGATAGTAATGATAATAGTAACACAACTACTGGTTTTGAACCTCCAAATAAAAAACAAAGATTAAATCCTAAAAAAACAGGTACTTCTTCTGATAAGAAGAAAGATTCAAAATCATAAGTCTATCGCGTAATCTTCTTCGTCAGCGTGCCTTTTTCGGTATCAATTACCACAATATACACTCCAGAAGCATGCGCACGGAGTGATACTTTCTGATTCATATCTGTCACCGATGCGATGCGTTGTCCCATCATAGAATACACATCAACACGATTGATAACCGTTCGTGTGCGTTGCTTGATTTCTAGTTCTTTATTGGTGTTTAAATAGACTGCCAAGGCATTTTCTGCCAATGTTTCGTCTGCTACACTTAAAATGTTGTTGATAAACTGTAGTTGAAATCTATCTGAAAACGAACCATCTGTAGTGATAAATGTATACGGCGCTTGTTTTAAATTGTGTGTGATGTTTAGGTCTAAATCTTTTAAATAGACATCTACATCCGCAGTATTTAATATTCCTTCTAGTTGATCAATACTAATGGTGAGACTGCCCAAAACTGCGGAATCATATCCCAACGGAACGATATCTGTATCCGTGAATGTTGGTCGTCCTTGAATTCCATACGTATGTGTGGCATCTTTTGAATAGAAACGTAAATAGTTGAAACCATTTAAGCGGATTCCGTCGTACAAACGATCTTTTTGCAACGTCGCATCCTCTAAGAAACCAATTAGTATTTGACTAAACGCACCGTCTGCATTGGTCATGTTCAACCAAATGCGATCGCGTTCTTGTGTATTTTCAGTGAATGCTGTGGCAAATTCGTCATCATTGGATCTGTAAAAATTCGTATTATCGTACGCATTGCTTCGCAGGCTGTTATTGAATGTAACCGTTCCTGCGGTAATTGCCTCAACGAAGAAGCCTTGTCCAGAAGCGATAAAACCTGTTGGTGCGGTACTTCCACTCGTAGAACCTGTTCCTACACTTCCTGTGGCATTGTACATAGCGTAATCGTCCGTACTGTAATTAAACAAATCTGGACCAGGATTTGACATAGAAGCGTCATCCACATGTGTCCAAAAATATAAAGTTCCTGTGATATTGGTATTTAAAGTAACAAAATCATCCGCGCTAATGGCTGACGGATATGGATTTCCAACAAAATTCCAATCGTCGTCTGCATCGGTTATATCCGCACTTAAACTGATTGGTGCTGTAATGACTCCATTGTTGAGCACGCCACTAAATGTAACATCTTCTGTTCTTGGGAAACTTCCTGTGGTTGGTCCCATCGAAGCATATCCAACGCCTGGTGTCATAGTCGTTCCAGTAGTAATATTATTCCACACATCGTCATTATCGTCAAGATCATCGTTGTCTAAATCTTCAAAATTACCTGGCACATATGTAAACGTTCTATCCAAACGCCATGAACCCAAAGCAGCTCCAAAGGTAGTACTTGTTACAGGCGAAGACCAATATGTATAGTCAAATTGTTCAAAAGGAGTAGTTGTTTTAGCTACATTGGCAGTTCCTGAGACGGTTCCGGAGTCATCAACCATAATTAACGAACCTTGATGCTCAATATCAAGCTGCCCGCCCGTAGTTATCGTTAAATCGTTCTGAATGTCGATATAGGTTCCGCTAGGAATTGTTGTAGTCACACCGCTATCAATTGTCAACGAGCATACTACTAAATTTCCATTGGTAGAAGTATTGTAATTTCCCGCTAAGGTAACAATGCGCGAACGATCAGGCGTTCCGTTGCTCCACGAAGCACCATTCCAAGTGGTAATTCCGTCTTCGTGTTCCCCTAAATATGGATTGGTTCCAGAAACTGGATTTTCCACTTCGGTATCTGTAAATTCAACCCAATCCGTGATATCAAATGTAGTAGACGGACCCGTTGCGACACATGAGTTTCTAACAAAGCAGCGACGATCGCCCCAGAGCGTTCCATCACCAATCACATCAACTCTATTTGCCCAAGTATTGCTATCAATTGTTGTGGAAATAATGACAATATCATCTCCACTGAATAAACTTGCCGCTGCTGGGAAATCAAACGTAGGATTTCCATCATAGCTTACTTCTCCTGGGGAAGCATACGCAGGTACGGTTGCTGAATTTTCTCGGTAACGTCTCACTTCGCCTACAGCCATATCTGTAGAAATTAAGATATTGTTATTCAACGAAGGAGAACTTCCATCTGAAGGATTGGCAGCAGCCGGATTGTCTGCATCTGCATTGTTTAAAACGACTATGTAATAGATATTTGCGGGAATGACACTACCACTCACATTTTTAACTTCTACCCATTTGTTATTCCCCATACCTTCGTAGTATTGGGTAATCATAATATCGCTAGAACCAGCACCGTCATTGTCTGTAATGGTTAATGTATGTGTTGTATTGGTTCCGATAGCCGCTGAATTTCCTCCAGAAGCATTTTGCAGATTTAAAATGACCGTTTCAGTTGGTTCTACTACAGCGTCATCATTCGAGATAAAAATCGTTACACATTGATCTGCTGACGAACCTGCTGGAAAAGTAAGCGTCACAGGAAATGAAATTGCTGCGGGTGTTCCGGCGCCATCGTCGTAATCTGTTCCGTTGGTTGCAGTACTTGCGCCATCTAAAGCAACTTCTACCGTAGTGGCAGTAGAACTACTGGGATTGGTAATAGAGACACAGATGTCTATAAATAAACCATCTTCCGCTAAGGATGAACTCGTCAATACAAATTCAACTCCTGTAATAGCACATGGAGACACTAAAGTATTCGTTCCAGGCGAACCTCCAATTGGTACTTCTTGCCAGTTTGTTCCCGTATCTGAATTGTCTAAAGTAGCATCAATGACATGTAATGACGCATCATTTCCATCGGCACCATCGGCATCGTCATAGGTTACAACATCAGCGACTGTAGTTCCATCAGCGTTAAAAAGCGTAATGGTTTCTGCTGTTAGATCGTTTGCTAAATTGTTTGTACTACTTGTACTGGCATCTTCTCCTTGATCTGGTGTAAAATTACACCCTGGATTATACGTTCCATCTCCGTTACTTCCTAAAGAGATCGTGATACAATCACCATCCGCTAATATGGTGCTTGCGCTTACAGTATGTTCAGTAGTACCACCTACATCAATTATGTATGAACTTATATCTTGTGCACTTCCTGAAATGTTACAGATTTCTATCCATTCATCATCCGTACCCGAAGTATTGTACATAATTTCAGTAATTACCACATCGGCTGTTGGTGGCGGATTGACGGTCAAGACTCCTGAGTTATTCGTTATTGGGTCCCAAAAATTCCCTACATTATCTGATTGAATACCTCCATACGAAAAGTCACTTCCATTAAGTCGAAAACGACTCGCATAGTAGTATGTTCCTGCACTAAGTGCCGAACCAATTTCCGCTGAATATTGATCGTTGTTCCCAAAATCAGATTCGTAAGCAGCTACTACCCATGTCCAGCCTGCATCTGTTCTCGGATCATTGTCTGTGGTATTGTATCCAATCCATGCTTCAATGTTGGCGCCTTGTCCAGCTGCTTCCGTTACTCCTGATTCAAATACTTGCGCAAATACCGTAAAGTTGTCTCCTTGTGTGATTGTTGCCATTTTTGGAAAATCTACATTGCAAAAATCTACCAAATCAGGATCTACGGTTAATTGCACAGAATTGTTACTCCACGCGCCACCAACACCTCCATAGGTAAAATTACAACCGTTGAGTCGAAAACGACTGGCATAGTAATAGGTTCCTGTGGGTAATGCGGAACCAATTTCAGCACTGAATTCATCATTGTTCCCTACTTGCACGTTGAACGTTGCTGCAATCCATGTCCAGCCAGCGCTTGTACTAGGATCGTTATTTATAGTGTTATATCCTATCCATGCTTCTACACCTGCACCTGCACCGCTAGGATCTTCCGTCACTCCAGGTTCAAAACCTTGTGCAAATACGGTGAAATTATCTCCCACAGTAATCGTTTGTGCTGTGGTTGGGAATTGTACATTGATAAAATCCAAGGCATCTGTACAGATTGCTGAGACGGTTCCGTTTAGTGTAAAATCGTCTAATCTGAAGGTTCCTAATCCTGTAGCACCGCTTAATGAAATGACAACGGTTATTGTACCTGTTTGAGCACTTACTGCATTTGACACTGCCGTTGTTCCTATATCCGAACCACTTGTAGGAACTGTTCCGCTACCGACACTAATTCCATTGATCGTCATGTCCCAATTTTGCGCTCCAGTAGCACTTCTTCTTCTCCAAAAACTAAAACTCGTCACATCCAATTGAAAACCAGAAGCAACATCAAAAGTTAACGTAATGGTTGGTGTTCCGCTGGAATTACTAAGTGATATTGCCTGACCACTACTTCCTGCAAAAGAAGTCCAAGTACTATTGCTATTTGTCCAGCTAGAATTCGATAGATTCCCATCTAAAACGGTGGGTGCTACTGTGTATGGATGCGCACTGATGGAAGTAGTTCCGAAGTCGTGTTGATATACTTGTCCGTAGGAAAATAGTGAAAATAATAGGAGAAAAATTAGGGGCATCTTGAACTTCATCATCTTACAGTTTAAATAGTCTAGCAATATACTAGATAATCTACTAATTATCAAGCTTGTGAAAACTTGCTTCTGTGAATAAATAGTTATTCTTTTGTAAACTCGTATGGAAAAAAAGTCCTATTCAGTTACCGAAGCCAAAGTAAAGCTGCAACAATTTTGCGCGTATCAAGATCGTTGTCATAAAGAAGTAGTTGAGAAGCTACAAAAGATGCACATGATTCCGCAAGCAATTGATGTGATTGTGACCGAATTGATTCAAGATAATTTTTTGAATGAAGAGCGTTTTGCTAAGAGTTTTGCCAGAGGAAAGTTTCGCATTAAAAAGTGGGGACGACTGCGCATTGTGAGAGAATTGAAATTTAGAAATATCTCCAACTATAATATTGACAGCGCCTTGAAAGAGATTGAGGAAACTGTGTATTTGACAACACTTGACGAGTTGGCGACAAAACGTGCAAATGCTCTTAAAGAGAACAATCCGCTAAAGCGAAAAAAGAAAATAGCAGATTATTTATTGTATCGCGGTTGGGAATCGCATTTGGTGTATGAGAAGATTAATGAGTTGGTGAAGTGAGTTTGTAAAAAGATGTTTTCTTTATGTCAAAAATAAACAGCCATATTGTTTCTCATTGGAAAGCATATCTTCGATTTTTAGTTGCGGCTATATTTCCTACTATCCTTCCTTATAAATTTTCAGGGATGTATACATTACTTATTTTGTGTATTGCATTTTTAATGTTAATTTTTGAATTATTTAGACAGAATTACCCTAAAAATCAAATTGAAGCCTTTGCATACTATACACTTTGGATTTCAGTGTTCTTGTGCATTATATTACATCAGCAACCTCAATATAATTATTTTGATTATGAGTTTAGCTTATTGTTTCTTCATTATCCGATTAAAGAAATTTTGATTTTAAAACTGTCTGTTTTTGTTATTTCTTTGATGCGATATAAAAGCATCTTGGTCACCTCAACTATTTTAAGTAAACTTTGGTTAGTGATCATGTTTGCACATTTTTCCATACTTTTTTTAAATTCTACGTATAGTTTTGGAATTTCTGCGTATTACTTGGCAATGATTACTGCTATAGAAACTATACTTATTATTTTTTCAGAAGAAAAATTGTTGGTGTATAAGTCTAGTATTTTTGATTTTCTGTGGAAGAAAACTAATCAAAAATAGTAGGTTTTAAAACAATTCGATCTAGATTTAATTGTTTCCCTTTGAAGAAATCCAATACCATATCACCAATTACAGGTGATTCCATATACAAATCGTGACCTGCGTTTTCGATGATTACGTGTTGTCCATTTTTAAATTTTTTGGCGATTTCTTTTCCGCTGCTTAGATACGTTCGTCCGTCCAAAGTTCCACTGAGCAAAAGCGCATTTACTGAATTTATTGGCATTTCTCTAAACTGAGTTGGTAATTGTGGAAAGTCTAAAGTTTGCATCCATTCGTATAACAAAAAGTTGATCGTACTGCCTAAAATTGTAGTGTTGATTTGATTGGCAACTTCTTTTTGTCGTTTTTCAGAGATTCCGCTTTGCATGTCCATGGCGAATGACATTGGTCGGATACTGCTTAAAACGTACCGCTTCATGACCATAACATCTCTAGCAATGCTGGAAAAATCGCCTTCGTGCATTTGTGTGTATACTTTGGCAATTTTTTTAGAATCGCGCGGATTTTTAAGGTAAAATGTCGCAATGGCTGCTTGCAACTCAAAGTTTGAGATACGAACCGTGTCAATTTTTCTTTGTCTGTTTGTATACCAACCCACAGCAGATTTTTGTTTGAGTCGCTCATGAACTGTGATCATTTTTTGCTGTAAATGTGGATACTTTTTGGCAGTTCCATAATTATCTTTAGCAAGTGCTGCCAAGTGAAATACAAATTTTTCTGTGTTTACAGGAAGTTTTATGGTTTCATCAGAACCTTCTAGACTTGCCAATACTACTTTGTCAATATTATCTTCAAAAAGTCGAATGTATTCAAATGCCAAATGCGATCCATAACTAATGCCCCAAAGTGAGATTTTATCGGTTTTTAATACTTTTCGCAATGCTTCAATATCGGTAGCACTTTCAGTAGTATTATACGCCTGTAGATTTACATTTTTAGTCTTCAAGAATTCCAAACATTTTGATATTTGTGCTGTGGTTTTTTCTACGTATTCCGCTTTATCAATCGCTCTATTTAACTCAAATCCATCAGTGTAAGGACATGCGGGCAATTGGTGCGACAAACCTGTGCCGCGTTGATCAAAAGCGATTACATCTGCTACTTCTCGTAGTTTCATGAAGAGTTCAAAACGCCTACCTTTTGCGGTTCCTGTTCCCGATCCGCCTGGTCCACCCGAAAGATATACGATTGGATTTCCCGGATTTGGATTGGTACTTTTAAATCGGATGAAAGATAGTTGTATGGAATCGTTTTTTCCGTTTGTGCGATCTTCAATAACTTTGAAAGTGCCTAATTCTGCCTGTACGGTGTCTTTGGCTCTTGAAATGAATTCGTAAGGCTTGATGGTTAACTGTTGTGCATCTGAAGCAAATACAATGCAGAAGTAACATAGGATGCTGAGACTGGTTTTCATAGGTGTACTATTTTCTGATACCAAAGTAAGGTTACACTTAAAGGTATTAGTAGATTATATCCAATAAAACTAGAACATTAAAAATTACATCCCAAAAATTATTATACGAGTTGCCCTATATGATTATGAATGCACCTTTTGCTATTACGAACTGACAAGAAGAATTATAGAAAAATTGTATTTATATAAAGTTTAAATCGCAATATTATTTTTACGATGCGTTCTGATGATGGCTTCTTCGTTTTTCCAATCGATCCACTTTTGACCTTTCATTCTTCGCATTAAATTGTCGTAATGGCGCATGATAAAGATGTTGTAAATGGCTTGCCCTAGATTTTTAGGTTTTCTAGCAATAGCACGCAAACTCATAGAAAATCCTGGCGTCACATATTTCATGTAATGCCACCAACCTTCTGGCATGTAGAGTACGTTTCCGTGTTCCAAATGTGCAATATGACCTTGTGCTTTTTGTAATGCTGGCCATTTTTCGAAGTCAGGATTGGAAAAGTCAATATCTTCACGAACGATCAAAGAATGTGGAATTTTATAGAGAAAATCACTTTGCTTTTGGTCGAATAGAATGCATTGCTTTTTTCCTTCAAAGTGAAAGTGAAATATATTCGCCAAGTCGATATCGTAGTGCATAAACGTATGCGAATTCGTTCCACCAAAAAATAACATTGGCAGCGATTTCATTAACTTTAATCCAAAGTCAGGATAGCTAAAATCGTCTTGCAACGACGGCACTTCTTTTAAGATATTCCACAAGAAAATACGATATTTTGTAGGCTCACGTTTGAGTAAATCTACATACTCCGACATTTTCATTTTGGCATGTGGTTCGTTGAAACCGTCTTTATAATCTACAGGTCGGTCGTCGTATAGCGGCACTTCTTTATCGCCCGCAATCTCTTTCATATAGTCCAAACTCCATTTAGTATACGCAGGCCAGTCTTCAATAAAACTCTCTATCACCACAGGTTTCTGCGGCTTAAAGTAATTTTGGATAAAGTCTTCTTTGGTAATTGTCTTAACCCTTGGAATTTCTTGCAGATTCAGTTTCAAAATTCTAACGTTTAGTTAAGCTAAGTTAATAAATTGTTATGAAATGGAAAATACAATTGTGATAAAAAATAGAATCAATCTAAATAAGCTTTTATTCGACAGCATTCTTCGTTGTTACTGGTTTTTCATGCTTAATTACCTCATCTCCATTGATGATTTCTTGAATCTTAATTTCAATTTTCTTTTCCTTTCCTTTTTGCTTGGCAATTTCGTTGCGTTCAATTTTATGTCCAGGGCGCGACCATTTTGGCTTTTCACCTAACGATTGGTATTGCGAATCTTCTGCTTCTACCGTTAATGGCTGTACTTTTTTCGTGAATGGTTTTTGTGGAGTTAGCCCTAATAATTTAAACATTTTCATGTCTTCATTTACGTCAGGATTTGGCGTTGTAAGTAATTTATCTCCTGCAAAGATAGAATTCGCACCAGCAAAGAAACACATCGCTTGTCCTTCGCGACTCATGCTTGTTCTTCCTGCGGATAAACGTACTTGCGTTTCTGGCATTACGATACGCGTAGTGGCTACCATGCGAATCATTTCCCAGATTTCTACAGGTTTTTCACCTTCTAGTGGCGTTCCGTCAACTGCTACTAATGCGTTGATTGGCACTGATTCTGGTTGTGGATTTAGGGTTGATAAAGCGACTAACATGCCTGCTCTATCTTCTACGGCTTCTCCCATTCCGATGATTCCACCACTACATACGGTTACATTCGTTTTACGAACGTTTTCAATGGTTTCTAAACGATCTTCATACCCACGTGTTGAAATGACTTCTTTATAATATTCTTCAGAGGAATCTAAGTTATGATTATACGCATACAATCCCGCTTCTGCCAAACGTTTTGCTTGATTTTCTGTCACCATTCCGAGCGTACAACATACTTCCATATCCAATTTATTGATCGTACGTACCATTTCTAGTACTTGATCGAATTCTGGACCGTCTTTTACATTTCGCCAAGCGGCTCCCATACATACACGCGAACTTCCTGAGGCTTTGGCACGCAAGGCTTGTGCTTTTACATGACTGACTTTCATTAAATCGTTTCCTTCAATATCGGTGTGATAGCGCGCTGCTTGTGGACAGTATCCGCAATCTTCCGAACAACCGCCTGTTTTTATAGATAGTAAGGTAGAGACTTGTACTGTGTTTGGATCGTGATGTAGTCTGTGTATGGTTGCTGCTTCATACAGTAACTCCATCATTGGTTTGTTGTATATTTCTAAGATTTCTTCTTTCGTCCAATTGTGTCGTATGTTACTCATAAAAAAGTTCGTTTGGTGACAAAAATAGTTATATCCATTTAGATTCTGCTTCTGTAGCGTCTAAAATATCAATTTTTAATCGTTCTGCAATTTGTTTTGCAATGGAAAAGGCTTTTTCTTTATTATTCGTGGTATATACTTTTATGCGATGATTTCCATTATGGAACAAATTTATTACAATGACATCATTTTTAACTCTTGAATCACCCGTAAAATCACGAATAACCATGGTTTCTGTGGCACTAAATACCGAAATATAGTCTATGTTGGGCAACTCTTTCCATGATCCAAAACGAAATCCCAATATGTCTGTAAATTTTCGATAGCGTTTTGTATCTAATACTATCTCAGAACCTTCGCGTTGAAAAAATAATAATGAAACTACGCAGAATAATACTCCATACCAATTTCCAGTAACGATAACGACGATGCCTGATAAGAAGAATCCAACACCAAAGATACTGATCATCGTAGGTAATTTTCTTTTGAAAAGAATCGTATTAGTAGTAGCTGTTTCCATGTAAATGATATAAAAAATCCGCACTGAGGCGGATTTTATGAGTGTTTTGAAAAGATTATTCTTCCGTTACCTCTTCCGAAGTTGTGTCTTCATCTGCATCATTAGCAACGTCTTTTCCTTTTAAGTATTCTGGCAATTCCATTCCTGCCATGTTGAACATGTCTTGTAATGGCGGAACGGCTTTGTACATGCCTGAGATAAAGTTGGACGTAGAGGTTTTGCCATCTTTTTCGCCACCATTTTCCCAAACCGTTACTTTATCAATTTTGATATTTTTAATCGCTTCTGCTTGTGTTTTTACCAATTCTGGTAATTTATCCGCAATTAATAATAATACTGCGTCTTTGGAATTGTTTCCTGCTGCTTTTACAATTTGATCTAAACCAGCTGCTTGTTTCGTCAAGACTTCGTATAAACCTTCTGCTTCTGCTTGCGCTTTGAACAAGATTGCATCTGCCTCACCTTTTGCTTTTCTACGGATGCGTTCTGCTTCTGCTTCAGCGTCAATTTCTACTTTGCGCTTGTCAATTTCCGCAGGGACAATAATATCGGCTTGTTGCGATGAACGTTCTCTTTCCGCTCTGGCCATCTCAGCTTCACGTTCTGCAGCATACGATTCTTCCAAGGCTTTTGCCGCTTGTACTTTTTCTGCTGCAATTGCCACACGTTCTGCTTCTGCTTCTCGCTGTCTACGTAAGGAATCAGAGTTGGCAACTTCAATTTTCGCTTTGTTTTCTCCGTCTACCGCTTTTGCGTTTGCTGCGGCTACTTGTGTACGCTCATCTTGCGAAGCATTTGCCTCACCTATGGCACCATCTCTGTTTTTCTCTGCTACCGATTTACGCGCTGCGTTTATTGCGTGTGCCGCTGCTTCTTTACCAAGTGCTTCAATATATCCTGATTCGTCAACGATATCAGTAATGTTTACGTTGATCAGTTTTAAACCTACTTTCTTTAATTCCGATTCAACACTTTCGGAAATGTTTGATAAAAATTTATCTCTGTCAGAGTTGATTTCTTCAATATCCATCGAAGCGACTACCAAACGTAACTGTCCAAAGATAATTTCCTGTGCTAATTCTTGAATTTCATTCTGACCTAAACCTAACAGACGTTCTGCTGCATTTTGCATCACTCCTGGTTCTGTAGAAATACCAATCGTAAATCGCGAAGGTACATTTACACGAATATTTTGCTTACTTAAGGCATTTACCAAGTTTACTTCGATGGAAATTGGTGTTAAGTCTAAATATTCATAATCTTGAATGACTGGTAATATGAATGCAGCACCTCCATGAATACATTTTGCTGATTTTCCGCCACCTACTTTTCCGTATACGACTAAGATTCTGTCAGATGGACAACGCTTGTAGCGACGTATAAATATTGTAATTAGAAGAAAGATAAAAAGTCCTATAAAGACAAATAAGATTAGGCTAGAACTTTCCGAAAGAGAGTCTACAATACCATTACTGTCTTGCAATAAGAGGAGTTTCGTCATAATTTTTTTTGTTTATTGGTTGTACGATTAATATTCCGGTTCCTGTAATGTCTTTGACTTCGACTACAGTTCCTGTTTTGAGAGTTTCATTACTATCTGCCAATGCGTCTAATTCGCGCAAAGCACCTTGAACATTGACATGTACTTTTCCTATTTTGGAACGATTGGCACCTATAGATAAATAGACTTCTCCTACGTTCCCAATCGCATTTTCAAGTTTTAAAGTTCCACTACTTACCAACTTATTGATATAATAAATGAGTGTCGCCATGACAAACATCATTGCGATTCCAGCTAGTATAGATACGATAAGCGTTACACTTTTTCCGTAGCCTGCATTGATACAAGAGATTCCTGCCCAACTGAAAATGGTGAAAAATGCTACTAAATTTTTGAACGTAAAAAACTGAAAGCCAACTCCTGTATCTGCTTCAATATCTGCGTCTACGTCACCATCTACATCTGCTTCTCCCACCAGAAATGTGGTGATAAGAACGACGACAAAAATGGTGGACGATATGGCAGCGATGATCCAATACGATTGTTCAAAAGTTGTTAAAGCTGAAAACCAATCTCCCATAGTATACGGTTTTAATGTGTTATTTTAATTTTAGTCTTTGCTTAGCAATACTGAAACAGCATTTCCGCCAAATCCAACCGCATTGACTAAAACTTTGTTTAGTTGTTTCGGTTTCTTTTCTTTTTCAAGATACGGAATTGAGATGAATTGTTGTTGCTGTATTATGAGAATTGCTAATTCTACACTTAACATTCCTGAAGCTCCAAAAGTGTGACCTATTTTCCATTTATTCGTAGTCAGATTTGGAATTTCGTTACAAAATATTTTTTTGATCGCTTGATATTCTGCCAAATCGCCTTTTATGGTTCCTGGCGCGTGTAATACAATCGCATCAATTTCCTCCAAAGCATGGTTTTGCAATGCCATACGCATTGATTTTTCAAAACAGATTCCTTCTGCTGAAATAGACGTATTGTGCGTGAGAATTTCTGTCGCATACCCAATTCCTCTAATCTTTGCCAAGGCATTTGGAGTTGCTCCTTTTTCCAAACAGATCGAAGCGGCACCTTCTCCCAAAATCATGGTGTTTCGCGTTTTTTCTAAGTCTAGTGAAAGACAAGGATATTTCGCTTCCTTTTTCGCATAGATATGCAGCGCTTGCATTTGCGCAATGGTAAAAGGTGTTAATGGCGCTTCGCTTCCTCCGACAATAAATTTGGAAGCCATTCCCGACTGCATCCAAGCGATTCCGTTCAACAGTGCGTGTAATGCAGTAGAACAGGTAATGGAATGAGAGATTTGTGGTCCTGTGGTTTGTAAATCGTGCGCAACCCAAGAAGAAATATTGCCTAACGTTGTTGTTGGTGAACTCAGGGTTTGCGCGTGCTGAGTTTCCAAGAAATCTTTGTGGTATTTTTCAAAAAGCGTCGTAGCTCCACGTGACGAACCTATGTTGATTCCGAAGTCACTTTCTTGTTGCCAACCTGCATTTTCAATGGCTTTTCGCGATGCTAATATCGCATACAAAACACTATCATCAAGGTTTTTATACTTAGAGTTTGAATTTTTTAACGCTTCTAATTCCGCTGTTGCTGTTGCTGCAAGCGACGCCGTATATATGTTTTTATCTTGTATGGTTTCTTGTTGAAAACAATGTGAATTGCTCGTATACTGTTTCCAAATTTCAGCTTGTGTATTTCCTAATGGAGATACGGAACCCAAGCCTGTTATTGAAATACAATCATGCATCATATCATCCTATATTGAGAGTGCTAATATCGTAAGAAATGTGATGATTTACTAACATTTGTAAACGAGTTTGTTTTTGTAGTTTTTTGTCACAAAAAGACTTCTGATTCGTCTTATATTTTACAGTATTTTTACAGTCTGAATCTACCATTTATGAACTTTCGAACGTTTTTCTGTTTTTCTATCCTATTCTTATTTTCTCTTTCCGCAAAGGCGATCCAAAAAGATTCGATTGCTATTTTTAAAGAGAAATCTTTGTCAGCGCAGTATGATTTTTTAAAGGAGTTAGTAAATTCCTCCAAAAATAGCACGCCTTATATTGAAGCTTTTTTAGCTTCCGCAACAGCGGCAAAAGACACAAATTTTATTGCACAATCGTATTATTTTTCACATCGCGTTCAAAGAAAACGCAAATCGTATGCAGCAGCGCATGCCGCTATTGATAATGCTATTTTAGTCGCACAACAAGCTCAAAAAGATTCTTTGTTAGGTTCCTTTTTTCATGCCAAAGGCGCTACTTTTTATATTGAATCGAAGTATACAGAAGCGTTGCAATTTTATTTGAAAGCGTATGATCGTATGCGAACAAAAGGTTCTGTAAGCAATCGGCTGACCTTAGAGTTTGATATTGCTACGATCACGCTGAAAGTTGGAAAAACAAAAGAAGCTTTGGCTGAATTTGATAAAATTATCCGTTCGTATGATTCTTTAATTTCCGCAAAACCTGATTCGCGATTTTTAAAGGTTCGCTTTGTCAAAATGCTTAACAATACAGCCAAATCCTATACAGATGCGGAAATGTATGAGCGTGCATTGGATTTGTATTCGAAAAGTTTAGTGTTGAGTGAAACGACCGATTATTTGTCTGGAAAATGCATTGCTATTGGTGGAAAAGGAAATGTGTACACGGCACAAATGGCGTATACAAAAGCACTTCCTGTGTTGGAAAAAGCGTTGGCAATTTCAACAAGTCAAAAAGAATTACACCTCATCACACCTTTTTTGTTGCTCGATAAAGGGAAATGTTTGTTTGGTTTGGAAAAATATGCCGATGCCTTGATTTGCTTGACAGAAACTGATCAAATTATAGAAGAAAAAAAGCTTAAGTTTATTGGTTTAGACGAAACGTATCAATGGTTGGCAAAAACTTATGTAACGTTGGGCAAATATGAAGAAGCAACCGCAGTATACGATCGGTATATTGAACGCACCAATTTGAGCACAGACAAACGATTTGAATTGTATAAAACCATTTTTGAAGGATACGATTTAAAGAATGTGGAATACCGTGCTGATAAAGCAGAAGAGACTTCTAATTTGTTTAAAAACTATCTTTCGCAAGCCATCGTAGCGATTGTACTATTTGTGATTGCCACCGTGGTCTTTTTTGTGTATTACAGAAGACGACAACAGCAAAAGTTAGCCAAATTTCATACACTAATCGAAGCGTTGAAAACCAAAGAAGCTTCCGCAAAAGAAGATTCGCCAAAAGGTTATGTTTTATCAGATGAAAAAGCATCCAAAATATTGGACGATTTGACAAAACTGGAAGAAAAATTATTCTTCCTCGATAAGAAATACAACTTATCTACTTTGGCGAAAAAGTGCCATACCAATTCGAGTTATTTGTCTAAAGTGATCAATCAGTACAAGCAGAAAACTTTTTCAGAATATATGGCGGATATGCGTATCGAGTATGTGTTGAATGCACTGAAAAATGATAAAAAATTGCGTTCCTACACCATTCAATCTATCGCAGAAGAAATTGGTTTTAAGAAGTCAGAGTCGTTTGCCAAAGCGTTTAAGAAACGTACAGGATTTAATCCTTCTTATTATATTAAAAATTTAGAGAATCTTTCATAGAAAAACCAGCGAAATTAAGTCATCTCGCTGGCTGTTTACTACAAATAATCTAGTTATTCATTACTTACAGACAAAGACATAAACTGCGAATATCTCTAAATCTTGAGAGTGCTGCACAGTTACATACAGGTCCGACGAATGATTGTGTTTCTTCGGTTACTGTTCCTGTTCCGATACCGCCGGAAACATGCTCGATTTGTAAGTTATAAACTGACTTTTTGTTTAATGATAAATTTTTTACTGTTTGTTTTTTCATGATAGAATTTTTTTGATTTAACAATGCTCAAAACTAGTCTGCTTTTTGCGCTGAGACAAGGCTATGTATGCGCTTTTCATGAAAAGACTGTATGATTTTTATAAAAATCGTGTGCTTTTTTTGGGGGAGATATTTTTGTTGAACAACGTGAGTTCGATATAACTATTTCGTGAAACACTAAATAGTCAATAATCTGCAAAAACTGTCAAATCGAGCATTATCGAAATTAAAATGCATTTTAATTGAAGATATCTAGCGAAGCTATCGAGATTCAATTGAAATCTTGACTTTTTTGGTGTTCTAGTGAGCTTCGCTCGGTGCTTTCCACAATGCTCGAACTGACAAGTGTTTAATTTTTAGTAAATTACAAGTAACTTAATGATTTCTTATGTCGAAATAACGTTAAATTTAAAAAGTCGCTCAGAAATCCCAAGCGACTTTTCTTAGTTATAAAGCTTCACAATATTGTCCTTGTTTGGAACCACTTGTGAATACACAATACGAATTGTACGCACTGATACAGTGACAATTTCTTGGACAAAAAACGCCATCACAGTCGGCAGCGACGGGAATTCCAAGACTTCCTTTTATCTGTTGCTACGCTTTTTTTAGATAACGCGGCAACTCCATTCATTTTTAAACTTTTTTGTAACATAATGTTATATTTTTTTGGATTCAACTTAAAATTGATACCGATTAAACTCCTTGTTCTAGTCTTATAAACAAAGACACATACTTCGGATATCTCTAAATCTTGACGGCGCAGGACAATTACAAATAGGCAATGGATTTACAAACGTTTGTGTTACGGTTTCATCAGTTTCAAAACCTCCTGTTACGTCCTCAACTTGCAAGTTGGAAACGGCTTTTTTGTTCAATGATAAATTCTTGACATTTTGTTTTTTCATAATAAATAATTTTGGTTTAACAATGCGCCAAAACTAGGATGCATCGTATGGCAACACAAGACTATACTTGCGATTTTTATAAAAATACCTTACGATTTTTATGAAAATCGAGCGTTACTTTTAGGATGATTTTTAAGAATTATTTTTCTTCGTTGACGAATCTTATAAAAAATATTCTATGAAACGCATTCACAACAAAAAACTCGTATTAAGAAAATCTGTAATTTCAATTTATAAATTATACGGCGGTCACAGCGGAACCGACACTAATGAGGAGACTACAGTCAAAACCTCCAGTGCTTATCACGAACCTACAGAAGGTCCTGCTCCTGTTCCGTCCAATCAGACGAATCCGCAATTGAATAGTCTTGATCCTTTATTGTGTAATTAATATGTCAAATCGAGTGCAGTCGAGAAAATTATTAACTTCAAAATTTTTGATTGCTTCACGATTGCACTCGAAGTGGCGCTTTTTTAATGTATCAATTTGATGATTTGAAAATGTATCAATGCTTATTTCAAAGACAAATCCTGCTTTGATTTTGTCAGATTGCCACTCTCCAATCAAGTTGGAGATCGCAATGACGAATCAAAAATTTTATCAAAATCCCTTGTTTTGTCATAGAAATCGAATTGACAAATCTTATTTTTTACTATGAGAACGATTTTTAAAGCGCATCTAATGTCTCACGAATTGCCTGATAGATTTGCTCCAATTGTGCATCTGTTGTGATGTATGGTGCTAAAATGTAAATGGTATTTCCTAGCGGACGCAAGCAAACGCCTTTGCTCATAAACGAATTGAAAAGTTTGTCACGCAAGTTTCCATAACGCTCCATTTCTATGTTTAAATCAAGCGCGAAAATTTGTCCTTGTTGTCGCGTTGTTGCTACTTTGGGATGTTGTTTTATTTCTTGGTCAAATTTTCTGTGAGAAGCTTCTATATGTTGCAAATTTGCCTGTATTTCATCCGATTGTAAGAGTTCAATCCCTGCAATTGCCGCACTACAAGCCACAGGATTTCCCGAGTAGGTGTGTCCGTGGAAGAATCCTTTTTTAATTTCATCTGCATAGAACGCACTGTAAATTTTCTCGCTACAACTCGTAATTGCCATCGGCACCATTCCCGCAGATAATGCTTTGGATAAGCAGATAATGTCTGGCTGTGTTTCTATGTATTCCGAAGCAAAGTTTTTTCCTGTTTTCCCAAAACCTGTCATGATTTCATCTGCAATGGTCACTACATTGCGTTGTTTCGCGATTTTCAAGATTTCATTGATATGTTCGGCTTTGTGCATTTGCATTGCGGCGGCGCCTTGTACTAACGGTTCGTAGACAAAAGCGGCGACTTTATGTGCTGTAATGAGTTGTGTGAATCGTGCTTTTACATCTTCTATATTTTCAGCATTCGGTACAGGAATCCGCGCTACATCAATAAAGAATTCTTCAAACGGTCCGTTGTAGACCGACAATCCTGAAACGGACATTGCACCAAAGGTATCGCCGTGAAAACCGTTTTCTAACGCAATGATTTTTCCGCGTTTTTCGTCGTTGTTGAAATGATATTGCAACGCCATTTTGATTGCGACATCAATAGCTGTTGAGCCATTATCTGAGAAGAATAGTTTTTCTTGATTTGATGGTAGTATTTTGATGAGCTTCTCAGAAAGTTCTATGGCAGGTTTGTGTGTGAATCCTGTAAAAACCACATGATCTAAACTGTGCATTTGCGCCGTTACTTTCTCAATAATATACGGATTGCTATGTCCGTACACACAGGTATACCACGAGGCAATTCCGTCTATATATTCATTGCCATTTTCATCATATAAAACTGCATCTTTCGCATGTGTAATCGCGATGTGATTGGGATGCGATTTGTGCTGCGTTAGCGGATGCCAAAGGTGTTTTTTATCTCTTTCTTGTAAGTTCATTATAGTGTTGATTTGAACATTTCTGCATATTCTCGAACGACATTTTGGTCAATATAAGGTTCTTCATCAATGCGTCCTAATACAGGAACATTTGCCATTTTTTTGATGATCGCTTCTGTAGTTGGATGTGTTGCGCCACTGAAAATAATGGATACATTCAATCCTTTTTCTTTTAGCAAATTCACCGTTAATAGTGTATGATTGATACTTCCCAAATAGTGACGCGATACCACAATGACATGATATTCAGGTTTGATGAGATCTAAAATTGTATGTTCATCATTTAACGGTACTAAGATACCGCCAGCACCTTCAATTACCAAATGATTTTCTGTGATCGGTTCTTGAATTTCTTCCAATTTAATTTCAAGATTGTCTATCGCTGCCGAAGCATGTGGACTCATCGGTGTGTTGAGCGCATAACTGTTTGGGTGAATTGTTGTCTTTGTATTGGAGATGTATTTTTTTATTTTGTGACTATCAGAATCATCCAAATCGCCTGCTTGTACAGGTTTCCAATAATCAGCTTCTAAAGCTTCCGTAAGGATTGCAGAAACGACTGTTTTTCCAACCTCTGTTGAGATTCCTGTGACAAATATTTTTTTTTGCATTAATTTCTTTTTAGCTCTTTTATTTTTCTATTTACTTTTAAATATTTCATGACAGTCTATACATTGATAACGTTTCGGTTCTAAGAATGGAAATAGCATGTAGTACAGACTTTTCTTCAATGGTCCTATAACGATGCGATTATTTCTACAGTTTGGACATATGATTCGGTTGCCTTTGTTATCTTTTTCATACTCGCGTAGTTCGTTGTACAATTCGATTGCGGCTTCTTTGTCTTGTAAATGTACTTGCAGTTTTACACCACCAATTGCATGACTTACCAACGGATCGGTATCTATGGTGTATTCGTCTCTTAGGAACACTTCGATGCCTTGCGACTCAAATCTCCCTTTTATGACTTGTGCTTCCGCCGTGTATTCAAAGGTGGCTACTGTAAAGAAATCGTTTTGCATGCTGTTCGTTTTTGTAATGTATTGATAACCGCATTTATTTCCGCTTCCGTATTGTACGAATGCAGACAGAAACGCAATCGTTCTTTCCCTACAGGAACTGTCGGCGATAGAATGGGTTTTACGTCAAATCCTGCTTCTTGCAAGGTTTTTGCAGTGCTTTTTACCGCGTCATTTCCCGAAAGGACACAACAATGAATCGCGGCGTTTCCTGAGATGAAGTTCAGTTCTTTTGTTGCTTCTTGAAATGTACGAATGTTATTTTGTAAGTGCTGTATTTCGGGAGTTATTAAAAGTTCCTCATAGGCAATTTTGATCGTAGCCACTGCATGCGGCGACAATCCGGTTGTGTAAATGAGACTTCGCGCAAAGTTGACCAAATAGTTTTTTAGAGTTTCACTTCCCACAATGACTGCGCCATGACAACCCAAGGCTTTTCCAAACGTGTAGATTCTGGCAAAGACTTCATTTTCTAGGTTTAATTCGTGCAACAATCCTTGTCCGTGTTCGCCAAAAACACCGACAGCGTGCGCTTCATCTATTATTAAAAAACAGTTATGCTCTTTAGAGAGTTGTACCAACGCCTTTAGATCGGGCGAATCGCCATCCATGGAGAATACAGATTCCGTAACGATATATATTTCCTGATCTGCCATGTTGGATTGTTGTATTTTTTGGATTTTTTCTTGTAAATCGGAAAGATCGTTGTGCTTGAATTTATAGGATTTTGCATGACTCATTCCGATACCATCACGAATAGACGCATGAATGAATTCATCATACAAAATGATATCTCCACGTTGCGGCACCGATGAAAAGAAGCCAATATTTGCGTCATATCCTGAGTTGAATAAGAGTGCTGCTTCTGCATTGTGAAATTTGCAAAGTTGTGCTTCTACTTCTTGATATAGTTGATGATTTCCAGAAAGTAAGCGTGAACCTGTGGCGCCATTTTGCTGTAGGTTTCGATCCAACAACAACTGATGTGCTTTGTCAAAAATCGTTCTTGACATGGCAAATCCCAAATAATCATTCGAAGAAAAATCTACGCGATCTGCTTGCACAGGAAGCCTTCGCAAACTATTGTTTTGAATGCGATGTTGCAGTTTCTTTTGTATTTTTTTGGGCACTTTCGTCATTTGTAGTCACCAATTCTCAGCACACAAAAATACTGATTATTCTATGGAGAAATGCGGTTATTGAACAGTAATACCAATTTTACTTTAAGATGCAACATAAAAAAACCCTTCCAAATTGAAAGGGTTTCCGTTTGTATGTCCGTTATTTTTAGATTGTATTGATGTACTTAATTAGCTTTTTCAAACTTTTTTCTTTGTTGAGTTTGATGCGATTATCTTTGATGTACGCACTGATTAAGTCTGCTTTTTCTGGAAATAATGCCAAGAATTCCTTTTTTCTTTTAGGAATTCTAATCGCTTCTCCATTGTGATCTTTTTCTAGATAGAATTCGCAACGCATGTCTTTGAACTCTGCTGTCACCGTAGACGCTGTGCTTCCGTACGAAGGTTTGTCGCGCTTTACAAGCTTTTTACATTGCTTTCTGTACAATGAGATGTTGTCATTCTCTTCGATGGTAATGTAATAGCCTAAATCATTTTCTTTTTCACTGTCAACTTTTTCCAACACTCTGTAAGTAAGATTGTCGTTGTGTTGATTGATCACATAGCTTTTCTTTTTTGAGATGATTAAGATATCATCATCATCTGCACCTTTTACTTCCATCTCATCTGCTAAAACATTGTAACGTACTAAATATACTTTTCCGATAGGTGCAATTTTAGCGGTTGAGAATGCAGGTTGTGTGTATGGCGTTCCAATTGTATTAGGTCCGTAGTTAACGCCTTGACTTTTTACAAGCGCAGCCGTTGCGTCCGTATCGTAATTTAAAGAAGCGCGCAACCCAAAGTCTGTAACATCTGTTGGCGGTTTTTCTCCATAATAACTTCCGCCGCTACATTGCGCATTTGCTTCAAAAGCAAATAGAAGGCAAATTGCCATAAAAAATACTAACTTTTTAAACGAGGTTTTGTTGTGAATTGTTTTCATAATACAGCTTTTTTGGTTTTAAGTTAGCTTCAAGTTACAAAAAAATATACACTCGCAAAATTCTGAGCTTCTTTTTTCACTAGTAATTCTTTGATTTTGTTGGTTTTACGTACAAAAAAAGCATCAAACATAGTATTTGATGCTTTTTTTAATGTTATTTGGGCTTGCAAATAATTATAACGAATTTACATAGGTCATGATTTTAATCAAGTCTTCGTCTCTAATTACTTTCAATTTATTTTCTTTCATGTATTCTTTAATAATTCGCTTGTCGTCTCCAAAAAGTCGTGCTACAGCACCTCTGGTTCGACCAAGTTTTTTAGCGATTCCGTTTTTATTAAATTCTACATAGTATTCTGTTTTTAGCTCTTGAAACTCCGTAATTACTTCTGGCGGTGGCGTCATATAAACCGATTGCTCTAAACCTATCGCTAATTTCTTAGCATGCTTCTTGTATAACGAAACATAGGAACCTTCGTATAAAACTTCATAATATCCTAAGGCACTTATTTCAGGATCGGCATAGGCATCTAGTATTTTATATTCTGTTCCTTCGTCTGTAAAGATGAGTTTGTCTTGGTGGTAAAATTTGTTTAGATAGCCTACCTCTGTACCGTTTTCATTTTGAATTTCCATTTCATCAAAAAAAGCATTGTAACGTGCTTTTACTCGTTCAGCACTTGATGCTACTTTGATTTCTCTGAATTGTTCATCAAAATATTGGGAGCCGTCAGCTATTTCCAATAAACTTTTATCTGGATTTACATATCCGAGTCCAAATAATGGATTGAAATGTGGAACTATAAAAAATGTAATGGTTGGCGAATTGTCTGTTTGTAAAGCTCTTGTTTGTTGTGCGTGCGATGTTGCCACAAACATCAGCAGACATGCACTAAGGCAACTGATTTTAAAAAATGATCTCATAGCGGTTTGTTTTAATTGTTAATATAAATCAATTAAGTTTTATATAATATACAACAAAAATCCTACCATTCTATCATTTCTGGGAAGTTTTTTTTACACCTAACACAATCTTTTACAAAGAATTAGCATAGTTTGTCAGTTTTATCAAGTATTTAATTTTTGTTATTTGATTTTCTTTCGCTTCAAACAATATAACAACCGATTTTTTACGTTTGAAAAACTAGATTAAGATGCTGATTTCTTTTGTCCCAACGAATTTATGTAAACAAAAATCTTCACCATATCTGCATCTCTTGTCACTTTCAATTTATTGTCTTTGATATAGTCTATGATGAGATCTTTATTTTGTTTGAAAATTTTCGCAATACGTCTTCGGGTACTTGGAAGTCTTTGTGCAATTCCGCTGTTATTGAATTCGATAAAATACTCTGTTTTGATTTCTTGAAATTCGATCACTACTTCTGGTGGCGGTGTCATGTATGGTCCTGCATCTACGCCCACGACAAGTATTTTAGTATTCTTTTTGTATAAAGAAACATAGTTGCTCTTTATCATTAGTTGAAAGAATCCTAATTTGTCTTTTTCAGGATCTGCTTTGGCGTCTAAAATTTTATACGCAATTCCGTCTTCAGTCATTAAAATCTGATTTTGGTGATATTCCTTATCCATCCAATCAGGTGCTTTTTCCTGCTTCTTTATTTCCATTTCATCAAAATACGCATTGTAACGTGCTTCTACTTTGACATCTTTTGAAGCGGTTTTGACTTTTTTAAATGCATCATTCATGTATTGAGAGCCGTCTGCCACTTCAAATAATGTTTTGTCTGGATTGATGTAGGGAAGCCCAAACAATGGATTGAAAAATGGCACGATAAAACTCACTACAGTTGGTGAATTGTCCATAGTTAATGGAACGAATGTCATTTGTGAATACGATGTAGTCACAGAGACGAGTAAGATTGCCAAAAGGCAACTACTTTTTTTGAAAAATAATCTCATAGCATTGTACTTTAATTGTTAATAAATAAATCAATTAAGTTTTTTAGATATACTACAAAAATCCTACCGTTTTAGTCTTTTCTGGGAGTTTTTTTCGCGACTAAAACAATCTTTTACAAAGAGTTAGCGTATTGTATCAATTTGATCAAATCTTCCTCTTTGGTTACTTTGATTTTGTGTTTTTTTAGGAATGCTTTTATATGTTTTTCTTTTCCTTTAAACAATTTCGCAACGGCGTTTCTTGTTTTTGGAAGTTTTACAGCGATGGCACTTTGATTGAATTCGATATAGAAATCACTTTTCTTGTCTTGAAATTCGACCAACATTTTGGAAGCTGGCGTCATGTACGAACCTTCTCGGTATTCTATATGCAATTGTTTCGCTTGCTTTTTGTAGAGCGATGCATAATGATACCAATTAAACTGTTTTTTAAGATTACTCTCATGGTTTTGCGGTTTTAGTTAATGTATTAAAACTACCACAAAATCTTACCGTTTTACTATTTTCACAAGGATTCTTACAACTAAGGCATTCTTTTACAAAGTATTGGCGTAATTCACCAATCGAATTAAGTCTTCTTCTTTGTTTAATTTGATTTTCCCTTTTTTGAGGAATTCCTTTATTTCCCCTTCTTTGCTGGCAAATAGTTTGATGAGCGCCTTTTTCTTTCTCGGAATTTCTATGGCTGTTCCACTGTCGCCAAATTCTATGTAAAATCCACTTTTTTGCTCTTTGTATTTTGCAGAAGATTTATTGATATTTCCGTATGCGGCACCTTTGGATTCGACAAACTTCTTTCTGTCTTTTCTGTATAGTTTTATCTTTTCTCCTGTGGTCAATTGGACATAATATCCTAGTTTATCTTCGTCTTTGCCTGCTTCTACATTTTCTAGAATTTTATAAGTAATGTTTCCTTTATTCTGTTTAATAACATAGTTTCTATTATTCTTGTTAATCACCAAGGTGTCTGACTGTTGAATGACTTCCATGACATCTAATGCAGCATTGTAACGCACAAAAAACACTTTGTTGATGGGCGTAATTTTAGCCGAATTGAAGCTTTCATCAAAGTACGGCGTTCCTTCAATATTGGCAGCTATTATCTTGTTGATATTCTTTTGAAGTATCGCTTGTGTATTGATATCATTGTGAAACATAGAAGCTTGTACAGCATCTCTGGCCGTTTGCGCAACTCCTATTGTGGTTATTAGGATAAGACCGCAAAACGCAATTAATTTTTTTTGGATGGATAGTTTTTTCATAACATGTTGGTTTTAATCTTAGATAAATTAATTATATCCCGTATAATATATGCAAAAATCTCAATGTTTACTACTTTTGGACATTTTTTATGACGATCTCAATCTTTTATAAAGAGTTCGCATAATCGATCAATCGAATTAAATCTGTTTCCTTAGTCATTTTGATTTTATTTTTTTTGATGAATGATTTTATATCACTTTCATTGCTTGCAAATAATTTCATGAATGATTTTTTCTTTTTTGGAAGTTTCACCGCAGTTCCGCTATCTCCATATTCAATGTAAAATTCACTTTTTTGATCTTTATATTTTGCGAAGGTAGACGTAGTTGTAGAGCCATACGCCGTACGGTTGATTTCCATAAACTTTTTTCGATCTCTTCTGTAGAGCTTTATTTTTTCTCCTTCAGTTAATTGAATGTAATAGCCAAGTTTTTCGTCATCTTGACTTTCTGTATTTTCAAGAATTTTATAGGTAAGATTCCCTTTGTTCTGTAAAATTTTATAATTTCTGTATTCCTTACTAAGAACAAGTGTATCTTCTTTCTGAATGACTTCCATTACATCCAAAGCCGCATTGTAACGAACCATAAATACTTTATTTAAGGGAGTAATTTTTGCCGAGTTAAAAGTTTCGTCAAAATAAGGTGTTCCTTGAATGTCAAATTCATAGTCTTTCCCCATATTTTTTTGGAGGATTGCTTGTGTGGACATATCATTGTGAAACATTGAGCTTCCTTGTTGAGAAAATCCTGCAGTAGTGATGAGGACGATGCTTAGAAAGGCAATAACTTTTTTTCTGATGGATAATTTCATAGCTTTTTGATTTTGAGAGTGAATTTACGAATTGAACGCTGCTTACACTAAACAATTTGTTTTTCTTTAACACATCAAATATCAGTCCAATTTTTGAAAATCAACCGTTTAGCTTTAAAATTTGTTTTTTAATCTATGCATTATCGGTTTACTTCTTTTATAAAACTAAACCTGCTTTAAGTAAGACAGATTATGTGTGCCAAGGTTTAATTCGTGCAGTTAAAAACTAAAAAAGCACCAAACGTATTGTTTGATGCTTTCCTGTATGCGTAGTATGATTAGCTGTAATTAGTCTGCTAATACAATAACTTTATTGTCTTTCATTTCAATAGTACCCGAACTGATTGCCAAGATCGTTTCTTTCCCATTTTGGGTAAATTTATCTTCAACCTCTTCTTCCAATGTGATATTTCCTTGAATTTTCACATTTCCTTCACCTAATAAGGATACGATGGGTGCATGATTGTTTAACATTTGAAACTCACCATTGATTCCTGGAACCGCTACCGAAGTAACTTCTCCACTAAATAACATTGCTTCTGGTGTAACAATTTCTAAATACATATTTTTCTAGTATTGAGTTATGAGTATTGAGTTATGAGTTTTTAGCAGTTATCTCACTACTAATATCTCAATTCTCACTACTTATTAAGCTTCTGCAAGCATTTTTTCTCCTGCTTCAATCGCGTCTTGGATGGTTCCTTTTAAGTTGAAAGCTGCTTCTGGTAAGTGATCTAATTCTCCATCCATAATCATGTTGAATCCTTTGATCGTATCCTTAATATCAACTAATACTCCTGGAATTCCTGTAAACTGCTCTGCAACGTGGAATGGCTGCGATAAGAAACGTTGTACACGACGTGCACGTCCTACCGCCATTTTATCTTCTTCAGATAATTCTTCCATCCCTAAGATGGCAATAATATCTTGTAATTCTTTGTAACGTTGTAATAACTCTTTTACGCGTTGTGCACAGTTGTAGTGCTCGTCACCTAAAATATCAGCCGTTAAAATTCTTGAAGTAGAATCTAACGGATCTACCGCTGGATAAATACCAAGCTCTGCAATTTTACGCGATAATACCGTTGTTGCATCCAAGTGGGCAAACGTTGTTGCCGGCGCTGGATCGGTAAGGTCATCCGCAGGTACATATACTGCCTGTACCGAAGTAATAGATCCTTTTTTAGTAGACGTAATACGCTCCTGCATGGCACCCATTTCTGTTGCTAATGTAGGTTGGTATCCTACCGCTGATGGCATACGTCCTAAAAGTGCTGATACCTCAGAACCTGCTTGTGTAAAACGGAAGATGTTATCTACGAAGAAAAGTACATCTTTTCCTTGTCCGTCTCCTGCTCCATCACGGAAGTATTCTGCAATTGTCAATCCTGATAAAGCTACACGTGCACGTGCTCCAGGAGGCTCATTCATCTGACCGAAAACGAAGGTTGCTTTCGATTCTTTCATCGCGGCTTTATCCACTTTCGATAAATCCCATCCGCCTTCTTCCATAGAGTGCATGAATTCGTCTCCGTACTTGATAATTCCAGATTCTAACATCTCACGTAAAAGGTCATTTCCTTCACGCGTTCTTTCTCCTACTCCTGCGAATACTGAAAGTCCACCGTGACCTTTTGCAATATTGTTAATCAACTCCTGAATCAATACTGTTTTACCTACACCGGCACCACCGAATAATCCAATTTTACCACCTTTTGCATATGGCTCAATCAAATCGATCACTTTGATCCCTGTAAATAATACTTCTGTCGAAGTTGATAAGTCTTCAAATTTTGGTGCTTCTCTGTGGATAGATAAACCGTTATCACCATCTTTTGGCAATTCTCCTAATCCGTCGATAGCGTCTCCGATTACGTTAAATAGTCGACCGTATACATCGTCGCCAATAGGCATTTTAATAGAGTCACCCGTAGTCAATACATCTGTACCTCTACTGAGACCATCTGTTGAATCCATAGAAATGGTACGTACTGTGTTTTCACCTACGTGAGATTGTACCTCTAATACTAACTTTGTACCATCTTCTCTAGCTATTTCTAATGAATCGTAAATTCTTGGAAGTTCGTTCCCAGCGCTGAATTCTACATCAACAACAGGACCTATAATTTGTGCAACTTTACCTGTAACTTTTGACATTACTTAAGTGTTTAATGTTTAGGTTATTAAATACCGAAAACAGGTTTTCATATTTTATGCGTAAACATGACCTTTTTTCGCGGTGCAAAGATATATTTTATTAATTAAAATAAGTAGTGTTTTTGTATGATTTTTGAGAATTATCAAAAAAACTTTCAACAGCCATTGTTTTCTAGTGATTGTAGTATGATTTATACTAAATAAACTTCTGTTTTTGATCCATTGATCAATCTAATTTTATAAATTTTTTGTTTGCGGTAGAGAAAACGGAAGCTATTTTGTTTCCGTTTTTTTTATTAATTGTAGTGTGGATAAGTATTAAGGAACTAAGTTGTTACAAATACATGTTCTATTTTGTATTTAGCTTTTGAGATTATTGATATTTGATAAATGAATTTACATTTTTGTAACCAAACTTAAGGCACTGTTTATTGTGATAAAATTTATCACTGCAACTACAGAAGCAAATACTTTTTTTACGGAAAGCCGTAAAATTAAAAAGTACATTATACACAAATTGCTCACAGTTAAAAGCGCTGAATTGTAACCAAAAAAAATACTGTTTTGGTTATTCACTGCAATACATGACAGCCAAATTACCCTCCAAACTTTATAGATCAAAATTCAATTGAAATTTTAAAGTCTGTTTCAAAACTGATTTTAGGAGATTGTATTTCTAAAAAATGAATTACGCTAAAACCATAATGTCTTTACTTTAAAAACATAAAGTTATTTAAAATAAATACAAAGTTTTATTTTTTAA
>JBCCLH010000053.1:0-35258 GCA_039026955.1 Bacteroidota bacterium
AAATCTTTCTTGCTGATATCTTCTGAATACATCTGATCTATCAAAGCAAACATCCGCTGTTGGGTCTTGGTCTTTTTCATCAAACTAAAATACGAGTGTAAATATTGATCTACAATACGGGTTTTGCCGAAGGGTTACAAATATTTGGCAAAATTTTATCTACTTTTTGGCAAGTTATTGACAAAATTTTCAAAAAAACTTTCCGAAATTTTGTAAAGTTTTTTGTGAGTTTTTGACAAGATTTTGTGAAAACTTCATGTAACTTGTTACAAATATCATTCAAATGTTTACCAAATATTTTACTAGAAAAAATCAAAGTCTTTTCCAGAAAAATCATTCTTCAATTGAAAGAATATCAAAAACTTTGTTTTACTGATTTTTCAAATTCCTACAAAACTATTGTAACGGTACCAATTTTATACAAATGATATTTCAGAAGTATTCAAAATCTTTGTATCACAAAAAAATAATTTTGAACGAATCATTTAGGAGTGAGTTAAGAATATGGAAGTAAAATAAATATCACTTTTCATTTAATTAGGAACCATTTTTACATCATAGATATCTAGTAATAAGTACCTAAATACCCTTTAGGGTTCAAGTTACAAAAGTGAACAAATGATTCCTCAATTATCTTTTAAATCTTTGTTTTCGAATAAATAAAAAAACAAGTCTGAATTGTCATGAACAATAAATCATAATAGGATTGTCGCGCGCGACAAAAGTGTGCAAATGATAATTCATTTTTACAATTCATCTTTGTAGCAAGAATATAAATAAATCTTTTAAAATACTGTACATGAGATCTTCATTCGTAACTCAAGCCTTCAAATCTCATAGAGGTAAATTTTAAAAGATGTAAAGAGAAAAGAAGTAGTAACATTTAAAAAATTAAAATCAAGTTTAATCTAAAAATCAACAGAAATTAAAAAAATAGTAATCACATTAAAACTAAAAAGCATCAAGAAATAATTAAGTAAAACATAATAGCATTCCTTAAAATTAAATTGTAAGATTTTAACTATTAATTTGCAATAGAAACCTTTGAATTGGTTTCTAATATTTGTAACATTGAAATATGATTTCAAGACCTCTTACAATTTCAGAAAAAGGAATACAAGTGTACTGTAAAGCATTTACAGTATGCAATCTTATGATAGTTCCTTTCAATGAAAAAAGCAAAAGACATATCAGAATTCAAAACACTAACTATTGAAGAATTAAAAAGCTTCGATGGTTTGGCTGATATATCTATGGAAGAAGCTGAACATATCATTCAAACGCTCAAAGAGCTATCATTATTAACACATAATATTTTTACAAATCATGCAACATCTGAATCAATTTCAAAGTTTCGCAAAGCGAAGTAAGCATCAAACAATTCGCAATAACAAAGCGGTTATCTACACTAGAGTTTCAGATATAAAACAAAGAGATAATACAAGTTTAGAAAGTCAGTTAAAATATTGTAGTGAATATGCAGATAAAAACGGTATGGAAGTCTGCGGCTATTTTGGTGGCACAAATGAGAGTGCCAAAACGGATGATCGCAAAGAGTTTCAACGGATGTTAACTTTTGTAAAAAAGAAAAAGATAGCCAATATAATCGTTTACAGTACAGATCGTTTTTCCAGAGCAGGAGAAAGTGCTATTCATACGCTTGCTAAAATACGTCGTATTGGAATCAATTTAGTAGCAGTAACACAACCCGCAGACACGCAAACTTCCACAGGTCGTTTTTATCAAAATCTGAATTTGTTGTTTAGTAAATATGATAATGATCAACGACGCGATAAAACCATTACTGGAATGCGTCATCGTTTGTTGAATGGCTATTGGATGGGAACAGCACCAATTGGATATAAGAATACAAGAGACGAAAAAAACATTCCGATCATAGTCCCAAGTGATAAAGCACATTTAGTCCGTAAAGCATTTCAATGGAAAGCAAATGAAAACTTATCCAATGCTGAAATCATTAAACGATTAGAAAAATATGGACTTAAAATATATCGACAACGATTAACGGATATGTTTCGCAATGTCGTGTATTGTGGATTAATCTCCCATAGCTTACTGGACGATCAAGTTGTTGAAGGGAAACACAAACCCATTGTGTCGAAAGCATTATTTTTAAAAGTACATGGAATTCAAGAAGCAAAAAATCATAAATCAAAACATAACAAAGCAAATGAGAATTTACCTTTAAAAGTATTTACTACTTGTGCAGCCTGTGAAAATCCACTAACAGGTTATTTAGTAAAGAAAAAGAATATCTACTATTACAAATGTAAAACTGTAGGCTGTTCATGCAATAAAAATGCAAATGATCTGCACGATAAGTTTACAGACATTTTAAATCTGTATCAGATTGATGAAAAATTAATTGCTCCACTAAAAACACAATTGAAATATACATTTGAATACTTCAACACATCAAATGAAGATAATATAACGCGTTTAAAATATAGTTTGAAAGGTATCGAAGAAAACATCAACAAGATTGAAGAACGCTTTGTAATCGGAGAAATAGATGGAAGTTTATACCAAAAATATGCAAAGAAATATAAGGACGAAAAAGAAGGAATCGAACAAGAAATTCAAAAAAACAGCTTAGATAGTTCGAACCTTGAAAATTACATTGATAATTCGTTAGAACTACTCTGTAACTTACACAATATTTGGAGGTTAGGAAATTACAATGAAAAACAAAAGTTCCAAAAACTCATGTTCCCCGATGGAATTGTATATGATCGAAAAAATGATGCAGTTCGAACCAATAAAGTAAATTCAGTATTTGAATTAACCCGTTCGTTATCAATAAGTTTTAATAAAAATAAAAGCGGACAAAAAAACAAAAATGTTAATTTGTCCGCTCCTGTGACCTCGGCAGGATTCAAACCTGCAACCTCTTGAGCCGTAATCAAGTGCACTATTCAGTTATGCTACGAGGCCTTTTGTATATTGCGGGTGCAAATATATTTGTTTTTGACTTAAATACAAATAATAAATTGCAAAAAATGATCTTTTTTTTGACTTCACACAATTTAAAGCAAACCTTACTCAAAGTATTGCTACTTTCTACGAATCTAACGCTTTGGTTATGATATAATAACGCCAACCAATGATAGCAAGTTGAAATTTTGAAGCTTTGCTCAAATCCAATTGTCGTTTTGAGAAAGAAGGCAATAACAGCTTATTCAATTTGGCTAGTATTTTAAAAAATGACTTTTTCATTCACCTAAAAATAGTAAAAACAATTTAAAAGAATAAGCTTGTCTTAAATTCCCATGATTCTATAGAATTGCCGCATGAATTGTTCTCAAATAAGCACATGCAATTTACATTATAGCAAGAGATAGACTCTTTGTTCAACTGTACTGATTTTTCGCTCTTTTTTTATGATTTAAATTTTCACTTTATGAGTTTATAGTGTAGTGAATTAACTATAAAATTGTAAGTAAAAGAATGTTGTTTGGTAAATACTGCAACTACAGAAGGCATTCGTCAAAAAGAGTAAAATTGTAAATAATTATTTGGTTATTTGTTGAAAATATGAATGGATAAAAAGAGTGAAATTTCTTTTATTGGTTTAAAAAACTGATTTTTTGTTACAAACTTTCAACTCCCTACGAAAGTCGTCATAACTTGATAGTAAAACTACAGATTTTTTAAAATTTAAGTGAATTTCAGATTGTATTTTTTAATCGACTTTAAGTCGAATGATACAAATCTGATGATTCAATAATACTTCCTTTTTCATCTGTAATTAGCCTAAATTTTCATGCTAATTATTTCTCCCAAGAACATAAACAACCACCATGATCACGGTGAGTGGTTATGCCCATTCATAGGCTATCGTATTGAAAAAAATGCTTTTCAATAGTTAAAACAATGTAAAATAATTAGGTAAATTATTATGCCAAATACAGCAGAAACAAGTGAACAGTATCAGTCTTTGACGACTTCTTCTGACGGGCGAAATGTGATGCCGCTACTACAGCCAAAATCACATTTTTTCCTGGAAGACTCAAATTATTCCCAGTTGGAGTCACAAAGATTTGGAGCAGTTTCGTTGAATCAATTTAACACGACAAGTAAAGTGACCTTCAGCGGAACTAAAAAAGTGTACGCGCTCTGCCAAGGAACGGTTTTTATACAACCACAAACTGGCAATGCGAATAAGGTAAACCTTATACTTAGACCTTTTAGACAGCCTATTTCAAACATTCCTATAAAGTATATTATTTATAGAGGATTGAATAAAAGCGATTTTGTCACCAACACCGGACAAATTGCAGGCAGTGAGACCACAGGAACAGGATTTGTAAAATATATATGGTCCGAGTTTCTTCAATTTTATGGAACCGATGGTGTAAATGACACTGCGCCTGATTTTATGGCAAATTTCATCGGATTTCCATACACAACCGATCAACTAGCGGCGCAAGATGCAGCCCATTTGATAGATCAATATTTCTTCAAAATTGCCACCGTTTTAGATGATACTACAGGCGAAGAAGAACCAGCAGAAGCCTACGAGTTTCCAACAATTCCACGCGGAACACATTTAGGAAACGCTACAGGGGAAATAGGAATTGATATCGTGCTCAATCGCGGAGATTATTATATTGAAAATGATCTCAATCCGCTCAAATTTGATTTAGCGTATGCGAGATCAGCAAACCACAGTTTAGATGCATCCACAATTACGGATACATATCAGAAAAAAGTATTCAAAGAAAACGCAACCTCTTTTCTCGATGTAGCCGCACTTTATGGTTTACATGCCAATGGTGCAGGAAAATTATATGTAGCAGAAAATAGCACTCCATTAACGACCAATTCAGCTATTTACGGAATGATGAATGGATTTTATTCCAAAAACAAAATTTACATCTACATCCAGGCCAATCGTCAACGTTCGTATAATTTCTATGGAAACTATGTGGTATCCGATACCAATCCAAACAATTTGAAAATCGGTGAAACATCAAGTAGTCTCACAGAAGCTATCTTTGGCACTTTTGATTGGCCAATTCATGAGACTACGACGACTGTTAGCAGTCCAGCAGAGAATACTTCGTTTGCTTTTCAGTTAACCACGGATAACTATGAAGATGCTTCTATGTATGTGCAATTGGGTAGAGTTGCCTCGGAGCACGAAGAAAATTTCATTCGAGATAAAAACTTACTAGAACAAGATCCAGAAGCAGACCAAACGTTTACGCAAGCTGTTGTAGTCAATGTTAACGCTACAGCAACAGACGTAATTGCTTCTTATGTGAATGTTTTGTGTGAAACCCGAATGATGCTTGTAAAAGAATATGTAGTGCCAGGAACTCCAAATGCAAATCCGCAAGAGCAACCTGTCAAGGATATTGATGATATTTTCGGAATGCTAGATGCAGTGGTCATCAATAAAAAAGCAAATACAGAAGCATTGCCAATTATTGTAGATGAAAAGTTACAAATCATAAACTTTCCAAACGCATTAGGTACAAAGGATATAGGCGTCATTAAATGTCAAAAAATAGAAGACAGATTATTGACAGATGAAGAAGATGTATATCTGAGCAGAGTCACTTATGAAACATTAACTCATGATATTAAACGAGAAACGACACCATATCTTCCAAGTGGTTCAACGCAAATTGACAGCGTAAAAACCGGAATGAAGAATTATGCAAGCGAAAATCCATCGTATCAGCCAAGTCTTCCATATTACATAGATACGTTTGTTTTTACAGATGTAGACAAGACCATTACTGGGTTAACTCTCAATACTCAGGAAGGAAATAAACCATCGAAAAAGGTATTAGGAATTACGCAAGATGAAATGAATGCGTTGAAAGTGTTGGTCTCTACATACAATTTATTAAATGCTAAACTCTTTTTTTTAGATCAAAAATCAGAAGAGAGACAAGATGTCGCATCAATAGAAGAAGCTAATTACAAAAAGCATAAACTTGCTGTAATTGGAGAAACACAAGCGGACGGCATTAAAGTATATATTCCTGCATCTGAGATATATGTATACACAGTAGATGATTTCATTCTCTTCTCAAAATCCTATAGCGAATTTGTAAAAGGTGAATTGGCAACAGATAAATCAGAATTAAACCAAAAAGAATCGTAATGGCAGTAGCAATAACAAAAACAGGCGACGCGATTACATTGTCAAGCCAGTTTACCAATCCTTTATACGATATAAAAGGGTTCATTATTGGGTTTGACTATGCGAGCGTTACATACAGATATTACAGGAGAACTGATTTCAGAGAAGAACATCAGTATTTAGATTATTTAAATGGATATTTTACAGAAGATTTATACTTAGAATATATCCAATATAACAAAGCAGATTTATTTACAAATAGTTCTGCAGTAGATCCAAAAGAATTTAAAACAGATAATTTCTCATTTGAACCTCATTTAGCAGCTATTGGAGATACAGTAGTCATTGAAATATTACACTTTGAACCGCCAACGTATAATTTTTATTTTAAAGAAATAACATATACGTTTCAAGTAGAAGCAAGTGAATATGATGCAAAGAGACCAAAAGACTATCTGAAGTTTATTGGAAGTAGAAGAGAAATAGATTTACCTCAGAGCGCTATAGATACAGCTCAAGTTGTAAATTCAGATTTTAATAGCGGACCTACAGGTAGGTTTTATGCTAAAAATTTTAGTGATAGAGTAGCAGGTTGGGGACTTACGGATAATGATTTAGAGAAAAAAATAGCGAGAAGAGTCACGCTGACTTGCTTTCGAATTTATTGGACGGAAAGACGTATTTTACGCAATCTTATGGATGCAACTGCATATGCAAATTTATCCACCATTGCTGCGAGTCCAACTTGGGAAACTCAGGTAGAAAGCTTACCACTCATTCAAAAACTGATTTTTGGATTACTAAAAAGTTGGGGATATTTTCATGCAAATGAATTTGAACCTTTTGAAGCGGTGCTTCCAGATATAGGCGTATATGAGCCTTACAAAGAATATGGAACTGCTGTACTAAATTTCTATAATTCAACCTATAAAAGGCAAGATATTATAGAAGGAACAGATGACAATGAAAAAGTAAGACTACTCATCAAAGTGCTTCCTGAAATTGCAATCAGCGCCATACCTTTGGAAGTGAGAGTGCTCACATTAATGGATTTTGCCAAAGATAGAGTGCCAAACTCTGAAGAATTACTCGTATTAAAAATAGTAAGATCAGTAGCATTCGCAGATTCAGATAACTTTTTAAAGTTATTAATGGACAAAACAATTGAGTCAGGAAGCGAATCCGTACCATTGTTTCAAGCATTATATGACAAAGTAGAAGACAAAATTTTAGGCTTTGGTACAGACAATAGAAAAGCCTTAATGAAAAGCTTGTACATTCTATGGTACTTATCAGACTTCAATCCAAATCAAAAATTTGATTTTGCAAATGAAACTGAAAATACTACCGATCTATTCAATTCGTATGGACAAGCACCTTTAATCCTAAATTATGATTCAGGTAAATTCTTTGGTTTCTATGTAGATAACATGAATTTCTTCTTCTCAGGCAATAAAATTAAAATTAAAGAAGAAGTGACTGAGGTAGTAGATGTAACACCTAATTTTGGGAATGATTTCCAAACATCAAGAGTGGAAACCCGTTACAAAACCGTAGGTACGTACGATTACTATCAACCAGTTTCATTAAATGATTATAAAGAAGGAGATTTTGCAATTAAAGTACCTCAAATTGCATTAGAAGAACAAGACGACAATTCTAAAAGTGCTTTACTACCTTTATTCTTTTTGAAATATATAGATGACTATGGCGATAGTGAAGATTTGTGGACAGGAATTGGGATAGCGTTTGACGTAGCTTTAACGTTCACTGGAATTGGAAATCTTGCAAAACTTAGACACTTACGACATGTAACAAAATTAGGAAGACTGCGTTTCTTTGGGCAAGGTGCTCTGCCAGCGGCAGAACGAATATTAGCCTTAGAAGCATTAACTGGAGTAGCAGGATTGATAGAATTAACAGCATCCGTAGCTTCACTAGTATTACAATACTACACCGATGGTTGTAAAGTATATATGGGAGGTCCAGATTCTGGCGATCCAACTCCTGGCGTTTTAGATGTCATTAATGATGCTAATGAATCTGCAGCAATTCCAGAGCAACCAAGCAATCCAGATTATCAATTCTGTAAAAACCTAGATCAATGGTTATTTTGGGTGCAATTGGCATCTGTTGGAACAGATATAGTCTCTAGTCTAATGGTACGAAGAGCTTCAAAAAAACTATTACAGGATGGAGTTCCTCTCGATTTCCCAGATGATGCATTAGATATTATCACACGATATTCGGATGATGCAGATGCATTTTTATTACAGCTCAAACTCAAAAGAAGAGTTGCTATCTTTGAAAGAATAAAGCCTTCAATGGTAAATAGAATCAAAGAAAGTAATGGAGCTTTTGCAAAGCGATATTTCAATGATACATTTGGTGACTCACAACTAGAAACAATTATTGATGAATGTTTAGATCTTGGTTTTAGAGATCCTAAATTTGTGGAAGATGTCATACTCATGGCGTGTAGAGCTAAAAAACGATCGAATGTAGCTGAGGTTTTAATTCAATTGAATTATTACAAAAAAGTAGTACTAAAAAATGGATTCCCATCAGGATTTGCCAATATTAATGACTACAAATTGTATTGTAATAAAGCAAAGGATTATTTTGATGGATTATCTGAATTTTCAGGAAGAGTTGAAAAATACAGAGTACAAGGAAGTATCTTATTTAAAAAATCAGATTTCAGTCCAGTTGATCCAGATAACATTCCATTCTTAAAAAAGAGAAACCCAAGTCCGCCACCAGAGTACTTGAATGTGCCGAATGTTCCTGACGATTTAGACGTTCAAATTTTGATGACGCAGCGCAATGCTCGCGAATTTTGTGATGAAATTATAAAGGAATATGAACGATTGTTGGATTTACATCCTAACGGCTCAAAAACGTATCTTAGAATTCAATCCAAACTAACAAATGTGAAAAAAGGATTGAATAAAGGAATGATTAAAGCAGATTATTTGCCTGATTATATGTATAATCAGTACAGAGTAGCTATTAAAAATAATGGACAAGATTTATTTCAACAAACAAGTAGTGCTGGAACGATAGATATTGGATTTGCAATTATTGTCAAAAACAGTAAATATGATGTTTTACCAGTAATGGACTTTAAACTTTAAAAAAATAAAATATGAGTACAGTTATTAAATATAAAAATTCTCAAGATCAATATATCACTGAGCAACAAGCACAGCAACTATCTTTTTACCACAAATTATTCATTGAAAGTAGCGAATTAAAAAAGGTAGAGACGTACAGAGAAGGAGAACTCAAAGGAGGTATTTATTACTTGTCCACTTCTGAAAATGCTACAACAGTACTTACAAGTCTTGGAGCAGCATTGAATTGGTCTATGGCTTCTAATAAGCAAGTCACTGGCGGATATACCGTTTGGGAATACAGAACGTATGATCAAAGTTTACAAGTAAATCCAGAATACTATAAAGTAGTAACAGATAGTAATGAGAAAATGATTGCCTCAGTTACCTACGATACAGCTACAGGGAATTCTAAAAGTGCCTTCAAAACCTTCTATTTTGGTGGACAACCAGTTTCAGATGATGACAGTGATGTCTTTTTTGAAGAAGATGCACAAGTCTCATTTCTCTTTGATGATACTGGAGTAGTGGAACGAATTGATATGAACGTTGAATACGTAAACAACCAAGCTACTTGGTATGATGCTTCAAGCTTTTTAAGCCAAGCAAGTGAATTTATTAGTGAATTAATGACTACAGATCAGGTAACCTATTTTACAAATGTATTGCCGTTAGTTCCAAACTTTTAATCTCTAATAAAATATAATCAGAAGTAAACTCTTTCCCCTCTCAGGGGACAAGAGGTTGGTGACTACATTATAATTTGTAGTTAAAAATGATCACAAAAAATAAAAAAATAAAACATGTCAGGTCAAAATAATAATACAGCGATGGTAGCGCATAGGTATTATCCAAAACTGTCATCTGTAGTGAGTACAGACGACATACCGGATATTCTTGGTTTCATTAAAGATGGAATCGTGTATTTATTTGATAAAATACACTACAAGGATTTACAATACAACAAAAGCCCAAGAGGAGATGCGGCTTTTTACAGCCTATCCATCGTATCACAACGTTTAGATATAGAATTACCGAGCACAGGTATATACCTCGTGTTAAATCCTGATGCCGACGATGCAACTATATCAGCATTCCCAATTACTGTGGAATACGAATGGCAAATTCTTGCTTACTTACGAGATTTTAACTTAGATAATTTCTCGTTCGCTCCTCAAGAATTCTTTGAAATCGCATTGCGTGTGCTAAACATATCCGAAGAGCAAGCAATTGCAAACTTTATCAATACATTTACGGAACCAATTGATGACAATACTACAAACTTAGAACAATTTGTCAATGACGTAAATGCGGCTAACAGTAGCTTAAACCTATTAACGCCAACGCAAGAAACAAAACTTACAGATATTGTTTCCGAAATCCATGTGCAAACGCAAAAATATGCGACACTCATAGGATTCATCACGTACATTTTAAAGAATGATTTAAATGAAACGAAAACAAAACTAAAAGCGTTTTTCCGATCATTATTGCCACAAGATATTGAAGAATACATCAAAAATATTCTCATCCCAAAAGCACGCGCAACGCTTACCTTATCTGCTGGAATTGAATTCCCAAGAAGCATTCTAAAACCAGTATATGATGAATTTGGAGTCAATCCTTGTGACAACTCATCAACAGGCGAGCCACTAACAGAATTACCAGAAGACGCAAACGGCGGACCAAAAGTAATGCTCACCTTTGGGGAAGCGTTATTCTATGCCGATACGGAAGAAGGTTTTGGGTACAATTTAGATTTAGTGCTTAACACTAACTTTCCAGCGCAAATTGGAAATACAGGGCTTATCATAGACATTCAAAACTTAAAGATTGATTTAAGTAGAAACTCCAATATCATTGAAGCCGATTTAGACAATCGTCCACCAGAATTTATGGGAGTCTATACCGATTTGACAACCATTTACCTACCAAAAAAATGGTTCAAAAAGGAAACAGGGCAAACACTCGCCATCACTGGAGAAAGATTGCTAATTGGAACTGGCGGAATGTCTGGAACAATTGCGTTAAGAGCTACCTATGCAGTGGATGCAGCGGGACAAGTAACTGATTATTTCTCAGAATACTTTGATCTCAACTATCCAGTAACGGTACTCTCTAACGAAACACCAGAAGTCATCAACTCAGAAACGGAGTTGCTAACGCATATCAATGCACTAGGAACACCGTATCAATTGAAATTTGAATATCCTTTAGCAGTCACCACCAATACGGGCGTGCTTAACTTTGAAAAGGAAACCGATTACAACAGTTTCATCACGGCTATTGATCCAAATCAGTTCATGTGGTTTCAATTAGGAAGCAATCCAGACAAAGCATGGCGACTAGGATTCAACAGATTCGATTTAACGTTCTACCACGGACAAGTAACAGAATCAAATCTGAAAGCGCGTATTGAAATTCCAAAATTCAAAAAGCCAGACAATCCTACAGAAAAAGCAATCATCGATTTAGAAGGACATTGGTATAGTGAAGACGATTTTGCACTCACAGCTACGTTCTTACCATCAGGATTTCCCTTAAAACTGTTCAACTTCATGACGGTGAATTTCCTAACCGCAGAAGTTGGAAAAGAAGAAGACAAATTCTTCTTAGGAACTTCCTGTGAAATCTCGTTCCAAAATGCCATCATGCAACGTGTCTTAGGCGATCAAAAAATTGTATTGCCAAAACTACGTGTGTACGAAGATGGTTCTATCGAAATTGTAGGCGGAAATGCCTTCATTCCAACAAATATTTCATTAAATCTTGGACCTATTGAAATTGCTGTGACAGGAATTCACTTCGGATCGCATCAGCAAGAAAGAAATGGTGTGATGCGTAAGTACAACTATTGGGGATTTGATGGTGCGATTAGCCTAGATCCACTAGGAATTGATGCGCGTGGAGAAGGAATCAAATACTATTACACGACAGACAATGACGAATATGACGATGACGGACACAGCTTCCTGCGTATTCAAACCATTGAAGTAGACTTGATCATTCCAGGAACTGCCGATCCAGATTCTGCCTTGGCAATCATCAACGGAATGTTATCGATTCCTGAACCAGGAGAATCTCCTGAATACGAAGGGAAAATTGGATTAAAATTACCAAAAGCACGTATCAGTGGCGCAGCACAAATGCGTTTGCAACCTAAAGAACCTGCGTTTATCATAGAAGCAGGCATCGAAATGCCAACACCAATTCCATTAGCGGCTACAGGATTAGCATTCTACGGATTTGGAGGAATTCTCGGATACAAATACGTCGCTGAAAAAGAAGCGGTCGGACTCGTATCAGGCGAAAACACATGGTATGAATACTATACGTATCCACAACGCGGTGTAAATCTTGATAAATTCAGTGGTCCACCAAGAACCAATCAATACAGCTTGCCAGTGGCGGTCGGAGCCGGAACGGTATTAGGAACACTGCATGACGATGGATTCTTATTCTCCACACGACTCATGGCCATATTATCCTTACCATCCGTATTTATCTTAGATGGTAGAGCGAATGTATTGGGTGAACGTTTAGGAATTTTAGATAACACAGAACCACCATTCTTTGCGGGAGTTGCTGTAGGAGATGATTCGTTTGAATTCTGGTTTGGAGCCGATTATCAATTGCCAAAATCAAATGGTTGGATCATTGATCTCTATGCCGAAGTACAAGCAGGATTCTTCTTTAACAATCCATCGGCTTGGTATCTGAATTTTGGTACGAAACAATCGCCAATTACAGCACGTGTCTTAACGATCATTACAGCACAATCGTTCTTAATGCTCTCTGCACAAGGAATTGAAGCGGGCGCACGAGTCGATTTAGAATTAAAGAAAAACTTCTTCGGAATCAAAGTGAAAATCAGCGCGTACGTTGAAGTCGGCGGATTCATAAGCTTTGAGCGATTCCAATTGGGAGGCTATGTTGCCTTTGGAGGAACCATTGCCATCAGTGTATGGAAAATTGTTGGATTCCGAGTGAGTCTCGACGCGATTCTATCTGCGGAAGCGGCAAAACCATTCTTACTCTATGCAGAAGTGCGAGTGCGTGTCTGTATCAGAATCATTGTGAAAATCTGTAAAACGTTCAAGGTGAAGTTGAAGTGGGAGAAAGATACGTCTGTAGACAGAACTCCGATTGCACCATTAGCAAATGGAGACAATCCAAACTACCCAGACAGAACCAAAGAAGCAGTACAAGGTGTTCACATGTTAACGAATGAAACGTTTGAGTTAGACTACTTTGAATCCGTACCAACGGCAGGAAACATTACTAAGGTGATTCCGCTAGATACCTACATTGACTTCAAAGCAATGAAAGGATTAGTCCCAGGCGCAATATCAGAAAAAATTGGAGGACATACAGGAGCGGCTAAAAACTTTATTGATCTCATTCCACCGAAAAAAGTGGTGCGAGGCGGAAAAGAAGTACGTCAAGTAAAACACAAATATTCTATTGAAAACATTGGTATTTACATGGCAGATGGAAGCAACTGGCGACCATATCATCCGTTTGAAGCAGTAGTACCCGCAATTGAAAGACCAAACGTAGATCATTTACGTATTGGATACTGGCAACGCAATGGCGAGCAGTATGATTCCATTCGATTACTGGCTACCAATCCATTCTCATACATGGAAGCAGGAGAACCAGGTTGGTTTATTCCTGAAGAATACGGAATTACGCCTTCAGAATTATTCTGTACGACCAAGTTAGAATCAGGCGATTGTTCAGATTTCCTAGCGAAGCCACTCGGATCAAAATACTACAGACCAAACGGATATATCGGACACTACATCGACGGTGCGTATTATTCCATCGAAGAAGGTACCAACGATTTAGAGCAAACCATGTATATACAAGACATGAACTGGTCTATCCCAATGGTTGATCCAAATAATGGACAAAATGTAGATACAGTATACTTCGATCGTTTACGAATGTTCTTAAATGGTTCCAATACTGTAGTAAATATTGGAGCGAATAGCGCACTGATTTACACAGAGCAAAGTGGTATTGCAGCAAATTTAGTGGAACTTTCAGAAACGTATCTAACAGCAATCAACACCTTATTATTTGCAAATAACAGTGAGCCGTTAACGAGTTTCGAATTCACGAATGTTGCGGTAGAAGGTGAAAACTTAACGATTTCAGTTCGCGTAAAATCTGACTACGAATTTGCCTCTTCTGGAGTCAATGCACAAGTATTCAGTACCGTGTATTTAAGTAGATCGTACGGGAATACAGGAGGATCTTCTCTAGGCGTACCAATTCGAACTACTGAAACTATATTAATTTCAGATAACGATCCAGCACCAGTAGGTTGCATGGAAGTTACGGATGTGGAAAATAACTTTAATTACGCACAGTCTTTACAATTTAGCAATGCAGATACGTTGGTCATCATTTTACCAGATGCTTCTGTGACAACGGACTTAAAGTTAACAACCTACGCTGAAGGAGTGACCATTCGTTACTACAAAACGCAAATCAGTGATACCGCAAATGTACCGCAGTATGTAGAAATTCATGAAGTATACAAAACCAAAGCGCAATTAAGTAGCCCAGTATCGTATACCAATGAAAACGAATTGACAACCAGAATTACGGTAACGCCAAAATCTGCTAATGCACATTTAATACGTGCCGTGCGCGAACAAATAGCGGAATTACAAGAAGCTACGTATGATAGCGAAACAGGGCAAATAATTCCATTAACGGCTGCGCAGCAAGCACAATTAGATGCGTTACAAGTAGAATTGGCACAATTGGAAGCACAAGGATGTTCGGTACAGTCAACCGCTACCACAACAATTGCAACGTCTAAAAAGCGAGTAGTTGCTGAAATCTACAATGAAATTGATAAAGACGGAATCGACGAATACCGTTTTAGAGTGTTCAATAGCAGCTGTGAAATTGTACTAAGCAGTAGTGCACATCACCATTCAAAAGAAGCAACTATTGGCGAATTGACAGCTGCTGTAGAAGCTATTGTCAATGAAAAAGATAGCATCGTTGTCAAAGAAACGGTAGATAACAGATACTATTTCAACGTAGTAGATAGCAGAGGAGAAGTCATTGCAAGACGCATAGAATACTTTAAAACACCAAAAAAATGTGATACTGCCATAGCGAATCTTAAATCATTATTAGCGACAAGTACTTTAGCTATTGGTGAAGAAGGTTGTGGACAAGCCAAAAGTATTCCTCAACCACAAACAGCAGCAACTGCGAGAGCAGTACAAGCGATCAGTCTGCCAAACACGATCTTTAATTCGTATGCGTATGTACTTCCAAAGACAGATTCAAAACGTGTCAATTGGTATGCTAAAATGAAGCGTATTGGCGGAAGCTATTATGCGGTTGGATATCCTTCTCTAAATATAGCAGGATCTACTGATAATGATGGCGTATTAACAAAGTTGGATGTATTTGGAAAAGTAGTATTCAGCAAAGCGTATTACATCGACAATCAACCAATTCAGTTCAAGGAAATTGAAGAAATGTCAGATGGAAACTTGTTGATCATTGCACGCTTGTATTCTAGCAGATTGTTCTACATAAAAGTAGATACCAATGGAAATATCTTATGGCAACGTTACTTCATTTGCGAGCAAAGTTTGGATACGCATAGATTCTCTATCGTAAAAACTAAGCGAAATACGTTCTTCCTCATGTGTTTATCGAGTCAAAGAAATCACTTGTACATCTTTGAAATCAGCGAAGATGGCGAAGTTATCAATCAAACAGGATTAAACAGTCAGGAAAAGTACCAGTATGAAATTGGAGATAGTTGCTTAGATCCAGAAGGAGGAATCTTAATTGGAATTCGTAGAAGAGCTACTTCATCACCAAACGAGCACAGTACAATCATTGTTCATTTTGATTCTAGCTTGAAATTGAAATTTAACTATCTAATCAATAGCAAAGCACAAGTTGAAATTACTGATATGCTCATGCATGAAAACCGATTATACTTCATCCTTGACAATATCACATCAAGAGAATCTACCATCACGTACATTCCTTACAACAACAAAGAATTCAAGGAATACAGTTCTCGTGTATTGCCAATATATAGAAATTGGAAACTTACAGGTTCTGACAAATCAGGTACTGTAATTGTTGCCAATGCTGATGCGCCTTTATACAGAGTAGCTATCATGCCGGATGAAAGTTTGGCAATTGATGCAACAATCGATTTCAATACGCCATCGCCTTTAAAAGGAATTAGAGACATTCATTACGATGCGGAACAAAAGGTGTATACATTAGTAACCGATGAATATTTAGCGGTATTACAAGAAGGATTAGCAAGTTGCATCACGCAGCAACAAGACAAAGTCATGGAGCTGCCTAGACGTGAGTTTAACTACTTGAAACAAGATACGAGTGTAGAAAGCTTTAAACAGCGATCATTTACAGTGAGTGACATACGTCCGTTGGAACAAGACTTACGATTAGAAAAAGAATTGTGTCCATCTGATGATGGCGGTTCAGGAGATTGTACCAAAGATGAACTACTTTGTAACTTCCATCAAATCGCAAGAGATGCTTTATTTGCATGTATCGATTACAACGCAAAAGATCCTTTTAATGACAATTGGAATTGCTTCTTGGACTTTATTGCCAGAATTGAAAAATTTGATGGTTTAAATCCACAATATGGCTTAGTAGCTACGTTAAGCGGTGATATTAATGTATTACTACAATATCCTGAAGTAGCGCGACCACCAATACTAGAAATTGCGGTTGGGTATGCAAATACCATTCTTGCTAAAATCTATGAATTAGGCGATTGTGACTGTGCAGGCGATTGTGTGAAAGATCCAGTTATCTGTGAAGCGTATGACAAACTAGTGGAAGCGTACAACCAATGTTTCCCACGAATTCAAACCAGTGCAGATGTAGATGCGAGTTTAGATTGTTTCCAAGTATTCCAGCAAGTGGTAAAAGACTTAGGAATCACGCCAGGAGTCGTATTGCCTGCAAGTGTAGAAGAGGAATACAACAACTACACTAGAATCTTTGATCAAATAAGAGAATTAGTAGGACACCACGAGCAAATCTTACGATTCCGTGACTTGAATGCTTCTGCAATTCTATTAATGCAATTGATTGAAGCAGCAGGAAACTGTGGCTGCACAGGTGGTGGTGTAGATGAAGAACCACAAATATGTAACACATCACTACAGCAAGTATGTTGGTTGTCTATTGAAACATTTGAGTACAATCAAACCATTCCAGGGCAACCTGCCGTTGAACAAGAACAGCAAGATATGGAAGAAGCAGTACAATACACTGCACAGCCAATCTGGAGGCCAAATTCAACGTTCTACGTACACTATAAATTAAAAGACGAAGTAGATAATGGCGTCGGAGGTGATACATTTGACTACTACTACGGATTCAAAACTGCAGGACCAATTGGACACTTCCACAATGCGGATGGTGTTACCTATGGAAATGAATACTCAGATCCGTCAAATGTCAATACGATCATTAATCGTTTGGATGAAAATGATGTGCCAAGCTTATCTGGAAAACTTACAAATCCTGATAAATATCCGTTAACATCGTTACGTCAGTACATTGATTACGATAAATCGTACCCGAATGCAGATGGTAATTTGTTGCAAGCAAAACCAGTATTCTACGGACAAGAACAATGTAGAATTACACTGTACTTTACCAAACCATTGGCGTATCACATGTTGCGTTCGTGGGAAGCGTATTTAGGTTCACCAGAATTGACAGGTGCCATGCACATCGCGATCAAAGATCCTGTAAGTGATGTCACCATTCCGTATCCGTTACCAATAAATTATCATGAGACGGTTCCATCAACTGACGGAACAGGACCAGATGGTGAAGAATGGATCAATGATGACGATCCAAGAATTCCGTTGAATATCAGATTGCTCAACAATTTCATCAACTACATAAACGATAACAGCGATGCTATTGAATGTACGTTGGCTATTGGAAATGCAATTCAGCCACAAAGCTACGCATACTCTGTAGTCGTGACGAATTTGAAACCTCAGAAATTGTACACCGCGTTGATATACAATGCCTTTGAAACGGAAAGCAACGATGTTGTATCGAGTGCACAAGTACACAACTATGTATTCCAAACATCTCGTTATCAGAATTTTGAGTCGCAAGTCAACAGTTATCTATTAGTAGATGAAGATGATCCAAGTAATACAAGGCAAGCGGTATTTAATGTACCACTACCAGCATTAGATGCGGATGCGATTGATACAGCTTACAACATAATAGCTGGCAATGCCGATGCAGACAGTGATGCGCTAGAAACGCAATACTTAGATGTATTTGACAGATTGTTAGAAGGTGTATTCGGGATGACGCCATTAGATCCTGCGGTCAACACAGAATTCAACAAAATTCTTGATGATCAAGGCAATATAATCGCAATCCTAATCCGAAACCCAGAGCCATTCAATATTCCAAAAATTCCAATTGAGCAAGTCAATGGAACTGAAGAAATATTTGAAGCAGGAAGTACGGAACCACACCGAGGAACCATCCGTGTATTTGACAAAGTCACAAATGTAGATGACGATGCATACAAAGTATTGTACTCAAAAGATTACTCGCAAGCAATCATCATGCATGTCAGCAAACAAATCACAGCGGAAACGCTTCATTTCAAATTCAGATACCTGATTTGGGATGTAAATAAATATGTAATTGATTACACAGCTAAAGCAGAAGATATCGTGCTAGCACAGTAACAAATAATAAAATTGACAGTTTAAAAAAAAATAAGATGGCATTAAGTAATGACTTTTTTATAAAGAAAATCAAAGTAAACAATAGCTATGCTCATGTTAGCTTCATAGGAGAAGTCGATGGGTTTTACTACTGGGGCACGAGATCATCTGTAAGTTCAAACGAAATAGCGCTTATAAAAACTGACAGTAACCTTCAACTCATTGCGGTAACTACCTATACCAATGGTGAAGTGGGATCAGGTCATTTTAGAAGCATCGTGAGAACACCCAATGGAGACCGATTGGTCTTCGGGTATTACGATAATAACAACGCAGAAGCCAGTGATAAATATTGCATCGTTAAACTAGATAGCAATGATCAAATGATATGGTTTAAAACCTATCAGCATGAGCAAACGATTGCAACATCGTATAAAATGAAACTATTTCCGTACGGAAGTAATTATCTAGCGTGGTCTAATAATTTATTCTTTACGATTAATAGTAATGGAACAGTGCTTAGTAGCGTTGAAGAAACTTCTGCACAAAGTGTGCAAGATGTAGTTGTAAATAACGGTCAATCTGTCGTAATAGGGAATGGAGGTACATTCCCTGGCGGCAGACGAGGCGTAGTATCGTTAGCAAAATTAAATAGCAGTTTATCAACTACTGAAAACGTAGCATACTCTACTTATTTTGTTCCATCAGGACCGTATGGCGTAAGTACTGCGGGATTTGTAAACAATGGTGAACTCGTAACTTCGGGTAATATTGGAGATCGAATTTACTTTTTATCATTTCCATTTGCAAGTACATTTCCATCAGCACATAGCGCTATTATATATGATGATACGGTAAACTATAGCTCGAAAATGTTCAATATCAACGACGGATATTATCGTATCAATATTGACCGTAGCACATCACCAAGTTCCACGATTGTTCAGAAATTTGGATTCAACCGCACATTGCAATGGGTAAAAACAATCGACAAGGCAAGTCTGCATCCAGATACATTCTATGCGCGAGACAATGCGCTCATGTTTATTCCGTTTGGAGTTGGATATGACAATGAAGTGTGGGACAATCAATCCATCATCAAGGCTGATCCATTATTGGAACAAAACACCTGTATCCGTGTCAATCAGAACAGTAATTTTGCACTGACCAAAGAAAACTTGACACGCGAAATAGGAAGTTTTGACTTTCAAAATGTATTGTTGGCAACCCAAGTATATGATGCCTTACCGGGCACAATTGCCAACAGTCAAAGTGTGGAGCTTTGTCTAGCAACGCCAACGGCAGATTTGGAAAATAGTACCATTACGGCAAATCCTTCAGCAATTCCAGCAAATGGAAGCAGTACGTCAACAATTACCGTACAGCTCAAAGATGCAGATGGGAACAACCTTACTACAGGTGGTGAAAATGTGCAAATCACCACCAATAAAGGAACGCTTTCACCAGCTGTGGACAATAACGATGGAACGTATACGTCCATCTTACAATCCACAAGCATGGAAGAAACTGCCTTGACAAGTTTTTCACTCAACGGCGTGCAAAGTTCACAAATTGCTCCTGTAGAATTCTACATCTCAAGCGATTGTTACTTTACAAGTTCCTTCCGAAGCAATGGTACTTTTGATGGAAACAGTGCTGTATGTAAATTGGGAAGCAACCGTATCCTAACAGTAGGAGGCAATGGAATTGGTGGTGTCGTAACACTTCTCAATGAAAACAGTGAAGTTGTATGGCGCAAACGTATATTACTAGTAGAACGCATTGTTGGTTTATCGTCTGTGGCTCCATGCCCAGATGGACAAAGTGCAATTGTGTTAGGACACTATGCATCAGGATCAAACAGAGCACACTTAGTAGTATTCCGAATTGACATCAAAGGGGTAATCATTTGGTCTAAAATATTATACTCTTCCAATACGAGATTTAGTACGGGAATCAGAACGCTCGACTATAGCAACGGGACACAAAAATATCTAATCACTGCGTGGTACAACGAAGTTGGTTTGGTAGATGATATGGAATTATATAAAATTGACGAAAACGGAAACTTACTCAGTTCCAGAAAAGTTTCAGGCGTTTCGGATGAGCAAATCATGGGTGTCATTTCTACACCTTTCGGATTCACAATTTTAGGTTCTGCAACATCACCTGCCGGACAACCTGCGCGACATGGTATTGTACTATCTTTCAACAACAACTTAGGATTAAATTGGGGAAAACGTTTAGGTACTGGTGGTTTCTTATATACCACAGGCGCTATCTCTACGTCTTCATTTACAGATTCTTATATTGTTGCAGGTGTGGTAGACAATAGCAACAAATTATTCATCAGCAACTTTAACAACGCACTCAACTCATACAGTGTAAAAACAACAAATATGGGTGGTAATGCAGATAAGATCAATCCTTCTGTACGACTTGTTGATGGTGTGAATAATACCTTCTATTGTATTGTAAATTACAACACAGATCGTCCCGCAGAAGTCATCAAATATACATATCAGCTGAATGAAGTGTGGCGCAAAAAGCTTGACTTCGGAAGTAAAAACAGTATCAGTCAGTTACTAAACGATGCAGACGAGCAATTGTTGGTAGTTGGTGGTATTGTGGGAACAAGTGAAGCGTATCTTGCGAAAACAAATTTGGAGTTACAAAACTGTATTTCAGAAGATGTAGCTACAACGCTATATTCGGAAATAACATTCACTACTGCTGACTTTATGCCAACGGTTGGTGATTTACAACAAACCTACCAAAATGTGATCGTTTCTGTATCTGATTTAGCAGCAGAACGTACAGATCACTGTAGCGATAATTGTAACACCACTTCAATTCCGCCAAGTGAACACACAGCAATTCAATCACCAAATTTCTACTTACAAGCAGCCGGATCTACCGGAAACGATGGAAGTGCACAAGGTATTCATACACGCTGGGTTTTCTCAGGTGCTCTAGGGGAAAAGCACTTGCCAAAAGGAAACTATGCGAACACTACGAATAACTTTAACAAAGAAGACGACTTTGTACGCGTGTACAGAACGCCATACAAAAAAGTGGTAAAAACGATCGACTTCTCGCAAGCACCAAACATCGTTGACGATGCAAATGGTTTATGGATTTACCGAATTGATGGAAAAAATTTCCACGTATATTTTAGAAATCAAACTCAATATACGCAAGTTCGTGCCGTGATCAATCCAGCGACCAATGCAGTAGGATTCATGCAAAACTATGGAAGTGAATTGATTGAAGTAGAAAGCAAACGACACTTATTCTTTGCCGTAGAAGCAAGCGTAAGTTCGTCAGCAGCTAACAGTTCCTTACAAACGGAAACCTTGTCTGTATCTACAAACACGTTGATTGCCTTGAAAAAAGCAACCAACAGAAAAACGTTTGCAAGTACAGCGTTGCAAAACATTCGATTGTTATGTGAAAATGGACGTACGTTCCGATTTACAGGAACCAATACCTATGTAAAAGAAGTGCGTATTGAATTGTATGGTGACTTTATCGAAGCAACCAACGAAAACCAAGCATGGACAAACATGGGAAGTTACGCGTTAACACTTGATGACAATGTAGCGTTACAGCAATTAGAACCAACTGCAGGATTGGTAGATGAAAACTGGCCACGTTTCAATGATAATGCAACTGTAGAAATTGACAACTACATTAACAAATGGAATGTTGTTGAAGCAGATATTTACGATCGAAACTTGAAGCAAGTGGTAGCACAGTACATCACACTAAGTGATGATCTCAACAATCCAAAAGCTATTGAGGAAATTCCTGTAGATGAAAACATTGTAGTGGAAGGTGAAGATGATGTAATGGAAGTATCGAATCTTGATATGCTAAACATTGCGTCGTACGACTATCACATGGCGCGTATGTTAGGATTAGGATTCTTAGACGTTGCTTCACAAGTACAGCAAGGGGAATTTGTATACATTGCCGAATATGTAACTTTTGGTGACTTAGAAGATGGACAAGGCGCACGCGAAGTACAACACTTAAGTATGAGCTTGCCAACAGCAACTTCTGACGAACGTTTGCCATTGCCAGTGCAGCTTGATGAAGTAATTCCAGGGGCATATTTTGGGACTGAAACCAGTGAACCTTCAAGCATTACAGATGATGATGGGTATACACACGATGGTAGAAAACGTTATGTAACGCTATACGCCGAGCAAATTCCGGAAGATGTATACAATCCTGCTTTCTATGCGGAAAATACGCAGTTTGAAGCAAAAGAGTATACGATTCCAATTTATGCGGGATTAGAGTATAGAAAACAACGTCAAGGTCAGCCAGATCCTGGAGTTTGGGAGAAACCAGAGATCTCACATGACAAGCGTTATTTACACAACGATACTACCGTGTCCAATGCATCTGAGCGTTACGAAGCATTTCCAATCACCTTACCAGAAGTAGGGCAGCCAATATATGTTCACAAACAGATCATTAGCGGAACGCATTACTATGGTTCGTATGGAATCAACTGGTTCTCAAGAGCGACATCAAGTCCAACAGAAGTATCTATTGTGACGGCGTTGCAACCGAAAAATCCGTTGTTGCCACCATCAAACATTCAGCCGCATCTTATTCAGAAAGAGCAACCATTATTGTTGACATCTGGAGAAGAACAAGCGCGTTACGATGCAATTTCAGGAGATAAAACACTGGTAAGAATCTCGTTCGACTATCACTCATATCAAGAACTGATCGACTATGCAGTGCCAGAAGATTCTGCAATTACAGATACCGAATTGGTCAATGATACGACATCAATTTTTGATGATAATGACGAAATTCACGCTGAAAATGTAGAAATCTTTTTCAGAAATGAAATGCCAAACAATATCTCAGGGCAAGTAATCAACGTTGCGGAAGATCCTACAAACAATTTAGTATCTATCGTTACGGTGGATGAGTACTATCTATCAAGTGTCGATCAAACCTTGACGCCAACGATTCCAAATGGATTGGAGTCTAATTATGTAGGTGGCGTTTTTGTGGTTGGTGATCAACAACACATCATTCATGAAGTCATTCAAACATCCGGATTTCCACAATTCAAAGTGTACAAAAAAGAAATCAGTGATGCGTTGGTAGACGATATTCCATCGCCAGATGCAGAAGAATTGCAAGCGATTGAAATTACGAATGATGGTATTTTCATGGCGATTGAAAACATGCAAACGCCAGTAAGTTGGGGAACTCCAAATCCGCAGCCATTTCCAATAAAAGTAGACACTTTCAATCAAATTCACCGTGAAGTTGTCATGGTTGAAGGCGATGCAGGAGAATTAGAACGTCACTTGGAAAAAACACGCGGAATCTGGTCTGATCCAGCAAGCAATCATACCACAATTGCACCTGAACCAGAAGTTGTTGACTTAGATACTGGCGGAAATCCAGTCATGGGACACAAAGGAATGTATCGAATTACCTTCCACGGAATTGTACTTGATGAACATACTGATTACAGCACAAATAGTGTTTCCGTAGAATGGTACCGAGGCATTGTGCGCGTGCATACAGAAGACAATCCAAGTGGAAAGCGTAAAGTCTTAAAAGTGGCAAAAATCCTAAATGTGAAAAGAGTAGGAGATACCACAGAAAGTGATTTGGAAGTATTGGCATTTGATCCTTTATTTATTGCTCCTGCGGTAGATCCAGATTACGATACAATTCAGACTGGTACCAATGTTTCGGTGAACTTCTATCCTGGATACAAAGTGTACTTATACGAAAATCCAACCTATGGATTAACAGAAACAAATCTGTTGCCAGGAGAAGATGAAGAAGTACGCAATTCCATCATAGGATTACGAAGTCATGACGTAAACAATCCGTATTACTCAGCGATCAGTATTCCGAAAATCATGTTTGCACAAAAAGTGGTGGAGGCAAAAACGCCAGAACAACCAGACGGAGCAAAATACGCAACACGACCAGATTTCTTTGGACGTTCCACGTACACGATCACCACGGAATATACGCATAAACCACATGGAGTCTTGTTCTACAGAGCAAATGATGAAGCTTTGCTAAATGCACTCTACACGAAAGAAACTGTTCGTGAAATCAGAGTACGACTCAAAGCATTAGGTGGAAATTATGAAGAATACTTTGCCAATCGTTGGGAAAACTTCTTAGACTTTACAGCGCTTGAAACGGATGGAGATTATAAATACTATCCACCAGTGGATGTATCGCCAGATCATTACAAATTTCCAAATCCGGATAAGCCAGCATTGTTTGAGTGGGCAAATAATATCATTACGCGCATCAACGGCAATACGGCATTTCCGCCACAATCACCTGTAACACCATTTGTAGCAGATCCAGATGCTGCTAATACAGATGTTGGACAAATTCCAGTAGGTGATTTAAGATTGTTACCTTTCGTAAAAGGCGTCTTATTTAATGCATTTGTTCCATTAACAGAAGTACCCGTAGTCTATGCGTATATCAACGGATCAGATTACACGCCAATTAACAAAAAGCAAGTACTTAGAGATGAAAATGGCAGTGTATTGATGCCAAGCGATCCAGCATTTGAAATGGCACCAATGATGAAGACCACAAGTACAAGTCCGCACACAACACAATTTACAGACTTTAACTTAGACGGTACATCAAACAATATTTACTTCTATGCGGCAAGAGAGCTAAGCTCGCAAATGAAATTGGGAGAATTCAGTCGCGCTTTAGGTCCAATCAAATTGGTAACCTCAAATGCTCCAGAAGCACCAGAAGTAAAACGAATTATGCCAGTATTAGAAAATGTAACGTTGGGAATTACGCCTAAAGTTCAATTGGAAATCAATTCGTATCCAGAAATTCAAGACATCCAAAAAGTAAACATCTATCGTGCATTCAATAAATTAGATGCGCAATCTATCCGAACAATGAAATGGGTAGACGAAATAGATGTAGATACTGCAGGATTGGTTGGAAATGAATTATGGACAGTATACGACGATTTCTCAGACTTGGATGAAGTTCCATACGGTGACGGATTGTTCTATCGCTTAACAGTAGCAAGAAAAATAGAATATTCGGAAGCTGATTATGGCACAGGTTCGCCAGCGCCAGATGTGCTTACTAAATATGCACCATCACAAGCTTCAAAAATTGTAGCGGCGATGATGGTTGAAGTAGCCAATCCGCCAGCGCCGACATTGAAATACATTGCTGAACCAATTGAACCAAATGGAGATGTGAACCAAATTGCATTGCAGTGGGATAAAACATGTTATAAAGGAACCTATTCCTTGTTCAAAATGAATGCACAAGGAAACTGGGAAAAAATTCATGAAGTAACGACAAATGATCCGCAAGTATTTGTTTTGTTAGAAGATACAACCTTGCAAAATCACAGTCTCGCCACACAAGATGCAAACGGAAATACGGTATATCACCATTTTAAAGTAGTTGCACAAAACACTTCTGGAATGCAGAGTGTTGAAGAGAACATATTAACCATACCAAACGATGACAATTGGATTGACATCGGTGGTATTGGAGATATGATTGTTGGAACCACATTTACGATTAGATAGAATCACTAAACTCGTTTGGACTACATCATTTTGACGAATGAAAAACGTTCAAACGAGTTTTAATACCAATATGATGTTACATAAAATTGGTATAAACTTAATACACAAAAAAATTAGATCATGGCAGAAAAAAATAGAACAGAGCTAAAATCATATTTTGAAACAGGAGATCGCCCAACACAAGATGAATTTGTAGATTTTATTGACAGTGCAGTCAACAGAGGGCAAGACAAAGCAAATTTAACCGAAGCATTAACTACCAACGATACCAAATATATTACGCCAAAAACGGCCAATCATATTGTAGACAATGCAGTGCCAAATGCCACTATTTCCACAAAAGGAAAAGTAGAATTGGCCACACTTACAGAAGTTCAAACAGGAACAGACACCAGCAGAGCGGTAACACCACAAGGAGCCAAGCGTGCTGCTGAAGTCCATGCGCCTGTGACCAGCGTAAACGGTCAAACGGGAGCAGTAACGATTCTTACTTCAGGAAGTGATTCAGGATGGCAGAATGCGTCCTTATTAAATGGAATCCAAAACTATGGAAACATCTATCAATTTGCAAGATATCGCAAAAAAGATGGCGTCGTTTTTATTGAAGGATTAGTGCGCAATGGTACACCAACGGGAAGTCAAACTGATGTGTTTGTCTTACCATCTGGTTACAGACCAAGTAGGAGAATCATTTTAAATACCATTAAATCTGGTAATGTGATGACACGTATTGATGTGTTGGCAACAGGTGAGGTAAAATGTTACGATTACAGCACAGTTTGGACCAGTATTTCAGGACTTTCTTTTGTGATATAATACATTAAATCATAAAAAAGAGGCTGTTTGAAAAGTACAGATTTCGTCAAATCGAACTTGATACTGAAATAAATTCAGCACAGGTTTCGGTTTCTCATAACAGTTGAAAATCAATGTGATGAGATTCTGAGTCAAGCTCAGAATGACGTTTAAGTTACCTTTTCAGACAGCCGCTTTCTAAATTTATAAAATGAAAACTATTTCTTCTTCTTTTTTAAGGTTACAATCACAACTCCATTTTTTCCTTTGTCACCATATTTTTTCTTCGCTGCTTTTCCTTTGATGACATTGATGGATTTAATTGTTTTCGGATTAATATCTCTAAATTTTTCATGCGGAACTTCTTTTCCATTTACAATAAAAAGTGGTTTTTCTTTCCCATCAATGGCGTTGTAACTAATTGTGGAGCTTTTAATAATTTTAATCTCTCTTTCCTCCTCTTCTTCGCCTTCTTCATCTACAGAAATTGAGTAGGTGAATGAATTTCCATCACCTTCAATTTCAATCTCATCTTCGATCATATCTTTTGAATTGATGCGCTTTCCGTTGACAATAATCACTTCTTTACCGTCTTCTTTTTTAATATCAATGGTTTCAACGCCTTCTTTATATTGCCAAGAATTTACTTTTACCTTACTATTATCGTTGGTTCTGATGACGATTTTCTTGTTTTTATACTCGTTTTCGTCCTCATCTTCATCTTCGTCTTCATCCTCGTCTTCATCTTCGTCTTCTTGATAATCAGTGGTAACGATGTAAGTATATGCGCCTTTCTCTATTTTGTCAAAAGCACTCGATTTTACAAACAATTCGTCACCGCGTTTTCCTAACTGAATATCTGAAATCGCTTTATCATCCGCAGCTTCAAATTTACCATTGGCAGGTTCTAAATCTTTACTTGATAATACCACAAAAATTTGGTTAATTTCTCCTTTTGAGTTGAAATCTAAATTGCTATACTCAAATTTAATTTTTTGTGATTTAAATAACTTTTTATACGCTTTCAGTTCTTCCACCGTAGTTGATTTCGTAATTACGACTACCAAATCGCCCGCAACAGCTGCTACCGTTGGCTTAGGATAATTATTGGTAGTAACTTCTTTCGCGACCACTTCTATATTGAACAAGAAAACAAACGCGATTAACATTGGTAAAATCAATATTTGTTTCCATCTATTTATCTGAGTAGATTGTGTTTTTTGTAACATAACTATTCGTTTTTTAATTAATGAATTATAAAAATTATTGGTAAGCGCTGGACAATACATATTTCCAGATACTTTTAATAAAGTTAGTTGGTATTCCTTCTTAGAAGGTGTTTGTTTGATAGCAGCACTATCCGCCAAAAACTCTAAATTTTGTAACATGAATCCTTTGTGAAACCATGCAAACGGATTGAACCAAAAGAAAATACAATACAATTTAGACACAAAAACATCTACTGAATGCATTTGACGACTGTGGGCTTGTTCGTGTTTTAAAATGGCTGCCAATTCCGTTGAAGAATACAATGCAGGATTGTAAACGATGTAATTAAAAAATGAAAAAGGAGAGAGGGACGCATTGGTTTCTATATAAATAAACTGTCCGTCTCTTCTTGTAACGCCCGATGTCCACAACAATCGGAACAATGAAAAAAGTTCTATTAAAAATTTGACTAAGAAAAATGCCACTCCAGCCAAATAAACATACCAAACAATCGTGGTCCACGAAATAGTAGCTGCTGTTACAGAGACCGTATCATTGGTATATATAAAGGCATTTGAGCCGCTCACATTCATCAGAGGAATTTCAATATATCGAGTAATTACCATAAAAGGCAATACCAAAGAAATCAACATTCCAATCAGCAAGAAAAAACGATTCTCTTGAAAAAACGTTTCCCTGCGTAGTACTAAAAAGTAGAGTCCTAAAAACAAGGCTAAAATTCCAGCACTTTTGGCAAAATACATAACAATCGCTTCCATTACTGTTCTTTTTCAATAAGGTGAATAATCTCTTTCAAATCTTCAACGCTTATCTTTTCTTCTTTCGCAAAAAAGGAAACAACATTCTTGTACGAATCATTAAAATAATGCTGAATTGCAGAAGCCATGTACTTTTTACGATACGCCTCCTTAGTCACTACAGGAAAATATTGATGTGTATTTCCATACGCTTGATGTCCCACATATCCCTTTTCTTCCAAATTGCGCACTATGGTCGATAAGGTGTTGTAATGTGGTTTCTTCGTTTGGATTTCTGCCATGACATCTTTTACAAAAGCCTTTTCTAACTTCCAGATGATGTGCATGATTTCCTCTTCTTTATTTGTGAGTTTTTGCATGATTTGATACAAATTATATAGAACTTCATTTTTAATTACACTACAAATATAAACTAAAAAAACAGTTATGCAACTATAAAAATAGTTAATCAACGAATTTTATAGTTTATTTAACATGTTAAACTAGCCTATGCTATCACAAAATGCGACTTTGGATACGAAGTTACTTTGGCATTATAAAACGCTGTGGATGCTTTGCATAGCCGTAGCTACGGAAAGTAGCCGCAAGGCATTAGAATGTCAAATGAACGAGTTTATAAGTTGCATTTTGTGGTAGCATAGGTATAAATAGTATCTTCGCAAAAAAAAGTTTTAATGGAGAACATAATGTACGTACTTGGCGGATTGGTACTATTGGTATTAGGAGGCGAATTTTTGGTCAGAGCTTCTGTCGGATTGTCCTTTAAATTAAGTATTTCCAAAATGGTCATTGGGTTAACCGTCGTTTCTTTTGCAACGTCTGCACCAGAATTATTGGTGAGTATCAACGCTGCCATGAACGATTCACCAGCGATTGCCATTAACAATGTCATCGGTTCTAATATTGCCAATATTGGACTAGTTTTAGGAATTACCGCTATTATCGGACCACTTGCCGTAAACAATGCTTTTTACAAGTTAACCTGGCCGTCGTTGATGTTTTTCTCTTTATTGATTTATCTTTTTTTATGGACAGATACAGAACTCGCACGGTGGGAAGGTATTTTGTTAGTCATCGGTTTAATTTTGTTTTTAATTGTGTTAATTCGCTCAGCGCGAAACAATAAAGAGGACGTTGATGTAGAAGATATCGATGTTTTGGTAACGACCATTACGTATGGAAAAATATTTCTTTGGCTAGTCTTAGGAGGCGCTGCGTTGTATTATGGTTCAGAATTTTTGGTGGATGGCGCGAAAGCTGTGGCACAAAACGTAGGTGTTAGTGAAGGTGTAATTTCAATTACCATGATTGCCATTGGAACCAGTGTGCCAGAATTGGCAGCTTCTGTTGTGGCTGCTATTAAAAAGGAAAAAGCCATTTCTTTAGGAAACTTAATCGGTTCCAACATTTTTAATATTGCTTCTGTATTGGGAATCACTTCCATCATTAAAGAAATTCCAGTACTAGAACCGCAAATATTAGCCAGGGACATCTTTTGGATGCTCAGTTTTGCGTTTATTTTATTGCCGTTTGCGCGTTTTCCAAAAAGATTTGGGATCGATCGCTATGAAGGTGTAATTCTGTTTTTAGCCTATGCTTTCTTTATTTATACGGTTTTTTAAAAGTAACAACCAAAATACAGTACGATTTCTTGAACGCTGTTCAATGAATTATACAAATATAATAGTAGAACATTCACTCTTCATATTACAACCTTTAATTCATAAACCATAGGCATTGATCCTTGTTTTTGGTAGATAGCTAATGTACTTTCATGTTAATATTAACTTTAAAACTGTATATTATGTTAGAAGAATTCAAAAGTTATCAAATTAACAATGCAACTTCAATTTATGGAGGTGCTACAGATGATAGCGATATCATTATAGTTGACGTAGATATCATCTAAAATACAATTCAGATGAAAAAAAATAGCTTGCAATCTCTCACAAGCTATTTTCTCATTTATAAATTAACCCTATATATTCTAATTTAGAATCCTGCAGATTTTACCGTTTTAATGATTCTCCCTGCAATCTTGTATGGATCACCGTTTGAAGCTGGTCTTCTATCTTCCAACCAACCTTTCCATCCTTTTTCCACCGTTATAATTGGAATACGGATCGAAGCTCCACGGTCAGAAATACCATAGCTAAAGTCATCGATAGAAGCCGTTTCGTGATCTCCTGTCAAACGTTGATCGTTAAACTCACCATACACAGCAATATGTTCCTTCACAACTGGTCTAAACGCTTCACATATTTGCTCGTAAATTTCCTGGCTTCCACATGTTCTCAACGTTGTATTTGAGAAGTTTGCGTGCATACCCGAACCATTCCAGTCCATATCTTTTCCAAGTGGTTTTGGGTGATATTCAATATAGTATCCGTACTTTTCAGTCAAACGATCTAATAAATAACGCGCTACCCAAATTTCGTCACCAGCTTTCTTTGCACCTTTCGCAAACAATTGGAATTCCCACTGTCCAGAAGCAACTTCTTGGTTGATTCCTTCAAAGTTCAATCCAGCATCAATACATAAATTTGCATGCTCTTCAACCAATTGTCTACCGTGTGTATTTTTTCCACCCACAGAACAGTAATACATTCCTTGCGGCGCAGGATATCCACCAATTGGGAATCCTAAAGGCAATTGCGTTTTGGTATCCATGATGAAATATTCTTGCTCAAATCCAAACCAGTAATCGTTGTCTTCATCTTCAATCGTAGCTCTCCCGTTTGATACGTGTGGCGTTCCATCAGCATTTAAAACTTCTGTCATTACTAAATATCCGTCTCTACGTGCAGGATCAGGATAAATCGCTACAGGCTTCAACAAACAATCTGATGATCCACCTTCTGCTTGTCTTGTAGAGGACCCGTCAAAAGACCAGATTGGACAATCTTCTAATTTTCCACTAAAATCATCTTCGATTTTAGTCTTACTTCTCATATTTTGCGTTGGAAAATATCCATCCAACCAGATGTACTCTAATTTAGATTTGCTCATAATATTTGAAATTCACATTAATAAATTCGCAGGCAAATATAAATGAATTTTAAAAACTACCTTCTAAAAAAAGAGGTTAAGTTTGTGTAAATTATTAAATATTTATTAACAACCCCTATTTTTTTAGGGGTCTGACAATTTTAGAATAGAAAAAGAGGCTAAAATTGATATATTTGCAAAAATAACATACAAAATATACCATGTCTACAATTCGATTCAATGCATTGCAAGAAACATTACACAGAATACCTGTCGAAATTCATGAAAAAGGACGTCGCTCAGAAATTTTTGGCGAAAATGTCTTCAATGAACACGCAATGCTGCAACATTTAACAAAAGAAGCCTATAAAAGTGTGATGAATGCCATTGAATTTGGAACGAAGATCGATAGAAAAGTCGCAGATCACATTTCTACCGGAATGAAAGAATGGGCCATCAGCAAAGGAGCTACACATTATACACATTGGTTTCAACCGTTGACAGGTGCCACTGCGGAAAAACACGATGCTTTTTTTGAAACGATTGGAAGCGGACGTGCCATGGAGAAGTTTGATGGTGGACAATTGGTACAGCAAGAACCTGATGCGTCTAGTTTTCCAAATGGCGGCATCCGAAATACTTTTGAAGCCAGAGGATATACGGCTTGGGACCCAACATCGCCTGCGTTTATTTATGGAACGACTTTGTGTATTCCTACGGTATTTGTCGCGTATACGGGAGAAGCTTTGGACAATAAAGCACCGTTATTACGCGCCTTGCAAGCGGTAGACCATGCAGCAACGGCAGTGTGTAAATACTTTGATAAAAATGTGACGAAAGTGAACGCTTCTTTAGGTTGGGAACAGGAATATTTCCTCATTGATGCGGCGTTGGCTGCGGCACGACCAGATATTACCCTTACGGGAAGAACCTTATTAGGACATTCTCCCGCAAAGGGACAACAACTAGACGATCATTATTTTGGCTCAATTCCAAACAGAGTAATGAATTTTATGCGCGATTTGGAAAATGAATGTATGTTGCTCGGAATTCCTGTGAAAACACGTCACAATGAAGTCGCGCCGAATCAATTTGAATTGGCGCCTATTTTTGAAGAAGCCAATTTAGCCGTAGATCATAATTCGTTATTGATGGATGTGATGGAGAAAGTATCGCAGCGTCATCAGTTTAAAGTGTTGTTTCACGAGAAACCATTTGCAGGAATTAACGGTTCAGGAAAACACAACAATTGGTCTTTGGCGACAAATACAGGTGTGAATTTACTGAGTCCAGGGAAAACTCCGATGAAAAATTTGCAGTTCTTGACCTTTTTTGTGAATACGATCAAAGCGGTTCATGAAAATGAAGAATTGATCAGAGCAGCCATTTCGAGTGCAAGTAACGACCATCGATTGGGAGCCAATGAAGCGCCACCAGCGATTATTTCGGTATTTATCGGTTCGCAATTATCGGCGGTGTTGGATGAATTGGAAAATGTGACCAAAGGAAAATTATCTCCACAAGAAAAAACAGACTTAAAACTGAATATCGTGGGTAAAATTCCAGAAATCTTACTCGATAATACAGATAGAAACCGAACGTCACCGTTTGCCTTCACGGGAAATAAATTTGAATTGCGCGCGGTAGGTTCATGGTCGAATTGTGCAGGTCCGATGACGGTTTTAAATACGATCATCGCCAAGCAATTGAAAGATTTTAAAGTAGAAGTAGATGCATTGGTTGATGAAAAAGGCTTGAAAAAAGATGAAGCTGTTTTCAATATTCTACGTGAATACATCAAAGATTCCAAAAAGATACGTTTTGAAGGTAATGGGTATGGAGAAGCATGGGAGAAAGAAGCTGCCAAACGTGGATTGAGCAATAATAAAACCACACCAGAAGCACTGAAAGCACAGGTTTCCGAAAAAGCGTTTGCCTTGTACGAAGAAATGAACGTGATGAGCAAAATAGAAGTAGAAGCACGTCACGAAATTGAATTGGAAGAATATATTTTACGCATACAAATAGAAAGTCGCGTGTTGGGTGATATTGCCCGAAATCATGTGATTCCTACTGCGGTAGGCTACCAAAATACCTTGATTGAAAATGTAAGCGGATTGAAAGAGATTTTTGGAAAAGATTTTAAAAAATTAGCCGCAGAGCAAATCGATTTGATAGAACGAATTTCGAGTCACATTGCAGGCATCAATTCGAAAGTCAGCGCGATGATTGAAGAACGCAAAAAAGCAAACAAACTTATCGGACAAGCAGCTGCAGAAGCCTATTGTAATCACGTAAAACCGTATTTTGAAGAAATCCGTTACCATTGTGATAAGTTGGAATTGTTGGTAGATGATAATTTATGGCCTTTGGTGAAGTATCGGGAGTTGTTGTTTACTAGATAGATTGTTAGATGCGCTGCGCTGTTAGATTGTTAGTATCAGCTTTGCCTGTTAGTCACGCTTCGCTTTAGTATCGCTGCGCTGTTAGTATCGGCTTCGCCTGTTAGTCACGCTTTGCTTTAGTATCGCTCACGCTCTTGGTATATTAGTATTTTAGTTGGTGAGTTTGTGAGTGTTATTTGATGGCATTGTTACATTTTCAAATTTTCAAATTGGTATATTAGTGATGCACTTTGCTTTTGGTATGTTGGTATCGGCTTCGCCTGTTAGTCACGCTTTGCTTTAGTATCGCTTACGCTCTTGGTATATTAGTATTTTAGTTGGTGAGTTGTGAGTGTCATTTGATAGCATTGTTACATTTTCAAATTTTCAAATTGGTACATTAGTGATGCGCCTTGCTTTTGGTATGTTGGTATCGGCTTCGCCTGTTAGTCACGCTTTGCTTTAGTATCGCTTACGCTCTTGGTATATTAGTATTTTAGTTGGTGAGTTGTGAGTGTCATTTGATAG
>JBCCLH010000054.1:0-35082 GCA_039026955.1 Bacteroidota bacterium
GTGTAAACGTAATTTTTTTCTTTCTTTAGAGAATATTTAACCTTTTGATTCTTAATTTTTTATAATATTGTGCTCGATTTCCCAATAAGGATATACTTTACTAATAAATTTTAGGTGACTGTATCTATTTATCTCCTTCTTTACCTCATTCGAAGTAAAAAACTTATATCGAAAAGTATCAAAACCAAAATCAAAATCATCAGTGATTTCATTTAAAACTTTTAATCTATCACGAGAAAAATACTCTTTACTCTCATGGTGATAAAAATCAAAAAAGACAAAGCAAATAACATTTATTTCTTGTTTTTGATTATCAATGTATTTTTTTAGGGTTTCAACTTTTTGTTTTATCTTTTTTCTTAAATCTTTTTTTACTAAAATATAGAGGTTGTAAACATTATTTTCTTTTACTAAATAATAATTCTTTACAGGATTTTTTGAGACAGTGATATCTATATCTTTCCCCATTAATTTAAATAATTCGATTCTAGATGATTGGAGATAACTAACAATAGCATCAGCTCTTTTGCTTGAAATAGGGCGATTATATTTTTTATTTAACTCAATAATTGGCTGATTATTGTTGAGTTCTTTCTCATTATTAAAAACACTCCATTTTCCTTCTTTATATTCATGTTTAAATTGTTTTAGAGTCTTCTTTTTAACATTGTATTCCAGTGTGGAAAACCAATTCTTATAAATTTTAAAATTATTGATATTATTTTTGGGGGGAGCATTCAGAAAACAGCCTGCAGCAATATGTATAATATTTTCATTATTAGCTTTTTTTATATCTTCATTTTTATGCTGAATAGGCACATGTTCATGTCCCGTTAGAAGTAAGTCTGTATTTTCTTTTATAAAATGAAATTTAGCCTCAGAATTCTCTCCTCTAATTCTTTCTTTCCAATCAAGCCAATTTGTAGGGTGATGCATTATCGTTATTACTGTGAAGTCTTCATATTCATTGATTTTTTTATAAATTTCTTTGGTGTTTTCTAAACCCTCTAGACCTATTAATTGATTACCATACTCTTCGGCAATATTTTTAATATTACTTACTAGTTCTTCTATTTCTAATTCATCAAAAATTTGATTTTTCTTAGAGAATATATTTTCATCTAAATATTTTTTTAGAAACTCTTGTCCAATAGAATACCATGCTGAATTCAATAAAATGAATAAAACTTTATTTTCTTTGTCAACAACATAACCATATAATAGTCTGTTTTTTTCTAATGAAGAATCTTCTTTTGGTATTTTTTTATTAATAAATGAATTTGTGTAATTTTCAAAAGCTTTATAAAACTTGGGTCTATTAACTAAATCATTTAAAAAATCAGTCTTATCCATACGTTGGGGACCTGATAACTTTTGAACAAAATTATCTATATAATCCTTAGCACTACCTCTTGAAATATCATGATTACCAGGCACAATTAATAATTTAGCATTATTTAATCTTTTTTCTAATGGATCTAAAAAAAAAGTATTAAAAAGCTCATATTCTTTAAGGTCACCATTATTTGCTATATCTCCTGAGATTAATATATAATCAACTTTTTTAATTTTTTCTTGATTACTAATATATTCAATAAAGGAATCTATGTATATTCTTAAACTATCAATTTCAAGATTATATTCTCTCACAAAATGAATATCACTCAACCAAAGTATTTTTAATGTTTTATCTATTTGCTTCATTTAAATTCTCTTCTATGAATCGTTTTTTATTCTTCAGTGAAAAATCTATAATCTGTAATAGACTTTTTGCATTTTCCCTAAAATAAATATTTGCGTTTTCTGTATCAGCAAAAAAAACTCCCCCTGTTTGATCTACAGGAAATAAGATATCTTTGTACAATACATTAAATTCTTTTATAATATTACCTTTCTTCCAGTCACGGTTTAAAGATGTAACAAGTTTTTTGTTCTTTTGATAGAAATTGGTCAGTAATTGGTGCATTAATCTTTCAATTTTATATAACTCATTAAATTCAGTATCTGAATAAAGAATATATAATTTATCCATGACTAATTCTCTTAGTGAATGTTTTTCTGAGATATAATTTAGATTTAGAATAACTCCAATATCCTTTGAATGCTTTTCTCTATCAATTATATCTTTATTGTTCTTTCTAAAACTTTTTCCTAAATCAAAATTTTGAAAATACTCGAAAATAATTCTATGTATCTTTTCCAAATAGGTAATTTTAATATTAGTTTTTGTCTCCTTATTCAAATAATTTACCTCTAATGCTTTTATCGACTTCACTACTTTTTTCGATATGATTTTTATTTTGTCTTGATGCCTATCCCAGTTGGTATAAATATCATTTGAAGGGCATTTCATTTCATCTTCAATATTAAAAAAGTCCATAACTGTTCTCAACCTAAGCATTTCCATACGAAGCCTTTCCTCATTAAAAGTCCCATTTGAATTAAAAAGTGTAGCATTCTGAAAATTATATGTCCAAAACCAATATTCAAATAGCTTAAAATTAAAATTAAATCTAACTCCCAATCGGACACAATCAATAATGAAATACATGACGTTAAATAATTTAGAATCAATCATTTCATCTAAATAACTTTCATTAATTTCAGTTTTTATCTTTTCAATATTATTATTAAACTCCAAAATTAGGAAACCAACTTCTTCATCATGAAATTTTATAGAATTTAAAATCTCTTTTGAAATTGTTGAAAATACAAATTCAGGAGATGTTAAATGATGAACTGAATAGTTTATAGCTAAATGTGTTGATATAGTATCTATATCATTAAGTAATATAATTGGAGCATATTTACCTGAAAGATTAAAAGACTTACCATATTCATAAACCAATGTACCATAACTACTTAACAATTGCTGTATGGAACTATTGAAATCTAAATTGAAGTTAGACATGTTTTCAAAATAATATCCGTTTAAAAATCGCACATGATAACCTCTTTGAAAAATTTTAATATTCTCATCCAATCTTTTTTCAATTATTCTTACTTGAGTTTTTCTTTTTTCAGCTGTGTCAAATTCTTTCCCAATAGTCTCTATCAAATTATTTGTAAAAACTTTAAAGTCTAAGAAATAAGGAAATAAAATAGGATCTTGAATACCATTGTTATAATAAGTTATTACTTTTAAAATCTTGATTCTGATATGCCTAGAAACCTTTAAAGATTTTAAATTTTTTTCTACACCTCGTATTGTTTTAGCAGATATACCTAATCCATCTAACTTTTCGCCCCATAAAAATGGTTTTACAGGCTCCGAATTATTACTATTTGTAACAACAGACCTTGTTTCTCTTGAATTTTCTTCAAAAAAAACATAACTTCTTATTCTTCTACAGTGCTTATAGAGTTCATTAGCTTTTGGTCTTTTATTAATCAATATTCGAAGTAAATCTATATTACATAAGACATTACCTAGTTTTTCTTGAATTAGATAATCACTTTTGCCCAAAATTAATCTTTGTTGATCAAGTTCGAAATGATTCTCAAAGCCAGGAATACCCCTGATCTCGTCTATCAGTTGGTTTATATGCCCTGGTTTTACATGCCATTGAATTTCTGTATTGAGTTTTATGTTTTTGTATTTGTTTCTATTTTTATCAGATTCATCAAAATTATTTATTAATTTTTCATTGAAACCAAATGAAGTATGAGTGTCTGAGAAAATACTTGTCTCATATATTCTTTTTTGATTTTTTTCGAAGAAACTGTTATATAGCGAATTATTTTTTAATGAATCTTGATAATCAACTAAAATTTCAAATTTAGCATTTCTGAGTATTTTAACTAGCTCTTTTAGCTGATTAGGAAGTTCTAAAAACACCACTAAAGATAACTCGAACCAAGAAAAGGTCTGAACTAAAAAAAAAGAAATATTTCTTTCTTTCATCTCACACTTTATAAAGTTATGAACAGCTTCAATAAAAGTTAGACCATTGCCTATTAATAACCCATTATTTAATTTTAGATTTATTACACCTATGTAATCTGTATTAGTTCCATTTTTAAAGAGTTGTTCTGTTTTATATTTTTCATTCAAAGAAAGACCACTATAACTTTGAAAACTATGACCTGTATAAACTAAATCTTCATGCTCTTCGTTGTCAGTATTTCTTCTTTTCGGTATAAATAATCTATGTGAGAATTTGAAGTTATTAATGAGAGAAATGTATAAAACATCATAATCACCTAACATATAAAACTTTAAGGGCTTATATAAGAAATTACTTGAATTATCATCTACCTTATCCTTGTAATGTCTAAAATGACTATCTTCAATCTTAGCTTCAAAATCAATTCCCTCTTGATTAGGTATTGTGGAAAAAATCATTTGAACTCCATAATCGATTGGAATGTTTTTAGAATACATATATAAAATGAGAATCTACTTTATTCGTTACGTAGAATGTTTAAATTAGTTAGAGTTTTTGTAAAAATAAAATATATTTTTTTCTTAACCAAAAATTAATACTTTACTTACCCTAACAGCTACAAACGGTTAATTATCAACGGAAAAAAGTTAATATATTCCAATCTGTCTGTCTATTTCTTCAAGAATTTTTTCTGCTCTTTTTTTAAAGGTTACTAATTCTGGTAAGAAGATTTTATATGCCATGAAATGTGTCGTGGCAATTCTGTTTTTGTAATCGGGATCGTTGAGTGCGTAATCGATAAATTCTTTGGTCGGTCGAAAATTAATTACGCTGGACCACCATGCATAGTTGTTTTTAAAGTGTGAGTAGTTTTCTTTGATATCTTCTGCGCGCATGTCATCGTCTATTTTGATCTCCCGTAAACGCTCAATGTAGAATTCTATGATTTGTGTGGGCAGACTGTCTTGTAACTTATCGGTATTAAAGGCTGTCAATTGGTTGTAGCCACGTTTGTTAAATGTAATTTCTGGAAATCCGATCATGATTGCGATGTACTGCGGGTTGAATGCGTAATCCGCCGGACGCATAGAATCTTTGAGTATTTTGTTGAATAAAGGCTTTACATTGTCATAATAGAAATTCATTTTGTCGATTTCCTTGATGTCATTTTTTAAGTCATCTTTGACAATATTGTAGATATTGAGCAACTTGTTCTTTTCTTTTCTATTTTCATTCCAATTGTTGAGAGAAACTGCAATGAGAATCCCAATCACAACCAAGATGATTTCGCCGATAGCATACGCAATGTAGTTTCCAAATTTTTTATTTTCCAAAAGCTTACTCCTTTTATTCCTAAATAGTTTCATATTTCATACGCTTAGAATCCGAATCCGATACCAAATGCAAAACGCAAACCATCATCCGAGTTGAATAAGGAAATATTCGCAGAAAGCATGTCTACCGCACTTGCCCAAATTCCGCCTCCGAGCGACGTATTCCACTTTTTTGATGAATCGCCACTAATCCACACTCTACCATAGTCAAATCCTCCAAAAACACCAATATTTAGAGGTAAAATACCCGTTTTTACACTGCGAAGATTTAAACGTACATCCGTAGTTTGTAAGAACGCCTGCTTTCCTGTAAAACGTTCGTGTCTGTAGCCGCGCAATCCATTTCGAGCACCAATGCTGGCTCCTTGATAGAATTCGAATCCATCTCCGAAATTGATATGTCCCAGAAGTTTGGTAGCTAATACCAATTGTCCGCTTGCTATTAATTTATGATCAATCGCAAATTCTGGAATGATGTATCCAAAACCTCTGGAAGTACTTACATTGTTTTTGTAGCCTGTTTCTAAACTGACTTCCATTCCCATAGTTGGAAACGCCTCATTGTCTACGTTTTTGAAGTGATATCGAGCATCTACTCCAAAGAAATCTTGCTTGTCAAACACACTAGAGTTTGCTGGAAACACCTGCTCCAAGAAACGTCCCGCAGTTCGTTCTACTTCATTGCTTTCATAGAAAACGCCTGCCGCAAAACTTCCACCAAGTTGCCCACGCCACACCAATGCTGGTGCTACTTTGATAGTTCTGATTTTTACACGATTGAAGTCTAAATCGACATCCAAATCATCATCGGCTTGCAAGTTGACCGTTTCGTTTCCAAATCCGAAGAAGTTTACCGCGTAATTTGGACTGTTGAATTGTGCGTTTAATTGAAGATTTAAACTTCCTAGCACATTGGCAAATTCTCCTGTGTATCGCAAATCAAATCCGCTCGTCGCAAAAAAGTATGCAGCCGAAAAGGTATGTCTTGAAGTGAACGGATTTCGTTCAAAACCGTAGTTTGTGTAGGTATTTGTAGCTCCTATTTGAATTCCGTCATCTGGGTTAAATCCGAGTGTTGGAATTAACTGATTTGTATTGTTTTTTAGTTTTTTGTAATCGTATACATTCGTTTCATAATCGTCCGTCAATCGCTTGTTTCCTTTGTTAGTTAGAAATTCACTTTCTTTCGATTTGTAATCGTAGATTTTTACTTTTTTACCATTTTGAATGTCGTAAATATCTTTGTTTTGTCCGCCAATCAAACGAATTTTTGTAATGCATTTTGCTTCTCCATATACATGAAATTGATCGTCATCGTCCAAGCCATAAATCCAGATTTCTTTGGTTTCTGAATTTGTATACGTGCGTTCGTGAAAAATATCTGCTTTTTTCCCTTTTTTGATGCGATATGCTGTCACTTTTGTTTTTCCATCTGGCAAACGTTCAATATCAAACCAATCGTCTTTGTTGGTTCCTTTGATGACTGCAAATTTATTGACTAACGCATAGTATCTGTCTGAGATTTTTTGAAGATTGGCGCGTCGCGCTTTTAGTTTTTGTTTGATTTCGTCTACACGTTCGTCACGAACTTCTTTTGGAAATTCTAAAAAAGCTTGTTCAATTACCTCATCGGTTAATCCTTCTTGAATGCGTTTTACTTGCGCGTCCCAAACCGTTTTATCGGATTGTTGAATGAGTTCCATATCGAGCGGATACGGTTCCACATTCACACCTTTTACATCGACTAAATCGTCACTGTAAGCGCGTAGCAATCGTGCCGTAGGAATGATTTTAACTGCGGTTCCCAACAAGAAACCATCTGACATGATCGAAAATGCTTGATCGCGATCACGTGGCATCGGACGATAGACTTTTTTGCCGTTTTCTTTAAATTCGATCCAACGCCATTGATCTTGGTGTCGATCCCAATCGCCAATCAACATATCAAACAAACGCGCACGAATGTACGAGGCTTCATCTATAAAAATATCTTCGTCTTTGTGTATTTCGTTCATGAGATCGTCCGTGCTGATCAACTCGTCTTGATACCCAAAACTCGCCTTGGCGCTGTGTCCTTCGGAAGTATGTTCTTCAATCATGTACAATTCGCCACCAAAATCGTCATTATATTGTCCTAACGCGCTTTGTTTCGGCACGTAGAATAGCACAGGATTTGTGTGATATACGTCTACTGCATCTGCTAAGGTTCCGACGGCAAAAGGTGCATACGGATGTGCTCCTGTAAAGACATCTAAGATTAAATCTTCTGTTGATGTATCGTCAAATTGACCTTTGATGTATTGGTCTTTGAATAATACTGCTTGTAAGTATTGCAAGGCTTGTTTGCGCAATGCGCGCATTACGTATTGTGCACCGTTTTTGTCTTCTAATCGTAAGGATTTCGACTGATTTCCTCCGCCTTTGCGCACGGGTTTCAATCCGCCATATAAAGTATCTAAATCTACAGTTGGTGCCGTAATTTTTGTACTGTATTGCTTGCGATAACGATCGCCCCACAAAAATTTCCCAAATCCTGATTTTTGTGTTTCTTCTTCTGTGTAAATGGACGCAGACATTTCTTTTGGAAATTCTGACGGATAGTTCATTTTGGTCATTTTAACTCTTGACGGTAATACTTCTGTTTCAAAAACAACTTTATCATCTTCCGCAGAATAAAAACGCACATACGAAGAACCATCTTTAAATACATCTAAGATGGCATACCCATAGGTTCCGTACGAAAACTGTCCGCCACCAACATTGCGCGTTCCTGATTTTTTCGCACCAGATCCACTGATGATTTGACGTAAATTGTCTTCTAGAATATACTGCAAACTGTGCTCGTGTCCCGAAACAAAAATGACTTTATCGTTTTCTTGCGACAGTGTAATGATGCGTTTTCTGAGTTCGTTGTAGCGTTTGTGAAAGATATCCACATTGGCAACTCCTGTGGTATTGCGCAATAGATTTTTTAACGATCCTAAAATCGGAACAGGTGACATGTGGCTTTTAAACGTGTATTGTCCACCATGCGAACCATTCGTATACATCGGATTGTGTAGCGCGACAATCGTTGTTTTTCCACGCGCTTTTTTGATCAAACTACTGTATTCATCTAAGAATTTGACGCGTGTTTTAATTTCACAATCGTCATTCATCGTTGGGTGATTGTCCCAGTTTTCAACGTACCATTGTGTATCTAGCAAAATCAATTCGATGTCTTTGCTGATGTGAATTTTATCAATTGGACAACCATTTTCTGGTAGAAACGTATTTTTTCCAAGGATGTTTTCGATGTATTTTTCTTGACGCTTTAGCCCTTCTAAACCATTGCTGTACCAATCGTGATTTCCTGGAATAAAGACCGTTCTACCTTTAAAATTTTGTACGACACTTGTTTGTACATTTAGTTGATGTTCTGCAAAAGCTCTGTCTTCGCTTGACTTTTTAGGCAAACCTGCAGGATAAATATTGTCGCCCAGAAAAATAGCTGTACTATTTTTGGAAGCTTTTTGCAGTTCTTTTTCGAACATCTGCAAGGCAATATTTTTTTCGCCTAAAGGAGATTTTCCCGCATCACCGATTAAGTAGAAAGTGTGTTTTAATTCTTTATTCTTTGGATAGGACGTTTTTTTGATGTCGTCTGCATACTGCGCTTTAAAGGTTGCGCATGCACTGAAACACAGTAAAAGAACTATAATTCCTACCGATCGTACCGATTTTATCATTGGTTGTAGTTTTGGAAGCTTAAATATAATCATTCATTTTTTAAATGTTAACATATAGACTTGTAGTTTTCTAAAAAGTGAATGACTTTTGAAGCAGGCATTTCACAAGGTTTTAAAATTTCACGTGCGCTCGTACAGTAATAATTTAGACTGATACAATTGTTTCCGCCTAATTCCTCTGCATAAATTTTATAGCTATTTCCATGATTGAATTCACTTTTGGTTACACCGTATTTTTTGTCTTCATACAGTACTTCTGAATAGCCGAGTGGCAGTTGTTGAATTCGTTCTAGTAGTGTCATTTATTACTTAACGTGAGTTCGATATAACTATTCCATTAAATGTATAATAGTCAATAACTTACAGGAATTGTCAAATCGAGCATTGCTGAAAGCACCGAGCGTAGCTCACGAGATTCAATCGAAGTTTTAACTTTTATAGTATTCTCGTGAGCTACGCTCGGTATCTACGATAATGCTCGAACTGACAAATGTTTGTTTTCTAGTAAATTAAGAGTAATTTGATGATTTCTTATGTCGAACTCACGTTACTTAAATAATTTATGCAAAAAAATACAATTTTCTATTTAATAAAACCTTATGAAAGTTTTGCCAAAATATATGACTAATCTGTACCGTTTTACTCATCTTTGGTAACATTAATTAAAGTTTAGTATTTTTACTCAAATTAAAAGAGCCCTTTTATGGAAACGCCGCTGATTCTTGAAGCTGAGAAGTTTGTTGTTGACTTTTTAAATACGAATTTGGATAAAAAATTTGTGTATCACAATTTGTCACACACCAGACGTGTTGTTGAAAAGACCCAAGAGATTATTGATAACTCCACACTTTCTGAAGACGAGATTGAACAATTGATTGTAGCTGCTTGGTTTCACGATACAGGATATACCAAAACCATGGACGATCATGAAGATGATGGCGTTATTATTGCTACGGATTTTCTAGAGAAACAAGGAGCTTCTGAAGCAATGATCACTTCTGTTGGAAAGTTGATTATGGCGACTAAAATGGGAGCTATTCCTCAATCAGAAATGGAGAAAATAATTTGTGATGCAGATTGTTCGCATATCGGAAGTAAAAGTTTTGACGATCTCACAGAATTGCTTCGCAAAGAATGGGAATTGACTAAAGATCGACATTTGACAGAGATTGAATGGTTGGATGAAAATATCAAATTCATCACAAATGTCCATAAATTCCACACACCATATGCTGTAAAAAAATGGGAAAAGCAAAAAGGAAAAAATCTGGCGAAAGTTTTACGAAATAAAAAGAAAATAGAGTTTGAACGTTCTAAATTAAAACAGAAAAAAGCTGAATTAAAATTTAAAAAAGAAAAGATTGAATTGCCCGAACGCGGTATTGAAACCATGTTTCGTGTGGCACTTCGAAATCACATTACTCTAAGTGATATTGCCGATACGAAAGCTAATATTTTATTGTCTGTGAATGCGATTATCATTTCCATGGTATTGTCGAATTTGGTATCAAAACTCGATAATCCTTCCAATGATTATATGATTGTCCCAACGATTATTTTTACAGTGTTTACAGTCGTTTCTATGGTACTTTCTATTTTGGCAACACGTCCAAATGTAACTAAAGGAAAGTTTAACAAAGAAGATGTTGCCAATAAAAAAGTAAACTTGTTATTTTTCGGAAATTTCCACCAAATGAAGCTTGATGAGTTTGAATGGGCAATGGGTGAAATGATGCAAGATCGTGATTATCTATACGGTTCGCTGACAAAAGATTTGTATTTTTTAGGATTGGTATTGAACCGAAAATACAGTTTGTTACGCACCACTTATACCGTTTTTATGATCGGAATTGTGATTAGTGTACTATCCTTTGTCATTGCTTTCTACACGCGCGATCCTGAAGCTGGCAGAAAGGTACATGAAACTGCTACGGCGTTGTTGTTTTAGTATTTTTAGAAACAACTTTTTATAAAAAGAAACTGTCTAAAAAATTGTAAATAACGTCATTCTGGACTAGATACTGAATCAAGTTTAGCACATGCTTTGGTTCATTATTCTATCAATGCTTTTATTTTCTCTATTATCTCATTAGATGAAATCACAGCACCTTCCATATAACCTGAATACGCAGAAGCTACTTCTGAGGAAGAAATAAATAATCGGTTATCGTAAAAAGTAGTTCTATATATCTCATTGCCATTATTTTGATGTGGATATAGCGGAACTTGATTTTTGGTTGCTGTATACGTTTCCTTGTTCCAGTCTACTATATCATAGCTACTATACTTTTGAGCTTCACTGCCAAATACAGAGGTAATTTGCGCTAAAATCAGCTCTTTTAATTCTGTAAAATCTAATTTACTAAACCCAGCATTTACAAATCCACAAAGCGCATATTTGTCAAAATCAGCATTGCTATGATCATAGAATTCAGTAATAGGTCCTACATTGCTAAAAAGAACACCCGATTGATCGTTGTTTCTCCAAAAAGGGGCTTTGTACGTGAGCGAAACTTTTATAGATGTTTCCATCCAAGTATGTGTATGAAGTGCTGTATCTTTTATTTTTTTTGGTAAAGCAGGAGAAAAATGAATCGTAGTACTCCAAAGCTTTGGCGGAAGTGCAAGGATTACCCTTTGTGCCTCATACTTTTTGTTAGATGTGGTGGTGACTGTATTATTTTCAAAATTAATATGTTGTACCGCTTCATTCAACATAATGTTTTCTTCCCCAACTAGTTTTTTTAAAGCCTTTATAATAGCAGAAGTGCCGCCAGAAATTCTATAACTCGGCGCTTGACTTGGTAGCGTTATGGCATTGGATGGAGCGGTTGATAACGGTTGAAAAAACGAAGTGCCTTCAATAAATTGTTCAAAATAGTCCAGTTTCAATTCTTTTAGCAATTTTTTTAACTGTTTATGTTGGTTACCAAACCATGTAGCGCCCATTTCTACGGGTGTATTATTGCTGGTTAATTTGGTATAAATTCTCCCACCTATTCTGTTTCTTGCTTCTAATAGTATAAAAGGGACTCCTAATTGTTTGAGTCTGTACCCAATTAATAAACCAGACAATCCACCACCGATAATTATTGTTTTAGAATTCAATGTAAATATATTTTCATGAGGAAGGTTAGGCTGACCAAAAAGTACAGATTTCGTCAAACCGAACTTGATTCGGTTTCTCATAACAGTTCATAGTCAATATAATGAGATTCTGAAGCCTGTGCTGAATTTATTTCAGTATCAAGCTCAGAATGAAGTCCTTGAGGACTTTTTAGACAGCCTCACCTTCTTAAAATTAGTAGTACTGTTTAGCTTTTAGGTTCCTAGTTTCCTTAATTCCTTCCAGCCATCACACCGCCGTCAATATCTAAAATGGAACCTGTAATCCAAGATGATTTATCAGACAGTAAAAATAAGATGCTTTCTGCAACATCCGTTGGTGTTCCGTATCTTCCAATTGGATGAAATGCATGGAATCCTTCCAAAGCTTTTTCTGCTTCTTCTTTACTTCCAAATACACTGTTGTACACAGGCGTTTTTACCACTGCTGGCGATACGGCGTTTACACGGATGTTGGCATCGGCTAATTCCATCGCTAAGTGTTGTGTTAGACTATGCAATCCCGCTTTTTGCATGGAATATGCGGAAGATGGTGTTGCCTTGATCGCTTGTTTTGCCCACATAGAACCTACATTTACAATAGAACCGCCATTGGTTTCTTTCATTTTTTTTGCAGCACTTTGCGTGATGAAGAAGAAACCTCTGTTTAAGTCTAAATACGAATCGTAATCTTCTATCGTGTGTTCCAAAAATGGTTTTGGCGCAAAAATTCCAGAAGCATTTACGAGATAATCCAAATTGTCTAAAGCCTCAATTTTATCAGTTAATGATTTCACCTCATCTTTATTAGTAATATTTACCGAGTGCTTTACAAGATTGGGGGCATCTGCTACTTTTGTGGTATTTAAACCAACTATATGTACGGTAGCGCCGCCTTCTAATAATGTAGTTGCAGTGACATTTCCCATGCCACTTGTTCCTCCGATAATTAATGCTGTTTTGTTTTTAAAATTTTCCATTTTTTACTTTTTAGTTATTAAAAAGAACAGACAAGTCTGTCTTTATTTGTTTAAAAATTTTTATGTTACTATTTGTTCACAGATCATTCTCGCTTCTTTGATAGGCCAATCTTCTCTATGCAAGTGACTTTCGCTAATAGCACTTTCATACAGTAGATAAGTTTTTCGAGCAAGCGAACTTACTTGTGATTCCTCAATGATATATAAATTGTTCTTGATTAATTTTTCTATGAGTTGTAAAAAGTCTTTTTTCTGTGCTTGAATTTCATCTCTGACTCTTATGTTGTCTTTCGGAATTTCCGCAACCGTTTTGATACACCAACAGCCGTTAAAATCGCGATCTTGGAAGAATTGTTGTAAAAAATCAAACAGTGCTAACACTTGTGCTGTTCCAGCTTCTTGAGCAATAGCAAAAGCTTCAAGATCTTTTAAGAAGGTAGTGTTTTTGTAGCGTAAATATGCCAAACAAATATCTTCTTTCGATTTAAAATGATTGTACAGCGTCGCCTTGGCAATTCCAGATTCTGAAATAATTTCATTGATTCCCGTCGAATTATAACCGTTTTTATAAAATAAGTTCGAGGCAGTTTCAATAATTCTATGTCGTACTTCAGAATGTTTCATGTTGCAAATATAGCAAATATTTTTTAAAAACAGACAGGTCTGTCTGTTTTTAAATTTTTTAACTGACCGACCTTACAACAAACACTAAAAAATATTCCGTAAGATCATTTTAGACTTGATACTTAAAATAAATTCAGTGCAGGTTCCAGAACCGCATCATGCTGATTATACATTTTTATGGGAAACCGAACTCGAGTTCGGTTTGACGATTTTCTTCCTTTTTACATAAACTATATAAAAAAAGAGCTCTTATTTGAGCTCTTCCATTAATTCGTCTATGGTTAAGGATGATTTTTCGTTGAAATCCTCTTGATATATGACTTCCACACGCAAGGCCCGTAAGCCCGAAACACCTTGTAGATCTTCCAATTCGAGTTTTTCTAGCTTTCCAAAGTAGTTTTTGGATTGCATGTATTTGATATATTTGATATACTCGAGCGCATCTTTGTCTTGCGAATATACAATTGAAATTTTCCCCGGAACCGTTAAGCGTTCTGTCGTGTTTTTGATGTTGGCTTTGTCAATTCGCTTTTTAATTATTTCATAACGAATGTTATACGCGCCATCCACATCAAATTGCTTTTCGTCCATTCGGAATTTGATTGCGAGCGGATTGCTATGTACTAAAATCAACGACGCTACTTGCAAGTCGTGAATCATATCTTTTCGGGCGTTGTGCGCTACTTGTTCCATTTCGTACATGTTTTGCAACTGCCACAAACGCAAGTTGTACAAGTATAGTTTGTGGAATACTTTGTCTTTCACTAACGATTGTCCAATGTACATGTTGTACTCTACTCCATCCGTTTTATAGCGTTCAAAGTAGTGTGGAAACATCAATTGTGCTTCTTCTTGCTTTTTGTCGATATAGTTTGCCAATTTCGTATTTAAAATGGTCACACTGTTTTCGTATTCTTTTCGCTTTTCGTAGACTACTTTTAGATTCTCATCCAGACGATTCATATACGTATCTACCAATTTCGCCATGTCTGCATCAATCTCTTTTAAGTATCTGAAAACAGGATAAATATCTTTCTTTAAAAATTCTAAAATACCTAATTCGTCACCCGCTTTTAATCCTTCTTGGGTATGATCTAGATATTCGCTGATTCTGAACGCTAATTCTTCATAAATTGGTAAGTTTACCTTTTCACGCGCTCCTTTTAACACATGAATCGCCAATTCTAATTGCGTTGTTAAATCTTCTTGAATCGCTTTGTTTCTCGCAGAAGACGAACCTTTGATATCACTTTGTCCAAATAATGGATGAACATCGTCAAAAACGATATCTTGCACTACTGGATTCTCCACATTTTCCGCTAATTCTGATTGGTATCTTTCGGCTGCTTCATAAAAACGCCATTTAACAGAAGGATGAATCGACGTGTAATGCTCTTGAATTGTTGCTTCTAGTGTATTTTGAAAAGACTCAGATTCACGCGTTACTGCTGCTTCAAATACTGGAATGATATCACGCAGTTTCTGCTGATTCACCGAATTTAATTCGTAAGGTCTTGGCGATGCAATTTCTAAAACTGCCAAATCTCCGTCTCCTTTTGCCTTGATAGGAATCAAGATAATACTTTGAATTCCTTTTGCTTTTAAGCGCTGATAAAATAGATTTTGATGAGTGGCTTCTCCATATTTTTCTACATCCGAAATGGCAATCGCTTCTTTGTTATGAAATACTCTTTTTGCAACACCATCACAGAAAAAGCTATTGCAGGTTATTTCTTGATCTCTTTTAAAAATCAAACTATCGCATTTTTTTATACGCATAATGCTTTTGCCTTCTTTGGTCGTATTAGCATATACAGAAAACCCTAATTCTAAATCTTTTATGTTGAAAAATTCGCGAAGATTTTGACGTACATCTGTGAGTAAATTATCGTCACTACGCAATAAGTTAGATCGAATAGAAGACAGTGTTTCGTCAAACGTAACATCAAATAGATTCATGATTCCGAATCCTTTGAAAACATAGCTTTCTATTGGAAATTTTTCTTTCCAAACGTCAATATTGTCGTAATTATCTAAGAGTAACTTTACATCTGCATCTGTGATTTTTGGTGCGTTTTCGGTTGGAATCACTTGGCAAAAATCACCGTTAAAGGCAACTCTGTAGTGTTTCATGACACCTAATTTCTTATCTGGAATGTCGAAATAGAATGGACGTTTTAAGTCAATTTTATATCCGTAACAGATATTCAAAATCAATACACAGGCGTGTAAATACAATTCTTTTTCTGGTAAATTTCTCGCCGTAAAATCATATTCGCCACCCGCATTTTTCAGAATGTTTTTCAGTCGATTTGTATATTTGAACGATTGAAATGAAAATGGAATGGTTGCCACTTTAATTTCGTTGTCTGTTAAGATTTCTGGGAACAATCCGTCTAAAATCAAATCTATTTGATCTCTGTATTGTTCTATTTGTGAGAAATCGCTAATCCCTTCTTTTAACGCTGGGTAATTGTTTAAATACTCAATAATTTCTACGGCAGATTTATGATACGGATGGTTTTCATCTTCCACATAATTGTCATAAAAAGAAATTACTTGGTCAAAACTGACCATGAGTTGTAAGGGTAAATTTATATCGTGGTGTGTATGTGTCTTATCCATAAGCGAGCTTATTTGAATTGTAAAGATACGAAATCCTTGGTTTTGTTTGTGTTAGCAGGTATTGTTTCCATTGATAGCGCAATAGCTGATGCTAAACAATGCAATTGTTTAGACGTACTTTTTGGGGAAATGTTACAGAATTTGAGTGGTTTTATTGACTTTTCAAATTTTCTGTGTTTACTATCGCTAAATGTAACTTTTTATATACGATCTTTACATATATCGCAAATATTGGAACCTATTTATGAATCGTATGAGAAAATATTTCTTGCTAATTGTAACCGTGATCGCTTTTGTAAGTTGTTCAAATGACGATGATGCCAATACTACTATTCCAACGAGTACCCGAATTCTAGGAAATTGGAATTGGATTTCGTCGGTTGGTGGTGAAGACGCTGTTTTTCTAACACCAAACATTGCTGGATATACCCAACGATTGGAGTTTACCGCAGATACGGTTAGCTATTATTTTAATGAGGAATTGATGACTGAGACTCCGTATACAATAGAAGTTCAGGACTCTAATATTTATGATGGAACGTACGAAATGCTCCTCACAGAATTTGAAGCTCGAAATATTATAGAGTTTGATGATAATGGTACTTTGATTTTAATTGGAGATTGTGCTGATTGTTGGACGACTGCTTATGTGAAGGAGTTGGAGTGAGTTTTGTTTGTTGTTGGTTGTCAGTTGTCAGGAAATTACTTTTTCATTTTACATTTAGTATTTTACATTTTGACTTTTTTGTTTCTTTTGTTGTCGGTTGGTCGCTGTGCTCCGTTGTGGGTTGTTATATAACTTTATTTTTGTTTCACAGCCTAAACTTATAAATCTATAAACTTTTCAACTTCATTTTTGTTGATTTGTGGATTCGTCGATTTGTTAATTTGAAGTTTCTTGATAAAGAATCTCAATTCTCAATACTAATATCTAAAAAGCTAATTAGAACTACTTTTTCATTTTACATTTAGTATTTTACATTTTGACTTTTTTGTTTCTTTTGTTGTCAGTTGGTCGCTGTGCTCCGTTGTGGGTTGTCTACTAATGCTAATTGTTGCTTTATAGTCTAAACTTATAAACCAATAAACTTTTAAACTTCTTTTGGTTGATTTGTGGATTTGTCTGTTTGTTAATTTGAAGTTTCTTAAGTAAATATCTAACTGTTAGTTTAAAAATACTTTTTCATTTTACATTTAGATTTTTATATTTTTTATTTCTTTCTTCCAATTACTTCTCGATACATTTTTTCGCTTTGCTCAAAAATACTCGAAGTGACGCTTTAGGTTCATTAGTTACGTCTCGTCACTTCGATTTCTATGACAGAAGCAAGCGAATTTGAAAAAGTCTATGATTCGTCACTACGAGCATAGCGTGGTAATCTGTCTAAATCAAAGCGAGATTTATTTTTGAAATAAACATTGGTACATTTTCAAATTAACAAATTGGTACATTAAAAAACGTCACTTCGAGTGAATTTGTTGCTCATTGAGCTTGCCGAAATGCAACAAATTTGTATCGAGAAGTGCTTGGAAAATGTAACAATATTAACCAAAGAAACGTCTTTGCGAGAATTTTTATATTGAGCTTGTCGAAATATAAAATTCGTGGCAATCTCATACTTCAAAGAACGGAATTGCTCTATGATAACGAGATTACCGCGCTGTCGCTCGTAAAGACGTTTCATAGTTTTTTATCAATTGTAATCACTAATTTATTTTTTTCTGTTTGATAGTAAATCATACTTTATTCATGAAAAATTGCAATCAATATTTCTTTTTTTATGAAAATTCAAAACTGCGACACTCTTTTTTAAACACTGATTATCAATGTGTTCGATATTCCAAACACGGCTAAAAGTTGGATTTTCGATATTTATATATCGAAAAAATACAATCAATTCTAATATGTCCATACAAGAAACAACTACACTTACAGAAACACAAAAAGAACTACTAGAATTACTCAATCCGAATGAAGTACAAGATTATTTTGAAGCTTTAAAGAAAGTACATTACTTAGGAACGTATTGTGTGCAAAAAGATATGGTTGAGTTAGAAGCTTCTGCGTATGTGTATAATTTGTTGGATGTGATTCAGAAGATTAGTTTGGAATAAGAAATATAAGACATCAAAGAAATAATCAACCCTCTGGCGCCAACTCCACTTCCAACCCTTCCAATTCAGGAGTCATTTGAATTTGGCAACCTAAGCGACTGTTGTCTTCTACGTAGAAGGCTTCGGCAAGCATCATGTCTTCATCAACGCTCATTTCTGGCAATTTATGATCGGAGTGTACGTAACATTGACAAGAAGCACACATTGCCATTCCACCGCAAATTCCGATAGTACCTTCAGGTGCGAGTTCGTAGGAACGTACAACTTCCATTAAGTTCATTGCCATGTCGGTTGGTGCTACGATTTCGTGTGTAACACCCTCTCGATCTTTTATTTTTATGTTGATGTCTGCAGACATTTTTGATGTACGATTTACGATTTTTAATTTGCGATTGTGGTTCCTGAGCTGTTCTCGATACTATTTTTTCGCTACGCTTCAAAATCACTCGAACTGACGTTTATTTCAATATAACTATTTGAAAATTTGAAAATGTACCAATGTTGTTTTTGCTTCGATTTTCACATTTTGACTTTGATGCATCTTTACGAGGAGTAAGCGACGAGGTAATCTGCTATTTGAGAAGCAGATTGCCACGAATTTCTTCTAAATTCTCGCAATGACGTTTTAAAAGTAATTAATTTATCGCTTTTACAACAGCTTTTGGCGCTTCTTTACGTGTGCCGTCAAAACCATCAATTCCACTTACAGTAGTATATTTTAAAACATATCGCTTGTCTGGGAAGATGCGCTGATACGCACTTTGACACATTAACGTTGCTTCATGGAATCCGCAAAGAATTAATTTGAGTTTCCCTGGATAGGTGTTCACATCACCAATGGCGTAAATTCCTGGAATGTTGGTTTGATAGTCTAATGTATTGTCAACTTTGATGGCGTTTTTCTCAATTTCTAATCCCCAATCTCCAATTGGACCTAGTTTTGGCGCCAATCCGAATAGTGGAATGAAATGATCTGTTTCTAGCGTGAATGGTTCTTCTCCTTTTTTAGTCACCTCAACACCAGTAACATGATTTTCACCTTGAATGGCTGTGATTTCTGCAGGCGTAATTAAGTTGATACGTCCCGCATTTTTGAGTTCCTGTACTTTTTCTACTGAATCAAGCGCGCCACGGAATTCCGTTCTTCTGTGTACCAATGTTACTTCCGAAGCTACATCTGTCAAGAAAATACTCCAATCTAAAGCGGAGTCACCACCACCTGCAATGACTACTTTTTTATCGCGATACATTTCTGGATCACGAATGATGTATTCGACACCTTTGTCTTCGTATTGTGCTAAGTTTTGAATCGGTGGTTTTCGCGGCTCAAAACTTCCCAATCCGCCCGCAATGGCAACAATTGGCGCGTGATGTTTTGTCCCTTTATTTGTAGTAACGATGAAAGTTCCATCGTCTAGTTTTTCAATTGTTTCTGCGCGTTCACCTAAGGTAAATCCTGGTTCAAACGGCTCAATTTGTTTCATTAAATTATCTACCAAATCACCTGCCAATACTTCAGGATATCCTGGAATATCATAGATTGGTTTTTTAGGATAAATTTCCGAACATTGTCCTCCTGGTTGTGGTAATGCGTCAATTAGATGACATTTTAATTTTAATAATCCTGCTTCAAATACGGCAAAAAGTCCTGTAGGACCTGCTCCAATAATAAGTATATCGGTCTTAATCATTTTCTTTTCTAATAATTCAACTACAAAAATAACATGGTTGTGTGTGCCATTTTATGACGTATGTAAGTTAGTCCACACTTACTACTTTTTCTATTTGTGGTACATGTTTTTTGATCGTCATTTCAACACCAGACTTTAAGGTCATTTGATTTACGCTACATCCAGCACAAGCACCTTCTAATTGTACTTTTACCAAGGTATCGTTTTCAATATCCACGAGTTTGATATCTCCACCATCACTTTGCAAAAAAGGACGAATTTCCTCCAATGCCTTTTCTACGTTGTTTCTGATTTCTTCAGTTGTCATGTGTTTATGTTTACGAGATTATTTTTTAATAGCTGAACATCCAGCCATTGTTGTAATTTTAATAACTTCTGTAGCAGGTAAACTTTCGTTTCGGTTTACCACTTCTTGTACTACATTTTGGGTCAACTTTTCAAAAGCTTCTTCAATTAATGTAGCGGTTTGCATTGCTGCAGGTCTTCCTACGTCTCCAGCTTCACGAATACTTTGCACCAAAGGAATTTCTCCCAAGAATGGCACTTCGATGTCTTCTGCCAGATTTTTAGCACCTTCTTTTCCGAAGATGTAATATTTGTTGTTTGGCAATTCTTCAGGTGTAAAGTACGCCATATTTTCGATGATTCCCAATACTGGAACGTTAATACTTTCTTGTTGGAACATAGCCACTCCTTTTTTAGCATCGGCTAACGCTACATTTTGGGGGGTACTTACGACTACGGCACCAGTGATAGGCAAGGATTGCATGATGCTTAAGTGAATGTCTCCCGTTCCTGGAGGTAAGTCTAGTAATAAGAAATCCAATTCGCCCCAATCGGCATCAAAAATCATTTGATTTAAGGCTTTGCTCGCCATCGGACCACGCCAAACGACGGCCTGATTTGGTTTTGTGAAAAATCCGATAGAAAGAATTTTTACACTGTAACTTTCTACAGGTTTCATTTTAGAAACGCCATTGACACGAACTGCTAACGGTTTTGCGCCTTCCACATCAAACATGATTGGCATGGATGGTCCGTAAATATCTGCGTCAAGTACGCCGACTTTAAAGCCCATTCCTGCTAAGGTGACTGCTAAGTTTGCCGTTACGGTAGATTTTCCAACACCACCTTTTCCAGAAGCTACTGCGATGATGTTTTTGATATTTGGGATTTGCTTTCCTTTGATTTGCGGTTTTTCTGGTCGCTCCACCTTGATATTCACCTTTACTTTTGCGTCTGCATAAACTTTTTCACGCAATACTTTGGTGATTTCAGCTTCTACCTTTTTCTTGGCTTGAAGTGCAGGATTCGTCATCACAATGTCAACTACAATTTCATCTGCAAACGTCATTACATTTCGAACCGCGCCACTAGCAACCATATTGGCACCTTCACCTGGAATCGTAATGGTACTTAATGCTGCTTGTATATCTTTTTTTTCTATTTTCACTTGAATATATTTTTTATCAATAATGTAAATTGATTCTAAATTGCAAAGATACAGCGAAATGTTTAGATTTTGAAGTTGTTGTATTGAAATGATTGATTATGCAATACAATCTTATTATGATTCTTTTTTTAGAATCATTTTATCGAAAAACAGCAATTTTCGAATGAATTGAGTTAATTTTTCTTTTATTTGTGATGAATCTCCCTCGATTTTATATTACCTACTTATGAAACAACTTTATTTTTCGTTGCTTTTACTACTGTTTGCACAAGCAACTCAAGCTCAAATTGTAAATATTGGAGATCCAAACCTGAAAGCTGCCATTTTAAATACGGGTATTGATGCCAATAATGATGGAGAAATTCAACTTTCAGAAGCAAGTACACTTACAGGCTTAAATACACTTTTTAGCCCAGCTAGAACATTTGAAGGAATTGGACATTTTACGAATCTTACCAACGTACGCATTGGCTCTTCAACCAATGGAACTGATGCTGAAAATATTGATTTACGAGCATTGGTGAATTTAGAAACACTGGCACTGAATGGTTTTTCAGGAGATGTAAATCTTTCAGGTTTATCGAATTTAAGAACTTTAGATGCCAGCCTTCAGAATCCTGATAGATTAGACATTACAGGATTGACAAGTTTGGAAGAATTTAGTTTTTGGTCTGGTAGCGCTAATGGTCCTAATTATTATGTAAATCACCTTGTGAATTTAAGAAAATTAGATGTCGATGGACGTGGTTTGACATGGTTGGATGTAGGCAATTTAACACTATTGGAAGAATTATTTTGTTATCAAAATCAGTTGACGGAGTTAGATCTTTCCAATTTAACAAACCTTTCGCGACTTTCTTGTGGTTTCAATCAATTGACTACCTTAGATATTAGCAATACCGACATCAACGGTTATTATTTAGGTTTTGGTGGAAATCCTATTACGGCGCTGAATATACATGACGGAAACACAACCTATATTGGAAGTTTGTCCGACATTAACTTGCAAACTGTTTGTTGTGATGCCAGCGAACTTACCAATATGCAAAATCTGGCATCAAGTGCAGGATATACGAATGTAACTTTTGAAACCGATTGTCCACCAACGCCCACAGGAATCACTTATTATACTATTCAAGGAAAAAATACATTGGACGCCAATCTCAACGGTTGCGATGCCGGCGATGGCTTCTTAGACACTGTTGAATACACGATTTCAAATGGCGTGCACGAAGTAACTGTGTATACCGACAAGTTTGGAAATTATGAATTTATTGGAAAAGCAGGAACGTATACCATTACGCCAAATATTCCAAATACAAGCTATTACAGCTTTTCTCCTGCAAGTGTTACGGTAAACCTTCCGGCAGATGGAACTACGGTGATTCATGATTTTTGCGTCACTCCAAACGGTGCTCCAATTGTAACTTCGCTTCCGCCGCAATTGAAGAGTGATATATTAGCACAAACGAATGTGGATACCAATGGTGATGGTGAAATTCAAATTACGGAAGCGCAAAGTGTAGTAAACCTAACCATTAAAAGTCCCATTGTAAAAGGCCTGGACGACTTTATAAATATTGAAAAACTAGTGTGCGTTCCCACAAATAATGGATCAATTTCCAATTCGTCTTACACGCTCTATTTAGATGTAAAACCACTTGTGAACTTGAAAGAACTTCTCGTATCAGGAAATCGTTTGGGAACATTGGATGTGAGTCAAAATGTGCTTTTAGAAACGCTAAGTTGTGGAGGAAATCTGTTAAACTCACTGATATTGACGAACAATTCGAACTTAACACATTTATCCTGTGGAAATGTAGGCGTTTCAAGCAATCCAATAAGTGCAAATTTAAATCGAAACTCATTTAAAACATTGGATTTAAGTAACAATCCGTTATTGGAATATGTGTATTGCTCGTATGCTTCCATTGAATCACTAATTTTAGGAAGCAATTCAAATTTAAAAGAACTAAACTGTGCTAATAGTAATTTGACAACACTTGATGTTACGCAGCTTCCCAATTTAGAAAGATTGGATTGCGGAACGTACGATCGTCCTTTTTATTATTATCAAACGTTCGTTACACCTAACTTTTCACCGAATCAATTGACGAGTTTAGATCTTTCACAAAACCCAAATCTTTGGTCGTTAAATTGTAGTGGAAACCTTTTAAATTCTTTAGACACTTCCGCACAAGCAGCTTCTTTACTGTATTTATACTGTAATGACAATCCATTAAACAGCATAGATATTTCACAAAATACGGTACTGAGATTGCTTGCCTGTGATGCTACAAATCTGAGCACACTTGATTTTAGTGCGAATACGTTGTTAACTACGGTGAGTTGTTCCGACAATGCACTAACAACTATTGATATTTCTCAAAATCCGAATTTAATTCGCTTGGATTGTCGTGATAATCAAATTACACAATTTTTCGTAAAAAACGGGAATAGTTTTACAACTACAAATTTTGAAAACAGCGAGTATTTTTATGAGTTTAGATATGCTGGAAATCCAGTTGAATATATTTGTGCGGATGATTTTGAACTCAACCAAATGCCATCTAGTCCAAGTATCAATGTAAATACCTATTGCTCGTTTACACCTGGCGGAGACTATTATACGATTCAAGGAGTTGTTCGTTTTGACGCAAATGGAAATGGTTGTGATATGAATGATGATCCATATCAATATTTGAATTTAACCGTGACAAATAGTAGCAATGAAACTTCAACTATTACGACGTCGGATGAGGGTTCATATAGTTTTTACGCTGCTGCTGATGATGTATACACTATTACGCCTGTCATGGAAAATCCAACATATTTTACGGTTTCTCCAGCTAGTATTACGGTTGATTTCCCGAATGATGCAAGCCCATTTACACAAAATTTTTGCATCACACCAAATGGCACACATCATGATGTGGATGTCATACTGATTCCATTGAATACGGCACGACCTGGATTTGATAGCAATTATAAATTAGTCTACAAAAACAAAGGAAATACCACTTTATCAGGCGCTATCAATTTGATCTTTGAAGATGATTTTATGGATTTGGTATCAGTCAATCCCATAACAGATTCGCAAGCTGTAAATTTACTGCATTGGAATTACACAAACCTGTTACCATTTGAATCGCGTGAGATTGTGTTTACGATGAATCTAAATACGCCAACCGATCCTTCATTTCCCCTAAATGCAGACGATATCCTTGATTTTGAAACTACGATTACTCCTATAGTAGCTGATGAAACTATGGACGACAATACCTTCACGCTTGCACAAACCGTTGTAAATTCTTTTGATCCAAATGATAAAAATTGCTTGCAAGGAAACGAAGTGACTACCGAATTGATTGGAAAATATGTCGATTATATGATTCGCTTTGAAAATACAGGAACTGCCAATGCGATTAATGTTGTGGTAAAAGATGAAATTAACACCGCAATGTTTGATCCTGCTTCGTTGATTGTCACAAATGCGAGTCACTCAGTAATGACGCGATTCACCAATGCCAATACTGTAGAGTTTATTTTTGAAAATATCAATCTGCCTTTTGATGATGCCAACAACGACGGTTATGTAACGTTTAAAATGAAAACCCTGCCAACGTTGATGATTGATGATACTTTTGAAAACGATGCGGAAATTTTCTTCGATTACAATTTCCCAATTCAAACCAACAATAGCATTACGGTGATTAAAGATGTTTTAAGTCAGCGCGATGTGACTATTGCGACTTTTGAAATATATCCAAATCCGGTGAAAGATAGGTTCACCATTCAAACGAAAGAAGCTATTGAAACGATTCGTATGTATGATATTTCAGGGAAATTTATCCAAGAAGAAATTATCACAGGAACACCAAATACGATTCAAATTACAACCGCTAATCTGGCAACAGGAACGTATTTTGTAAAAATTGAAACTGAATCTGGTTTAGTGTCGGTGAAGAAGTTAGTTAAAGGATAAGTAACGTGAGTTCGACATAAGAAATCATTAAATTACTTGTAATTCACTAAAAATTAAACACTTGTCAGTTCGAGCATTATCGTAGATAGCGAGCGAAGCTCATGAGAACACTAAAAAAGTTAAGATTTCGATTGAATCTCGTGAGCTTTGCTCGGTGCTTTCAGCAATGCTAGATTTGACAGTTTCTGTAGATTTTTGACTATTAAGTGTTTAACGAAATAGTTATATCGAACTCACGTTAAGTACTAAATTAACGAAAGAGCAAATACCTGATTATAGGTTCAGTATAAACGTTTTTATGCGTTTATTTGATCCGTCATTGTGAACGTAGTGAAGCAATCTGTTTCTAATGTATTAATGTTTATTTCAGAGACAAACCTTGCTTTTATTTAGACAAATTACTACGTCGCAAGCTCCTCGTAATGACGTATCATAAAGGCAAATTAACGAATTGACAAAAAACAAATCCAAAAAAACCTCAAAGTAATTCCTTAGAAGGGTCCCAAAAATATTTTTCTAAATTTTGAACTTGATTGTCTGCCACTTCTACGCCTTCGCTTTCTAGCAATTGTTGCATGAGATTGGTTCCTTGAAAATGATGTTTTCCAGTGAGCAAGCCTTTTCGATTGACGACTCTGTGTGCGGCAATATCCTCGTACTTTCCTGCACCATTCATTGCCCAACCAACCATTCGTGCACTTCTGGCAGCGCCTAAATATTTGGCAATAGCGCCATAACTTGTGACTCTTCCATAGGGAATTAAACGAGCGACTTCGTATACACGTTCGAAGAAATTTTGATTTTCTGGTTTCATGAGGCATCAGCGTTATAATAAATACGAACAAGCGTAACAATGACTAAGATAAGCATTAATGCGCTTAAGATATGATCTGAATATTTAGAAAAACTTCCCGATTTTGATTGCGATTTGTTAAAATAAAACACATACATATACAACATGGCAAAGGTTCCAAATCCTGTTCCTAAGACAAAGGTAATGACATCGGTAATGGTGAATTCCATCAGTCCTGAAGTTCTCCACAAGGCATTCAATCCTACAAAATAAGGAATGGGTAACACGTTGAGCATCGCCAAGAAAATTCCTTTAAAAAAACTTCCTTTTTTGCTCACTTTGACCATTCGGATTCGCTTTTCTTTTTCTTTCTTCTTGCGCGCGATGACAAAAAAGTAAATTCCCAACAAACCAAAAATAACAACCGCGGCTTTTTCAAGCGCTTCAATGACTTCTTGATTGTGATACAAATATTTGGAAATCACGACGGCAATCACCGCTTGTCCAATCACCACAATAGACGCTCCGATGGCAAAAATAACACCATTCAACCTGCCTTTTTGGGTACTTATTTTAGCTGCAGTGATGTTGATTAATCCTGGAGGAACGACACCCAAAAGTGCCGCCGAAAAGGTGATAAAAAAGAGAATAATGAGATCCGTCATTACTTAATTTTGAAGTGAATATAAGTAATTGCTTTGTTTACTTCCAAATATTGCGACTCGTAAAATGTTTGTATTTCAGTGACTTCTGACGGACTTCCTTCGTTTTTATACACATCATGATTGGCATACAATACCTCGTGTCCCGCGCCATGCAAAAGTCCCAAGGTATACCCATGCATAAATTCGCTATCGGTTTTTAAATGTACTGAACCTTCTTCAGTGAGAATTTTTTTATAGCGCGCTAAGAAAGCTTCATTTGTCAGTCGGTGTTTGGTACGTTTGTACTTAATTTGCGGATCGGGGAAGGTAATCCAAATTTCGGCAACTTCATTTTCGGCAAACAACCCTTCAATCAATTCTATTTGTGTTCGGATGAAGGCAACATTCGGCAAATTTTCTTCAATTGCTGTTTTGGCACCACGCCAAAAGCGCGCGCCTTTGATGTCAATTCCGATAAAGTTTTTGTTTGGAAATTTTCTCGCCAACGCTACTGTGTATTCGCCTTTTCCACACCCTAATTCTAGCACTAATGGCGCATCGTTCTTAAAAAAATCACGACTCCAATTTCCTTGCAGAGGAAACTTTTGATCGACAATTTCTTCGCGTGTTGGTTGAATTACATTTGAGAATGTATCGTTTTCTTTGAAGCGTTTGAGTTTGTTTTTACTTCCCACAATAGTTTCTTAATATTTTGACAAAACTAAGGAAATCTTGCAGACCTGCTAATATTCTTATCTTTGATTTTATGAAGAATTCGAAAACTGTGCTGGTAGCTCCGCTAAATTGGGGCTTAGGTCATGCTACTAGATGCATTCCAATTATACGAGGTTTGCTAGCTGAAAATTTTACACCTGTCATTGGTTCTGATGGAGTGGCACTACAATTGTTGCAAAAAGAGTTCCCTGAATTAGAGACGATTACCTTGCCCGATTATCAGATTGAATACGCCAAAAAAGGAAAGAATTTTAAGTTTAAAATGCTAAAAGATTCGCCCAAAATGCTCAAAGCGATTTCCGAAGAGAAAAAGATTATTAAGAAACTGGTGAAGGAGCGCGATTTTTGTGGAATTATCTCAGATAACCGATTGGGCGTGTACAGCAAAAAAGTGCCTTCTGTTTTTATCACACATCAGTTGAATGTGCTGAGTGGAAATACAACCTGGTTTAGCAGTAAGATTCATCAGATTATTATTAAAAAGTTTGACGAATGTTGGGTACCAGATGTAGATGGAAAACCGAATCTTTCTGGAAAGTTAGGACATTTAAAAAAGAACAAATTACCGCTTAAATATATTGGTCCGTTAAGTCGATTGCAACCACAAGAATTGCCAATTACCTACGATTTAATGGTGATTCTATCCGGTCCTGAACCGCAACGTACCATGCTGGAAGAAAAGCTTTTTGAGGAAGTAAAACACTTTGACGGAAAAGTATTGTTTGTTCGTGGAAAGGTAGAAGCCAAACAGGAACATTTTCAGTTTTTAAATTGCGAAGTGTATAATTACATGCAAAGCGACGAACTAGAACAAGCGTTTAACGAAAGTGCATTTGTACTCTCGCGTTCGGGCTATACAACCGTGATGGATTTGGCAAAGTTGAATAAAAAAGCGTTTTTCATTCCGACACCGGGACAATTTGAACAAGAATATTTAGCAAAGCGTTTGCAAAAGCATCAATTAGTTCCGACGGCTTCACAGGAAGATTTTTCCATAGAGCAATTAGCGCGTGTAGAAGAATTTAAAGGTTTGCGTCAGTTCAATCACAAAGAAAATTACAAGGAATTATTCCAGCTTTTCCAAGGTGAATGAAAACTCAGAACCGACACCGTGCTCGCTTTCAACGTATATTTTTTCATTGTGCGCTTCAATGATGTGTTTTACAATGGAAAGTCCTAAACCAGAACCGCCTTCTTTCCGCGTGCGGCTTTTATCGACACGGTAAAAACGTTCAAACAAACGCGGAATATTATCTTTTTCTATTCCTTCTCCGTTATCCGTCACACGAACAATGACCTTGTTTCGGATGAGATTTTCCACACTAATTTCGGTAGTTCCTTTGTTACGACCGTATTTGATAGAGTTTACAATCAAATTTGTCAATACTTGCTGAATGCGTTCTTTATCGGCAGACACCATAATGGGTTTGGTGTAGTTCATATCAAACGCTAGCGAGATTTGCTTTTTGGCGGCTTTCATCTCCAACAAATCAAACACGTTTTGCACCAATTCGATAATGTCAAATTCTTCCATGTGCAAGTTCAAATCGCCTGCTTCTAATCGTGTGATCATGTCCAAATCTTTCACAATATAAATCAAACGTTCCACTCCTTTTCCAGCACGATTTAGGTATTTTTTACGAATACTTTTGTCTTCCATGGCACCATCAAGCAGCGTCAAAATGTAACCTTGTACGGTAAAAAGTGGCGTTTTTAATTCGTGCGACACATTTCCAATAAATTCCTTTCGGTAGTTTTCTCGAATCTTTAAGGTTTCAATTTCTAGCTTTTTGTTGGTGGCAAACTTTTCAATTTCCTTAGTCAAAGTCGCCATGTCGGTAGTAATCGGATAGTTGTGAAAGTCGCTAATATCAAGCAATGTTACATCGTCGTAAATTTTCTTCACTCTTTTGTAGATAAAGCGTTCTACACGATATTGAATGATAAAAAAACAGAAAGTAAAACTGGTAATAAAAAATAAAATAGGCACTATAATATAACTTTCTATTTCAAAAAAGAACAGTAATGCTTCTAAAATTGAGGTTGTAAATAAGGTAATATACAACGAGGATCGCAATGCAAAGCGATATGATTTTTTAAGTTTTCTGGTCATGCCATTATTGTACGTACTTGTACCCTACACCTTTGACTGTTTTAAAGTGATTTTCGCCTATTTTTTCTCTTAATTTACGGATGTGTACATCAATAGTTCGTCCGCCAACAATCACTTCATTTCCCCAAACTTTGTCTAAGATTTCTTCTCTTTTAAATACTTTCCCTGGACGCGATGCGAGTAACGATAATAATTCAAATTCTTTTCTCGGTAAGATGATTTCTTCACCTTCTTTTTCAATCTTATATTCTTCTCGGTTGATAACGATATTTCCAACCGTTACAATTTGTGCATTTTCATCTTCATCTTTCAATCTACGAAGCAAGGCTTTTACCTTACTTACCAATACTTTGGGTTTGATGGGTTTTGTAATGTAATCATCTGCTCCAGCATCAAAACCAGCTACTTGCGAATAGTCTTCTCCTCTCGCGGTTAAAAAGGTAATAATAGTATTTGCTAAGCTACTATCTTTTCTGATATTTTCACATGCTTCAATTCCGTCCATTTCAGGCATCATAACGTCCATAATAATCAAATGCGGCTTAATTTTTTTCGCTTTTGTGATGGCTTCTGCACCGTTATTTGCGGTGGTTAATTGGTAGCCCGCAGAAGACAAATTATACCCGACAATTTCCAAGATATCTGGCTCATCATCAACAAGCAAAATTTTAATATCCTTTTTTTTCATTTGTGTGTTGTTTCGTTTAAATAGTTGATTTTGTTTTTATTACACCTTTTTTACATTTCGTATAACTCGGCAAAAGTAAATATAAAATTAATTATTGAAAGGTCTTAACATTGATTTAATATCATAACATTAAACTAACATACTAATTACAAACTGTTAATATGGTAGTAACATCAGTTTTACAGCACTCGGCTTTCTTTGCGCTGTGAAATAAAAACTAGATGAGACAAAAATTTACATTTACGATTCTCCTATTCTTTGCCTTTATAATAGGATATGCACAAAACGGTACTGTCGTTGGTAAGGTGCAAGATAAAGAAACTAATAATGACCCACTACCTTTTGCCAACATTACTGTTAAGGGAAGTACTAAAGGAACTACTTCAGATTTGGATGGTTTGTACAGAATTGACGAGTTGGCGCCAGGAACGTACACATTAGTATTCAGTTTTGTTGGATACGAAACAAGAGAAGTTACAGGCGTAGTTGTAAATCCAGGACAAATCACAAACGTAGATGTAATTTTAGCAGTAAATGCTGCTGCATTAGATGCTATTGTCATTACGGCTACGACCAGAAAAGTCTCAGAAGCCGCTACTTTATTAGAGCAAAAGAAATCGAAAGACATTGTACAGATTATCGGAGCAGAAGAATTGGCACGTAAAGGTGCTGGTGATGCGGCTGCCGCTGTAACTAAAATTTCGGGGGTATCAAAGCAAGAAGGTTCTAGCAATGTATATGTTCGTGGATTGGGCGATCGTTACTTAAATACAACTTTCAACGGATTGCCATTACCATCTAACGATATTGAAAAGAAAAATATTGAATTAAGCTTATTTGCTACAGACGTTATTGAAAATGTATCCATCAGTAAAGCATACTCTGGAAAGCAATATGGAGACTTTGCGGCGGGTAACGTAAACATCAACTCAAAAGATTACAAAGGTGAAGGATTTATTGAAGCCTTTGTAGGATCTACAATCAACACCAACGCGATTGGAGAAGACTTCGTAATTAGTGAAGGTTCAGGATATTTTGGAGATTACGCAAGACACAATCAAAATCCATTTGCTATTGTATTATCGCACGGATTAGATCCAGAAGATGTAAGCACACCAATCAATGTAAACTTTGGAGTTTCTGGAGGAAAATCATTTGACTTTGAAAATGGTTCTCGCTTAAGTGTATTTGGAACAGTTTCTTTTGAAAACGGATACGAGTACAGAAGAGGTGAAGCAACTGACTTTACAACAACGGAAAAGAAATTCTTTAGAGAAGCAGAAGAGTTCGAATACAGTACAACGACGACTGCGATGGGAACTATCAATTATAAGATTAATGATGACAACAAATTAAAGTTCAACTCATTATTCATCAACAGTTCTACAAACGAAGTTGGATACTTTGGTATTGACGGAACAGGTCGTGATCGTGATGCGATTTTAAATACAGATGAAGGTTTCTACCAAATGAACGCACAGTTTGATCAAAACCAAGTGTATGTAAACCAAGTGATGGGTATGCATACATCAGGGAAGTTTGAAGTAGATTGGGCGGCTGGATATAACTTCGTATTAGCAAAGCAACCAGATCGTAGACGTATTACGGTAGAGAATTATCAGTTTGCTTTGGATAATGATCCTGCGACAAACCCAACATTCTTTAGTAACGTAGATTATGACAACCAGCGTTACTTCCAAGATATTGACGACACAGAATTTAACGGACGTTTCAATTTAGAATATGAATCTAGCGAGAAACTTAAATTCAACTTCGGATTCAACGGAAGAAGCAAAGAGCGTAACTTTGAAAACATTCGTTACGGATACGATATTATCGACGCTGATTTCCCAGTAGATGTAAATAACTTAGATGCTATTTTCAATCCGAGCAACATCAGCTTGACTTCTGGAGAAGGAATTTACGAAATCAAGGTGATCAACGCGATTCCTGGTCAAAGTAATACCAACAGACCTGGATTACCAGAAAACACATACACAGGTAACTTGGATGTTTTTGCAGGATATGCAGATGCAGAAATTCAAGCAGGAAAATGGTTAATTGTGCCTGGAGTACGTGTAGAAGCAATTGATCAAAGCATTGACTACGACGTAATCAACTTAGGAAACAATGGTAATGCAAGCGTAAGTGCTTCTGAAAACTTAATCTTACCAAGTTTAAACATCAAATACGGTATCAACGACGATCAAAACTTACGTTTAGCCGTGAGTAGAACAATCTCTTTACCAGAATTTAAAGAAACCGCTCCTTTTGTATATATTGATGTAACCAACAGATTTGGTGGGAATCCTGATTTATTAGGTTCTACAAATCCAAACTTCATCAACGTACCCGATGTATCGTACTCTAACGTATTGAACTTAGACTTAAAATACGAGTGGTTCTTTGGAAAAGGAGAAATCTTCTCAATTGCTGGTTTTGCAAAGCGTATCTCTGATCCGGTAAACCGAGTAGTTGCCTTTGATGCTACAGGAACACAGCGTTACTTCAGAACTGGTGAAACTGCAGAAGTATATGGAGTGGAGCTAGAATTCAGAAAAAACATCTTAAAAGATGCGGATGACGAAACATTAGTAGGTTTTGGAATCAACACGACGTTAATGCACACAGAGCAAGACTTGTATGATGTGATTCAAGGTACGTACAGTGTAAACTTCCGTAACGATTCTGAGCAATTACAAGGAGCTTCGCCATTCTTAATCAATGCCGATGTAAGTTACTCGCCAGATTTTGGAAACTACAAGCCAACAGGGAACTTAATATTCTCATACTTCGCTGATCGTATTGACGCATTAGGTTCAGGTCAGTTAGGAAACATCGTGGAAAGATCGGTTCCAACCTTAGACTTTATCTTAAGAAACGAAATCGGGGAAGACTTCGAAATAAACTTTAGCGTAAGAAACATATTAAATCCAGATATCAAATTTGTTCGTGAAACACCACAAGGAGATGTACTAGTGACCTCTACAAACGGTAAAGGTGTCTCTGGTTACAATAGAGGAAGAAATATCGGATTACAACTGAAATACAAATTTTAACAAAAACAACTTTTAAAAGATTACAATTAAAACACAAACACAATGAAAAATCGTATACTATTTGGATTTGCACTTTTTGGAGCTTTAACTTTAACTTCATGTGCTGACGATGATACTGCTGATATCACAATTACAGATAACAGTGTAGTAAACAACACAACAACTGGAACTGGTGGAGGAAACACTGGTGGACAGACTATCTTTTTATCTGGTACATACACAGAAGATTTAGAGTTAGATGCGAACAACTCATACAAAGTAAACGGATCATTGATCATGGCGCCTGGAACTACATTGCGTATTCCTGCTGGAATGACTTTAGAAGCATTGGCTGCTGGGGCTGACGTATACGTTGCTATTTCTGCTGGAGCTCAGATTGAAGCTATCGGAACTTCTGATAATCCAATCGTATTTACATCAGACGCTTCTACTCCTGCTGCTGGTGACTGGGGAGGATTAATCATATTAGGAAACGCTCCTGTAAATTCTGTAACTGGAACGGCTACAGCAACTTCTGAAATTGCTAGTTTACCTTATGGAGGAACAAACCCAACTGACAACTCTGGAACATTACGTTATGTACGTGTACAATACTCTGGTGGATCTGCTGATGGTCAGTCAGAAAACAACGGAATCTCTTTCTACGGTGTAGGTAGTGGAACTATTGTTGAGTACGTTCAAGTATTTGAAGGAAAAGATGACGGAATTGAGTACTTTGGTGGAACTGTAAATGTACGTTTCTCTGCAGTAGTTGGTGCACAAGATGACTCTATCGACTGGACAGAAGGATACACTGGAACAATCACTGATGCGTATGTACGTCACGGTGCTGATCACGATAAAGGAATTGAAGCTGACGGTTTCAACACAGATATCGGAAACAACTCTAACCCAGTATACTTCTCTGCGCCAACAATAGACAACTTAACTATCATCGGATTAGGTTCTGGTACAAGTAGCGAAGCTATCCGTTTAAGAGCGGGAACAAGAGCCATGTTTACAAACGTAGTATTAGAAGGATACAACGAAGGGTTTGATTTAGATACTGACCCAACGGTTCCTGCTGATCACCCAACTGGAGAAGGTGTTGTAAGTGGAGATACACAAGTAACAGATATCACATTTACTGACATCAACATCAAAGTTAAAAATGATACAGGAATTATGTTTACAGAAGCTGATTTAATTTCAGGTGACGGAAACGGTACAGGAACTGACTATTCTACTTGGGGAGCGGGTTGGACTGTAGGAAACTAATTCGCAAACAACATATTTTAAAAAAGAGGCTGTCTAAAAAGTACAGATTTCGTCAAACCGAACTTGATTCAGTATCAAGCTCAGAATGACGCCTGCAAAGACTTTTTAGACAGCCTCTTTTTTTATTCGTTGATTTGAAAATTTATACCATTTTACATTTAATTTGGGTTTTATTTATTAAATTTACAAATGGCACGATTAAAAGTTACCCTTATTAAAGAATCTGTTGAAGAGCTGCGCTCCTATCGGTCAAGTGTTGATTCTTA
>JBCCLH010000055.1:0-34823 GCA_039026955.1 Bacteroidota bacterium
CACAATTCTACAGATTTTGAGTGTCTGTGTTTTTGATAAAGTTCCTGTAAATCAGTTATTTGAAAATAAAAATTACAATAATAATACCACTGATAATTATAATCAACTGATTTTATTTGATTTATAACCGGACAGTAGTGACCATAACTCATAACTCATAACTCATAACTAAAAATACTTTTTCATTTCACACTTTATAATTCACTGGCTATCAGTTATTAATGCATTCACTAGGAATCTAACAAATTAACAAATCCACGAATCCACAAATCCACAAATCCACGAATAAACAAATCCACGAATAAACAAATCCACAAACCAACATCAAAGATCAATTCAGCCAATTTTTAAAATCTTTTACGCGTTCTCTGCTTACAATGATGTCTTGTTCGTTATAGTTGTGTAGTTTTATTTGTAAGCGAGAGTTGGTGTAGCTTACGATGTCTTTGATAGCATTGATATTGATATAGAATTTTCGACTGACACGATAGAAGATTTCTGGTGAGAGTTCGTCTTCTAGGTTTTCTAGGGAAGTTTCTAAGAGATAGTTTCTTCCTTCCACGGTATGTGCGTAAGTGCCTTTGTTTTCGCTGTAGAAGCATTCAATCTCATCGATGGGAATCATTTTTAAATGCTGTCCTACTTTTACGGTATAGCGTTTTTTGTAGGTACGTTCAATCGGATTGACCAATAGTTTTTTGATGTCTTCAAAGTTTAACTGTACATTTTGTGTTTTAGGCGTGCGGAGTTTGTATTTTTCTACCGCAGTAATGAGTTCGTCTTCATCAATTGGTTTGAGTAAATAATCGATGCTGTTTAGTTTGAAGGCTTGCAATGCATATTCGTCGTACGCTGTAGTGAAGATGATCGCAGAGGTGATATTAATAACTTCAAAGATTTCAAAGGACAATCCGTCTGAGAGTTGAATGTCTAAAAATATCAAATCAGGATGCGCATTGTTTTGAAACCATTCAATAGATTCTGCCACAGAGTGCAACATGACTTCTACGTTCATATTTTCGCGTTCTAACATACGATTGAGGCGTCTTGCAGATGGTTTTTCGTCTTCGATGATGATTACTTTCATTTTGGGTGTTGGGTTTTGGGTCTTTGGTGTTGGTTGGTTTTTTGGTGTTTGGTTGCTCGTCGTTGGTTGTTGGTTTGTCTTTTTGTTGATTTGTGGATTTGTTAATTCGTTAATTTGTTTTTTCTTAACTCTTAACTCATCACTTTTTAACTCCTAACTTATTATTTAATTGCTTCTTATTAATTTGTTAATTCGTGAGTTTGAAACCTAAACTTGTCAACTCATAAACTTATAAACACACAGAACATCAAAGTATTCTTAAAACAATCAAGTTGATGTTTGAAAATTAAAATTCAACATCCAACATTCAAAACTTCATAGATTATTCCCAGTTTCTACGGTTATTAGACATGTATTCTTGAATTTTTCGTTCTTCCCATTTTCTTCCTAATAAAAAATCAGGACCAAAGATACTTGCTGCGTGAAACGCCAATCCAATTCCCCAGAAAAAGGCAGTTGAAAAGTGACTGAATTGCCAGATGCTTTCGCCTTCATCCAAGTTAATCGCAATTAAAACAAGAATAAAAACATTGACAATTACATACGATCCAAAATGTCCGTAAAAGCCTTTGAGTTTTTCTACTTTCTTGCGTGCACGCATGTACGCTTCTTCTTTTTTATAATCTTTATTGAAATTTGATCTATCTATATTTGATGGTAATCTTTCCATGATTCTTTATTTTTTGTATTGTTTTTTGATGATGAATGTGTTTGGTTAATACCAGTTTTGGCGGTTTTCGTCGTCCATGTATTCGCGAATCTTGCGATCTTCCCAGTTTTTACCTAACATTCCGTTATCGATAAACACATTGAATGCATGAAACGCCAATCCGATTCCCCAAGCCAACCATACGATAAAGGTTCCCAAGTCAAAGAAAGCTTCTTGAAACGTTTCTCCGTTATTGAGATTGTTGACTATTTTTTTAACGCTGATAAATGAATTTACACAGATATACACTAACACATGAATGTAAAAACTTTTCAGTTCGCCGACCTTTTTTTCGGCACGTAAATACCGTTCTGTCTTTTCACGATTTTTATCTCTTGTGTCCATTAGTTCCATCGTTTACGTTCTTCTTGTTCCATGAATTCTCTAATCTTACGTTGTTCCCAGTTTCTTCCGAAACGTCCGCCTTCAAAGAATACACTCATCGCGTGAAACGCCAATCCAATTCCCCATCCAAACATTGGAAACCAAAACCATTGGAATTCCCAGCTTGTTCTCCAGTTGATGAATGCCAAAAACGGAATCACCAAACAGTAGGATAATAAGTTATAGTAAAACTCCTTAAGCTTCTCCACGTGCTTTCTAGCTTCGATATATTTATCGTCCAGTCCGCTGCTGTCACTTTGTGTTATAATTTCATTTCTCATGATTTCTCTTTGTTTTGTTAGCATCGGAATCGCTACTTGAAAATCCGATGTTGTTTTGTTGATATATACTTGGCGTTGTGTGAGTAAATCGTATCGTTGTCGGATATTATTTAAACCCACGCCACTACTCTTTTTTACAATTTGTTTTTCTTGAAGATTGTTTTCTATGATTAAATTTCCACGATCTTCATATATTTTTATGTGTAACGGTTTGGATGGCGTTACCATATTGTGCTTTACGGCATTTTCCAGTAATAATTGTAGGGACAATGGCACTACTTTACTATCCGGATTGCTCGCCGTTTCAGTAGCTTCAAAAACAATACTGTCTTCAAAACGCATTTTGAGCAAACTCATATACGTTTTCGCGAATTTCAATTCCTCATCAACTGTTACGAGCTCTTTGTTTTTCTGTTCCAATACATAACGGTATACTTTGGAAAGTCCCGAGGTAAATTTCTGCGCTTGACGCGGATTTTCATCAATTAAAGAACTGAGTACATTTAAACTGTTGAACAAAAAATGCGGATCTAGTTGATTTTTTAACGCATCAAACTGTGCCGAAGCCGTTCCTGCGATGATTTTTTGCTCTTTAACTTTGTTTTTTTGTAATTCTCTGTAAAAATATAGTGCGTGAAAAAACACAGAGAAAAAGAGCGTCACCAACAATACTTGCAGGTAAAAGTTTGCGCTTTGTGTTTCAATAAATGCGGTATACGTTTTTCCTTTAATCCCGATGATGTCTATCATTCGCACTAAAAACACCGTTACTAAGGTAAGTGCTACCGATCCTACAACTCCAATGAATATTCGGTAGCGACGTGTTTTATCGTTCCACACAACATCTCTGTTCATATATCTGAAAAAGTAAGAGTTTACAAAACTAATCGGAACAGAATACAAGCAATACATGGCAAAGTTGATCAGCAATCCTTGATCAATACGTATTGGTCGTCCCGCAGTAAAATCGAAAATTAATTCTATTGCACATAAAATAAATCCTATGACAACTCCGGCAGTAAGTATTTGGTTAAACTCTTTCATGTGGTGTGTTTGATTGGCTTTTATCAAATATACTAATGATTTTTAAACGATGTTGTTAGTTTTTGCACTCTTCCACCAACTTTACCGCGCGTTCTTTTCCCCATTGTGGACTAAAATCGTCTTTCTTGGTTTCGGCTTCAAACAATGTTTTGGCTCTTTCCAATTCTTTACAGAATGGCGCTGTATCTTTTCCGAAATAACGTGCACTTCCAATTTCCCACTCCGTTTTGTTGAGCACAACTCTTGGATTGTCTTTGTCCATCGCATAGGCTTTCGCGTAAATTTGACTCACTTTTGGTGCATACTGCATTCCGTAGGTGGCGCCGTCGTACGCAACCCAAACGGTGTATAACATGGCTTGCAAAATCATGATTTCTGGATTGTTTGGTGAAATGCTTGTCGCATGATCAATTTGTGCTTGTGCTTTTTCCAATTGCTGTGCTAACTTACTCTTGTCTTTGATCGCGTATCCGCCAATAATATTGATTTGCGCTGCATAATACGATGGCAACCATTCGGTTGGACTTCCTGAAGAAATACGCTCAAACAAATTAGCGGCTTCTACCGTTTTATTTGCTTTCCAAAGTGAAAAAGCTTTTTCCATTCCTTTTTCATACTTGGATTGCGCTGTGGCGATGTTTCCTAAAAAAACTAAACTTAAAATTAATACTACTTTTTTCATTGTGTTGGCTTTTTGATGATTTACTTTTTTTGTGTGAATTTGTCCTTTTCAGATGATTGAAAAAATAAATTCGACAATGATGAATGCGATACTGATCATTTTTTGATTGATTTGATTGTTTTTGATTGACAGTTCAAATATCTAACAAACATGTAGGTTGCGAAAAAAGAAACTACCGAATTGTAATTTTTTGGGGATGAATTGTTTTTTGTTGGTTTTGGGTCTTTGGTGTTTGTTGTTTGTTGTTTGTTGTTTGTTGTTTGTTGTTTGTGAAAATACTTTTTCATTTAATATTTTGCGGTTTTACATTTTACATTTTATTTTGTTTGTTGTCAGTTGGTCGCTTTGCTCCGTTGTGGATTTGTTTATTTGTGGATTCGTTAATTTGTTAATTTATCAGATAAAACATTTAAAATTCAACATTTAGCATTCAACATTTTACTTCTTTATTCATTGATCATTCAAAAACACAATATACACTTTGAAACTTCTCAATACTCACATCTAATAGCTCAATGCTTCAAAGGAAATCTCCCTACAGTTAGGTATTTCCTAGCAGTGTGAATTAGTTACTTTTAAACTGCTTAACCGTAACAACATTCACATGCAATTTTCATCAATCATTGCGTATTTTTTATACGTTACTCTGTACTGTTTATTGACCTATAATTTTTTGACAACTGTTTTTTTTTGTTTTAAGAACGAGTTGTTAGAAGGCAATAAACAGGTGCGAAAGCTTCAACAATATTTATTAATCTTAATTCTAATCTGTATGATTACGTATCACCAAACAGCAACTATCCAAACGGATCATTTGTCTATACTTCCGTGGATTTGGGGATTTTTATCAGGACACCTTTTTATTACGCTTGGAAAACGTTGGCTGAACGAACTTTTTGGCTTAGGTATATTGCTCGCCATTACTATTGTACTCTATTTTAAACAATTGGAGATTATTCAACTATTTACTACACTTGAAATCACAGCGATTGCTACAACAGTGTATTTAATTTACATGACTGCTGGATTCATGTTAGGTTCACTTCTTTGGTCTAATTCAACATATAAATAATATGATACTCGTATACAAATGGCTTTTTATAGCTTGTGAATGGTTTGGGAAATTTTTGGCTGGCTAATCCATCATTAATTAGTACTAAAAATAATTTAGTTATTAAAGAAACCGTATTTTAATCTCTATTCTAAAAAAGAATACAAAATATGATCTTAGAAGATTTTAAGAAAGCATCTGGTGAAGTAAAATTTATTACTATTTATAACCTTTTACAAACTCTTTTAGTAACATATGTCTTAATACACACATTTCCTCTGGGTTGGTTTTTGGGAATTTTTATAGTGATTGTACTAGTGTCAACTTATCATTTACTAAAAGGCGAAAAGATAGCTTGGACTGTTTTACTAATTTGGTATATGTTGATCACATTTGCGATAGAAGTATACACGAATGCCTTAAGTATTTGGCTTGATTTATCGTATGGTTTTGACTTTTCTTTGAGTTTACTTCTTGGGAACAATAAGGTAAGTATCGATGTAATTGCTTTTGTTGCACTCGCGGTTCACTATTCAGCAAGGAAACACTTCAAAGAAAAAACAGTACTCGATGAAATTGATGAGATTTCAGGAGAAAGTACGAATATAGATTAAAAATTTAAAAACACTTTTTTTACATGAGTTTGCTTTATTTTTGTCCAAAATTTAACGTTAATATGATTGTTATGAATACCAATACTTGGCGCCTACTTTTACTCGTAGGTTTATTTCCTTTGGTTACTTTTTCTCAAAATTTTTTAGATGCTAAAGATAAAAAAAGCACAAAAGCTGCTATAGTTCCAATGATTCAAAAGGATAAGGAATTGTATCACTATTCCAAAGTAACGAGTCTGCCGTTTGAAAATGATTGCGCTGATGACTTGAATGAAGAAGCACTTGCGAAATGTTCAGAACGTCATTTACGAAAAATGATTTTTGAAAACTTAGACTTACATGTCGATTTTCAAGGAAGTGCGTATGTATATCTTACCGTGACTAAAGATGGAGAAATCACAGATATTGCTGCCATCAACTATCCAAGAACTGTCGATTTATCCGATAATTTTATTGATGCTGTAGAAAAACTAAGCGTTAAGCCTGGAAAAATTAATGAAAACGTTATCAATACACGTTTGTGGACTTCGTTTTCATTTCCGTCATCTTCAGAAGAATTATTATCAGAATCCTTAGCAAAGATGAAAGCTGATGAAAACGCAACGTATGAAAAGTATGAAAATCTCCTTTTTGATGCTTCACAATACATTTTTGCGCTTCCTGTATTTGAGGAAGGAATAGAATGCAATGCAGCTTTTGATATTGTCCGCTTTTGGATGAATAAAGACACGGAAACTGCCATCCCGTTGGGTGGAAAATTTTATGAGAGCTTAACGAATAATCAGAAGTTCTTATATGTTGCTGCGGTACTGAAATATCAATTGGGACAAAAGAAAAACGAAGGTCGTTTGTTAGCTTGCAAACCGATAGAAGGACAAGTTTACAAAGAACAAGAAGATGTAAAAGAAGTGCAACTTGAAGCGGCTAAAATTCTACTGAATTACATAGCAGACAAAGAAAATAATGTCCCGATGAAGTCTAAAACCAAAAAGTTTTACAAAGCGATGAAAAGAGGGAAATTAGCCGAAAAACTATTTGATTAAATCGTAAAAACGCCGCAAAATATATTGCGGCGCTTTTCAAAGTACTATTATATGTTATCGTAAGTCTCCCGACTTACGATAATATTTATTTACTGTACATAAATAGCAGTTTGTCCATATTGGAAGTGAATTGGCACATGTCCCGGATCTTTTTTAAACATGTATAAATCTTCCACTGGTTTTTCAAAAACCATGATGATATCCGAACCTCCGAATCTGAATTTTCCGAATTCGCGTCCTTTAACTACGGTATCTCCTGTCGCGATGAGTTTTTCTGGAGGAACACCTTCTGGCGGATTGTCTTTTGCATACATCATTACCCCTGAAACTTGTGCCATTCCGATAGGAAGAATCGCTACTTTCCCCACTTTTTCGCCACCATCAACAATGACTAATCCACGTGCTTGATTGAACTCATAACCGTCTTCTGCACCATCTGGAGCATCCCATTGTCCACCGATCATTTCAACATTCAAAAATACTTTTCCGTTGATGTCTTTAATTTCCAATACTTCTCCACTTACTGGCGTATGGAAACGGTGATAATCATATGGTCCTAAGAAGTAATGTACAAAGGTTCCACCGTAAAAATCTTTTGCGTATGGACTTCCATCTAGCAATTCGTCAATCGTTCCGATAGTATGTGTATGCTTCAAACGATCCTGCGTGATTTTACCATCTTTTCCTATGACATTTCCCTGATCGTCAATCTTATAATCTTGCTTAAAAGTACAATCTGCCGGAGCGACTACGGTTGTGTTATCATCTGGCTCAGCAATTGGACGCAACGGTGAAATTCCTGTTACAGCATCTGCCTGATTAAATTCTCTATAAAAGAACTCATTAAACGTCGTCCAACTTTCAGAATTATCACCATACAACGGATAATTATACATTGGATTGTGTCTAAACGAGTAATAACTTTCTTTCGTTAACGAAGCAGTTGTGTCAAGGAATTTTCCCCAATCTATGGCGAATTTCACCAACCAATCCGCAAACGCTGGGAAACTCTGTAATGAACTTCCGGACGATTCCACTTTTTGATCTACCAACCAATAAAATTGACATAACAAATCGTATACTTTTTGGTTGTAACCATTCGCAGAATCACTACTTTTCCACGCATCAGGATAATTTGGATCGCTGCTTTCGTCTGGCACTAAACATACGTACATGTCTAAATAATTGTAATAATCTTCAATGGTTGTTGGCCATGCATTTCCGTTAAACTCGTCATTATACGCATTGTATAAATCTGAATTTAAACTTTGTTTCGCAGAAATATTGGCTGCTTGTAATGACAATAACAATGCAGATTCAATTTCTGGTTTCGCTTTCAATAAAGCTTGTAACTCGACCACAATTGGGCTATGTTTCAAATGTTTTGGGTGTTTCATTGTAATATGGTTTAGTTTTATTTATTTCAAAGATAGAAGCAAAATAAGTCTGGCGTAAGCGTAATAGTATCCTAATTTAAAAAGCAGGTAGATTTGCGTACTTTTGAAACTACAAATATTCAAGATGATTTACATACGGAAAGCTGTTGTTGACGATATCCAAATTATATCTCAAATTGGCAGCACTACTTTTTTCGAAACCTATTTGCCAAACACGCCCAAAGCTGCGGTAGCATCTTTTGTGGAACAGGCGTTTGATGTGGAGACGCTTCGCGCGGAATTTGATAGTGAGAATATTTATTACTTTTTAATTTTTCTGGATAAAACGCTTGTCGGATACGCCAAAATTGAACTCAATGTACCTAATGCTACTGCAGAAGGGACACAACTGACCAAACTCGATCGTTTGTATGTATTGAAACAATTTCACGGACAAAAACTAGGCGCGCAACTCTTCAATCATCTTGTCAATTTTTCAAAAACACAACAGCAACAAGGAATGTGGTTGTACGTGCTGATGACCAATGAACGCGCCTTACATTTTTATAAAAAGAATCACTTTCAAATTGTCGGCGAATATGATTTTAAAATTTCTGAAACGCGGTATAATCCAAATTACGTGATGTATTTGCCATTTTAGTATCAGTTTTCATGCAGATTTTACACTAATTTTCAGCATGAAAAAGTATTTCTTCTTTTTATTCATACTATTATTTTTAATTTCTTGTGAAGATGCAAGCGTGACACAATTTATCTTGTTTGATGAGGAATTTACCTTTACCTACAACGACGCGTTGACGTCTTCGCCAAGTAAATCGCATTACTATATAACGAATGAAATGCTGTCGCCAAACATTCCAAAAGATTGGACAAGTCCTGTAGATTTCAGAAACGGAACGGTTCACATTCGCATCGAAGTTCTAGAAAAACCCAAAGGAAACGCACCTACCAAATGGACACTTTGCTACATTCCCCACAAAGGACAAAACAATATGTACGGCTGTACAGGAACTGATTTATTTACAACTGAAGGTGTGTATGAAAAAGAAGTTGCTATGAACGAATTCTGGGAAAATGAATCGATCATTTGGTCAGAAGGCATCAAGCAAATGGACCTGGTTATTAAAGATGATAGCGGCGGACAAGGACATGCACACAAACGTACTGATTATGAAAAGTTCTTTCCCACCAAAGTGAGAATTACCATGGTTCAAGTTGCTAAAGATGCTCAATTTGATACTTCCATATTGCAAAAATAAGCTATCGTAAGTCGTTATCGTAAGTCTGAGACTTACGATAGCGTCTCAGACTTACGATAACAATAACAACTTACAATAATTACGTAAAAAACGTATTTAAATTTTAAATTAAACACTTATTTTAGCGCAAGTAGTATCAAGCATATTCAAATGGTATTACGCACTATAATTTTTTAGTTTCTAAAAAATATTCTCAACTGCCCATTGAGAATGTGCAACTAATTACATCCCAAAATTTTACAAAATTAAAGGAAGACAAATTGCCCACTTCCTTCCCAACAAATTTGTGTGTTTTTTAAAACGCATCAAAAAGTATGTAACCATTACTGAAATTATAATGGACGAATAGTAATGTATTTAAAATAACAACAACCTTAACATAACCTACCTTAGTATGATTGACACATTAAATCAAATTATTGAAGATGGCTTTCGCAGAAAGCTCGTTCACAACTTTACAACTCCCAATCCAGCATTGCCAAACAGTGCGATTGTGATTGATGACCATGAAATGATTCATTTTGGCTCTTGTAGCTACTTAGGACTTGAAAAACATGAAAAACTACAACAAGGTGTTGTGGCAGCAGTGACAAAATACGGAACACAGTTTTCCTCCTCCAGAGGCTACGTTTCGGTAGATTTGTATCAGGAATTGGAACAATTGATGTTTCAAATTTTTAAGAAACCTGCTATTGTTTCTGCAAGTACCACTTTGGGGCATTTGGCAACGATTCCCGTGCTCGTTGGCAAAAAAGACGCCGTGGTTTTAGATTTGCAAGTACATTCAAGCATTCAGATGACGGTGCAGCAGTTGAAAGCGAAAAACATTCCGATACATATTATCAAACACAATTGTATGGAATCGTTAGAGAAGCAAATTCAAAAGTTGTCCAACAAACATGAAAAAATCTGGTACTTTGCGGATGGAATTTATTCTATGTACGGCGATTATGCACCTTTTGAAACCTTGGATTATTTACTGAATAAGTACGATAAATTTCACTTGTATATTGACGATGCACATGGAATGGGATGGGCAGGCGAACACGGTTGCGGTGTCGTTTGGACGAAGATGCAACAATCGGAAAAAATGATTTTGACGGTTTCTTTAAATAAATCCTTTGCGTCGGCTGGCGGATGCATTGTGTTTCCGAATGAAGAAACTGCGAAGAAAGTTCGAAATTGTGGTCCGACATATTTGTTTTCTGGACCGATTCAACCGCCAATGTTAGGTGCAGCCATTGCTTCTGCCAAATTACATCTTTCGGAAGAAATAAAACCGTTGCAAAATAGAATTTGGGAACTGATTCAATATACCAATCAACGATTGGATGCACTTGGATTTCCGCAATATCAAAAAACAGACAGTCCTGTATTTTTTATTCCTGTGGGATTGCCTAAAATTTGCTACGATATTATTCATAAGATGAAAGAAAAAGGATTTTTCGTAAATACAGCCTCTTTTCCAGTCGTTCCGATGCGCAAAAGCGGCATTCGATTTATGGTGAATAATTTTCTCAATACAGAAAAAATAAATGCCATGTTGATGACTTTATGTGAAGTATATTCAGAAACGATTTTGGAAAATGAAATGACGTATGAGAAAATTGCGAAGACTTTTGGCATTCCTGAATTCAGCATCAAAATTGAGGAGCAAAAAGAGTTTACATTTGAAACAGAAGATGCGCTACAAGTGTGTTTGCATCGCTCTATTAAAGAGTTGGACGAAAACGAATGGAATGCGACGTATTCTAGAAATGGTACGTTGAGTTACGCCAATTTGACCTTGATAGAAGATGTATATTCACATCAAACAACACCTGAAAATAACTGGGATTTTTATTATTTAATCATAAAAGATCACAACAATAAAATCGTCTTAAAAACACCAATCACCGTAGCGCTAATCAAAGATGATATTTTTCATCCTGGCTATGTTTCTGAAAAAATTGAAAATCTCCGTTTGGAAAATACGCCATACTTCCTGACTTCCAAAACAGTCATCACGGGAACCTTGATTACGAAAGGAAATCATGTGTTTATTGATTATAAAAGCAAACACTGGAAAAAAGCATTGACTATTTTTATAGAGCAACTGAATAAAGTTTTAGAAAAAACAGAAGCAACCAAAATCATGATTCGCGATTTTTACGGCCAGCAAGACAGCGAATTTGAACAAGAAATGCTAGAACGCGGATTTACAAAGTTCCAATTGCCAAATAACATGGAAGTGGAACAACTCACTTGGACAGATCGCAATCAATATTTAAAATCGCTTCCGCAGAAATATCGCTACAATGTCAAAAAGGAAATCATACAATACGAACCTAATTTTGAGACTTCCTACACAAAACCGAATAGCGAATTGGAAATCAGTCAAGTATACAAACTGTACGAACAGGTTTTTAATAAATCGTATGATTTAAATGTCTTCAAATTGACCTATGAATATTTTAAACGCATGTGCACTTCTGACGAATACGACGTGATTCGATTGTATTTAAAAGATGAAAATCATCGTTTGGTCGGTGTGATGTTCAGTCATATTCACGACGATGTATACAACGCACTTATTGTCGGCTTGGATTATGAATATGTGTACAGTCACAAAACGTATAAACAAATTTTATTCAAAACGTTGTTACGCGCAAGAGCTTTAAACTGTCGAAAATTGGATTTAGCCTTTACGGCAGAAATGGAAAAGAAAAAGATTGGCGCCAGACCGAAAGAAGTCTTTGCCTACATGCAAGCTACTGAACATTTGAAAGGCAGTATGTTGGAGTTTATGTAGATTATTAGAATCAACAGGCTATTGTAAGTCGAAATGTTATCGTAAGTCTGAGACTTACGATAGCCGACTTACGATAGCTCTCAGACTTTGCTTAACACAGACTTTAAAAATTGTGTCGGCGTAATCATTTCGTGTTTTTTGAATTGTCGGTTGAAGTAACTAGTATTGTTGAATCCTGATTTATACGCGATATCGGAGATTCTGATATCTTTGGATTCTTTGATGAGTTTCTTGGCAAACTTAATGCGTTCTGAGTTGATATAATCGATCGGAGAAATTCCCAAGGTATTTTTAAATTGCTTGTGAAAGTGTGAAGTACTCATGTATGCTTGCTTTGCCAACGCTTCTACATTGATATCTTTATCAGTTAAATGTGTTTTTATGTATTTGATAACCGAGCCAATTCTCGTATCATTAAAAACCTGATCGGTGTCATTGATAATGAGGGATTTCGCTTTGGTTTGCAGCAAACGCACAATCAACTCCTGAATCATTAAATCGAGCAACACATCTTTGGACGTATGATCATTTGTAAAAGTGTACGTAAGTCGCTGCACCAAATGATTTACATCCGCATTATTGATCAAATGTGACGCGGTTTCGTCGATATTCCAGTTGTTATTCTCGTTTTCAATCTGAACCAAATCATTAAATTTCCCAACGACTTCTTCAATTTTTGTAGCGTCAATTCCTAGAGCTAAACATTGTGTTGGTGAGTTTTCAGTTGCTAACGGGAAATCAATCACCATTTCTTTATTCGTAGGCATCACAACCGATTCGCCCGGAAAAAAATCAAACGCTTCGAAGCCTTCTAGATGCATTACTTTCTTTCCTGTCAGCATGCTTGCGATGATTGGAAAGTCGAATGTCAGCGAGACTTTTTCCGCAAAAGCGTAGGTTTCGTAAATATTCAACTCTGCATATTCCGAACCGTACGTCGTTCTGTTCTCTACTAATGTAGTGAGTTTTCGATTCTTTTTATGTTGATTTAGAAGTGATTGCATAGTCAATAATATAAAAATTTAACCATTGATTCCTAATATAATAGATATGTGCAAGAGTTTAATATATATGTTCAATATAATGAGAATATCACAAACTACATTTATAAAAATTATTAATTCTTAAAAAAATTAACCATTTACTAATCAAATTAACAATTATATGAGTTATTCAAAACCAACATTCAAAGAGAAATACCATAACTTCATCAATGGTGAATTTGTTGCGCCGATTGGCGAACAATATTTCGATAACACCTCTCCGATCGACAATAGCCTAATCGCAAAATATCCACGTTCACAAAAAGAAGATGTCGAACTTGCCTTAGATGCAGCCAATGCAGCCAAAGAAGCTTGGGGAAATACCTCAGCAACCGAAAGAGCAACTTTACTCAACAAAGTAGCGGATATTATTGAAGCAAATTTAGAAGAGTTTGCACTTGTAGAAACGTGTGATAACGGAAAGCCAATTCGTGAAACGTTAAACGCTGATATTCCCCTTTGTGTAGATCATTGGCGTTATTTCGCTTCGTGTATTCGTGCCGAAGAAGGAAGTGCCACAGAATTAGATCAAAACACACTTTCCATGAATATTAAAGAACCGTTAGGTGTTGTGGGACAGATTATTCCTTGGAATTTTCCGTTGTTAATGTTATCATGGAAATTGCCACCAGCACTCGCAACAGGAAACTGTGTGGTTTTAAAACCTGCAGAGCAAACACCTTCTACTGCAACATTATTGATGGAAAAAATTGCCGATGTATTTCCTCCTGGCGTTATTAATATTATACACGGTTTCGGTCCGGAAGCAGGAAAACCGTTAGCGTCTAGTTCGCGTGTAGATAAAGTTGCCTTTACAGGAGAAACGACTACAGGTCAGTTGATCATGCAGTATGCGTCTAAAAACCTAAATCCTGTCACGATGGAACTCGGTGGAAAATCACCAAATATCTTTTTCAACAGCGTCATGGATGCAGACGATGCCTTTTTAGATAAAGCGATTGAAGGTGCGGTTTTATTTGCCTTTAATCAAGGAGAAGTTTGTACCTGTCCGTCGCGAATTCTAGTGCAAGAAGATATTTACGATGCGTTTATGGAACGTGTCATTGAACGTACCAATGCAATCATTCAGGATAATCCGTATGATGTGAATACGATGGTGGGTGCACAAGCGTCTAACGATCAATTTGAGAAGATTCAATCGTATTTCCATATTGGAAAAGAAGAAGGTGCCAAAGTATTAACTGGTGGAGAAGCCAACAAATTAGAAGGTGATTTAGCCAACGGATTCTACATTAAACCAACATTATTAGAAGGACATAACAAAATGCGCGTCTTCCAAGAAGAAATCTTTGGTCCAGTTGCCTGTGTCACTAAATTCAAAGACGAAGCAGAAGCCTTGGAAATCGCGAATGATACACTGTACGGTTTAGGTGCTGGTGTTTGGACACGTGATGCACATCAACTATATCAAATTCCAAGAGCGATCAAAGCAGGTCGTGTTTGGGTGAATTGTTATCATGCCTATCCTGCACACGCACCATTTGGTGGCTATAAAAAATCTGGATTTGGTAGAGAAACGCATGTGATGATGCTAAATCATTATCGCCAAACGAAGAACATGTTGATTTCTTATGATAAGAATAAGCTTGGATTCTTCTAGAATCTAATTCTGCAACAAAGCTGACGTAAGTCCGAGACTTACGACAACTTTAAAATTCGTATTTTACTATTCTAAAAAACTCAATTCTCAATACTAACATCTCAATACCAAACCCATGGAAAGAATTGCAATTACTGAAAAAGCTGCTACGGTTGTTCAGCAGTTAAAAGAGCAACACGGAAACCTTATCTTTCACCAAAGCGGTGGTTGTTGTGATGGTTCGTCTCCCATGATTATTCCTGAAGAAGATATGTATTTGGATGAAAGTGATGTGCATTTGGGTGCATTGGAAGGTGTAAATTTCTATATGAATCAGGATCAATTTGAATACTGGAAACATACACATTTGACTGTTGACATTACGGAAGGCAGAGGTGCTAGTTTTTCTTTAGAGATTCCGTTAGGATTGCGATTTATTATTCATTCTAGATTGTTGACTGAAGAGGAGAATGCGATTTTGAATCCGAAATAATGTACAATTCAAAGTTGTATAAAGTCTGAGACTTTATACAACTTGTTTTTTATAAATATTATAATGTATTAAGTTGATTACTCTTCCCATCATCACTAATGGTCCAAAAGAAACCTATAAAAAAGAATTGATCTTGTGCTTGACGTAAAGGTCTTCTCTGAAAAACTCCATTCACATCTGGCTGATTGGCGTATTCATAACCAAATACGTTTCGTACACCGAGTGCATTAGATAAAGAGAAATACAAGATTTTCTGTGGTGCAATCAAATACGCCCAATTCACACTTAAATTGTGGAAATCTTTGGTGCGTTCGTTTAAAAATCCTCCTGTATTTGGGTTGGTGTAAGCTCTTCCTGTGGAATAGCCATAACTAAATCCTACTTGACTTTTTAAGGAATCTACCCAATATTTTGTGACTAATGAGAAGTTATGTCGCGTAGCAAAATTAGGCATCGCTTCTGTTGGGAAATTTTCAAACTTTCGAGAAGTGTCCAAATACGAATACGAAACCCAATAATCTAAGTTTTTAATACTCGTATTGTCTCTCCACCACAAATCCAATCCTGTAGCATGACCAAAACCATCATTCGCGAAATCGGTTCCGAATTGTGGAAATTCTCCTGAAAAGGTGACTAAATTGTTATAATCTTTGTGAAAAGCTTCCGCGCGAAACGTTTTGCCTTCATGCACATATTGATAGTTTAAAATATAATGTGTCGCACTTTCTGGTCGGAAATTGGTATTGAATTTTAAAAAGTTATTATTCGGATTCTGATAAAATCGTCCAAAGGCAAACGATATTTGATCTTTCTCAGAAGTCTTGTACGCTAACGACAAACGCGGTGAAATTGAAGTTTCATTCAACAAAGAAGTATGATCCAAACGTACACCCACTTTTGCTGCAAAATCTTTAGAGAAGAAAATGTCTCCTTCCGCGAAAGCGCCAAATAAATCACTTTTAAAACCATAATCTACCTCAGAAACAAACGAATTTTCAAACTCTTCTTCAAAATCGGTGGTGAAGTATTCTGCCCCAAAATTGAGTTTGAATCTACTGCTAAACTTCTTTTTCAACTTCGCTTTGAAATGCAATGAATTTTCCAAACTGCTAATACGATCGTCAATAATACCTAGTTTTGATCGATCGCGAGTGTAACTCAATCCTGTAGCAATTCCCCAATCGTCACTCAACACACCTTTGTACGAACCATTCATATATAAATTCGTATTGTTGAGCTTGAAGCGAACCAATTCGTCAAAATTGATATTTTCTTGATCGAGTTCAAAGTTGGTAAAATCAAAAGCAGTGTAGAATTTCAATGTACCATTTTCAAAGTGATGACGAAATACGCTTTCTCCTTGCCCACTTTGAATTGGATTAATCCACTCGTTACGATCTGGAAATGCTTCCAAATACGGTGCTAAGTTGACATACGAAGTGCTAACACTTACAGAACCTTTTTCCCACATTTCGGTATGTCCCACGCCGCCACCGACTGTCATGATAGAAACATCCGTTTTTTCTTGATCTGGTTTGTTGATCGTATTTAATTCCAATACACCTGACAATGCTTGTCCATATTCCGCCGAATAACCACCTGTCGAAAATGTGATTCCTGTAAATAAAAACGGTGAATACCGACCACGCGCAGGAATGTTATTTGTCGTATTGCTATACGGCGTAAACACACGAATTCCGTCAATGAAAATTTGTGTTTCTCCTGCACCACCACCACGCACAAACAAACGTCCGTCTTCCGCAACCGTACTCGTTCCCGGTAAGGTTTGTAACGCTCCGACGAAATCGCCCAACGCGCTTGCTGTGGTTACGATATCCAACGGTTTTAAAGCCGTTACTTTGGCATTTTCGCCCGCTTCAAACGAACCTGCACTTAACACTACGGCATTTAAGGCATCTACATTTTCGCGAAGTTGGATGGTGATGTTTTGCATTTCGGAAACATTCAAAAGCACTTCTTTCGTTTCAAAGGATAAAAAAGAAATGATCAAGATTTGTGTTCCCGTTTCTTCTGTAGTAAAGTTGAACTCTCCTTTTTCGTTGGTAGAAGCGCCATCGTAGGTTCCTTTTAAATATACATTCGCACCAAAAATAGGTTCGTTGGATTGATCAGTGATGATTCCTGAAACCGTGTTTTGCGCCGCTATCCAATTGCAAAAACTGAGCGTAATAAGTACAAGTAATTTTTTCATGAGATTGTTTTTTGATTTTACACTGAACTAAGTCAAAGTGTGATTGATGATGGGACAAATCTCCTGCAAAGGGGAAAAAATAAAAAAACAGAACTACCCAATTGTCATAATTTTAGGATGAATTGTAGATCGTTAAATATTTTATAAAAATCGCTTACGGACGAATTGCAATTGCAGAAAAATTAGAAAAATCATACATTTGAATTCTTTAAAACCGCTTCAACACTTGCTTGCTTATGGACATTATGGGGTATCTTGCTGCTGCAGTTATTGCACTTTTTATTTATGTGAAATTTTTTAAGCCGAAAAAAGATTCAGGAACTTTTACTGTAAAACGCGGTCAAAAATTCCAAACGGTTGATGATAAGTTTAATGCAAAACGCAAAGAGAAGCAAAACCAAATTGATCGTATTTTAGAGAAAATCAGTCGTGAAGGTATTGAAAGTTTAACGCCTGAAGAGAAAGCTATTTTGGATCAGCATGCGAGCTGATTCCCTAATTATAGACATGCGCCTGCTGATTATTTTGTGAAAAATCGTCATAATATTCCATTCTCTTTTTCAAGAAAACTCCAAAAAAAAGACCAATTGAATTTGTGCTCTTTTTTTTGTTAAATTGCAATGCTTTTTTAGAAAGCTGCCTCTATGAAATTTGTAAAAGCTTTTATTATCCTGTTTTTAATAAATCTTTCTTTAGATATTTATTTTCATAATACTAAAGGACTGCACGAATTTCGAATATTCACAAAGCCAATTATAACCTTATCATTAGCTATTTATTTTTATGTAAACAGTTATGCCCTACAAATGCGTAAGCGACTGATTATTGTTGGTGCATTGCTATTGTTGTGTATCGCAGATATTTTCTTACTAGAAACTACCTCTTTTTATTCGCTTATGAGTGCACTCAGCTTATCACTAGTCGCTATTTTGTTCTATTCACTATATTTTTACAAGCAAACACATTATGACATTGATCGATTGATTCCGTTTTTGGCAGTTTCTTTGTTAATCTGTTTGGCAGTTTTTTACTTGATGTATGAAAAACTTGATAAGATGCTCATTCCTGTGATGATTTACATGGCTACAATTTTAAATTTTTTGAAGATTGCCTATTTGCGTTACAAAAGTGTGAGTCTACAAAGTTACCGATTGGTGTTTATTGGTGTCGCATTTTTCACCATCACTCAAATTATAATTGGCTTGAGTAAATTCTATAAAACGCTACCTTTTGAAGACCTTTACATTATGCTTTTTTATGGAATTTCGCAATTGCTCATTATTTTTGGAATTTTGGTAATGATTCACAGCGACGAAAAGCTCACTGAAGATCCGCTTTTATACTAATGTAACGACGATTGTTCTCGCTTTTTATACGGTCGGATAATGAGTCTCGCTTCGCGATCGAAACGAATGTAATTGTAAACCCAATTGATAAAAACAACCATACGATTGCGGAATCCGATTAAGAAGAATAAGTGCACAAACATCCACACAAACCAAGCAAAAACGCCTTGAAATTTGAACTTTGGCAGATCGACCACAGCTTTATTTCTTCCCACGGTTGCCATAGAACCTTTGTCATAATAGCTGAAAGGTTTCATCTCTTTTCCGTTAATTTTACGAATGAGGTTTTTCCCTAAATGTTTCCCTTGTTGAATAGCAGGTTGTGCCATCATAGGATGTCCAAAAGGATAGTCTTCACTTTGCATAGACGCGATATCGCCCAAGGCATAAACATCTTCAAATCCTTTGACTTGATTGAATTCATTCACCAAAATACGATTGCCTCGTGTTATGAGTTCTTCGCCATCCAAACCTGGAATAGTAGCGCCTTTTACACCTGCAGACCAAATCACAGTTGCCGATTTAAACTTGATATCATCATTCGTTGTTACCCAATCGCCGTCGTAATTCGTTACACGTAAATTTTTCCACACATCTACGCCTAAACCTTGCAGATAATCTTCTGCTTTTTCGGAAGCTTTCTCGCTCATCGCAGGCAAAATACGATCTGAACCTTGTACCAAATTGATTTTCATCTGACGAATATCTAAATCAGGATAATCTTTCGGAAGAATGCCTTTTTTAATTTCCGCCAAAGCGCCTGCCAATTCTACTCCTGTTGGACCAGCTCCTACAATCACAAAATTCATCAAGGCATTGCGTTCTTCAAGATCAGAAGTTAAGATGGCTTGTTCAAAATTTTCAAGGATCAAACTGCGGAGATTCAACGATTGCGGAATGGTTTTCATTTCCATGCTGTGCTTCTCAATATCACTATTGCCAAAAAAGTTCGTTTTAGAACCTGTCGCAATCACCAAATGATCGTACGCTAAGTCTCCAATACTCGTACTAATACTTTGATTTTTTGTATCGATAGCTTCTACATTCGCCATTCGGAAGTAAAAATTTGGATAGTCTTTGATGATTTTTCGAATCGGATATGCAATGGAATCAGGTTCCAATCCGCCCGTAGAAACTTGATAGAGTAAAGGCTGAAAGGTGTGGTAATTATGCTTGTCAATTAACACTGCTTGCACTTCCTGCTTGCCTAATTGCTTTGCCAGCGAAATTCCCGCAAATCCGCCACCAATAATGACTACTCTAGGGTAGCTTGTTCTTGGTATATTCATAAAAAGTTCCTTTACTCAATCATAGAGATTCAAATTCGCTGAGGCTTTTCTCAGTGTGATATTGTAAGTTCTTTGAGCTGTCTTATGACTAACCGCAGTGTACTTACTTTACAAAAATACAGGTTTCTAAAAATTTTTTGAAAAATATGTAACATATTTGTGTTTGAAAACACTCATAGGCAAATAACCATCAAGAATTGAGCAAAAACCTCGAACATAGTTTTGTTACTGAATTAGAACGCCATCAAAATATCGTTCATAAAGTATGTCGTATATATACCTCAAATAAGGATCAGCACAACGATCTTTTTCAGGAGATTACCATACAATTATGGAAAGCATATCCAAAGTTTAGAGGTGATTCTAAGTTTAGTACTTGGATGTATCGTGTTGCATTGAACACTGCTATTACTTTATATAGAAAGTCGAAACGTAGTGTAAAAACACAAGACTATGAAAGTGTTGTTTTTAAAATAACCTCCGAGGATTATGACGATACTGAAGAAGAACAGTTAAAACTAATGTACAAGGCAATCAAACAATTATCTGACATTGAAAAAGCGTTGATTTTCCTGTATTTAGAAGATAAAAATTATAGAGAAATAGCCGAAACAATTGGTATTACAGAAGTGAATGCACGTGTGAAGATGAACCGAATTAAGACCAAATTGAAAAAGATTTTAAATCCATAACTCATGGAAGAATTAGACTTACTAAAAAAAGACTGGAAAAAGCAAGAGGCGCATCAGCCAAAGCTATCCTACAATGATATTGATAACATGATGTTGAAGAAATCCTCTTCACTCGTAAAATGGGTTTTTTACGTCAGTTTATTAGAACTAGGCTTTGGAATTGCCATTGTGCTCCTCGCCTTATTGATACAACCCGATATATTAAATGACTCTAGCATGCCTTCATGGCTCAATTGGTTCTTTTATGCTTCATCAGTGGTTGTATTTTATTTTATATATAAGTTTTTCATCAACTATAAAAAAATCTCTACGACAAGTTCTATTAAAGACCTAATGGCAAACATTATGACCACACGTAGAACGGTAAAACATTATATAATGTACAGTTTGAGTGTCATTGCCTTTACCGTTTGTATTGCGATCCCAACTGGGTTTATTGAAGGTGCTGGCGGTGTGCAAAAGTTTACTGCCGAAGCAACACTTTCTCAGTATTTATTTCTTGCTGTAGGAACGATCATCGCTGCATGCTTGGTCGTAGCTGTATTTTATGGCGTGTATTATTTATTGTATGGACTTCTTACAAAGCAACTTAAGAAGAATTACAAAGAGCTAAAACAATTGAAATCATAAACAAACGTACCATCTAAAACAACTATATCATTATGAAAAAGATATTATTTATAGTATTTGCTGCTCTGTTCTCGGTATCAGTAAGTGCACATGAACATCCGAAAAGTTTCCAACAACAGTTTGGAACAACTCCAATAGTAAATACAACTTCATATGCATCGATGCACACCTTGAATAATGGAGGATTGATACATTTTATTTATAGAATTTTCCATAAAGTTGGACAATCATTCTACAATTCAACTACAAACGATTCACAAGAAAATAACGATACAAACAAATCATAACGCTTAGTTAGTTAATCACAACTATATATTGAAAAAGGACTCAAACCTACTGTTGGTTGAGTCCTTTTTTTATGCTTTTTGTTAAGAGATTAATATTCCCACTTCCGTTTTTCATTCAGTTTTTCCATCGCTTCTAGTTCTGCTTGTGGAATTACTTTTAAAAACGAAGGATGTTGCTCAATAGCATATTCTAACTTTTCTATGATTTCTGCGACACTTTCATTCTCATAATCAATTTCTAATGGCTGTTTGATTTCCATAGATTGTAGAATTCCTTTCTTTTTAATTCGCAATCCTTTGCGATCAAACGAACGTCTAAAACCATCAATAACAATAGGCACTACAATAGGTTTGTAACGTTTTATGATGTGTGCGGTTCCTTTTCTGAGCGGTTTCCAAGGTCTAGTAGTTCCTTGTGGGAAGGTGATTACCCAACCGTCGTCCAAAGCGATTCCTATATTAGAAATATCGCTCATTTTCACTTGTCGATTTACATCTTCACCATTGGCACGCCACGTACGTTCAATACTGATAGAACCTGCATAGGCAAGTATTTTTGGTAACAATCCCGCTTTCATGGTTTCCTTAGCTGCTACATAATATAAATTCAACTTCGGATTCCACAAATAACCTACATTCTTAATATTGTCATCACGACCTTTCAAACTTGCATTAAAAACGTGAAACATCGCTACTACATCGGCAAAATAGGTTTGGTGATTGGAAACAAACAATACATTTTTATCTGGTAACGATCGCAATACATCAGATCCCTCAATTTTCAATTCATTAAAACCACGGTAGCGTTTATGCGTCATCATTCCTGCAATTCTAATCAACCATTTTTTTAAAAAGAGTATATGTCCGAAAGGATTTCGTTTGAATAATCCCATGTATGTTTATTTTTAAGCGAATTACAAATTTACAAAACTAATTTGAAATGGCTTGAGAAATGATATCTTTAACTTCACTAAGCATCATGGCAGTTGCGCCCCAAACCACATGATCATTGAGATAGAAGGCTGGAACTTGTATTTTTTTCATGTAGGAATTCGTCAATTCTTTTTCAATAACAGCTTGTTCAGAAAGAAAATCTGCTAGGGCGACTTCGATGATGTTTTCTACCTCGGAAGCTTGTGGAATAAAGGTCGGCGTTTCTTGTAGAATTCCAATAAAAGGCTGCACGATAAAATTACTTGGCGGAATATAAGTTGCCGTCGTTTTTCGAATGATTTCTATCGAGTTGCTATTGATTCCTATTTCTTCTTCGGTTTCACGCAAAGCAGTTGTTTCATAATTGATATCCTCAGGTTCAATTTTCCCGCCAGGAAATCCAACTTGATTGGAATGTACACCTTTATAAGTTTTACGAAGAATTAACACAAAGTTCGTTTCTCTTGCTGCATTAGGGTAGAATAACGCCATGACGGCAGACTTACGGGCATTTTTCATGCGCTCTTGCATAGATTCCAGCTCTTTTTCGCGCATTGTTGGCGCCATTTTCAATTGAGAAGATGTGCCCGGAAGCGGGATTTTTGCTATTTTTGGTAGGATTTTTTTAAAATTATCAAAATTCATCTATGAAAAAGATTTGTCTTGTATTGATTGCCGCATGCGTTTTATTTGGTTGCGAAGATACTAAAACTTCTACACCTGATTTGAAAGAATCAAAAAAAACTGAATCCTCAAAAACTGCTGAGAAACCTACTAAAGAAGCAAAGAAGAAGGAGAAAAAAGAGATTAAAATTACCAGCGAAAATGTGTTGGATTATATGATTGAATACGGCAAAAACAATCCTGAAAAGAAAGTACGTATTGTGACTGATTTCGGGAATATTGATTTGGAATTGTATGAAGAAACTCCGTACCACAGAGCCAATTTTATCATGCTTGCCAAACGCAATTATTTTGAAGGCACACAATTTCATCGGGTGGTGAAAAACTTTGTGATTCAAGGAGGAAACTCAGATGGCTGGAATATTGCAAAAAAACGTCGCGCAATTGGCAAATACTTATTGCCGCCTGATACGAGAAAAGGCTTCAAACACGATCGTGGTGTGATTTCTATGCCGAGTGGTGATATTGATCGCGCGTATAAATTTGCGTCTCCGTATGAATTTTTTATCGTACAAAAGAAAGGTGGCACACATCATTTAAATGGTGAATATACAGCCTTCGGAAAAGTCATTGCTGGGATGAATGTAGTTGATGAAATTGCCAATCAACCGACGGATAAAGGCGAATGGCCCAAACAAAATATCATGATTCGTCGTGTAGAAGTGTTGGATTGACAAAGCGATTTTTACGCTCATAAACTTTTCTAGAAGCTTGTGTCATATTTTCATAAATTTGTGCAAAAATTAATCACATCAACCTATGAAAAACTTTGCAAGTACTTTACTCCTATTCTTTATCACTACTTCTGGAATTTTTGCACAAATTAACTTTGAGAAAGGATATTTTATTACCGAAAATGGTCAAAAAACAGATTGTTATATTAAAAATGAAGATTGGATCAACAATCCTTCTAAATTCGAATACAGACTCACCCAAAATGGAGAAACCAAAATATTACGATTGCCAAATGTAAAAACGGTTGTGATTGCAGACGCTTTTAAGTTTGAAAAACACACTGTTCCTTTTGATGATGCTGATCGTTCCTTAGCAAATCTCTCCTACGAAAGAAGTCCTGACCTAAAAGACACAACGCTCTTATTGAATGTACTATTGGAAGGAGAAGCTACATTGTATTCCTATGTCGATGAAGACAAAAGAGCTTTTTACTTTAAAAAAGATAATGGTGACATTGAACCGTTAATTTATAAAGTATACACGAATTCAAATCGTGATATTTTATACAACAATCGCTATCAACAACAGTTATTGAATCAATTGCCTTGTACTGGAATTAACGAAAAAAGACTTGTAAGAGTCGATTACAATGCTGGCGATTTACGATCAGTATTTAAAGATTATAACGAATGTAAAGGAGCGACTTCCGTAGAATTTAGTAAAGCTAAAACAGGTAAATTTCACCTAAAAGTATTCGCAGGCGCTTACAATAGCAGTACTACTAGTGATTTAGGAATATCTGCTTTCTTTGCTAGAAGTGTTGAAACTTCTGCGAGTTGGGCACCAACCTTTGGAATAGAATTAGAATATGTATTTCCTTTTAACAAAAATAAATGGGCTATGTTCGTAGCGCCAAATTACAGTTCTTATGAAGGAGAAGCTGACTTCCTCAATTTATCGGTTTCAAGTAATTTTATGCTTGAATATAGTGCCATTCAAATACCTGTTGGTTTTCGCCACTATATGTTTTTAAATGATTCTTCGAAAATATTCTTAAGTACATCTGCAATGTTTGACCTGTTACTAGATGCGCAAGGAAGTGGAAATGTTATGTTTGAAAAAGAGCAATTCGCAGCCTCTGCAGGATTTTCTTTTGGACTTGGCTATAGTTACGATAAATACTCTATTGAAGCACGTTACATTTCAAATAGAGAGCTTTTAGAAAATGCTTCCTCAGCGAGTATTAAACTACAACAGTTTTCAATTACACTAGGATATACTATTTTTTAGGAAATATAGATAAACGACATACAAAAAGGAATCAGCAAACGTTGGTTCCTTTTATTGTTGATAAATGGTTGGCAATTGTATTTTGAATCGTACTGCAATCAAACGAATTGCGATCACAATCAACACTGTAAAAATATAGATGATATCTTCTTCCAAATTGAAATAGCGCAATCCAAAAAAGGTCAATCCGCCTAAAATACATGCCGTTGCATAAATTTCTTTTCTAAAGATAACGGGAATTTCATTGCATAGAATATCACGAATGACACCGCCAAAACTCGCACTCATCGTTCCCAAAGCCACACAAATAATCGGATGTAATTCGGCTGAAATTCCTTTCTCCACTCCAATGATGGTAAACACGCCCAATCCGATCGTATCAAACAGAAATAGTGATGTGCGCAGTCGATTCAGTTTTTTTCGCAATAGTACGGCAAAAATCGTCGCAGCACCAATGGCATACACATAATTTAAATCGCTCATCCAACCGACAGGCGTTCTTCCGATGAGCATATCTCTTAAGGTTCCACCGCCAACTGCCGTGACAAAAGCAATAATGAAAATTCCAAATGGGTCCATACGTTTTTGCATTGCAATCAGCACGCCTGAAATGGCAAAAGCAAAAGTTCCGATAATATCAAGTGCGTAAAATAGCATTACATGTTTTGCGTGTAGAAGTTATAATCTTTGATCACAATATCAATAAAAGGTACCGTAGCTTCGTCTGACTTCACTTCCATCACCTGCTCTACTTTGGCGCGTAGTTTTTTGAGCGTCTCAAAATCCTTTCCTTTTTTAGCAATGACATAGGTTTCTTTGATGATGCGCATGTCATTATCTGACAGATTGATCACGGAAGGAAATTGTGGTTTATAGCCTTCATCCAAATCTTCCAAAATTGTATGCGAAATGGAAATTTTATTCTTCTTGGAAATCACAGCGGTTCCTGCGGTCATATCTCCCAAGCGCTGTCCTTTATCGCTCATAATGACAGTGATTAAAGCAATAAATCCACTGAGCATATTTAAATCGACAATTCTAAAAATCCAACGAATTAAATAGTCAACAAACGTAGCTTGATAGCCATCAATTTTCACCACTTTTATCTTGAGAATTTTTTTCCCAACCGTTTGTCCTTCCCACAGCGATTCTAACACTAAGGTATAAATCAACGCAGGAAAAACGAGCATGATGTAAATCGCAACGCGCGACCAATAATCTAGGTCTAAAAACCAATCTTCACTGGCAAACATAGACTCAAACCACCAAATAATTACAAAGCCATATGCCAATTTGATAATCAAATCGATAATGTGAGCAACCACGCGTTCTCCAATAGATGACAAAGTGAAATTTATATTCACATTTTGCGTAGTATTAATTTGTATCTCTGACATATAATGTATTATTTTAGCGTATCTATGAGAGAAGTTGCATTTATCAAGCAAAATAAGCAAAAATGGTTAAACTTTGAAAAAACCATTTATAATAATCAGTTTAAAAATCCCGATGAACTTTCGTCTTTATACATTCAGTTAATGAATGATTTATCGTACGCACAAACGTATTATCCTAAGAGTAAAACTATTAGCTATTTAAATCAACTTGCTGCTGCTGCTTTTCAACGTATTTACCGAACCAAACGCACCAAAACCAATCGTTTTATTGAGTTTTGGAAAACGGAAGTTCCACTGATTATGCACGAATATCGTCGCTATGTATTGTATGCCTTTATCATTTTTGGGGCTTTTATTACCATTGGCGCTATTTCTGCTGCCTATGACGATTCGTTTGTGCGCTTGATTTTGGGCGATGGCTATGTAAATGAAACTTTAGAAAACATTGAAAAAGGCGATCCTGTCGCTATTTATAAAAGTGGTAGCAATTGGGGAAGCTTTATCGGAATTACGGTCAACAATTTATATGTGGGAATGCTGTGCTTTATTTTTGGCGTCTTTGGCGGAATTGGTACAGGATACATTCTCATGGTCAATGGAATCATGTTAGGTTCGTTTCAATACTTTTTTCACCAACAAGGCGTGTTGTGGGAAAGTGTTCGCGGTATTTGGATTCACGGTGCTATGGAAATATTTGCCATTGCTATTGAAGGTGCCGCAGGATTGATCTTAGGTGCCAGCATTTTGTTCCCCAAAACCTATTCGCGGATGGCTTCGTTTAAGATGGGACTCAAAAACGGAATCAAAATATTGATCAGTACGTTTCCGTTTACGTTTTCGGCAGGTTTCTTGGAAGGATTCGTCACACGCTATTCCAATGTGATGCCCAATTGGCTTTCGGTCGGAATCATTCTCCTGACACTAGGATTGATCTCATTTTACTATTTAATTTACCCACACCTCGTTCATAAAAAACTAAGAACTCATGCTGCAACTATATAAATCAAGAGACTTTAATCTATTTTTTAAAGATACCTTTGCGTTCTTAAAAATGCACAGCGCGCATTTTTTCAAAAACTTATTTTTAGTCAACGGATTCTTCATGGCAGTTCTTATTGCCATGAATTACATTTTTGATGCACAAATTGCAGAGTTACAGGCCTTAGGAGTCATTGATCCAGAAAATGGTTACGAACGGTTTTTTAACTATCTCGGTCAAAACGCTAGCGATGTTTCGTTTTACGGATTTATATATGCTATTGTTGCAGGATTTTTTGGAATTTTAGCCTATGCCTATATTCCACTGTATTTTAAGTTGTACGAACGACATCAAGGACCCAACTTTACTTCCAAAGAAATTTCAAAAGAACTATTTGCCAATCTTGGAAGACTGGTCAAGTTCTTTTTAGCTACGATTTTAATTTCCATTCCGCTCATGTTTGCCGCAAGTATTGTAATGGGAATTATGTTTCTTACTATTATTGGAATTCCATTTACGCTATTTGTAGTAGCCTTACTATTACTCTTCTATCATTCTGCCTTGATGGAATATTTAAAATACGAAGACAAAGGCATTTTTGATTGTTACGGATATAGTTTGCAGTTGTGTTTGCAACAATTTTTCCCTTCCATTGGAGCTGTTGGAATCTTTGCGCTAATTATAGGAATATTCCAATTCACAATCGGATTGTTACATGTTGGAATTTTATATTTTTTAGGAATTTCCGTTGTGGATGATCCTACGTATTTAAACGATTTAGACAAAACCTCTTTCTTATTTATCATTGCCTTCACGCTCAAAATTGCCATGTACGTAATCAATTTTATGACAGCAGCGATGATACAAACAAATCTCTCTATGGTATACTATGGATTGAAGGAAGATCGAGAAAATATTCACACACAAAATACTATTGATTCGATCGGGGAAAACTAACATTTATGCAAAAATATTTACCATACATATTTTATATTTTTCTCCTTTCGGGAATGTACGCATCGCCACTTTTGGCAGGAAATGAAGTAGCTGACATTCAGCAAACACCTGTAAAAGAAGATCGTTCGTACATTCAACCAAAAAAATACGACAACGATTTTAAAGAACGGTATCAAAGTGAAGCATACGAGTACAGTACTGAAAAGGTAGAAGATGGCTGGCTGTCACGCGTCATCGATTGGATTGAAGAAACTGTGCAAGATTGGTTTGACTTCGGCACACGTAAAGAAGCGTCTGATTTTGTAGAAGATGCTGTCAATATCTTTTATGTGATTGTCATCATTCTTGTGGTGTTCTTTATTGTAAAATCGATGATGAATGGCGAAGGACGCTGGGTTTTTGGAAAACGATCCGACCGACGTATTGTACGTTATGAAGATGTAGATCGAAATATTCACGAAACCAATTTTACCGAATTGATCAACGAAGCACTTACCAAAAGTGATTTCCGATTGGCCGTTCGTTTTCAATACTTAAACATGTTGAAGCAATTAAGCGCTGCGGAAATCATTGCGTTTGATCCTGAAAAAACAAATCTTGATTATACGTATGAAATTCAAGATGAATCCTTAAGAGAACAATTTCAATACACTTCGTACTTGTACAATTATGTTTGGTATGGCGAATTTGACATTGACGAAGCGCAGTACGAAAAAGCGCAAGAATCGTTCAACATATTACTAAAAGATGTGGCCGCATGAGTAGAAGATTAAAAATATACTTAGGCATTTTAATCGCCATCATCGTCGCAGCGGCATTTGTGGAAGTCTCCAAACCGACGCCTATTGATTGGCGTGAAACCTATAACGAGCGACTCACCAAACCGTACGACGTTCAAATATTTCATAAGGAGCTGGCAACCATTTTATACGACGGAAAGATAAAAAACCTCTACCGAACACCGTACGAGTTTTTCAATGACAAATATGATTGGGATCAAGGGCACTATAAAATCAGTGGAACGTACATCAGTATTTCAAAAGAATATGCTGTAGATTATTCTTCCATGAATGAAATCCTTGATTTTGCAGCCGATGGAAATACTGTATTCATTGCTGCCAAAGAAATGCCGCGATATTTAAGGGATACTTTAGGATTCAACATTCGATATGACTTTCAATCCTCTGGTCCTGCTACATTATTTTTTGCAAATGGACGACTCGAAAGTAGAGACGTTACTTTTGAAAAAGATACCAAAAATGTACATTTCTCTTACATTGACACCTTAACGACGACCGTATTAGGCTATCAACAATTTGAAAAAGATTCTACCCAAACTCGATACACAAATTTCATTCAAATTCCGGTGGGCAATGGTTCTTTTCTTTTGCATACGCAACCTGTGGTATTTACCAATCACAAATTACTCGATGAAAATCATTACAAATATTCAGAAGGCGTCTTGGCATACATTCCGAATGATGATGTATATTATGATTCGCAAAATAAAATTGTTAGTGCTGATGGTACCAACAACGATTCTAGATTTCGTTTTATTGACTCACAACCGCCACTAAAATGGGCGTGGTACTTATCGTTGATCTTTTTGTGCATTTTTATTCTGTTTAATGCGAAACGAAAACAACGCATCGTAAAAATCGTGAAACCACTAGAAAATACAACCTTAGATTTTACCCGAACCATTGGAAATCTCTTCTATGAAACCAAAGATCATCAGAATGTAGTACACAAAAAAATAACCTATTTCTTAGAATATCTGCGCACAGAATATTTTATGGATACGCAAGTATTGGATGAAAAGTTTTGCAAACGCTTGCATCAAAAATCAGGAAACTCATTAGAAGAAACAGAACGACTCGTAAAACTGATTAAAATTTTACAGAAAAAACTATTCTTTGACGAAAACGATGTGCTACGCATTACGCTAGCCATTGAAAATTTCCGCAAAAAAGACAATTAAATTATTAATTTACAATACAAAACACATATATGGAGCAAACAGGAGAACACAACGAGCAAGAGGCACAGTCGTCAGAAAACACTCCGTTGTCATTTACCAATAGAATTGATCTTACCGAATTACAAGAAGGAATTCTAAAGATACGCGAAGAGCTTTCCAAAGTGATTGTGGGACAAAAAGGCATGATCGACATGCTGATTACGGCGTTGCTCGCCAAAGGACATGTGTTGATTGAAGGCGTGCCTGGAGTCGCAAAAACAATAACGGCAAAACTATTGGCTAAATCACTTACAGTGGAATTTGGACGTATTCAGTTTACACCAGATTTAATGCCTAGTGACATTTTAGGAACGTCCATTTTTGATATGAAAAAGTCTGAGTTTGAATTTAAAAAAGGACCCGTGTTTACCAACATGTTACTGATTGACGAGATCAACCGTGCGCCTGCAAAAACCCAAGCCGCGTTGTTTGAAGTGATGGAAGAGCGACAAATTACGATGGACGGTACAAAGTATAGTTTAGATGCGCCATTTATGGTATTAGCCACACAAAACCCAATTGAGCAAGAAGGAACCTATCGTTTGCCGGAAGCGCAGTTAGACCGTTTCTTATTTAAAATCAACGTAGATTATCCAAATCTTGAAGAAGAAATTGAAATCATTGCACGTGAGCATGCACTCAAAGAAAATAAAAAGGTAGATAAAATCAGTGCGTTTTTGAGTCAGGAGCAAATTACAAAGTATCAATCATTAGTGAATGAAATCATTGTAGAGCCGCATTTACTAAAATACATTGCAGAAATCATCATCAATACCAGAAGCAATCAGTTTTTGTACATGGGTGCTTCTCCAAGAGCTTCCATTGCCATCTTAAAAGCATCCAAAGCCTACGCTGCCATGAATGGTCGTGATTTCGTAACGCCAGAAGACATCAAAAATGTAGCTGTGCCTGTATTGCAACATCGTATCATCGTGACACCTGAGCGCGAAATGGAAGGAATGACTTCGAAACAAATTATCAATCAAATCATACAAACTATTGAGATTCCTCGATAATGTATCGTTTTTAAACAACAACTAAGTGGAAGGTATCAAAGCTTTTTTTAAATCCTTATATATCCGAGATCGTTTCTTTTACGTAAGCTTGGGCATTATTATCTGCTTTATTATAAGCTTTATTTTCCCGAAACTCTTTTTTGTTTCTAAACTCTTATTGCTTGTTTTTGTGACGTTTACCCTTCTCGACATTGTCATTTTATATTTGACAAGAACGGGAATTTCAGGAACACGTCAAGTCCCTGATAAGTTTTCGAATGGTGATGAAAATGATGTTTTCTTGCGATTGGAAAACTTTTATACCTTCCCTATTTTCACAAAGATCATTGACGAAATTCCTGAACAGTTCCAAGTCCGTAATTTTTCTATTGAGCGAAAAATAAAAGCGTCAAGCGCAATCGATTTAAAATACAAATTACGTCCCACCGAACGTGGCGAATATACCTTTGGAAAATTGAATGTCTATGTACGTTCTGTCTTGGGATTGGTTTCACGCCGATTCTTCTTTGACAATAAAGTCATGGTACCAACCTATCCTGCGTTTTTACAATTGAAGAAATATGACTTACTCGCCATTGGCAACAACTTGACCATGTACGGAATCAAAAAGATTCGTCGTATTGGTCACACCATGGAATTTGAGCAAATCAAGGAATATGTCATTGGAGACGATTTACGAACCATCAATTGGAAAGCGACCGCAAAACAGCGACAGTTGATGGTGAATCAGTACCAAGACGAAAAATCGCAACCTGTGTATTCGGTAATTGACAAAGGACGAATGATGAAAATGCCGTTCAACGAATTAAGTCTGTTGGATTATGCCATCAATGCAACCTTAGTAATGAGCAACGTCATCTTAAAAAAGCAAGACAAAGCAGGCATGTTTACCTTTTCCAAAAAGGTAGAAAACACCGTGATTGCTGAGAAACGCAGTTCGCAAATGAATTTAATCTTAGAGTCGTTATACAATATTAAAACGGACTTCTACGAATCCGATTACGGGCGATTGTACGCAAACATCAAACAAACCATAAAGCATCGTAGTTTGCTATTGTTGTACACCAATTTCGAAACCATGGATGCGCTCAACCGACAATTACCATACTTGAAAGGAATTGCAAAAAGTCACTTGTTGGTCGTCATCTTCTTCAAAAACACCGAATTAGATCAACTCATCCACAACGAAGCCACCACCATTCAAGAAGCCTATGACAAAGTCATTGCCGAAAAATTCTCTTTCGAAAAACGCTTGATTGTGAATGAATTGAAGAAATATGGAATTCATTCGATTTTAACGACTCCTGAGAATTTGACTATTGATGCTATTAATAAATATTTGGAGATGAAGGCTCGTGGGTTGGTGTAGAAACCTTATTTTAATCATTATCATCTTTATTGATGTAATATTTTATTTTAAGTATTCTATAAATTGATTTCTTAATTGTTTTAGTTTAAGTTGTTCATCGGATAACAACTCTGTATATTTTTGTATAGCTTGAATGAGCTTTTCTTTTTCATTTTTCCTAACTTTTTTTTCATTATTGAATTCTGAACAGGTATTTTTAACATCTCTTAAGATATACATTAAATTGTGAAGAAAATTATTTTCAACTTTACTTATATATCTACTATTTTTTGAATACAACTTTTCGTATTGAGTTTGATAAAAATCAATCTGGTCAATTGAAGATTTAATACTAAACTTAAGATTATTATTTAAATTGAAGACAATTGTTCTCAGTTCGTTTTTAATAGTTTGTATAATTTCAATTCCATCTCCCAATGCATTAATTTTATATTCTTGTTCTTTAAATGCTAATTGTATATAAAATTTTCTTTTTTCTAAAATCAAACTTCCTTTAATAGAAATAATTGAAACAATTATTGAGACAAATGCAGCAATAAGTGCTGACCATATAATAGGACTTATATTTATTAACAATAAAATCAAATTCTTATTTTTTAAGCAATACATATAAATATTGATATCCTTCTCCTTTAGGACCACCACCGCCCCTTATTTCATTTGTTAAATAATCCATATAATTATCAATTAATAACCTTTCCAACTGATTAACATAATTTACAGAACTGGTTTTGTATTTAACTTTCATATAATCCCAATTATGCCTAGTTTTTGTATGTTGCCTTGCACGTCTTACAGGATCATTTGTGATACCAATTTTCACCTTTTTATGGTGTCTTATATACTGTGCAATACTCCTATTTAATGATTCTAGGACAGTATTAAATGTACCTGTCCAATAATAGTACTCTACTTCCATAAATTGATCTTTTTAATAATGCTGTACTAGAAACAAATATGTTCTGTCTAATTATTTTAAGTAAAGATAAAAGGAATAGAAATCCAAATATTGTGGTTTTCCTCAATCCATAAGAAAAAAGCGAACTCCAAAAAAGTCCGCTTTCACCGTAATGTAAACTGCACTAGCATAGATTCATGGTAAGCGCTATTCTACTAGTGCAAACTAACCCAATTAATAACTAACGAAAGTTTTATAGAAGTCCATTGTACAGAAACTTGAAATATAATTGTTAATCTAAAAAACCGAGAATCTTCTATACAATAGGACTTCTATGCTTCTATGTACATAGACGCAACTAATTTTAAAAAGGTTCCCGAATTTATGTTTGTTTTTGAGTTGTTGAGTCGTTTAGTTGTGTTTTTCCTAATACCTAATACCCAAAACCCAACATCTAATACCTATTTATACAATTCATCCCCAAAAAATTACAATCCAGCATTATTTTTTATGGTAGCATACCTTTTCTTCGCACTTTTGAACTGTCAAACGATATCAGTTATCAGTTATCAGTTATCAGTTATCAGTTATCAGTTATCAGTTATCAGTTATCAGTTATCAGTTATCAGTTATCAGTTATCAGTTATCAGTTATCAGTTATCAGTTATCAG
>JBCCLH010000056.1:0-34020 GCA_039026955.1 Bacteroidota bacterium
GTTATAGCAATGGGGCTCACCTCTTACCATTCCGAACAGAGAAGTTAAGCCCATTAGCGCAGATGGTACTGCAGTGATGTGGGAGAGTATGTCGCCGCCTTTTTTAATAAACCCTTACTTATAAATTAGTGAGGGTTTTTTCTTTTTATGAAAATTCCCAATAGGAGACTTATTGCTTTTCAAGTTTATTGCTTTTTTTAAAATAATCATTTGATGCCTATGTCTTTTTAAGTCAAAAAGTTAGTGCTATTGGAGTTGGAAATAGACTATTTTTTTGTGAATTATTTAAAAATCTTAAATTCTAGTTAAAGATATCTTAAAATAGAGTTCATATAGCCCATTAGTCTTGTCTTATTAGTAATTTCATACCCATAACTAATTAATCGAGCTATGTTAAGAAAATTACCACTATTTTTTCTAGGTATGCTGTTAATCTCTGTGACTTCATGTTCCACTACAAAGAAAGCCGCAGCAAGTAAAAAAACGACAGCTTCAGCTTCTGCAAAGCCTAAGAAAAAACCAAAAAAAGGAGGAATCCAACCCTACAGTAAAGTCATTACAAAAGACGCAAAAAGTGACAAAGGTTTATTCACCGTTCATGAAGTAAGTGATAAGTACTTTTACGAAATTCCAGATACGCTTTTCAATAGAGAGATGTTAATGGTAACACGAATTGCTAAAACAGCTTCTGGAATTGGTTTTGGAGGAGGAAAGCAAAATACACAAGTACTTCGCTGGGAAAAGAATAAGAAACAAGTATTATTACGAGTTGTTTCTCATAGCGTGGTAGCAGCAGATTCTCTTCCAGTATATGAAGCCGTTGTGAATTCCAATTTTGAACCAATTTTATATGCGTTTCCCATCAAAGCATTTAGTAAAGATTCTTTAAATACAGTTATTGATGTAACGCCATTATTCACCAAAGATGTGAAAGCATTAGGAATGCCTCAGTTCAGAAGAAGACAATATAAAATTACACGTTTGGACGCAGCTCGATCTTATATTGATAAATTAAAAAGTTATCCTTTAAATATTGAAGCAAGACACGTTAAAACATATAGCGCTGGTTCACCACCATCTAATGGAAGTGTCGGTTCTATTTCTGTAGAAATGAGTAATTCTATGATTTTATTGCCTAAAGAACCAATGAAAAGACGTTATTTTGATGAGCGTGTTGGTTGGTTTACAAGTAGTCAAGTTGATTATGGATTGAAAGCACAAAAGAGTAAACGAGTTACCTACCTTGATCGTTGGAGACTGGAAGTACGTGATGAAGACATCGAAAAATTCAAAAGAGGCGAACTTGTTGTTCCTAAAAAACAAATTGTATATTATATAGATAGAGCCACGCCAGAAGAGTGGAAACCTTATATCAAGCAGGGAATCGAAGACTGGCAAGCTGCTTTTGAAGAAGCAGGTTTTAAAGATGCAATTATCGCAAAAGATCCGCCAACAGAAAAAGAAGACCCAGATTGGAGTCCAGAAGATGTGCGCTATTCGGTAGTTCGTTATTTGGCTTCACCAATTCCAAACGCAAACGGTCCGCACGTAAGTGATCCGAGAAGTGGGGAAATTTTAGAGAGTGATATCAACTGGTATCACAATGTAATGAGCTTATTACGAAACTGGTTCTTTATTCAAACAGCAGCCATCAATCCAGATGCACGATCAACAGAATTTAAGACTGAAGTTATGGGACGCTTGATTCGTTTTGTATCATCGCATGAAGTAGGGCATACTTTAGGATTGCCTCACAATATGGGAAGTAGTTCTGCATATCCTGTGGAGAAACTGCGAGATGCTGCGTTCACTCAAAAATATGGAACAGCACCTTCTATTATGGATTATGCGCGTTTCAATTATGTAGCTCAGCCAGAAGATAAAGGTGTGGCATTGATGCCAGAAATTGGACCGTATGATAAGTATTCGATTAATTGGGGATATCGTCCAATTTTAGAAGCGGAAACAGGAAAAGAAGAGAAGAAAACATTAGATAGTTGGATTCTTGAAAAAGCAGGCGATCCAATGTATAGATTTGGTACGCAGCAAGCTGGAGACGTAGTTGACCCAAGTTCACAGACGGAAGATATCGGTGACGATGCCGTAAATGCAAGTTTCTATGGAATTAAAAACTTAAAAAGAATTGTTCCTAATTTGATCGATTGGACCGCAGAAGATGGCAAAAACTACGATGATTTAGATGAAATGTACGGTCAAGTATTGAGTCAGTTTAATCGTTATATGGGACACGTTTCTTCAAATATTGGAGGTGTATATGAGCATTACAAAACGTATGATCAAGAAGGCGCAGTGTACATTCACGTAGATAAAGAGAATCAACAAAGAGCCTTAAAATTCATCAACGAGCAATTATTTAACACGCCAAAATGGTTATTAGACGAAGAAATTTTCAATAAAACAAATTATTCTGGCGCGGTGGAAAGAATCAGAGCCATGCAAGTACGTAATTTGAATAGAGTTTTAAGTCTAGGAAGATTGTCCCGTGTCATGGAAAACGAAGCGTTAAATGGAAATGAGGCATATAAAATCCTAGATTTAATGCGCGATTTACGCAACGGAATCTGGTCAGAATTACGTTCTGGAAGAAAAACAGATGTGTATCGTCGTAACTTACAAAGAGCGCATATTGATCGATTGGCATATTTAATGACAGCAAAAAGTCAAAACTTCCCAAGAGGACTAAGAGGATTTGCAGGATTTAGATATTCTCCATTAAATACAAGTCAGTCTGATTTACGTGCCGTGGTTAGAGCAGAATTAAACACACTCAAAAGACAAGTTAGAAATGCTATTGGACGTACCAGTGATTCGATGAGTAAAATACATTTACGCGATGCTATTGAACGAATTGACGCGATTTTAGATCCGAAATAATACATTTCTCACACAAATTATCAAAAGCAGCTTTCGAGCTGCTTTTTTTTGCTGCAAAGACAGGAATTACATTATGCAGCCTTTACAAACCATCAATAATTCATTATTTTTATAGTATAAAATTCCCCTTAAAAATATGTATGCAATTATTGACTGTAATAGCTTTTACGCTTCTTGCGAAAAAGCTTTTGATCCGAGTCTCATGGGCAAACCGTTGGCAATTTTGTCCAACAATGATGGTTGCGTCATTTCTCGAAGTAAAGAAGCAAAAGCTTTGGGAATACCCATGGGTGCACCATTATTTAAATATCGAGAGATTATTGCCGAAAAAAATATTCAAATCCGATCGTCAAATTATTCGTTATATGGCGATATGAGTGAACGTGTAATGCAACTTCTAGAAGATTTTTCTCCCGAAGTGGAAGTATATAGTATTGATGAAGCCTTTATACGACTTCCGCATTCGGATGATTATCAGGCAGCTGGTAAACATATTAAAGAACATATTTATCAATGTACAGGAATTCCTGTGAGTATAGGAATCGCACCGACAAAGGCGCTATCCAAAGCTGCCAATAATATTGCAAAGAAATTTCCAGATAAAACCAACGGTTATCATGTAATTGATACGGAAGAAAAACGTATAAAAATGCTTAAATGGCTACCAGCTGACGCCATTTGGGGAATTGGATCAGGAAATGCAAAACGATTACAATACAAAGGTGTACAAACTGCTCTTGAATTTACAGCGCTATCAGACGATTGGGTAAAGCGAAATATGTCCATAGTCGGACTGCGTCTTAAAAAAGATTTGGAAGGTGAACCCACAATTCTATTAGAAGAAGTACAACATAAAAAAGCCATTGCGACGACGCGTAGTTTTGAGTTTACATTTTCAGATCGTGAAAATATGAAAGAACGTATTGTAACTTTCGCATCGCGCTGTGCGGAAAAATTACGTTCGCAGCATTCCTCTTGTAATGTAGTCATGGTATATTTAAAAAGTGATCGCAATAAACGCAGCGATTCTTATTTTAGAGCAAAGCGAATGCTTACCTTGCCATATGCAACCAATTCAACATTCATCATCAGTAAATACGCTATAAGAGCTTTAGAAGATATCTTTAAACCTGAAATTCAATATAAAAAAGCAGGTGTCATATTAACAGGATTGATCAAAACAGATGCGCTACAGTTGGATTTATTCCAGAATGAAGATCCGAAACATAAAAAGTTGATGGCGGCCATGGACAACTTAAATGATAAATACGGACGACAAAAGATAAAAATGGGCAATCAAGATTTGCAGCGAACTTGGAAAATGCGACAAGCTTATTTATCGCCAGAATATACGACAAAATTTAGCGACATTATCAAACTGAACTGTGATACTATATAATTTTGACAAAGATGAAGAAGCGTGAACATGATGCAGTATTAACATTTTATAAATCAATTAAAGGACAAATAAAACTTGAATTTGTAGACGAAGGTATTTCTGCCGGATTTCCATCGCCTGCTGATGATTTCAGAAACAAACGCATTAGTTTGGATGAAGAATTAGTCAAGGATGCACGTAGTACGTATTATGCGCGGGTAAGTGGCGAATCTATGATTAATGCAGGTTTAGATCATGATGATTTATTGGTGATTGACAAAAGTATACCTCCAAAAGACGGAAAAATTGCGGTTTGCTATGTAGATGGAGAATTCACAGTAAAGCGTTTAAAAATAACAAGCGAATGTGTGTATTTAATGCCAGCTAACGATAAGTACCAACCTATCAAAGTCACCCAAGACAAACAATTACTTATTTGGGGAATTGTAACGTATGTGATTAAGAAGGTTTGATTTTTCTAGTGTCGCAATATGTTAATGTAATAATGTATCAATGATTTCATACGCTAATTTGTTTACTTGATACACTATTTTCATATTGAGCGCAGTCGAGATATAATAGAATTAGTACTGATAAATCTTCTCGCGAGCTACGCTTGGTACTTTCAGTAATGCTTGAAGAGACAAATGTTTATTTTCAGTTAATTACGAGTAATTTGATGATTTCTTATGTCGAACTCATGTTATAATTAATAATTGGTTTGGTTCGTTGCTTGCCAAGGTAGCGAAAAAATGCAATATTTTATAGTGTAAATATGACTTATTTGTTTTGTAAACTACACAAAAATCATGAAAAATAGAATGCGACTTGTGATTTTATTCAGAAAGTAGTTTATCCAACATGGCTTCTAAATAAACAAGGTCTTTTTCTGTAAAATCAAGTACTTTTTTGGTCGTTTTGTCAAAAGTAGGCGGAATACCTGGTCCGACATAGCTTACAATACCTTTTCGGTCGATGATCATAATTTTTGGATATGACTTTATGCCAAGTTCGTCCTTTAAAAAGGATTTTGCGTTTATCAAATGATCATAATTGTATTCATTGGTTTTTAAGAAGTTTTGAACGGCTTCTTTTTTGTCAAACGTGATGGATTTGAAATCGACTTTATCTTGATATTTTTCTTTTAATCTATTGAGAATAGGCATTTCGCGTCGGCATGGGACACAATTCACAAACCAAATATTGATAAAAGTAATCTTGCCTTTTAAATTTTTTTGGGTAACTTTTTTCCCGTTTAGGTTTCGTAATTTAAAATCTGGAAATGCTTTGTGTTCGTATGCATATACTTTTTCATTCCTAGTAGGTTTGCCATCAAATTCGATTTCAATGATATTGATGATTGAATCATTTCGAGTAATGGTTTCTACAATCGTATAATCTACAGTGATTACATACGTTTCTTCTTTCGATTTGTTTAATTTTTTAAGAGCATCTGTTAATCCAGCTTTGGTAAAAATCTTTTTTCCATTTTTTGCTTGATAGAATTCTTGTGCCTGTACTGTCTGAAAGTAAAAAAAGAAAAATAGCGAAATTATGAGGTATCTCCACATGGTTTTAATGTTTTAGAGGAATCAAATTAGTTGGTGAGTCTAATATACATTAAAAAATTGGTGTAAATGTATAAGCAAAGTGCATCTGCCAATGTGTCAATTTGAAAATTTGAAAATGTAGCAATGCTATCCAATGACACTCATAACTTACCAACAAAAATACTACTATACAAAGAGCGAAGCGATACTAAAGCGAAGTGTGTCTAATAATGTGTCAATTTGAAAATTTGAAAATGTAGCAATGCCATCCAATGACACTCACAAACTCACCAACTAAAATACTAAAATACCAAGAGCGAAGCGATACTAAAGCGAAGTGTGTCTAATAATGTGTTAATTTGAAAATTTGAAAATATAGCAATGCTATCCAATGATACTCACAACTCACCAACTAAAATACTAAAATACCAAGAGCGAAGCGTATCTAACAGGCAAAGCCGATACTAACAATCCAAAAGCAAAGCGCGTCCAACTACGCTTTAATAAAGTCTTCATATTCATAATAAAACGCTTCAAACTGTTGCATGGTTTCGTTGAGGAAAACCATAGTTTCTTGCCAGGTATTTTTATTGTGAATAGACACTTTGTGTTTTTCCAAGTAGATTCTGGAAATTTCTTTGCCATTGTCCAGCACATAGGCTTCATCAAATATAGCTTCTGGCAGAAATTCATTTAACAAAATCGCTTTTAAAGACACCATTTTATCCCAGTATTTAATTCGATTTTCAAGATTAGCATCTTCAATATCTAATGAAACCATTGCTTTTTTCTTGTCAAAATAAAACTTAAATGAGAAGTCGCGAATTTTGGTATTGTATAAAATCCATTTTCGCGGAAAGGACTTTCCAAAGGATGTCCAAAACTCTTGTCGTAATTTTCGTGATTCTGCTTTACTAAACATGAAAAAAATATAATTTTTTTCATTCCGCACTTGATGCGGAACCTATGATTAAATACTTTTAATTCCGCACTTTCCCACTGAGCTTGTCAAAGTGCAATGCGGAATCTCAATTATTATATAAAATATGCCAATACTGTAGCGCTGATGATGACCAATAATTTTGTCAAATTAAATTTATGACCTTCTGAACTTTCAAACAATATCGTCGTGGAAATATGTAAAAAGATTCCAATAACCAAGGCTGATATTTCATTTTGATACGCTTCTAAAAACGGCAATTGTTCAGATAGAAAACTTCCCAAAGGCGTCATTAATGCAAATAATACCAAAAAGATGAGAATTGATGTATTGGACATTTTCGATTCATAAAAGAAGGTTGTCAAAATAATAGCAATCGGAACTTTGTGCATGACAATGCCCCATACCAAATGATCATGATGATGCATGGGAAATCCTTCTAAAACCGCATGAATGCTTAAACTGATAAATAACAACCACGGAAAGGCAGTACGATCTTTTGAAATATGCACATGTCCGTGTTCGGCACCTTTTGAAAAGAATTCTAAAAATACTTGCAATAGTATTCCCGCCATTACAAAAATACCATACCGACTTTTATATTCATTAAATACATTGGGTAACAAGTTAAAAACGGTTATGGCTAATAGAAAAGCACCACTGAATGCCAGTAATAACTTCATGTGTTGCTTGTTACGGAGTTTAAATACCGTCACAAAGATAAATCCTAGCACAACGGCTAAGATGGGTAATAAATAATGTATCATTTAAAAATCATAATCAGTCGGGGAGAGGTTTTTTTGTCAAACTTCCCCAAACTATAATCGCCAAAAATAGCTAATAAATCAATATCAGCCGCGGCAAAATACGATTCAAAATCTTGCAAGGTTAAGGCTTTTACTTTTTCAGTGTAGTGATGTTCGCGTCCGTCGGCTTCAAAGCGAATATCTTTGTATATAAAATCATCTTCTACATAACGATGCAATCGGAAGAGGATTCCGTCTACTTCCTTTACTTCATTGGCTACTAAGTTTTCAATCACATGATCGGCATTAAGGAAATCTATCACGCCAAATCCATTTGAATTTAGTTCTTCTTTGATCGATTTTAAGGTGTGAAGATTATCCGATTCGTGTTCAAAATAGCCAAAACTGGTAAACAAATTAAAAACCGCATCAAACTGTTTCGGATAGGGTTTGCACATGTCGTGCACTTCAAAACGCAAAGTATCGTTGGCAAATTGAGACGCGTAGGCAATACTATTTTGCGATAAATCGACGCCTGTGACATCGTATCCCATTTTATTCAAAAACACGGAGTGTCTTCCTTTACCGCAGGCCAAGTCTAAAATAGTGCCATCTTCTGGAAGGTTTAAAAATTCAACTAAATGTTTCATAAAGGCTTCTGCTTCGTCATAGCCTCTATCTTTATATAAAATATGGTAATACGGAGTGTCAAACCACGACGCGTACCAAGTTGTTTTTTCTGTTTGCATACCTTTTTTATGGGGTTTTCGCTGAACACTTCCGCTTTGCTCCGTGTGCATCGAACCAGGCTATTCACTATATCTTTTTAAAAATAAGTAGTCATTGTAAGAATCTTATTAAATTCTAGAAAACTATCTGTATAATTGACAGTATGTGACGTATCATAGTTTTTAAAAAGGATGCCGTTGCTATCCTTAACCCGTATTTAATTACAAATAACTAAAATGCAAAAATAATGCATTTTGCGCTTTTATAGTCGTAGTAAGATTTAAATAATTTCAAAACAACCTTAGTAACAGTCAGTTAATCGATTTATTTTTAGAAAACTAGGTACATTATTTTGTTTTCTCAAAGTATTCCTATAAATTTATAAATGATTTGGGGGTAATGAATGCATTATTAAAAAAATGACATAAAAAAATCTTCAAAGACTTACACACTACATTGCTATATTGCTGCCTTACACCTAAAAAGAAAAAATGCTACACAACCAGTCTGAAAATTACAAAGCCATGCCTTTAACAAGTTGGGATATTTATATAGATAATTATCATAAACAGCTTGTGGAAGCTAAAAAGGAATTAGAATTGCAACAAGTAACTATGTTGGCTGAAAAATACAAATGGCAAAACGATCTACGCACCGTATTTTCAAAGCGTGAATATGAAGCGCTAATTATTACAGATATCAACCAAAATATTATTTGGGTGAATGAAGGTTTTACTGCTATGACGGGATATTCACAAAAGTTTGCCATTAATAGAACACCAAGATTTCTACAAGGAATGCAAACGTCTCAATCGACAAAAAGCAGAATCCGAAATAAGATCAAACAACAACAACCTTTCAAAGAAATTATTGTCAATCATAAAAAAGACAAGACTACTTATAAGTGTGAAGTCAATATTATTCCACTTTATGGAAAAGAAACTACGCATTTTATTGCTTTTGAGAAGCAGGTGGTGTAGTGTGAAAAATGTTGTAAAGTCGGGAGACTTTACTTAGCTTTATGTTTTTGACTGAAGTTGAGTAAAGTCTCCTCACGAAGTTTAGTAAAGTCTCCCGACAAGGTTTAGCAAAGTCTCCCGACTTTACGATAACAAACCGCATAATTTCCGTATCTTTACAATGTCTTAATAACAACATTTTGGTACATCAAGATGAAATTAGGTGCAACATATGCCTCTTTCATCTCAACGCACTTAGTCATTGCTCACAGATTAAGTTGACCAAATATGAAATTTTTACAGAAGGTATACACATTTCTACTATCAGAAACTACTAAAAAAAGCACAGAAAAGATCATACTTTATGGAGCTTTGGGAAGTTTCTTTGTGCATTTGGCACTGATTTATTTAACCAAATTTGATCTCCTTAATCTTTCTAAGGATGCGGAACTATTACAAAATCCAATCTCTGCGATTTACACACCGTTTTCCTTTATTTTGATTTATGAAGTGTATTTGCTGATCTATTATTTGCCAAAATCATTTACGACATACATTACCAAGCAATACGAAATAATCACATTGATCATCATTCGAAAGTTATTTAAAGATTTATCGCTTTTAGAACTTTCAACGGATTGGTTTGATATTAAAGGAGATTTGCAGTTTACGTATGATATTTTAGCGTCGTTGATATTATTCTATCTTATCTATCAATTTCAAAAACAGGGAAAAATAAAAACGGTAAAATCTAGTGTCTCCAAGGCACAGTTAGAGCGTTTTATTACCACTAAAAAGTGGATTGCTGTCTTTTTAATTCCATTATTTTTTGTGATGGCATTATACACTTTGATCGACTGGGGCATGGGAATTTCTATTGCTACCAATACCATACCGTCGTTCGAAAGTATCAATAACTTATTTTTTGATGAATTCTTTACCGTCTTAATATTGGTAGATGTGATATTGCTACTGATTTCCTTCTTTTACACGGATCAATTCCACAAAATCATTCGTAATTCAGGGTTTATTGTGTCTACTATTTTAATACGAATTTCCTTTGGAGTCAGTGGATTGATAAGTACCATTCTAATTGTTTCAGCAGTTATCTTTGGATTGGTCATTATTCTTATTCACAATCAATACGAACGGAAAATTAGATGAGTTTCGTCGTAAAGTTGGGAGACTTTACTTGACTTTATTTTGTGTTGATAGATAATTGAATTGATGGATTATACTGAATATGATAATTTAATTGGTATTAGTTAGAATTTCAACAGAAACAAACCAAAGATAATGAAGATTTCTACATAAAATCATTAGAGTTTTTGGTAGAAACAAGTTCTTTAAAAAAAGTATAAATTTTAGTTAATATGTAGGAAATTGCGATATCATTCTATGGAATTGCATGAATGATTGCGTAACTTTATAGTAAAAATTACTATAAAAACTAAAATCAAAAACATGGCAAACGAAAATTCCGCAGCAAACTATTCAACAGAACTTATCACCGAAGCAGAGGTAATCGCTGCCCAAATAGAATGGGGAGAAGGCATTGTACACATTGGAAAAGTCTTTACGGATAAAGGCGATTATGTAAAAGCAGCTTCCGATCACATAGAAACACTTTACGGATATGACATCAGCATGGTACTTTTTAAACCGACACTAGCTTCTACACATCAATTTAGAAATACACACGACGCGGCATTATCGTATTTTGTTGGCGGTAATCCTACCTATCAAGAGGACAAAGGGTTTGCAATTAAACCTTGGACAAAGGTGCGTTGGGAAAATGTGGGGATTATCAATGGTAATTCAAACATGGCAATCGCAATGGGGAACTATTATTTTACGCCTAAAGCGGCGGATAATGAAAAAGTTGCAGAAGTTAAAGTAGAGTATACCTTTGGATATGTAAAAGATAGGGAAGGAAAACTACGAATTGTAGTGCATAAATCTTCATTACCTTTTGATCCTACGAAATAAACACAAACCATATCAAAAACAAGCCTAATGATATCCAAATCTTAGGCTTTTTTTTGCATTACATCTAGCTGAGTAAAGTCTCCCGACTTTACAAACGCTTATTTACAAAAATCAACGCTTACAAACTAATTCTTGTAAACTATAAATAAGTCTTTGATATTGCAGTATAATTTTCAGAAGAAAAGCAATATTATGGATGGCGGTTACAGAATAAGAGATCAGTACAAACCACATTACATTACAGCAACTCTAGTCGACTGGATTGATGTTTTTACAAGACAAAATCATAGAGATTGTGTCATTGATAGCATGAAATATTGCATGCAACACAGAGGTATGATTGTCTATGCATACGTAATCATGAGCAATCATATCCATATGGTTTTACAATCAAAAGATGGAAAGCTATCCGAAGTACTTCGTGATTTTAAAAAGTTTACTGCCAAAAACATATTAGATACCATTCAAACTGAGCCAGAAAGTAGAAGAGTGTGGATGTTAGAACGATTTAAAAAAGCAACACAAACACATTCAAGAAATAAAAACTATCAATTTTGGCGATTTGGGAATCATCCAAAAGAAATCTACTCTTCAAAGTTTATGTGGACCAAAATCAATTACATTCATAAAAATCCTGTAAAAGCCGGACTCGTCAGAAGAGCAGAAGACTATATATATTCCAGCGCGAGTAATTATATTTTAAATAGTGGATTGATTGATGTAACGTTAGCAACATAATGTTCTGCAAAGTCTCCCGACTTTGCAGAACATTCCGTATTTTTACAATTGTGAAAAAGAAAGAAAAAATTATCATCATTGGTTCAGGAATTGGTGGTTTAGGTGCAGCAGCTTTATTGTCAAAAGCGGGTTATGAAGTTACCGTGATAGAAAAGAATGCAACGCTTGGCGGACGTGCCAATATTTTTAAAAAAGATGGATATACCTTTGACATGGGACCGTCTTGGTATTTAATGCCCGATGTGTTTGAGCATTACTTTAAATTGCTAGAAGAAGATATTTCCAAACATTTAGAGTTAGTCAAACTATCACCTTCCTATCGTGTCTTTTTTTCCAACGATAAAGAAATTCCTGTACTCGATATTCATTCCGATTTAGAAAAAGATTTGCCATTATTCGAACAATTAGAGCCAGGCATCACGCCGAAATTGAACGAATACCTAAAACGTTCGGGCGAACAATATCATATGGCGAAGCATTACTTTATGTATCGTAACATTGGTATTTCTGCAGACTTTTTAAGTTGGAAATTGATTAAAAAAGGCATACAACTCAATCCAGTGCAAACCATGCAATCGTATTTAAACAAATGGTTTGAAAGTGATCGTATCAAAAAAATACTAGAATATACCTTGGTATTCCTAGGTTCCGATCCTGCGAAAACACCTGCGCTATACAACATCATGAACTTTATTGATTTCGATATGGGCGTGTATTTTCCAAAAGGTGGAATTTATGAAATTGTGGAATCGCTAGTACGCATCAATAAAAAACATGGAACGGAGTTTAGAACGGAAGCGCCTGTCAAAAAAATATTAGTAGAAAACAAAAAAGCAGTCGGCGTACAATTGGAAAGCGGAGAAGAAGTACGCGCAGACATTGTCGTATCGAATGCGGATTTATGGTTTACGGAAACGCAATTGTTAGAACGAAAGTATCAAACCTATCCAGAACGTTATTGGAAAAAAACCGTATTGAGTCCAAGTGCATTTATTATGTATTTAGGATTGGATCGAAAGTTAGATATTTTAAGTCATCACAACTTACGCTTTGGAGAAGATTGGAAGCAAAACTTTACCGAACTGTTTGATTCGCCGCAATTGCCAACCGATCCAAGTTATTACATCTGTAAACCCACGGAAACTGATCCGAGTTTAGCGCCTGAAGGGAAGGACAATTTGTTTGTCTTAGTACCAATTCCGCCAGGCTTGACACTTTCAGAAGAAGACATGGCAACCTACCGAGAGAAGATTTACAATCTTATGAAAAAAGATTTAAATCTGCCTGAATTAGAAAGTTATGTAGTCTTCGAACGCTCGTATTGGAGTGATGATTTTAAAAGAGATTACAACGCCTACAAGGGTACCGCTCTAGGATTGGCACATACGTTAAAGCAAACACTATTACGTCCATCAAACAAAAGTAAAAAAGTAAAAAACTTGTATTATGTAGGCGCAGGAACAAGTCCAGGAATCGGAATGCCTATTTGTTTAATCTCAGCGCAATTGGTGTATAAGCGTATTGCGAAAATTAAAAACCCGCATCCGTTGGAGTCTCTTTAAGCTTACATAATTCGTCAAACCGAACTTGATTCGGTTTCCCATAAGAATTAAAAATTAGTATAATGAGATTTTGAATCAAGTCCAAAATGACATTCCGACAAATTTTTTTTGATTCGTTTATTTTCCAAAAAGTTTTGCAAAAAAGCCTTTTTTCTTGTTTTGAATTACCCAAACTAATTCGGTAGGATGTCTCTCTGTATGTTGATTGGGACCAAATTTTCCCCAAGCAAAACCATCTTTATTATGTCCAGATCTTAAATCGGCAACGGTCCAATCGTTTCCTTTAAATTTTAATAAAAAGTCTTTAAATTCTGGATTCTTAGCTAAGAATGTTGCTTTTGGAACACATAAATTGTTTTCCTTCCAAATGGTCATCGTCGTTTTATAATGGATTTCATTGAGATGACATTCGCTCGGATTTTCATAAAACTCTAAAAGATGATGTAAGTATTCATTCAAGGTTCGTGAATTAATGACAAATACAGCAGGATCATGACATGCAAAAAAGACTTTGGTAGGTTTTCCATTGCGGTCTAAATCGAGAAGCCAGCAATTTCCAAAACCATCGTGTCCTAGTGTGATTGTATATTTAGATAATTCCCAAAAACCAAAATCTCCTATAGAATCAAAGTAAATTCGCTCTGGACCATATCCGTCCCAGCCTTTGGTAACTTTTAGTATTTCAACAATTTCATCATCAATATGCTGATTTGGAAACTGTGCTTTTAAGGCTTCAATTTCGGTATCAGTAAGTCCATCCTGAAATTCAAGTTGATACGTTCCATCATCTTCATCGGTAAAGGTTGAAGTTTTAAGTTTTTGAATGATTTCAAGATTTGTCATGCTGTGTTACTTTAGATGTAACTAAAACTACAACATTCTGTATCAACTTCAAAGTGATCTTATTCGCTTTAGTTGTCTTTCTTACAAGAGAATAGATAGGATTTTATAGCGTAACTATTTTAATTAATTGCATTAAAAAATAAGTAGAAGAAAAGTGCTGTACCTGCTGCAATATTCACGAGCGGAAAATAAGTGTAATACTTAAATACTTTGGAACTATTCGCTAGGCTCAATCCCACGATAGTGACATAAATACTACCAAAAACAATGGCAACAACACCAACATACAAAGCGCCAATAATTCCAGCCAATGCATACGCAACCAAACAAAACCAAAGCGCATTTCGTTCGCCAAGTTTTGTAGCTAAGGTGGCTACTCCCGATGTCTTATCGGCTTCAATATCAGGCACTGCAGAATAGGTTTGCATGGCAGAAGCCCAAATTAAACCTCCAATAACCACAAGCCACTCAATAGTTGTATTTCCAGTGATTAAATAGCCAATCAAGCCTGGTGATATATAAATGATGGAAGAAAATAGAATATCTAAAGGCGGTTTGCTTTTGGCTCTTAAAGGTGGAGCCGAATAAAAAATTCCCGTAAAAAAAAATATAAGCAACGCGCACAACGTAGGCGTATTTATAAAGAAAAGGAAAGGGATAAATGGTAAAATGAATGCACCAATTATGATCCAAAGTCTTTTATGTTTTAGCGGGCTTAGAATTTTTTCATAAGAAACCTTCTTTGAGTTTAGAATATCGGTTTCGTAGTCATAAATATCATTCACTCCATAAATCAATAAATTCGCTGGTAATGAAAAAAATACAGAGAACACCACTAATAACATGGTCGTATTGGAATCGTAGTAAAAAGGATTCCCAGCGGCGATCATTCCTACCAAAAATGTACCTAACACATACATCCAAAATCTAGGTCTGGAGATGGTTAAGAGCTCTTTAAACTTAAAACTCATATGTTTTTGGTTGACTACAGTTCCCAATGGTTGGTGCTATTCTGTTTAATGTAAATAATTAATTGTTAAACAAAAATACACAATTTCACCTAAAAAGTGTTGAAAATCTCTAAAATAAATATGAATTTAATAGAGGAATTTCAGAATACTACCAATTACCAACTTTGATTTTGATATGTTCATGATAATAAATAGCTTCGAGAAAATTTCATGGTTATGGCACAAGATTTAAAATATATCATTACAACCGAACCTTTGGAAGTGCCTATAAATATTGTACATTTTAAAGAAAACAATGCCATCGTTTTTCCGCTATTGCTACAAGATTATGATTTTAAGGATCTCGCAGCATATGCTGATACAACAGATGAGAATGCATATCTATTTTTTGATTTGGTACTTCATGGCGCTTATACTATAGAATATCCGATGCGGAATTTATTTCAGTTTTTAATTAGAAAGAAGTTAAAGACTTTTGGAATGGTAGCCTATCGAGAAATCTTAGATATTCCAGAAAATGTAGGAAAGCCAATTGTTTTTATAAATGATCAATCGGTTAAAACTACCTCAAAAGATTTTCCAGAAGATGAAGCACATCAATTGTTGAATGTTGAGGTTGCTTTTGGAAGTATGATCAACAATGAAGAGAAATATTGGAGTTATGAAACTGCTGAGTTTTTCTATTTAAATGATTTGAAGAATCAATCTTAAATAGTGTGTTTGACTAATCTGTTTTTTTATTAATAAAAATCACTTTATTACTTATAATAAATTTTGTAAACTACAAATTGTCAGTTCGAGCGCAGTCGAGAACACTAAGAATTTATGATTTCAAAGGAATCTCGACTGCGCTCGATTTGACATTAATATACCTTTTAATAATTAGAATTATAGATAAAAATTTAAATCGAACTCAGGCTATTAAATTCATCGATTAATTGTAACATTCCCAAATTAGCGTACTTTTGTAGCAGACTACGAACACATGGGACAGAATTTTAAAATGGTTGCCAAAACCTTACACGGTTTTGAAGATTTATTGGAAGACGAACTGAAACGACTCGGTGCGCAAGACATCCGAAAAGGAACGCGTAATGTAAGTTTTAGAGGCGATAAAGGATTTATGTACAAAGCCAATTTATGCCTGCGTACTGCCATCAAAATTTTGAAACCGATCAAGTATTTTAAAGTCCGAAATGAAAAAGATTTGTACGAACAAGTCTATAATATGCATTGGGACAACTACTTGACTCCTAGCGATACGTTTGCGATTGATGCTACCGTAGCTTCCCAACAGTTTACGCATTCACAATTTATTGCCTTAAAAACCAAAGACGCGATCGCCGATAAGTTTCGCAATACCGAAGGCAGACGTCCAAATGTAGATTTAAAGTTTCCGACCTTGCGCATTCATGTACATATTCAAAATAATGACTGTACCATTTCTTTAGATAGTTCTGGCGGTTCATTACATAAGCGCGGATATAAAACCGCAACTAATATTGCGCCGATCAATGAAGTGTTGGCGGCTGGTTTGGTCATGTTATCGGGTTGGGATGGACAATCTGATTTACTCGATCCGATGTGTGGAAGTGGAACGATTGCGATTGAAGCGGCAATGATTGCCTGTAATATTCCGCCCAACATCAACCGAAAAGAATTTGGTTTTGAGAAATGGCAAGATTGGGATGTGGATTTATTCGAAAAGATAGAAGAATCCTGCTTGAATAAAATCCGTGAATTCCATTATAATATTTATGGTTATGACAAAGCGCCATCGGCGGTACAGAAAGCCAAAGACAATGTCAAAAATGCCAATTTGAGCGATTATATCCAGATTCGTCGTGCAAACTTCTTTGAAACGAAGAAAGAAGGAGATAATAAGTTGCACATTTTGTTCAATCCGCCATACGGAGAGCGTTTGCATATTGATATGGAACAATTTTATGCAGAAATAGGAGACACCTTGAAGCAAGGCTACGCTAACACCAATGCTTGGTTCATTACCTCAAACATGGAAGCATTAAAATTCGTCGGTTTGCGTCCGTCACGAAAGATCAAAGTATTCAATGGAAAGTTAGAGTCACGTTTAGTCAAATACGAAATGTACGCAGGCAGCAAAAAAGCGAAATATCAAGATAAAAACTCATAAAAATTTATGCCATGGCACCAAAAACGAAAGCACTTATCTTCAATTTTATCACCTTTGCCTCTTTATTTCTTATACTTCGTTATTTAATATTAGGATATGTTATTCCTGTAGATGGATTGTGGTTAGCGGTTATTTCTGCGGTGATTGCAAGCATCTTAGCGCCAAAGTTTTTTGTAGTGAAAAACGACAAAGGAGAAGAAAAATTAGTCTTAAAAATGATTTTTAGTAAAGGTGTGAAGGAACTTTAATGTCTAGCAAAATTCAGATACTATTTATTAGTTGTTTATTGACGCTTACTACTTCTTGTGCTTTAAAAAAGTCAGTAATTACAAAAAATGATTCGAATACAGAAGTATACGAAAATGGATTTCATGCATTGTTCGTGTTTCACAATAATACACTGTCAAAAGCAAGTGGCGTTTTAAAAATAGTAAAAGAAGAATCTGGAATTTCTATACGTAATACTAGTATTTACTTCAAAAATAATTTAGTAATAGATGTAGCTACATTTGATAAAGAGTTCTCTTATTTGATTGATTATTTTAAAGATGATAAACAGCAATTTTTAATCATATCGGAGGTTAGTTCGACCTATCTTCAATCAAGTTCAGATACAAATATTTTACCCAGAAATAAATTGTTTATTTGTGATTTGAAAACCAATAAAAAGTATCAGTATACGTATACTTATCCCAAACACAGTTTGATTTTACCAGTACAATATTATAAAGGTTTACCAAGTGGAATTACACTAAAATCAATAGATGCTTCAACCAAAACAATTGTATTTGAAAAGAAAGATACTAGTACGGTAGAAATAGAAGTTGCTATGACAGCAGTTAAGAATTTTTGAAAGGATAGATTATAAAAGAGTATTTGTCAGTTGTCTTTCACTAAAGTTCTGAGCTACTTCTATATATTTTTGGTGGATTTTGTCTTGTATCAAAAACATCAATTACTTCAACCCAATTTTTCTCTTGGTAGAACTAATAGATAATTTTATAGTTTTTAAAAAGTAAATATCTGAAGTTTTGCTTATGATCTTTTAATAATTCTTCTATCTGTCCAATTTCTGGCTGCTTTTTTAATTTTAAAGAATTATTGTAAATATCATTGACGAGTTTTTTAGCGATTTTATAAGTCGCTTTTTTGTGATAATAATTAAAAATCTGTTGAAGTTCGTTTTTAGCAAATTCTGTCCAAAATAATCTTACTTCCATGTATCAATCATAGATTTTAATGTAGTGTCTTCTATAATTTCTCCGTTTTTGGAGTCTTCTAAGGATTGATTAATTCTAGAATTGAATTCTTCAATGGTAAATGGTTTCATTGTTGCTTCTGGCAATTCACTATGATCAATTTTTAAAATATGTTCTAATTGAGACAGGACTTCCTCACTTTGAATTTTGAGGAATTCTTGCACAAATTTTATTTTTCTTGATTGTAAATCCATCGTAGACTCTTTACTCGAATGTACAAAATTTAAAATGAATCATTTAGCCTTTCTTCTGTTTCCCATACAGTTGCACCATAAACTTTCCTAAAATAAAATATAAGACTAAAACCGTCACACTGCCTACTACAAATCCGTTGTCTACGATGTGCTCATATCCATAATTATACACATATAAAAAGACAGCTATGACAAACTGAATAACAGCGTACAATATGTTTCCGTTGGCACTGTAGCCAAACATTCCAAGGAAATGAGTTTTGGTTTGTCCAAATACAAGATGTGGCATTGCATTCATACATAATGCACCAATGATAAAGTCTATAAGAGACATAGCAACAATAATTTTTTTACAAAGTTAACCGAACAATTCCAGCTTTTCGTTGTAATTATTGTTGTTTTAACATTTATAGATTGCACAATTACTTTAGCAAATCTTCCAAATACTGAATCACTTCCACATATTTTTCATCATATAACTTTTCGACAAACACCGCATTTTCTTTTCGGTACACGTCTAACATACGACTGCCAGTATTTTTAGAATGTGTGGCATTGGCAATACGATCGCACAATTTTATAAATGCTGCATATGGTGTATTTCGAATGCCAGCATAGTACTTTTCACCTGCGCGTTCCTGTCGGTTGCGACCTTTGTCATTGGTGAGTGCATAAGCGAGTTCGGCAATATCTTCATTTAAGGCTTTTTTGACGTCATTGTAGGTTTCACGCGCATCTTCTATGACATCATGCACCCAACAACCTGCCAACACATTTTGTTGCGCTTCTTCAGGAATTAGATGGATGAATTTTTTTGCAGCATTCACAACCATTTGCAAATGAAATTCGTACGGATATTGATCGTACTGATGATTGGTCGCTTTATGCTTTTCAGTCGCGTAGCGGCGCGCTTTTTCACTTATAGTCATGCGTGTCATAATTTATTTTGTTCTTTGCGAACTCGAACTGGGAAGTTAGGCTTTTTCAGTACTTTTGGAGGATTTTCCTTGAGTTGTTTCAACGCAACTTCAATCGCTTTTTCCAATTGCGGATCTTTTCCAGCAATGACATCTTTTGGTAATTGTTCTACATCAATATCGGGTGAAATACCCATGTTTTCAATGCCGAATCCGTTTTCATCCCAAAAACCAAAGTTTGGTGCGGTAACACTTCCACCATCAATAAAACTAGGATATCCACCAATACCTACAAGTCCGCCCCAAGTGCGTTTTCCAATAATAGTTCCTAGATTCATTTTGCGGAAAGCCCACGGGAAATAGTCTCCACCTGAACCTGAAATTTCGTTGACAAGTAACACTTTTGGACCATCAATAGAAGCGCTCGGTGTCGCCATATTGGCGCCGTGACTAAAACTCCAATTCGATATTTTTTTTCTGTTTAAAATATCTAGATAATAGTCTGCCAAGTGGCCGCCACCATTAAAACGTTCGTCTACAATGATTCCTTTTTTGTTGGTTTGCGGATAAAAATAGCGTTTAAAATACGCATGTCCTCTATCACTCGTATTCGGCACGTATACATATCCTATTTGCCCATTGGTAGCTTCGTCTACTTTTTTAATATTTTCTTCAACCCAACTTAGACTTCTTAGGTTAATTTCATCATTTATAGGAACCACTTTATAGGTGCGCGCGTTGGAACCATCAGATTTTGAAGAGATAGTCAATGAAACAATTTTCCCTGACGTATTTTCAAAAAAGGTATAGATATTATCTTTTCCAGTTACATTTTTTCCGTTTATTTTGATGATGTAATCTCCAAGATTTACATTGATTCCTGGTTCATTCAACGGAGCTCGTAGACTTGGTGTCCAGCTAGAACCGCGATAGATTTTTGCAATTTGATAACGATTGTTTTTAATTTCATAATCAGCACCTAGCAAACCACCATTAATGTATGGCGCATCGTGCAGTTGATCTCCTGAATCACTAAAACGATGATGTCCCACACTCAATTCACTAAACATCCATTGCATGATTCTGTATAAATCACTTTTAGTAACGACATCGTCGAGAAACGGTTCGTATTTTTGCTTCATCTTTTTCCAATCGAGTCCATGCATGTTTGGATCGTAGAAATAATCACGATTTACACGCCACGCTTCGTTAAAAATATTTCGCCATTCTTTCGGCGGATCAATTTTAATCTTAAAAGAAGAAAGGTTCACTTGTGAATTCTTAGGTTTGTCTCCCACATTTACAACACCATAGTTGCCTTGTGTATAGTACAGCATCTTTTTTCCGTCCCCAGAAACTTCAAACCATATCGCTTTCATAAGCTCTTTTTCTTTTTGCTCCGAAAGACTATATTTCATTAACGGTTGTGGTGTCCAATAACTTGCATTCGGATCAAACGCCATGTATAATAGTTCATTCTCTTTCACTGAAACTAAATTCACATAAAATTTTGGAGGTATTGGCAATGCAACGGCTCTGTTTTGAATACCGTCAAAATCGATCGTGAAGTCTGTTGTTTTTGATTTATTAATTTTTGTAGAATCTTTTGTTTTATCTACAATCGCTTCTTCGTCATTTTTTTTCGCGAAAGGAGAGATGATATCTTTTCGTAACGGAATTACATAAATTAAGTTGGTTTCTCTGGAATCTCTATTGGAAAGATCAAACCAATTCACTACTGGACCTGCATCTGTGGAAGCCGTCATGTAGATATATTTACCACTAGGATCAAAAATGACTTCTCTGATATTTGAAGAGCCATCAGAAATAGCATGAGATGTATTTTTTTCAACAGAATACACATATGCTTTTTCAAAAAGTGTCTTCGATATTACCGTATAAGTTATCCATTTTGAATTTGAAGACCAAGAGTGAAATAAATTTCGAACAGCACCACCATAATTCATCACATCAGTAGCAATTTTGGTGCTTTTGCCAGAAGCGATATCCAATATGTATAAACTTCTTGTGTAGTCACTGTAGCATATTTTTTTGCTATCGGGTGACCAATTTATGTAATCATAAAAACCTACATCGCCTAATTTTATCTTTTTAATACTTTGATCTTGCGTATTTTGTAAGTGCAATTTATATTCGCCAGAAGCATCTGAAAAATAAGCAATATGTTTTCCGTCTGGTGACCATTTTGGAGATTTTTCATGGACGTCTGTGGTTTCAGTAATATTGTTTACATCTCCTTTTTTAACGGGAACGGTCACAATTTCACCTCTAAAATCTACTACCAATCGTTTTCCTGTAGGTGATAAAGAGATATCTTGAATATATTTTTTTCCAGAAACAAAGCGAGGGCGCATTTCCAGTAAATCTGTGGCAATTCCAATAGTTAATTTGGTCTTTTTCTTTGCGGAAGGATCATATGTGTGTAAATAGCCAGCTTGTTCGTAAATCAAGTCGTTTTTTCCAGCGGTTATATACAATATTGGAAATTTTTCATAATCTGTATGTTGAATGATTTCCTTAGAGTTGAGATCGTACGAATAGATGTTGAATTCTCCGTTTCTATCAGATCTAAAATAGAGCGTATTTCCAATCCACTGTGGGTTTGTATCATTACTTCCAGAAGCTGGTTTCGGAATTTCCACGACTTCATGATCCTTGGTGTTGTATATCCAAATGCGCGCTTGTCGTCCACCGCGATAATTTTTCCATTGCTTGTGCGCACTTGGAGAAGGTGTGTATGCGATGTATGTATTATCTGGAGAATACGCTGCATAATGTGCCGTCGGAACTGGTAATTTTTTAATAGGTCCTCCATTACTATTGACTAAATATAATTGGCGATGTGCATACTTGTGACTGTGTCGTCTTGAAGAAAACAGCACGTTTTCGCCAGAAGCATCAAATCCTCGGACAAGGTCGTAATACGGATTCCAAGTAAGTCGTTTAGGAACACCGCCATTTGCATTCACAATAAATACATCAATATTTCCATCATATTCCGCACTGAATGCAATTTTAGAACCGTCAGGAGAAAATCTCGGACTCGATTCTATACCTTCATCAATCGTCAATCGAATTGGGTTGGAGCCGTCTCTATTCGCTACCCATAAATCTTCTGCATAAATAAAAGCGATTTTATTTTCACTAATCGCGGGATCAGTCATTAAACGCGTATCTATGACATTTTGGGCATTACAGATTGAAAAAAAAGTACCTATAAGTACGATGAGAATATTGGTTCTGAATTGGTTGCTTAGCTTCATAAGAAAAAGTAATTTTTGGAAATTGAATATACTAAAAAATACAGCTAAGTTACATCTTATACACCTTAAAAAATATACGTTTATACAAAAAAAGCAATCAATTTCTTGATGACTTCTGTCTATATATTTTCTAAAGATTTTACTCTTCTATATCGTCTTCAACCTTTTTCTTTTTTGCCTTTTTATAGATTGGGATGGAATAACTAATGGTGTAATTAAATCCTGCGCCGACATTATTATCGGTAGTAACTTTATTGAATCCAGGAATGAATAAATTTTGAAAGTTTTCAGGTTCTTTCGTGCTTAACAAACGATTCAAACGCAAGCTGAATCCCATGTAAATATTGTCGTAAACTTCTACTTTGATTCCGGCAACAACTTCTATCCAATGACCATTTAAGCTTGAGAATTCAGTGCCAGGTTCCTGCGTCAATAAACTTTCCCCTTCCGTATGCTGATTGGTTTGATAAATCGTTGAACGATTCAAAGTTTGTTTGTGTGTACTGTATCCATAACGCATTCCCACAATAATGGCATTTTGCATTCCAAACCAGTTTTCATAGGCATTGAAATCAAATCCTACTTTGATAAAACTTCCTTCTGTAGTAAAGTTGATCTGCGTTTCATCTACTGTTTTTTGCTCATTTCCAAATTCTATCGCAGCATAAAACTTATTCGTTACTCGAAAATCTGCCGCAATTTCAAAACCTTGATAATCGTCTTCCAACGCCATACGTATAGGTTTGCTGAGATCCACTCCAATACGCAACGGAAATGTTTCTAATTCTGGTAAAGTATCATTTGCAGCAGTCACTTCAGCATCTTGTGCAAAACTTACGCTACAAATTAAAATGGCAAGGAGACTAGTGATATATTTTAACATGTGTAACGGTTTCATCTTCAACAATAGTATTTTCAATAACAATGGCAGGATTCGAGCTAATCCAAGTATCACCATCAGTAGTAAGCACCACACCATCGGTTTCGTTTAAGGTATAATTGGTGATGAATCCGCAGGCGCGCGATAGGAAAATTTCTTCTCTTGAATAATTGAAGGTAATGATATCTTCATTTCCCAACTGATTTCCATCTTCATCCAATGCATAATCTTTGATAAAGCGGTATTCCGTAGCATCTTGCGCTGTACGAAGCGGAATTGAAATTGTACTTACGGCTTGCGGTTCTCCTTGTATTGGATCAACAATCACTTCTACGCCATTGTCAATCACTGTATTTGGATCTACGGCTTCTACCCATAAATCGGAGGTAGGTTTTAGCACATCTTCGGTAGTATTCGTAAAGATTTCAGCATCGAAAAACTCAATCACCAACAACGGTGTAGTCAGCGTGCCTTCCACACAAATATCATCTCGTTCACATGAAAGTGACACCAATGCTGTGATGGTTAGTATTGCAAAAATTCCTAAAAAGGATAATCTGTTCATATATTTTACTTCTTCGTTAACTTCTCTTTTCTAAAAGTACTACATTTTCAATATGATGCGTTTGCGGAAACATATCTACTGCTTGTACTTTGGTGACTTTGTACATGGCATCCATCAGTGCTAAATCGCGTGCTTGTGTGGCGCTGTTGCAACTTACATATACTACTTTTTTCGGTGCGATATTTAGAATTTGCTGTACAACATCGGCGTGCATGCCATCGCGTGGCGGATCGGTAATGATCACATCTGGAATTCCGTGCGTGTTGATAAATTCGACATTAAACACCTTTTTCATATCGCCGACAAAAAAATCGGTATTGGTAATATTGTTGAATGCTGCATTTTCCTTCGCTGCTTCAATTGCTTCAGGAACGGATTCGACACCAATCACTTTTTTTGCTTTTTTCGAAACAAACTGTGCGATGGTTCCAGTTCCAGTGTATAAATCGTATACCAATTCATCGCCTTTCAATCCTGCAAAATCGCGCGTAATTTTATATAATTCATACGCTTGTTCTGAATTGGTTTGATAGAACGATTTTGCATTAATCTTAAATTTTAACCCTTCCATTTCCTCGAAAATATGATCGCGTCCGTGATAGCAAATCACTTCTTGATCATAAATCGTATCATTCCCTTTTCCGTTGATTACATATAATAACGCCGTAATTTCTGGAAACGTCTCTTGGACATACTTTAATAATAATTCGCGCTTTGTTTTGTCTTCTTTGTAGAATTGAATCAACACCATCACTTCACCGATTGATGAGGTACGAATCATCAAAGTTCGCAACAATCCTGTTTGATTTCGTGTGTTAAAGAAAGGCAAGTTATTTTCGGTAGCAAATTGCTTAATCGCATTGCGAATCGCGTTCGACGGATCAGCTTGTAAGTGACATTTTTTCACATCTAAAATCTTGTCCCACATGCCCGGAATATGAAAACCTAGTGCATTTCGATCACCTAAATCTTCTTGTGAATCCACTTCTTCTTGCGTCAACCAGCGACTATCCGAAAACGAGAATTCCATTTTATTTCGGTAGAAATATTCTTGTGCACTTCCTAAAATGGGGATCAATTCAGGCAATTCTACTTTTCCGATGCGTGTTAAATTATTCAACACTTCCTTCTGCTTGTAAAACAATTGATGTTCATACGCCATATGTTGCCATTTGCAGCCGCCACAAGTGCCAAAATGTTCGCAAACAGGTTCCGTACGTTTCTCCGAAAGTGAATGAAACTTTACCGCTTTTCCTTCATAATATGCTCTTCGCTTCTTAAATGTTTGAATATCTACTACATCCCCAGGAACGGCATTCGGCAAAAAAATCACAGTGCCTTCTTCCGTTTTGGCAACTGTTTTCCCTTTTGTAGCAGTATCTACCACAGCCACTTGCTCAAACAATTTCTTACGATTCTTTCTTCCCATTCGGCAAAAATAACAATAGCGGTAAATATATAGATAATTTATGGGGGCAATATTTAAAAAAGTGTGAAAAGTTTTGTTTGGTGGTTGCGTTGTGTGGTAGTTGAGTGTTTTAGTTTATGAGTTTATGAGTTTATGAGTTTATGAGTTTATGAGTTTATGAGTTTGTGAGTTTATGCTCTAGAATAAAAACATTAAGAAATCAATTAAAACTAAAAGAAAATAGAATTATTAATATTTTATTTGGATGCATTTAAATAAAATGTATATTTGTCCTATGTATAGTAAAGAATTGACAAAAGGAATATTACTTCCCATCATTTTAAAGTTGTTAAGTAATGGCGATAAAATGTATGGTTACGAAATTTCTCAAAGGGTAAGAGAGTTAACCAAAGGGAAAATAGATATTAGTGAAGGTGCTTTGTATCCCATTCTTCACAAACTAGAACATCAAGGAGTTTTGGATACTGAAAAAGTGTACATCGGAAAACGTGTACGCAAATATTATAAAGTTACCCAATCTGGTAAAAAAGTCATTACGGAAAAAATAATTGAAATTAATGACTTTATAGAAACCTTAGCTATCATTTTTAATTCCAAACCATTGACAACATGAATGTAACAGAAGCGCAAGTTGAATTTATTGCTAACAGTTTAGAGTTTCACGGTTTGCAAAATCAGGCAGTAAGAGAAGATATCATAGATCATATTTGTACAACTATTGAAGCGTCAAATCACACAGATTTTATGTCTGCTTACCAAGAAGCAATTCAAAAATTAGGCGGCTATGAGAACATACAACAATTACAAACACAAACGCGGCAATTACTGTATGGAAAAATGATGGTAACAACGGTCAAAATACAATACATTTCAGGTATTTGTATGCTGATTGTTTTCTCGTTGGGATTTCTTTTTAAAATGTTCCACTGGCCTTATGCAAATATGACGCTTCTACTGGGAATTATGATTTTGGTACTTATTTACATGCCTTTATTTTTCTATATCAAATACAAAAAATCAATACTCAATTATCAATCTTAAAAAACGAACAAAATGAAAAATGCAGTTTATTTAGTGGGCTTTTTAGCCTTTTTCACCTTAAGTACAGGAATTATGTTTGAATTTTTTCAATGGCCTTTCGCAGCAATACTCATGATGCTAGGTTTTGTCCTTTTCAACTTTGGATTCCTACCAACACTATTCTACAAATTATATACTTTACAAAAAAGTAAATCCTAACCAACTAAAATATGATTGCACATACTTGTTTCTTGCAAGTGCTGTGCAATCTTATCTGAACTTTCGTAGTAAATTTTTCACAACAATTTTAGCTTTCTTATCACGTTTTTCCTTTCTAAAATAAGGGTAAGTACTTTTCGAACTTTGCAAACGAAAAAAACCACTATAAAGAGGATGAATCCATACAGTGGTTTACAATTAAAATATGTCAAACTATTTTCAACCTGTACAGTTGCAATTTGTTCTAGGAAATGATTTCTCCTTACAATCCAGAAATGTTACAATATGTGTAGTAATCTCAATGGTGGCAGGCGTTAATGTCACCGTAGTTGAGTCTTTAGCACCTCCATGTATATGATTAGTAACATACGATACATTCGTTTTATTCAGCTCAAGTCTTTTTAAATTCTTTTTTCTCATAATTCTGATTTTAAAAGTTAATTGATACAAATCAAGAATTAAATTTTCTGTCAAAAAAAGAATGCTATTGATGCTTTATAAAATATCTATTCTTTTTTGAGTGTATTTTTATCAACTTTTTAAAAATCAGCTTCATAAAAAATAGTAAAATACATAGTTTGATACTTTATAAAAGGTCAATTACTTCTCTTTGTTTGCAAGTTTTCATCGTATTTCTTTACAGCATTATTAATTTTTTAAAACATTATTTATTATGAAAAAATCATTGAAACGTTTAGCGCTTAACAAAGAGTCAATTGTTAAGATGGATGCAAACATTAAAGGAGGAGAAGGTGAAACACTTACTATCACAATCCCAAAGACAATTATTTACAAAACTTGGTGGTATGGATGTAACGATGCACCGAGACCTTCTGATCTTTGTGCGTAGATAGAAATAAAGTATTGAAAAAACGGATAATGTTCGTTTTTTCAATACGATTATTAGTAAAATTTAAAAGATAGAATTATGAAAAAATCAATGAAGAATTTAACACTCAATAAAAAGTCTATTTCAACGATAAATGCTTTTGGCGGAGCGGACAATCCCGTGAGTCATTTATGCACCGTGAGAGAAACCTATTGGAACATTTGTGATCTTAAGAAAACAAGACTTACCTGTCCTTGTGCGAATTCGTAAGTCTTCATCGTATTTGAAAAAAACTTTTTTAAAACGAACTTCGGTTCGTTTTTTTATGAATTCTGGTGTAATTTTATAAAACAAAAGTCAACCAAAAACCTTAAGTTGATTGAAATATCTTCTAATAATCAATAATCTAGATCACCCAAACTTCTGAATCAACTCACTTACTACCGTCGCCGTTTGCTCATCACGTTCTTCCTTCTCCAAAATAATCGCAGGCGCTTTTCGAACCTCACAATCAGCAAGAGTACAACGCTCACAAGTGACACCAACTTTTTTAGTTTGGATGGCGCCATCTTCTAGAAAGGAAATTTTCTTTTTTAATTGTTTATTGATCAATAATCCCACACTAATGCTGCGATATTGATCTTTTTTGAATGGATCTTTCGTAGCAGAAGAAAGTACTAAATAACGCATATTATCTTCTGGATAATGTGAAATTTGCAAGTCAAAAACGTGTGCTTCATCACTATTTGTAATGGTTTCCAATACATTCAACGAAACCCAACGGCGACAATAATGCTCGTTGGTTTCATTAGCACGTGGCGAATGTTGGTGCGATAGATGCAACTCTTTTGTCAACTGGAATTTATCAGTATTTGCTTTATGCGTAAAGCGTAAAAAGAACAAATTCTTAATATTAAAATCCTTTGGTAAAATATTGGTTAAACGTTGGTAGAAGGATTCTGGAGACGCATTAAAATGCTCCATCAATTGTAAATAGACTTCTTTTTGAAAGGTCTCTTGTTCAAACAATGCTGTGAGTTGTTCAGTTAAAGCCGCACGCGGAATCATCAAGGCGCCTGCAAAATACGAAGCGTAAAAATTATTCAACACCTGATCAAAATTTTCAAACTTAATCCACGAAAAAGTATACAATCGATCTTCAATAGCTAAAAAATTATACGCCAATTCTTTTGCGTAAATAAACGTACGTTGTGCATCGTCAATATGATTAGCGAGTAATAACGTTTTGGTTTTTGGAATGAAAATGGAACGTAAATTTCCCAACTCATGATGTTTGGTCAATTCGTCATTATTGATGGTATATTCAAACTCTTCCAACAAAATATCTTCCAATTCTTTTGAAGAAACTTTCTGTGTCAAATCCACTTGATACTTCTCAGAAAACGCCAAAACACGGTCTTCCAAATCGCCAAAATAATTATTATTTGCTTCCTGGAACGATCGCACAGACGCCAAATAAAAACTCTCGCGACTAAAACTGTAATGCTGTGCAATTTCGATCATCGTACTAATAAACGCATTCACTTTTACAGGTGCATTCGCCACAATATCAATCAACGTACTTTCTTGTATACCGAACAGTTCAAGCGGAATTTCTTTTAAAATTTTGGATTGTAAAATTTCGCCGACAGGTGCTAAATTCTTATCAAGCTTCAAAGAAACCAATTGATCATAAGGAACTTCCAATTTTTCTGAGAGTACGACAATCTTGTCCGTTTTTGGAAATTTCTTTCCTTTTTCAATCTCATTCAAATATGATTTCGACAATCCCGTAAGCTTGGACAAACCGAATAAAGACAGGTTTTTCTCCGTACGAATCTGCTTCAATTTCAATCCGAAAATAAGCTTGATATATTCTTCTTCCATAAAAACAAATATAGTACAATTTGCGAACTCTAATTTTTTAGCGAATAAAAATAATTTAGCGAACGTTCGCTAAATTCAAAAAAAAGTGTTATCATTGTGCCATAAAATTATCAGTCATGGAAGAAACTTTATTACAACAGTCTAAAATTCAGTTCGCTAAAGAAGTGAAAAATTACTACCCAGAAATTTTAAATGATGAAGCATTACTGTTCATTACAGCCTTACATGAACAGTTTAATTCGAAACGATTAGAATTATTAGAAAGGCGGAAAAAACAGCAAGCTGTCTTTGATGCCGGAAAGTTTCCCGAATTTCCAAGAGAAACCCAAAATATTAGAGAAAGCGAGTGGCAAGCCAATTCCATTCCGCAAGATTTACAAGATAGACGTGTAGAAATTACTGGTCCCGTAAATCGAAAAATGATTATCAATGCCTTGAATTCAGGCGCCAAAACTTTTATGGCAGATTTAGAAGACAGCAACGCACCTAGCTGGAAAAATACGATTGAAGGACAACAAAACTTACTCGATGCCAACAAAAAGACAATCGCACTGCACGATACAAAACGTAACAAATCTTATAAATTAAATGACGAAACTGCTGTTTTATTGGTACGTCCGAGAGGTTTGCATTTAAACGAAAGGCACCTATTGATTGAAGGCGAAGAAGCTTCAGGAAGTTTGGTCGATTTTGGATTGTATGTATTCCATAATACGCAAATCATGTTGGAGAATGGCACAGCACCTTACTTTTACTTGCCAAAATTAGAACACTATTTAGAAGCGCGTTTGTGGAACGAAATATTCACGTTTGCAGAAAACTATCTCAAAGTACCAGTGGGAATGTTCAAAGCAACGGTTTTGATAGAAACGATTACGGCAAGTTTTCAGTTAGATGAAATCATTTACGAATTAAAAGAACATATTGTCGGACTCAATTGCGGACGTTGGGATTATATTTTCTCATACATCAAAAAATTCAGAAACCATCCAAATTTTGTCGTGCCAAACAGAGATCAAGTAACGATGACGACGCCTTTTATGGATGCGTATTCCAAACTCGTAATTCAGCGTTGTCACAAACGTGGAATCCTCGCTATTGGCGGAATGGCAGCACAAATTCCAATCAAAAATAACAAACATGCGAATGATGCTGCTTTAGAAAAAGTAAGAAAAGACAAAGAACGCGAAGTGCAAAACGGACACGACGGAACGTGGGTTGCACATCCAGCATTGGTAGAAGTTGCAATGAACGAATTCAATACACACATGCCAACATCTAACCAATTGCATGTATCGCGAAATGACATCAACATTACCGAAAAAGACTTGGTAGAATTACCACAAGGAACAGTAACTGAAGCGGGAATTCGTAAAAATATCAACGTCGGAATCCTATATATAGAGGCGTGGTTGCGTGGTTATGGCGCGGTGGCTTTATATAATTTGATGGAAGATGCCGCTACGGCGGAAATATCTCGTACACAAGTATGGCAATGGTTGAAAAATGAAGTAACACTTGAAGATGGCCGCACATTCGATCAGCAATTATTCCAAGATATATTTGACGACGAAATTGAAAAATTAATCACCGAAATTGGCGAAGACAAATTACCAAAAACCAAATTCAAACTAGCAATTTCATTATTCAAAAAATTGGTAACAGCAAACGAATTCGAAGAATTCCTAACGCTTCCAGCATATTTACACATTTAACAAAAAACAAATAAACAAATCAACGAATAAACAGACAAACAAAAAAACAAGAAGCTGAATGTCTGTAGTTTAAAACAATCGAATAGATAACACAAAATATCTTTCGAACGAACAAACAACTAGCAACCAAAAACCAATCAACAAATAACACCTAACAAAAAAATCCCGCGATTGCGGCAACAATCAACAGGATTTAAATTATCAATTCTAATAATCTTATACAAACTTATGAAAACTCAAGACAGAATTCAAGCATTAATCACAGATTGGACTACAAATCCACGTTGGAAAGGTGTAGAACGTACATACACAGCCGCAGAAGTTGTGAAATTGCAAGGTTCTTACCAATTAGATTACAGCATCGCACGTTTAGGCGCTGAAAAATTATGGGATAAATTAAACAGTCAAGACTTTGTAGCCGGTTTAGGCGCTTTAACTGGAAACCAAGCTGTACAAGAAGTAGAAGCTGGTTTAGAAGCGATTTACTTAAGCGGTTGGCAAGTGGCTGCAGATGCGAATTTGGCAGGCGAAATGTATCCGGATCAATCATTGTATCCTGCGAACAGCGTACCGCAAGTCGTAAAACGTATCAATAATGCCTTATTGCGTCGCGATCAAATTCAGTGTGTAAACGAATCCGAAAATAAATTGGATTACTTAGTGCCAATCGTGGCGGATGCAGAAGCTGGTTTTGGAGGAAACTTAAATGCTTTTGAATTGATGAAATCGATGATTGATGCAGGAGCGTCTGGAGTGCATTTTGAAGATCAGCTAAGTTCCGCAAAAAAATGTGGACACTTAGGCGGAAAAGTATTAGTGCCTACGCAAGAAGCGATCAACAAACTAATTGCAGCACGTTTAGCAACCGATGTGATGGGCGTTCCAACGATTATCATCGCACGTACGGATGCAGACGCAGCAAATTTATTAACGAGTGATATTGACGAAAGAGATCACAAATTCATTACTGGCGAACGTACAAATGAAGGTTTCTTCCAAGTAAACAACGGAATCAAGCAAGGAATTGCACGCGGATTGAGTTATGCACCATACGCAGACTTAATTTGGATGGAAACGTCCAATCCAGATTTAGATTACGCCAGAGAATTCGCAGAAGCAATTCACGCACAATATCCAGACAAAATGTTGGCATACAACTGTTCACCATCATTCAACTGGGCAGCAAAATTAAGTGTAGAGGAAATGGAAACATTCAGAGAAGAATTGGCAGCAATGGGCTACAAATTCCAGTTCATCACTTTAGCAGGTTTCCACGCACTAAACACAAGCATGTTTGAATTGTCAAAAGCATACAAAGAACGAGGAATGGCAGGATACTCCGAACTACAGGAGCGTGAATTCGCATTGCAAAAACAAGGGTTTAACGCTGTAAAGCATCAAGGTTTTGTGGGCACAAGCTATTTTGATGCAGTTCAGAATACCGTGACTGCTGGTGCTTCAAGTACAGTAGCGATGAAAGACAGTACGGAAGTGGCTCAGTTTTAGTGAGACTCAGTTTTGCAAAGCACAAAGTGCGCATGCAAAACTGTAAGTCGAACTAATCCCGCGGCAGCGCGGAATCTCACATTGTAAAAAGCTAAATTTATTAATAGCTTTTTGTACTAAGCAAAAAAGGTTAGTTAAACAAATCCCGCAACAGCGCGGAATCTCAAACTAAAAAAGATACGTTTTGTAAAGTGTGCAAGTTGTCACATCGAGCGTAGTTGAGATGTATTTACAAAACGGCAAACTCAGAAAATCGTGAGTTAGCTCATCATTTTTTAATTACTATAACTATATTGATTTTCGAAAAGAAGTTGTCCGAAAGGGCAGCTTCTTTTTGTTTTGGCTTTGCTTAGATGTTAGTATTTAGTACTGAGAATTGAGATTTGTTCTTTTTTCTCACTAGAATATCACAAAACGTCAGTTCGAGTGATTTTCGTAATGAAATGGAGAAAATAGTATCGAGAACAGCTATGAATCACCAAGTAGTTCTCGATACAACGAATCATAGATTCGCCACTCGAACTGACGATTGTAACTTCAAGTAATTTTAATAATGACTATGATTCGTCTTTACGAACGAAGCGTGGCAGTCTGTTAAAATCAAAGTAGGATTGGTCTTTGAAATGAGCATTGGTACATTTTCAAATCATCAAATTGATATATTAAAAAAACGTCAGTTCGAGTGATTTTCGTGATGAAATGGAGAAAATAGTGTCGAGAATAGCTATGAATTACCAAGTAGTTCTCGATACAACGAATCATAGATTCGCCACTCGAACTGACGATTGTAACTTCAAGTAATTTTAATAATGACTATGATTCGTCTTTACGAACGAAGCGTGGCAATCTGTCAAAATCAAAGTA
>JBCCLH010000057.1:0-32568 GCA_039026955.1 Bacteroidota bacterium
AGGGATTTAAGGTTTTTCATTTATTGAATGTTATGTTATCTTAAACAATCTATACAAAAGATAGACCAAAAGTAGTTATTAATTATAAATAATGTACATTTGCGCGTCGTTATTAAAGATTTTTTAAAACTTGAATACTAATTAATTGCAAACTACAGTATGAAAAAATTTATTTTTCTATTTGGATTGTTATCGGTTTGGTTTGTCAGTGGACAAAATGTAATTACGGGAATCGTACTTGATGCCAATACGGATGAAGCAATTCAAAATGTTTTAGTTTCGGTTGCAGGTAACAACAAATCAGTTACCACAAATGCAAATGGAGCTTTTAAATTAACAGATGTTGCGGCAGGTGAAATGGACATCATCTTTTCTAGAGAATCGTATGCCCAATTACGCATGTCCGTAACAGTTACCGACGGTCAAACACTTGACTTAGGAACAATCTTGTTAAAAAAATTCATCCAAGAAGATGTAACCCTTATTACACTAACAGACGATGAATTAAATGATGATTCAACGGCAGCAGACAACATTTCAGGATTATTACAATCGTCAAGAGATGTATTCTTACGTACAGCAGCCTTTGAATTTGGAGCGACTTTCTTTAGAGTAAGAGGTTTAGACTCAGAAAACGGAACAGTACTTATTAACGGTATTGAAATGAACAAACAATTCAACGGAAGACCACAATGGAGTAATTGGGGTGGATTGAATGATGTTATCGGGATTAGAACTGAAGAACTAACCTATGGTTTAAGTGCTTCAGATTACGCATTTGGAGGAATCCTAGGAACGACAAACATGAGTACAAGAGCTTCTCAATACCGACAAGGTGGAAGAGTAACGTATTCGTCATCAGATAGAAGTTATACCAACAGATTGATGGCAACGTATTCTTCTGGATTACTCGAAAATGGATGGGCGTATACAATTTCAGCAGGAAGAAGATGGGGAGATGAAGGTTTTAACGACGCTACTTTCTATGACGCAAACTCATTATTTCTTACCGTTGAAAAGCAAATAAACGACAACCACAGTTTGAACTTTACTGGAATTTATGCACCGAACAGAAGAGGTATTACTTCTGCAAATACACAAGAAGTATTTGACTTAAAAGGAATTCGTTATAATGAATTCTGGGGATACCAAAACGGTGAACGACGTAACTCAAGAGTGCGTAGAGTAGTAGAGCCAGTTTTAATGTTGAATCACTACTGGAATCTTTCAGAAAATACAACGTTAAATACAAACGTAGCGTATCAATTTGGTGAGCAAGGGAGAAGTCGTTTAGACTTTGGAGGAACGGATATTGATCCAGGAAGTGGTTTCCCAATTGGAAACGCGGCAAATCCAAGTCCAACGTACTACCAAAAATTACCAAGTTACTTCCGTAGAAACTTCCCAGACAATCCATTACTAGCATTTCAATCGCAAGAAGCATTTGTAAATGACGGACAAATTGATTGGGATGCGTTGTACATTGCCAATCAAAATAACTTAGCTGCTGGCGGAAACGCTGTCAACATGGTATTTGAAGATAGAACAGATGACAGACAGTTTACTGCAAACACCATCTTAAACACAGCGATCAACGATAACATTACCTTAAACGGTAGAGTAAACTTTACAACATTAGTTTCTGAAAACTTTGCAGAAGTTACTGATTTATTAGGTGGAACAGGATATTTAGATGTAGATGCTTTTGCGAGCGATTTAGTAAATGATCCAGGAGCAGTACAAAACGATTTAAACAATCCAAACAGAATTGTAACTGTGGGCGATCGTTTCCGTTACAACTTTGAAATCCGTTCGAACACCATTGAAGGATTTGCACAAGCACAATTCAAATACAAAAAAGTAGATTTCTTCCTAGCAGGTAGCGTTAGAAATACAACCTATCAACGTGAAGGATTGTACAGAAATGGAGGTTTCCCAAACAACTCTTTCGGGAAAAGTGAAAAACTATCATTCACAGGTTTCGGAGCAAAAGCTGGATTGACTTATAAATTAACAGGACGTCACTTATTTGATGTACACGCAGGCTATGTAACCAGAGCACCTTCTATTCGTAACACATTCTCTAACTCAAGAGAAAACAACAATGTAGTTCCAGATATCACAGAAGAAAAAATTACGTCATTTGATGCAAGTTATATCTTCCGTTCGCCAATCGTAAAAGCGAGATTAAGTGGATATTATACCATGATGCAAGATGCAAACGAAATCTCTTTCTTCTTTGCTGACGGTATTGGAGGAGACAACCAAGCATTCATTCAGGAAATATTACAAGGTGTAGATAGACAACACATTGGTGGAGAATTAGGAATTGAAGCGCAAATTACATCAACCATCAAATTAAAAGGTGCAGCTTCTGTTGGACAGTTTACTTTTGCAAACAATCCAAACCTATTCGTAACATCTGAAGATAACGTAGAAACAAGAGCTGCCGGATTTGTAGACGGAAAATTAGACTTCGGACAAGTAGCTTTAAAAGACTATAAAATTGCAGGCGGACCACAAAGAGCATTCTCTGTTGGTTTCGAATACAGAGATCCAGATTACTGGTGGTTTGGTGCTACAAGTAACTTCTTCTCAAATGCATACATCGACGTAAGTCCATTACAACGAAGTAGCAACTTCAACACAGACTTTGACGGACAAGTATTTAATGATTACGATCCAGAATTGGCACGCGAATTATTAAGACAAGAAGAATTTGACAGTTACATGTTGGTAAACTTAGTTGGAGGGAAATCTTGGAAAATCGGAGACTACTTTGTAGGGTTCTTTGCAAGTATCAACAACGTATTTGATAAAGAATTCATCACTGGAGGTTTTGAGCAAGGACGTAATGCTAACTTCAGAGAATTAAGAGACGATTCTGCCTTAGAGACAAGAGTATTTGGTAACAGATACTGGTATGGTAGAGGAAGAACCTATTTCTTAAACGTATATTTTAGATTCTAAAACAAAACAAAAAAATAAAGATTGCGTATCTTTAGATAGCGCAGTAAAATAAAAATAAACAAATGAAAGCAAATAAAATTTTTAGTTTAATAGCAATCTTAGGAATTACGGGATTAGTTATTACTTCTTGTGTTCAAGACGATGAATTTGCAATTCCAGATGGAACCACTGCGGTTGATCCTGGATTAATAGCAAACGCTACGTTCCAAAACATGGTAGCAAGATACCAACAAGCCGTTGGAGATGGAGATGAAATTGCAATTATTGCAACGGATGAAGCAGAGATTATCATTGAAGGATATGTAATTTCTAGTGACCAAGCAGGGAATTTCTTTGAAGAATTAGTAATTCAAAACAAAAGAGATGCTGCAAACCCAGATTCTGATCCAAGATTAGGATTCCGTGTAGATATCAACCAACAAGCATTATTCAACAGCTTTGAATTTGGTAGAAAAGTATATATCAAAATGAATGGGTTAGCGATTGGAGTTGAAAATGGTGTATATGCGATTGGAAAACCAAATGGAAACGACATCGATCAAATTCAACCATTTGAATTAAATGATTTCGTAGTACGCGGAACACAAGTAGCTGACATCGCTCCGAAGGTAACTACGGTTGCGGAATTGACAGAAGCAGACGAAAATACATTCATCCAATTATCAGATGTACAATTTAGTAGAGGCGATCTAGGATTAACCTATGCAGGAGAAGCTTCTGATAACTTTGACGGTGTAAGAAGTGTAGAAGAATGTGTTGACGGTGGAATCATTGCGTTACAAACAAGTACATTTGCGGACTTTAAATCGTTAACAATCGACGAGAACAAAGGAACCATTCAAGGTGTATTTACAAGAGACTTTGGAGATGATACAAATGTTTTAGTAATCAACACATTGGCAGACATCAACTTTACAGATACAGTACGTTGCGATCCAAACGTATTAGAATGTACAGGACCAGTTTCTACTGCGGTAACGATTTTTGAAGAAGATTTCGAATCTATCACAAACGAAGCACAATTAGATGCTTTAGGATGGACAAACGTAAATGTTTCAGGAGGTTCTGAGCGTTATGAAGACAGTTCTTTCTCGGGCGATACGTACATGAAAATCTCTGCATTCGGAACAGGAGAAAATCCATTAGAAGCTTGGTTGGTAACGCCACCAATCGACTTAGACGGAACAACGCAAGAAGAATTATCATTTGAAATTTCTGCAAACTTTGAAACAGGAACGATCTTAGAAGTATTCATCACAAACAACTTCACTGGCGATCCAACATCAACTGAGTGGACATTAGTAGACGCAAATGTTCCTGTAGGCCCAAGTGGATTTGGTAGCTTCGTAGGATCAAACATCAACGTTTCATGTTTAGATGGAAATGCCGTACACGTAGCCTTCAAATACTTAGGAGCTGCAGGTGGCGCAGAAACAAGATACCACATTGATGATATCAAAGTAACAGGAATGTAAAATTTCTTTTTGGAAAATATATATCATAGAAAAAGAGTGCTAGTAATAGTGCTCTTTTTTATGTAGTATTGAGATGTTAGTATTGAGTATTGAGAAGTTCCAAAGTCTATGAAGCACAATTGTAGTCTATGTTTTCTTTTAAGTAGTTTATAGGTTTATAAGTTTAGAGTTTATTTTTCAAATATCATTCTGTAAAATGGTTGAAGCTCCTTGTTTCTTAATTGTTTATAAGTTTATGAGTTGAGAAGTTTACGTTTCAAACTAACAGATCAACAAATAGACGAATTAACGAATTAACGAATAAACAAATCCACAAAAAACAAAAAACAAATCCACAAACAAACCCCAAAAGCAAAGCGCCCCAAAACCCAGAACCCATCGAGCGCCAGCTAGACAAACCCTACTTCAAACTAAACTTCTCATTCCCCGTTTGCCATAAAGCAAAAGACAAAATATCCGCCAATTCTTCACGTTTGCTCTTCTGTGTACGATCAAATCCGTGACCTTCAGAAAAATTAACCGATAATAAAATAGGATTATCAGAACTGGTAGAAGCCTGTAAATGTGCCGCAAACTTCGCAGGTTGCCAAGCAGCCACTCTAGAATCATTGATGCCAGAAGTCAAAAATACCGCAGGATACGCGACATCTTTTTTGATATGCTGATACGAATCCATCGCTAATAACGCTTTAAATTCCAGCGAATCCTTTACGGTACCGAATTCTTTGATATTATTTTGACCATTCGGCGCAATCTCAGAACGTAAGGTATTCAACAAACCTACGCGAATTATAACGGCTGCATACAAATCAGGTCGTTCTGTGACAGCACGACCAATGGTAATTCCTCCGGCACTTCCGCCCCAAACGGCAAATCTTTTGGGAGATGTATAATCGTTATCAATCAAATATTCGGTACAGGCAATAAAATCCTTCCACGAATTGGGTTTCGTTTCCTTATAGCCAGCTTTATGCCATTGTTCTCCTTTCTCTCCACCACCGCGCACATGTGCTACGGCGTAAATGCCACCTTCGGAAATCCAATATAATAAATACGGATACAACATCGGCGCGTTGATCCAATTATAACAACCATAACCGTTCAGCAACACACGATTTTGCCCGTTTCGAACCATTCCTTTCTTATAAATAATAGACAAAGGAACCTTTGCGCCATCATGAGAAGTAATTTCGATCTCTTTTACGACCACATTGTCCAATTCTGGATAATGGACAACAGGATTTATATTTTCTTTGGTAAACGTCTTATTTTGCGCGTTGTAGCGATAGCGGTTTCTATGACTCGTCCAACCTTCCATTTCAATCCATAACTTTGGAAAATGTGTTCCAATTGTAGAAAGACTCATGCTTCCTGCTGCGGTTGGTAAAGTGAGTTTTTCAATCTGTTGATCTTTTAGTTGATACAGACTTGCTTGCACACCATTCTTTGCGGTTGTATAAAACAATCCGTCCGCAGTAATGGTAAAATCTTTTAAAATTTCATCGTGGGAAGCTGGAACAATTTCTACGGGCGCATCAAAGTTCACATCCGACAAAGAAGTCGCATACACGCCAAAATGAGAAGCTTTTTGCGCACTGGTATAATAAATCGTGTCGTTGTACGGTACAAACTTTTCCACTTTATGTTGCTTTTTAAAAAGTGGTTTCCAAGTCACATTTTCTTTGGTTAACTCAGTAATAGGCGCATAATAATAATCCTTAAAACCAATGCCACCTACACGACCAAACATGTAGTTGGGATGCTGTCCAAAAATATTCACGATTGGAAAATCGGCAGGTTGTAAATCGAGCTCAGGATGTGTTTTACGCGAGAAAAGAATTTTCAATTCTTTCGGATTCGTTCCTAAGCGATATAAAACCGTAGCAGCGTCCAAAATATAATTCGGTGAAGTCGTATCAATAACAGGAATGTGTAAATACGTAAAGCCCGAATTATCGGGCAACCAATGAATGCCGCCCAATTCTGAGGGCCAGCAATGATCTATCAATTCTTTATGAAATGTTTTGGTGGTGATATCATAAATAACGATCTCTGAAAACTCTTCGTCATTTTTGGTAAAACCAATTGCAATTTTTTGACCGTCCCAACTGGGCTGAAAATAATTAATAATATACTTGTGTGTTGACTGCGATTTATACTGTTCGGAAGTAAACAATTCAATTTCTTCACTATCAATTCCGGCTTTAAAATACAAGGCGTTGCTTTCGTGATTTTTGGTGTGTTTTAAATAATAATAGGCAGTGGGCGAAAGCACCTTTAAATTATAAATAGATTCAGAACGCATTTCATCGTGCAAGCGAATTTGTTCAATCAACTCGTCACGACCCGAAATTTGCTGTAGGGTATTTTCTGTATGTGCGTTTTGCGAAACCAACCAAGATAACACAGTAGAATCCTTTAAATTTTCCAAATGTTGGTACGGATCTTCCACAGTAGTAGAAAAATATTGCTGCGTTACAGGTTGTGGGTGTACCACACGGACCTGCTTTTCGCTAGTACCACATTTGATGAATAATAGCAGTAAAATAAAAAGATAATATGTTGATGGTAGTTTCATTATTTTTAGGCTGTACTTTAAAAAGTGTAAAATGCTAAATCAAGATATAAGGAATATCTGAAATAGCACTTTACGTGTATAGAGAAATATAAACTATCCTTGGGTATCAATAGTATCTCCTCCACAATTGTATGTGCATGTGTTTTGTGATGGGCAGTTTTCAGTTTCCTTTGGAATAGATCCTCCGTGTAAACTATGAATGTCTCCTACTTTAGCGATTCTTGATTTTAATAAGTTTAATGTTCCTAAGTTTCTTTTTGAAAATTTCATGGTGTAATAATGTTTTGTGGTTACAGGAGCTAAAGTATGGCAAAACATACACCTATTATAATGAAGTATCGTGATATTTATAAATATCATGATGAAAAGTAAATTGTAAAATATTGAATATTAAGTGGTTGCTTCTAATTTTTGATTTTCAAGCTGTTTTAGGAAGTACGATGGATTAATCCCTGTTTTTTTATGAAAAGCGATGGAAAATGACTGCGCATTGTTAAATCCAACTTCTATGGCAATGGCTTTAATTGTGTACGAACGGAAGCGTTTATCTTCTTTTAATCGCGTAATAGCATAATCAATTCGGATCTCATTCATATACTTTGCAAAGTTCATTCCTTTGGTCATATTAATGATCTTTGACAAGTAACTACTATTCGTATCTAATTCTTTGGCAAGCTTGGTGAGTGTATAATTCTTTTTGGTGAAGCGATGTGTATCTTCAAACTTTTTCAATTTGACCAAAACACCATCTACAATATCTTGTGGTAACCCAGCAGATTCTTTTTGCGAAGCAGAAGCCAGCGAAACTTCCTTAGAAACTTTGGCAACTGTTGGAGTCGTTTTTTCTTTTTCTTTCTGAATTTTCTTCTGATCGTATTCTTCCATCAAGGCGATAAAACGTTTTTTGTAAATCGCATTTCTGCGGAAGAAGTACACAATAATCACTACTAATACGATAGAGACAATAATCAGCGCAATTACTACTTTTTGCGATAAGAAGTTTTCATCTTGCAACTGATTGATGAGTTCTTCTTTTTCACTAATCAGTTCTTCCTTTTCAGAAATCAGCATTGGTGTCTCGTATTTCTGAACAATCTCTTTGCCTAAATTTTGATAATTCTCTACGATGATTTCATCAACCGCTAATAATTTTTCAATTGTTTCTAATTGCTTTTCTGCATTTCTAGAAATTTTGTATTCCTTATTTAAAAACTCGTACGCTTCTTTCGCTTGAAAAATAACTTTCGGCTTCTTCTTATATATAGAATCTACTTTCGATAAATATGCAATTCCTTCTGCATTTCGTCCAAGCTTGTCCATACACCTATATATATACAGGTAATTGGAACAAAGTACTTTTTCTTCACTCGGCAATAATCGAGAAGCATTTCGCAAACTATCAATCCCACGGGTGTAATTTCCTTTGTAATACGACATCACTCCATAAGAAGTCAAAAAGAAAGGATACAAGTATTTTTTCGGATGTTGCAAACTTTCTTTAATACCGCGTTGGTGGACTACTTCGGCAGAATCCAGTATTTTGTTCTTATTATACGAATCAGCCAACGCCAATAACGATTTTAAATACTGCTCGGAATTTTCCTTTTCAAAGGCATTCTCGCGAATAAACTCAATATTCTCCTGAAAAATTTTCAGTGCTTCTTCACGTTCGTCGCTTACATTTTTAAGCAAGCCTATATAATGTCTAATAGAAACCTGTTGACCAATATTATTCGCAGTCAATGCCAAATCGTTCGCCGTAGCAAAATTGGTGAGCGCATCATTATACTTGGAGTTGTAATATAACTGTGTGCCTTTTAGCAAATATCCTTGCGCCGGATAGTTGTCCAACTTGGTATTTTTGGTCAATAAAATGATGCTATCGGTATATGAAATTGCTTTGGGAGTATGACTAAAATGTGTCACGAATAGCTCGTACGCGGTAATAATTTCGGAAACTTCATTGGCTTCTTTCGCTTTTGCGAGATAGTTTTTAGCAATATTAAATGCCTTTTCAGGACTTTTTGCTGCATAAAAATTCGATTTTAAGTCTTCAAACGAGCCAGAATTCTGTTGAGAAAAGGCAGTTGTGGTACAAAAAACCATTAAAAAAAGTGCACAAAGTCGTGCAACACATATTTTTTCACACAAAAATGCAGATCGAATTACCCTAAAAAGGGGTAAAATATAAGTAGGTCTTTTCACTTTTTCTTCAATTTTTTCGGCTGATTGATCTTTATGCAGGTAAAAAAGGCAAATTTCTACGCAAAAAATCTATCAAATGTAAAGGTAAAAACGCATAAATCCATCTGAAAAATCAAAAATATTCATGCATAATCCTTACAAGCTTCTATAAAGATACCACTTTTTTAAAGAAATAATGACATGCATTGTTGAGGTAAGTAATGATAAGGGATTTCCGAAAAATAAGACACGTGATATTTATAAATCCGTTGCATGATATTTATAAACGCCATAACTAACTACTTGATAAAGAGAAAATAACGTGATTATTTAGCACTGTGATTCTGATACAACAATCACTAACGGCAATTCTCAAAAGCCACTAACAACTGAGAAAATTAGCAAACAATAAAATGAAAAACAAGTTATACATATTATTTCTTTTAGTAAGTGCACTGACGTTTGCACAGCAATACACAGGTGTTGTAAAAGATGCACAAAATGTCGCTGTAGCTTTTGCAAATGTGATTGCGAAAGACGTAAACGATGGCAGCTTACTAAACGGAGTTATCACCAACGAAGATGGCTCTTTTGAAATAACAGTAAAGAAAACACCTTTTAAGCTTGTCATAAGTTTTATTGGCTATGAAAGCTCGGAAAAAGTAATTACTGCCGAAAGCGATAGAAATATAGGCACGATTATCTTAAAAGAGAGTCAAAATGAACTCGATGCCGTCACCATCACCGCCAAAAAGCCCGTCATACAACGAAAAGCAGGCAAACTGATCTTTAATGTGAAGAATAGTGTGGTTTCCAATGGTTTCAACGGAATGGAAGCACTCAAATTTGCACCAAAAATTGATCCGACGAGCGATGGTATTCGTATGATTGGGAAAAGTTCACTTGCCGTGATGGTGAATGATCGACTGCTCAATTTGGATGGACAGAGTTTGGATTCGTACCTCAAATCGTTACGTTCCGAAAATATAGAACGCATTGAAATTGTCACCAATCCGCCAGCGCGTTTTGACGCCTCAGGAAACAGTGGAATGATCAATATCATCCTGAAAAAGAATACCGATGTGGGATTTGACGGTTCTGTGACAGGAACCTACGTACAACGCTCGTACCCAGGAATCATGCCATCAGCATACCTGAAGTATTCTACAGAAAAGTTGTTAGTATCTATGAATATGTATGCGACTTCCGAAGGGAAACTGAATGAAGCTTCTAACGAGTTCATTTATCCAACATTAAGAAGAAACGGTAGCACACGCACCAAACAAGAAATAGACGGATTGTCGGGCGGACTTAACGTAGAATACAAGTTCAATGACAATCATAAAGCAGGAATCATCTTGAACGGTGACATTTGGGAAACACAAGATGAATTACAAAACAATACGATCTTTCAAACCATAGGTTCACAGCAAATAGATTCAACCTTGCTGGCGCCATCAAACAATACAAACAAGTACGATTACATCTCTGCCTCAGCGTACTATGACATACAGTTAGACACGATAGGAAGCATGTTACAGTTCAATTACAATCACTTGAACAAAAACAATGAGGACGAACGCAACTTATTTCTATCAGCCTACGAAGGCAATCTGACAAACTTGATTCGCAACAATTCAGCAATCAACCTATCGGAGTCAGATTATCAAGTAAACTCTTTAAACGTAGATGTAAGTTTGCCGATAAAAGATGCCAAACTAGGATTTGGAGGAAAACTAACGTTCTTAAAAAATAATAGTGACATTCAATATTTTGACACCACATCTGGGACTGCAATATTGGATACCAATCAGAGCAACATATTTGCGTACGATGAAGATGTATACGCATTATACACATCATTTCAAAAACCGTTGGGCGAAAAAGTGTACCTGATTATGGGACTGCGTTACGAGTATACGCAAACACGCGGAAACTCGATCACTACGGGCGAAGTAAACGAAAATACGTTCAGCAACTTATTTCCTAGCATTTCGTTGTCCTACGATCCGAATGATAAGCATTCGTTCTCTCTAGGATACTCAAAACGAATTGACAGACCAGGTTTTTCAGACATCAATCCGTTCAGGACTTACTCCGATTTCTTCTTCTTCAGTGAAGGAAATCCAAGATTGGTGCCGTCCATCACACACAATATCGATGTCTCATACATCTTTAACAACAGCCTAGAAATAAGCATGTATTACTCACGATTGAATGACGCGGTTGATTTCATTACGTTGACTACAGTAGACGAAAATGCCGTAGTGTCACGACCTGAAAACTTTTACGATCAGTCAACGTTTGGACTTGATATTTATTACAACTGGAGTCCTACGAGCTGGTTTAGTACCAATAACGGATTTAGTGCGTATTACAACAGTTCAGACTCTAACATTCCAGAGGTGACACTGGCAGAATTATCAGGCTACGGATACTTTGTGTCGACACGAAATACATTCACCATCAACAAAGAAAGAGGCAATACACTCTATGCGAATTTCTTCCAGAATTTCCCGCAAACGAGCGGCTTCTTACGAACCTTCAATGTGGCAAATCTGGAACTAGGCGGAAAGTTTACTTTTTATGACAAACGATTGACCTTGAATGCCTATGTGAGTGACATTTTTAGACAAAACAGAAGTAGGAACCGAGAAATCTATCAAGACTATCGCTTCAACTCAAAAATATACAATGACATCAGAAGATTCAATCTGGCATTGACTTACACATTTGGAAACAACAAATCCAAATCATCCAACAGAAGAATTGACGATTCTGATAAAAACAGATTATAAAAAACAAGTAGTAACCAAACCAAAAACAAGAAATTATGAAAATTATACAGAGCTTTTGGACAGGAGGAAACAGCAACGAAATTCCAAGTTGCGGGTGGTTCTCAAACAAATATCACCTATTGGGCTGGATATTAAGCGTCAACCAACTTGTAAAATATTATGATGAGGTCGAATTGGTAACCGATCGTTTTGGATATGAGTTGCTCATTGAAAAGCTACAATTGCCCTACACCAATGTACACGTTGTATTGGATGAATTGAACAGTTATCCGAAAGATTTGTGGGCATTGGCAAAAATAAAAGCCTATCAAATGCAGACGGAACCATTTTTACATATTGACGGAGATGTGTTTGTGTGGGAACGATTCAGTGACGAATTGCTCAACGCGAATTTGATAGCGCAAAACATAGAAACTACGTCAGACTATTACCGTACGATGTGGGCAGACATCCGACCACATTTGACACATTTGCCAGTTTCGATGGAATTGTTTGATCAATCCATTCATAACAAAGCATACAACATGGGAATCTTCGGTGGAAACAACATGGAGTTCTTACAAAAATACTGCAAAGCTTCGTTTGATTTTGTAGATAAAAACCAAGCAAACTTTGCCAACATCGATCAGTTCAATTTCAACATTTTCTTTGAACAAGTACTCTTTCACGAGATGGCACAATTTACCAATCAACCTGTGCATTCGTACATCAAAGAAGATATTGGAGACAATCAATACGCAAACTTTGGCAACTTTGATGATGTGCCACACAAGCGCACCTATTTGCACTTGCTAGGTGATTTTAAACGACAATTATTGGTCTGCAAAAAACTTGAAACTTACGTAATTCATTTCTATCCAGCATATTACAAACGACTAGAAACGTTGTTGGATTTGCCAGCCTTAGCCACACAAGTTCCGTATGATTACACCGTAGCCACCAACCAAAAGCTGATTCAAAAATTTACAAAAACAATGCTTGAGGAAATCCATGTCTCAGAGTCGCTATCAAAAACAGAGTTGCTAGCAAGAGACATTTATATGACAGGAAAACTGGAAACCTTTTGTGAGTTTCTGATCAACGACAGCGACTTTGTCCTCAAGCTAGTACCTGGATTTACAATCGATCTAGAAGAAAAGCTCATCACAGTTCAGGAATTTGATGAAAAAGACATTCTGGAAGATTATATGCTCATTGATCAGGTGATCTTCAACGAATTGACCACGCCGCAACACTGGGAAACCTTTCAAATAAAAGCGCTCAATTATGTAAGTGACGATTTTCCAGAAGAACAAAAAGAAGCGTTTATCGAAACCATAAGTCAGCGAATAGCACACTTAATAACCTTGAAAATTGTAGTTGCCTTGGCGCCACAATATCAAACAACAAGCATAACTCAGGAAGTTATCTAACATTAAAAATATAGTCATGGTTTAGGTCTTTACCATGCGAATACAAAGAAAAGATCAAGGAAATCGTCATGCCTACAGAAAGGTGATAGTTCAATTAATAAGTATTTAAAATGATTAAGAAAATTAATTTAAAAGAATTTGAAGCAGTACAGTTAACGCTGGCTGAAAAGTTAAACATCAAAGGAGATAGTGGTGGAACAGCTTCAAGACGCAACTACACCATGTCTACGGCAACAGATCACGATTTCCGTCGCCAGGACTGTGATAGCTAATTCTATGATAGTTACCAGTATCATCAACTAACTCAAAATAAAGCATTATGAAAAAAATCAATTTAAAGGAGTTTCAAAGCGAAAAATTATCAGTTGACGAACGCTTACAAGCCAGAGGAGGAAGCGGAAACACAAGTTCTAGAGCGTATTTAACAAGGAGTTCTGGAAATGATGCAGATTGTAATCAAACTGATAGTGATTGTTAAGTTGGAAGCACTGTAAAAATCAGAACCATGAAAAAAATCAATTTAAAAGAGTTTCAAAGCGAGCAATTATCTATCAATGAACGCTTACAAACTAAAGGAGGGAGTGGAATATCAGCCTCACGTAGAACAGGAACCGCATGCACAGGCGCAGATCATGATCGCAAAGCATATGATATAGATCCTTAAAAATAATAGACCATGAAAAAAATCAACTTAAAAGAATTTCAAAGCGAGCAGCTCACTATCGAAGAGCGCATGCGTACAAGAGCAGGAAGTGGACAAACATCTTCTCGCAGAACGAGCACAATCAGTTCGGGACCTGACATGGATCAAAGACCGCATGACAAAGATTGTTAAGGAGTTTTTTAAAAAATAGGAACTATAAAAAATATCATTGGCCAATGATGGTAGTCTGCCTTTCTACGCAAAAAAAGGCAAGGAATAGGTCAACGCCTTAAAGAAGGACACAAATCAATTCAAAATTTATTAACAACTATTAAAATTTTCAATTATGAGCAAGAAAATCAATTTAAACGAGTTCGAAAACGAAAAATTAGACTTAAACGATAAAATGAACACGAAAGGTGGAAGTGGATTGACTTCTTCACGTAGAAGCGGAACATCTTGTACAGGAAGCGATCACGATTTCAAAAATGTAGATAGAGACTAATTCATTCAAATATTCAAAACATAATTTATTAATCATTAAAAAATTTCAATCATGAGTAAAAAAATCAATTTAAACGAGTTCGAAAACGAAAAATTAGACTTAAACGACAAAATGAACACGAAAGGTGGAAGTGGATTAACTTCTTCACGTAGAAGTGGAACATCTTGTACAGGAAGCGACCACGATTTTAAAAACGTGGATAGAGACTAATTTTCTCCACAAGCTTTTAAGTACAGGGAGTAAGTGAGCAACAAGCTCTCTGTACTTAGAACTATATACCAAATAATTTTTTAACCAGTGTTGATATATCAATACGCTAATACAAACTAAGATGATACTAATTTTTTCTATAGCACATGAAATCTCGACAAGTGAAGTAATGGGTTGGTTGGAACACTATGGAGAAGAAGTAGTCAGAATTAATGCTGACGACGATCTCTTTAAGTTTTCACTCATTAACAAAGATGGTATTTATTTTACTAATACCAAAACGAACAAAACATACAACCTACTAGAAGCCAAAAGCTGCTGGTGGAGACGTACGGGGATAAGTAAAAGAAATTTTACACTAGGTGCGCCTAAGGAAGAATTTATAGTAAACGACTTAGACTTAACTCCGCTCGTAAAAGGATCAAAAAACTTAATATATACCGAAACTGTAGATTTGAAAAACTACATTCTAAAACGTGTATATGACAATTGTAAAGTAAACATAGGAAGTCCTTGGCGCTACGGGTTAAACAAACTGGAAGTATTAGACATTGCTGCATCCTACGGATTGCAAACACCTGATTATGAAATTATATCCAATCTCAAACAAATTGAAAAAAGTGAGATACAGGAAGAATTTGTAACCAAATCCATTGCAGAAGGTGTCTATGAAATGATAGGCAACCAGAGTTATTATACCTACACTGAATCTCATAAAAAAGCAGACTTTAAAGGAAGTGATGTCGATGTTTTTCCTTCAATGATTATGAACATCATTGAAAAACAAATGGAAATCAGAGCGTTTTATTTGGACGGAACATTCTACTCTATGGCCATCATGTCACAATCTATTGGACAAACCAAAGTAGACTTCAGAAAATATTCTGATGTGCGACCAAACAAAACCGAAACCTACCAACTTCCGAAAAGTGTAGAAGAAAAACTAATCAACGTTTTTAATCACTTAGATCTTAACTGTGGCTCCGTAGATTTAATTGTCAACGAAAAAGGGGAATATGTATTCTTAGAAATTAATCCTGTGGGACAATATGCTATGACGAGCTTACCATGTAATTATCATTTAGACAAAATAATCGCTAAATACCTTATCAATGGAAACACCAAATGATTTACAGTTAGATAGAATAGAATTAAGCAACAAGCAACTAGAAGGGTTGCCAATGTTCTTCAAAAAAATATTCTACAACCAAATTACCAATATCGAAGACGAGCTCAAACTCTACAAGCACAATTCAAGAACGCAAAGTAGTGAAATGCGCCAATATTATCCGAATAGAACTATATGTAAAATAGCGAATCCTAAAATTACAAAAGATGAAATATACACAAAATGATATATTTTTCGTATCGTCAAGCTGTAAGCTGGTCAAAGGTGCAAAGCGAAGTGTCATCATCGATTACGGACGAGGCGAAGTACAAGTAATTCCGAATGAATACTACGATTTAGTACAAGAAATCAATCGTAAAAAAGTATCGGAAAGTCTGGCAGCAGTTGACGAAGATTCCAAAGGAAGTTTTCTACAATTCATTGAATATATGTTGATGAACGAATATGGATTCTTTACCGAAGATATTACACTCTTTCCAGAAATCGCAACGACTTTTGACGACGATCAAATTTTGATCAAAGATGCCATTTTAGAACTAGATGAAGATGTATTTGTCAAAGAAGATTTTACCGAATTATTATTCGAAATCAACGAAATGCGATGCAACGATGTGCAACTGCGAATTGCTTCAGATACCAACAAAGCTTTCATAAACAAAGTCCTGGAAATCGTCAAAGAAACCAATATCCTGTTTGTTGAATTGTATCTAGCAAATGCCGGAACCATCACCAAAGATGAATGGTACGAAATATTCAAAGACAATTCCATGCTCAGTCATGTACATGTGTACAGTGCGCAGGAAGACAAATCGATTGAATTCCGATTGCAAACGGTCAATTTCCATCCGATCGAAATCGGAAAAATCAATTACCACACCATCAATTTCAAAGAAGGTTGTTGTGGCGTGATATCCTTTGATTCACTCAATTTCTCGGACATATCCACACATCACTTTCATCAAAAGCATAATGGTTGTTTGTTCAAAAAACTAACCATCGACAAAATGGGGAATATCAAAAATTGCCCAAAAATGACAAAAACATACGGAAATGTAAAAGAAAAACGTATCAAAGAGGTCATGCAACAAAAAAGCTACCAAAAACTATGGAATGTCAAAAAAGACGACATCGCCATTTGTAAAGACTGCGAGTTTCGATACAACTGTTCGGACTGTAGAGCCTTTACTCAAAACACGGACGATGAACATAGTAAACCACTCAAATGCGGCTACAATCCGTATACCAACCAATGGACCGAGTGGAGCATCAATCCATTAAAAACACTAGTTACTGAATTCTAGAAAATAAAGAAAAAATGTTAAAACGCTTGTTACATACCATAAAACCTTTTGATTTTGTATATCAGCACGACGCCATGGACTGCGGTCCTACCTGTCTGGTGATGGTAGCACGTCATTACGGAAAAAAATACTTTATCCGACAAGTACGCGACGAGTGTTTTTTAGGTAAAGACGGCGCAAGTCTCTTGGGAATTGAAGAAGGAGCCATGCACATGGGATTTGAAACCATGGCCGTAAAAATTGATGTGGATACCTTAGTGGAAAAAGCACCATTGCCTTGTATTTTATTTTGGGACGATGGACACTATGTGGTATTGTATGATGTAAAAAAACATCCGATAACGAAAAAAGAATATTTTAAAATTGCCGATCCGTCGCACGGACGTATTTCCTTGCCACGCGAAGATTTTGAAAACCTCTGGATGCATGAAAATGGTGGAATCGCGCTATTTTTGCAACCTACAGAAGCATTCTATGAAAAAGAAGTATCGAAAGAAAGAGCCTTTAGCTGGAGTTTCGTCTTCAACTTTTTGAAGCCGTACAAACGCGAAATGGGAATATTAGGATTAGGATTGGCGGTTACGAGCTGCTTTACGTTAATCTTCCCATTCTTGACCAAAGCGTTGATCGATACAGGAGTCAACTCGGAAAATCTCGACTTTGTATTCATCATTCTCTTAGCGCAAGTATTTCTCTTTTTGAGTTCCACTGTGGTGGAAATTGTCAAAAGTTGGGTATTACTCTTCATCAACTCAAAGATCAATATTACCATTGTCTCTGACTTTTTGAATAAAATCATACTCTTGCCGTTTTCATTCTTTGACTCCAGGCAATTGGGCGACTTTTCACAGCGTATCCAAGATCATGAACGTATTGAAGAATTTCTCACCTCACAAAGTATGATGGTGGTATTCTCATCGCTCAACTTCCTAGTATTCTTTTTAGTATTGACATATTACGATTATAAAATACTAGTGATATATTCGTCCTTAACCATACTTGCCATTCTGTGGTCGTTGTTCTTCTTGAAGAAGATGGAAAAAATTGACTACTATCAATTCAACTACAAAACAGAAAGTCAACAATCGGTTTTTGAATTGATCAACGGAATCCAGGAAGTAAAGTTAAACGGAATGGAGCGTTACAGAATCTCAAAGTGGAGAAAGTCACAAATAAAATTATTCAAAATCAACTTGCGATCATTGAAGCTTGACCAAATACAATTGATGGGCTATGACTTTATCAATCAGTTGAAAAATATCATTGTCATCTTTATCGCTGCGCGCGAAGTTATCTTAGGAAACATCACCTTGGGAGCCTTATTGAGTATCTCGTATATCATCGGACAAATGAATTCGCCAGTAGATCAATTGATAGAATTCTTTAGATCGTGGCAATTTGCAAAACTCAGTCTCGAACGTTTATACGAAGTACAACAAGTAGCCAATGAAGTGCAAGAAACGGACGTGCCGCTATATCAGGAAACAGACCGATCTGTGATACGCTTGCCAAAAGGAATTACGCTGAAAGATGTCGCCTTCCAATACCATGGACCACGTTCACCGTATGTGTTGCAAAATATCAACTTCAACATTCCGAAAGGAAAAACCACCGCCATTGTGGGCGAGAGTGGAAGTGGAAAAACAACACTGATGAAATTGCTGCTCAAATTTTATGAGCCCGTGGACGGAATCATTACGTATGAAGACACTAATTTGAACGATATCTCAGCGAAAGATTTACGTAAAAACTGTGGAATAGTGCTGCAAGATGGTTTCCTATTCTCCGACACGCTAGAGCGCAATATTGTGACGGGCGACGAAGATGTAGACCAAAAACAATTGCAAAAAGCATTGCACATTGCCAACTTGACTGACTTTGTAACGTCTTTACCTTCCGGAATGCAAACCGTGGTGGGAAGTAACGGCAACGGACTATCGGGCGGACAACGCCAACGTGTGTTTATTGCGAGAGCTGTATATAAAAATCCGCACTTTATCTTCTTTGACGAAGCTACGTCTGCACTCGATGCAGAAAACGAGAAAATCATTTATGAAAACTTAGATGAATTCTTCAAAGGAAAAACAGTAGTGAAAATTGCACACAGACTTTCCACGGTAAAACATGCCGATCAGATCATTGTATTGAAAAGAGGAAACATTGTAGAACAAGGAACCCACGAAGAATTGGTGTCCGTCAGAGGTTACTATTTCAATCTCGTGAAAAATCAATTGGAATTAAGCGCATAAACCCATAAAATCAACTATCATGGAACAAGATTTAGAAAAAATAATGCACCGAAAAAATTTCTTCCTCGTGAGAAATGGTTTCATCATGGTCATCTGTATACTCATCATCACCATCATTGCTATGAGTTTATTAAAAATTGACGGACAATCTATTTTGATGATGGTGATCGAATATTATCTACGATAGTATTAGCAAAAGATTAAAAATTAAGGTTAAAATTAAAATTAGAAAATTGGTTACGGTTTTGGCAGCGGATATAAAATTCTAAAGCTAAGGCCGTTTCTGTTTTAGTGTAACTTCGACATAAAAAGCCATCAAATTAACCGCAATTTTCTAAAATATAAATACTTGTCAGTTCGATTTCTATGACAAAAGCAAGTAATTTTGATAAAAAGTTTGATTCGTCATAACGAGCGACAGCGCGGTAATCTGTCTAAATCAAATCAGAATTAGTCTTCGAAAGAAACAGATTGCCACGAATTTTTTCTAAATTCTCCAATGACGTATCATAAACAAAGCGTCATTTCGAGCATTGCTGAAAGCACCGAGCGAAGCTCAGTAGAACACTATAAAACTTATATTTCAATTGAATCTCGTGAGCTACGCTAGGTATCTGCGATAATGCTCGATTTGACATATATTATAAATCATTAATAATTGAGTATTTAGAAAAATCGTTATATCGAACTTAGATTATTTTAAGCATTCAAACTGTTAACTACACTTCTGCATCTTTCTCAATATAAATACCTTTGTTTTCGTAATAGACTTCAAGCTCAGCGTCATCGATTCGTTTTCCAGTTTCCAAATCATAATCAATACCACCACTTCCATACATTAGGAAGCCCAAGATATTGGAATTCGTTTTTGATTTTGCAGTTGCCCAACATTCAGTCGCCAATTGAGCAAATAGTCCATGCGTATTTGGAAAAATCTCTATAAAATCTTCATAAGTAACATTCAGTTCTTCCAAAATAGCGCTTAGTACATCCGAAGGCGCCAATGAAAATGTATGCTTCATATCCAATTCAGAAACATGCTTTGACAAGGCTTGATCGTAAAATGTGCGAGCAGGTTCCACGCTAATGTAGAATTGATCATCGCTATACATTGAATATACAATATCCAGCACTTTCAAAGGTGTTACGGCTTCAGGTTTTCTCAATAATTCACTTTTTTCGTGAATTTTGATGAAATGTGCAGTAAGTACATCTTTTGCGGAAACCAAGGCACGTTTGTAAAAATCCTCCATGAGTTTTTCAGGATAGGACATATGGGCAAAAATATCATCTTCAGGAATGTTCTCCGTTTTGATGGCTGCTACTTCTGCTTTGATCACATGGTAATAGTTGGCAACAATGTTCCAGTTGTCCAAAAGGAGTTGTGAAGAAATTTCAGAATGATCTACTTCAATCATTTCCGATCCGTCAATGATGTTATCCCAATAGTTGTATTGATACGGAGAAGGATTTTTTTTAGAAGCTTTTATCTTCTCATCAAGCTTTCGTTCTTCAGTTGCTACCAGTTGTTTTTGTAAAATCGCATTGCTTTTCTTACTGTCATAGCGTATGGAGATCCTGACTAATGCAAGAATCAACAACAACGCTAAAAATATACATGCAACCATTTAGTGGATTGTTTTGAAAGCTCAATTTTTTATGAATTTGAGTGTATTTCTAATTGAGCTTGTCTTAAAACTAACAGAATTCTAACGAAAATCAAAAAACGGAGCGCAGATTTTCACATTTCACATCATGTAGCAGCTTTTTCTGCTAAAAAAACAGTCCAATTTTAAGCATCAGAACAGTTCAACAAGTAAAATATTCACCTTTTTTCAAGCAATATTAATGTAACTGACTCAAAGACAATGCTTTTTGCCTGTTTTTGCCATATTTTCCTATAAGCTCAGTAATACTGCCACTTTCCGCAAAAAAACGACTCGTGATATTTATAAATTCGGTGCATGAGATTTATAAACGTCATTACTAACTACTTGAAAAACAGAAAATAACGTCATTATTTAGCAGTGTGATTCTGTTGCAACAATCATCAAGGCAAAAACTAAAAAGCCTTTTAATTTTTAAATACAATAAGTACCAAAAAACAAAACTATTAAAACACAAATTATAACCATTTAAATTATTCAATTATGAAAACTAAAATTTTTTTACCAGTAGTAGCAATGTTAAGCTTAATGTTAACATCTTTTACAGCAAATGCAAACACATTAGAAGACAATATTTGTTTCAGCCAAGAAATAGAGCATGTGGAAAGTATAATTTTTGAAAATCCTGTAATGAATACAAATGAACTAGACTTTAGAGAGGTAACTAGAGTTAGAGTCTCGCTTCTTTGGGGATTAATAGAAGTTGAAGTTGAATTTTCTTCTGCATCTGGAAGCTCTGGAGGTTCTGGAAATTCAGGAGGTACTTTATTAGAAGGATCTCTTGAAGAAAACCAATTAATAGTACGTGGCTTCGAAACTAGAAATGGAACAGTTGTAAAGGTGCGTGAAACTCAATATTTTGAGACTCCATCGGGAGTATTAGCAGTGTTACCAGGAGCTTATGAAATCAATGATGGTAAAACCGTTTTTGATGTAGAGCAATCAAGAGGATAATAGTTGAGCATTACATTCAGCTATACACTCATAAAGCCATTACATTTGTTAGGAAAAGCGTTGCAATCATTAAAAAATAGACGCATCATTTCTACAAATATTTAAAAAGCCAGCATTCTTTGCAATACTAAAGATACTTCTCTTAAAAGCAAATAATGTTGGCTTTTTATCAACAGACCAATTTACAGAATGATAGATGAAATTGGTTTAAAAAATCACCACAATTTTTAAAATTATAAAGCAGTTGGGAACTTCATTTCGATAGCTTACTAGTATTCCTAAAATAATGCCACTTAATGGTCAAAGAAACAACAAAATAGCAACTACTTCTTTTCAGCATTATATATGATGAATTCTTCCTGAAAGTGATTCAAAAACTAAAGACAAAACAAAACACAAGCACGATTCCACATGAAACAGCGTATACTCATACTGTACTTTTTGCTGCTAGCTTCTACAGCTTTCGCACAAAGCATCGCCTTTGAAATTAAAGGTGCGGTGAGCGGTGTGATGGACAGTATACCATTGGAATCGGCAACCATTTATCTACAAAATAACAAAGACAATTCGCTGATAAAATACACAACCTCCAATCGCAATGGCGAGTTTGCTTTGAGTGGAAATACGATTCATAAAGACGCCACACTTTTTATTTCCTACGTGGGCAGTAAAACCTATTCCAAAAAAATTACACTACAATCCAATATTGACTTAAAGTCTATTTATTTAGAAAACAGTTCCATGTTGGATGCGGTCATGATCGAATCGACACCGCCAGTCACGATCAAACAAGATACGCTGGAATTTGATCCGAAATCGTTCAAAACCAAACGCAATGCAACGGTAGAAGATTTTGTAAAAAAACTCCCCGGAGTTCAGGTAGATACGGATGGAAACATCACAGTGAATGGTATACGAGTCGATAAAATTCTTGTAAACGGGCGTCCTTTTTTTGCAAACGATCCCACGATGGCGACTCAGAATTTAACCAAAGAAATCATAGAAAAATTACAAATTACGGACTCAAAAACCAACTCTGAAGTCTTTACAGGAGAACAGGCGAATGGCGATGCGAAAACCATCAATTTGGTCATTAAAGAAGAAAATAACAAAGGTGCTTTTGGAAAGCTTTCCGCGGGTACAGGCGACGATGATCGCTATCAATTTTCAGGAAATTACAATCGTTTTAATAACGACAGAAATCTTAGTTTTATTGGAACGGGCAATAATATCAACGCGCCTAATGTCGGTTTTGGGACTAAAGGAATTCGGACTTCACAAAAAATAGGTGCATCGTATAATGAAGATTTTGGAAAAAACAGTTCACTATCGCTCAATTATGTCTATTCCGATACAGAACTTGAAAATAGAAAAATACAATTTACCGAATACATAGTCCCCGAAGCGCCATATTTTTCAGATCTTAACGATCGTTCCATTTTTCAGCGACAAAGTCATACGATCGATTTGGAATATCAAACCTTGTTAGATTCCACCTTGCATTTAGATTTGGTTTCAAGGTTCGCCTATTTGCCTGGCGAAAACACCTATGAAAGTAACTCGGAAACCTTTGATGACTCTCAGGAATTGATCAATACATCCACTATAAATTCTCGCAATGAGGAAGATCAAAAAGAGTTTAGAAACACGCTCAATCTCACCAAAAAAATAGGAGACAAAGGTGCGTTTATAAAACTTTCCCTCGATCAGCGTTCTCGAAATTTTGAAAGTGATGAATTTGTCGCTTCTGAACTCTTGTTTTTCAATGCAATCACCAATGATATTTTGCGAAATCAGTTTACCGATACAGAGGATATGACCAATAGTTTTGATGCGGGACTCACATTTCGAGTCCCCATTTTACAGAAGAAACTCTTTGTGGATCTGAAATACAACTATTCTTCTCAAAAGGAAGAAAGTGACAAATCGGTTTTTGATTTTAATACCGATCAACAAGCGTTTTCGGATTTGAATACAATGCTGAGTTCAGACTTTATCAATCGAAATAATGCGTCGATTCCAAGTGTAAAATTCAACTATAGACACAAAAAAATAAATGCTTTTCTAAACGTTGATTATGCCTTTAGAACACTAGAAAATGAAGATCGATTGCGACCCGAATTTGACATGAAACGAAGCTTTGATATTTTTACCTATGCGGGAGGATTTCGTTATCGATTCAACAGACGTTCTATATTCAATGCGAGTGTTCAATTGCGCAATATGATTCCGTCGTTATCACAACTGCAAACCTTTACTGATGTCACCGATCCGTTGAATATTATTCGTGGAAACCCGAATTTAAAACCGCAAAATCAATATGTGTTTCGAGCAGATTACCGAACGAACAATTTTAGCAAAGGGTATGGGATTTTAGGAAAACTAAAAGTGACCTTGGATAACAATCGTGTCGTGTCAAGATATCGTATTGATGAAGATTTAGTTCGTGAAACTACGTTTGTCAATATTGACGGAAATTACAATTACTTCGGATATGTTAATCTGTATAAACGGTTTAAGTTTGACAGTTCAAGAGCCATACGCATACGTTTGAATAGTGCTGTGAATCATAGCAAGCGCATCAACTTCACGAATGATGTTAGATACGATGTAAAAACCACCACTTATACACCTTCTGTGGGACTGGATTTTGAATGGGAAGAACGACTGGATTTCAATGCGGCATACAATCTAAACTTTTCGCAAGCTCGGTATTCTCTCGCAGATTTTAACGATGAAGAAATTACCATGCACGAGCTCAATCTGTATTCCGAAATACAGCTCTTGAACCGATTGCATTGGGAAAATAACGTACGATACATTTATAATCCCAACGTTTCAGGCGATTTTGACAACTATGCTTGGTCGTGGAACAGTGCGATATCGTACAGTTTTTGGGACGATACGGCAACTGTATCGCTCAAAATGTATGATGTGCTCGATCAAAATATAAATACGCGTCGTATTGTGACAACCGATTATATACAAAACACGCAAAGTTTGGTGTTGCAACGTTTCTTTATGCTTTCCTTCGATTGGCGATTCAATTCGTTGAAGAAAAGACGACCCAAGCCCAAGTGATACATAGCTATTACTTCAACTTATCTGCAAACAGCTTACGAAGTTTCGTTAGCTTAGGCGTAATCACATAACTGCAATATCCTTGCTGTGTGTGTTGTCTGTAATAATTTTGATGTTCGGCTTCGGCCTTATGAAAAGTTTCTGCCGGAGCTAATTCGGTTACAATAGGATCATCATAATATGCAGCAAGCTCTTTGATAACAACTTCGGCTGTTTGCTTTTGTGCTGAATTATGATAAAATATAACAGAACGATACTGCGTACCCACATCGGCACCTTGACGATTTAACGTAGTTGGATCGTGTGTCGCCATAAAGATGATTAAAATCTCTTGGAAAGAAATGATGTCCGCATCAAACGTTAGTTGAATTACTTCTGCATGTCCCGTACGTCCAGAACATACTTCTCTGTAGGTTGGTGTTCCAGGAACGGTTCCTCCGCTGTACCCAGAAACAATTGTTTCCACACCTTTTACTTCTTGAAAAACAGCTTCTGTACACCAAAAACAACCACCACCGATAGTGGCCGTTTGTATGTTATTTTGTCCCATGATATTTTCTTTTTCTAACAATATCACAAAGATACGGATAAAACTATTTTCATGACAAAACCGTTGCAAATGAAACAAAAGCGTCATTGATGTCGTATTTGTGACATTTTACCGTTGTTTTTTTAACCTTAATGACATATCAAAAGGAAAAAATTAACATTAATTTGACATTTAAACATGCATTCATCTACAAAAACTATTCGTTCATCGAAGGAATATAAGTTATTGTCTAATATATAGGGTTTTATGAAATAGAGATATTATATTTGGACTTAACTTTTTTTCATGGTTAAAGTAATTTATTGGTTATAAATTATTTCCCTTATTACCCTAAGACCCCAAATAAGAATAACCAATTTTTGGTAAGAGAAAAGAGCTTCCGCAAGGAGGCTCTTTTTGTTAGTGAAACCCATGATTACAAAGCCTTTAGGCGAATGTAATTATGTAGGTTGAACTAATTCCGTCGCAGGACGGAATCTCGTCCTATTTTCCTCTAATATTTTTAGCTAGAAAGGTTTAACTTTGAAGCTTTTAGGCGAATGTAATTGTTTAAGTAGAGTTAGTTGCTCTTCTGAACGAAATCCCAGTTAATTTTCTACAGAAAATTTTAGATTTTGTCATGCCGAACTTGATTCGGCATCCCATAAAAAACTCCGCCTCACAGCAGAGTCTTCTTTTTTATTTTAGAATGTGATATTGCTTCTATTCAGCCAATAAAACCATATACTGCCAAGGTTGTAACGCAACTTCTTGTCCTTCTGTAAAGGTTACTTTTTCACCAGTAATATAATCGGTAAAGCTTCCTGTAAGATCAATAGTACTATTTACCGCATCTTTTGATAGATTTCCAACATAGATTACTTTTTTACCCTCTTTTTCACGTGTAAAGGCCAATACATGATCTGCTTTGCTTGTGGCTAACTTAGTGTATGAAGCCGCATTTTTTCCACCGTGTAAAGCAACATGCGTATTTTTAAGTGTTCCTAATTTTTCTAACAATGGCCACATTTCACCTTTTGTTTTTGGAATTTCATCTTTCTCAAAGAACTTTAAGCGATGCTTCATATCGTATTCCATTCCTGAATAAATTAATGGCATTCCTGGTGCTACATAGCTCAAGGCCGTAAATGCCGCGGCACCTTCTCCCATGCGCTCCTCAATAGTTCCGTTCCAAGAGTTTTCATCGTGATTGGTTACAAAATTCATCAAAATATCATCGGCTTCGTATAATGAATCAATTTGTTGCATGCGCTTGTCCCAATCGGCAACAGTTTCTTCGCCTTTTGCAATATGATTCATGCGGTGGTGTGTATCCCAACCATATGCCATATCAAATAAATTGCCTTTCAACAACTCTGGTTCCCACGCTTCCGCAAGCATGAAAATATCTTTGGTAGCACGCAATTGCGGAATGGCTTCTTCCCAAAAATCAGTCGGTACAGAACCTGCTACATCACAACGGAAACCGTCTACGCCTTCTTCTGTCAACCAATATTTCATCTGTTGAATCATGAGATTACGCATCTCTTTGTTATCATAATTTAAATCCGCTACATCTTCCCAACCTACTGGTTTTCCGTCTTCGTTTAACGGATCGGTAATTTCCCCTTTGTCATTTTTGGTGTAGAATTCAGGATTGGTAGTCAACCACGTATGATCCCAACCTGTGTGATTTGGAACCCAATCCAAAATCACATAAATACCATTATCATGCGCTGTTTTTACTAATTCTCTAAAATCTTTAATATTTCCAAATTCAGGATTGATTTTGGTAAAATCAGAAACTGCATAATAACTTCCTAAATATTTTTTTCGTTCCTCTGGATCTTCAATATCACTAGCAAATTTATCGCCTGTTGCTTTGCGTTTGGTTTCTGAAATTGGAAAAATAGGCATCACCCAAATAACTTTTACACCCAATTCTTTCAATTTCGGGATATCTTTCGTGAAGGCATCAAAAGTACCTTCTGTTGAATATTGACGAATGTTTGCTTCATAAATAATAGCACTTTCCATCATATCAGGAGAAACCTTTGCAATGGCAACTTCCTTTTCTTTTTGTTGCGATTTATCTTCTTTTTCTTCCTTTTTTGTCTCACCACAAGACGTCATAAGAAGCGTTGATATTAAAAATAGACTTAGTTTTTTCATTGGTATTGGATATTAATTTCTATAGTTTGATCGTAATTTCACGTTCTTTTTTGGTGTCCCAAGAAATGACAAATTTGACCGTTTTATAAGTTGTATTCCACTTGAATTGGACACGCTTTCCGCGAAATTTTATTTTTTTAGGTTTTGTTTGAATGTTGTGCAACACCACTTCAATAGCTTTGGTGCTGGTATTGTAATTTGCGCCAGTTTCTGCTTCTAACTCAATTTCCAAACGATTTTTGGCAAATTCACTTTCAAATTCCAGCAATTCGTACATGCCTTTTTCATACGCGTTTTTGGTTTCACCATCGTCGATATAGAGCTCGCGCTCACTTTCAGCAATGCTTTCATCGTGATAGTAATGTAATTGAAAGGTATTCGGATCATATTCCACAGTTGACTGCATCGGATTCGCCACTGGAATAAACGCACCACCACGCACATACACAGGAATTGAGTTTTCTTTAGTTTTCACTATTTTAGATTGTCCACCGATTACTTTTTCATCCGTTTCAAAGTCAAACCACACTGAACCTTTCGGGAAATATACTTCCTGCGTTTGTACGCTGTCTTTCATAATTGGCGTTACTAAGAAATCATGTCCCCACAAATAGGTAGAAACATCTGTAAATAAAGCTTTGTTATCTTCCTCTTCAAAAAACAACGGACGCATCAATGGAATTCCTTTTTGATTGTTTTCAAAGGCAACCGTGTAGTTGTAAGGCAATAATTGATAGCGTAATTCAATGGCTTCTTTGGCTAATTTTTTCGCTCTTGCGGAACGAAATACAGGTTCACTTGGCACAGCTTCTTGCGCATGTGGTCGGTAAATCGGTTGAAAAACGCCATATTGCAACCAGCGGATGTATAAATTATCATCTAAATTATCACCTGCAAAACCGCCTAAATCCGAGTGCATATAGCTCAATCCTTGCATGCCCATTTGAATGGCAATTTCTGGCTGCGGTTGAAATCCGCCCCAACTTCTACTTACATCTCCTGACCAAGGAATGAGTCCGTAGCGTTGCGAACCAGAATAACCAGCACGCATCAAAATAAACGGTCGTACGTTTGGAAAATCTCTGGCGTAGCCTTCATACACCAATCGTGCCCAGTCGTGTCCGTAGGTATTGTGGACTTCGTTGGCTGTTCCTGTTTGGTGAATCAATTTTTCAGGATGTACTTCTGGTTCTCCTAAATCGCCCCAAACACCTGCAACACCTAATTCTGCCAGCCCTTTATAAATATTCCAAAACCATTTCTCGGCTTTCGGATTGTAAATATCGAGCAGTCCTGTATTTCCAAAATAGAAATCGAATTTATACGGATTTCCCACAGAATCTTTTGCTAAAATGTTCAAATTAGACGCTTCATACCAACGTTTGGACGTCGTTAAAATAAACGGTTCGGTAATAAAAATCGTTTTTACACCTTTATCGTTGAGATTTTTAATCATTTGCTTCGCATCCGGAAACGAATCTTTATAGACTTGCAGATTTCCCATGGTGCCTTTAATTTCTTTTCCGAACCAAAACAAGTCTAAAATAATAGCATCTACAGGAATTTCCTCGTCTTTAAACTTTTGAATCGTCGCTTCGGTTTCTGCTTGTGAATGATAGCCAAATCGGCTCGAAAAGTTTCCAAATGCCCAACGCGGCGGCAGCGGATGCTTTCCTGTCAAATCGGTATAATTGTCCATGACAGCTTCCCAAGAATCACCTGCAATGACTTGATAGGTTTTGCGACCTGAAATGGTTTCGTAGGTAAGCGTATTGTCTTTTTTACTGTCTAAATCCAAGTAACCAATCGGTCCGTTGTCAAAATGAATCATATATTTGTTGGACGAAATCACAATTGGTATCGTGTAGTTCATCAATTCAGAACGTTCTGCATAACCGTAATGTGCTCTGTTGTATAATTTCAATCGATTTCCACGTCGATTCATGCCCAAGGCTCGTGCGCCACCGCCGTATAAAACTTCATCTTCGGTTAGGTTGAACTGAATTGCTTCACCTTCTGTGACTTTTTGATAGCCGTTTTTTTCCGAGATAATCGGTTGTCCTTTGTAACTGTATGAAATTTGGAATGGTGATTTTTCAATATGAACTGAAATTCCGTCTGAGATCAAATCTACGGAAGTGCCAGACTCGTTCACCGACTTCATCTTTTGGTTATCATTTAGAATCACGGCATGACTTTTCGTGGTGATTTTTTGTCCTTTCGGAACAAACGTTGTGCTTACCATGTCGTCATTAATCAATCGAATAAAATAACGTCCGTCTGAGACTTCAATCGTATGTATGTCTAAACTTTCGCCATAACTAATAAATTTTCGATCTGAATTTTGTGCCAGTGAAAACTGCCAACACACACAGGATATGAATAGAATTTTAAATAGTTTCATGAGTTTAATTCTTTAGTAGGAATGTCAATGGAATATGCAATCGCTTTTGCCAAGCATTTTCAGAATGGTTTTCACCTTCAAACATTCTGTTTACAAAATTTTCTTTGGTATATCCTTTTTTCATAAATATCGTATCTACAATAGGAGCGTACTGCGGATAGTATTGATCTAGCGTTTCTGTACCATAATCAAAATAGAAACGATGTGTTTTAGGTGAAGGCAAATGATCACTCATATAGGCAAAAAAAGTATCTGGAACAGGATTATTTTCTATCGTAGGAACAATGCCTTCCCAATGTGTAGAAATACAGGCTGCAGCACTGTATACTTCTGGATATTCACACATGGCATACATGGAAATTAAACCGCCCATGCTGGAACCTGAAACAAAGGTATGCTCGCGATCTGTTTGTACAGAAAAAGTTTTGTCAATGTATGGTTTCAATTCTTTCGTTAAAAATTTTAAATAATTATCTGCATTAAATGCTAATGAAATATTTTTCTGTTTCGCTTTCACACGAATTTCTTTTTGTGTCGCTTCGTTTAAGTAGTTAAATGCTTTTTGTGGAAAGTAATCTTGCCAACGAATTTCAGCAATATTCCAAGGTGATACTACGATGAAATCTTGTACTTTTCCTTCTTTTTGGAGTTTGGAAGCCACTTCATCGACCATCCATTCTTGTTTGTTCCACGTTGTATTGGCGTCGTAGAGCATTTGACCGTCGTGCATGTACAAAACGCTGTATTTTTTATCTGTAGAATAGTCTTCAGGAACCCAAATATCTACATTTCTAGGGCGAATGTACTGCGATGGGAAATTGGTGATACGCATCAATTTTCCGCTAGCCAATTGTATTGATTTTTCTTCTCGTACAATCGGTGTTTGATTTGTTTTGATCGTCACATCTTCCGAAAATAACCAAAGCAAGGCAGTTCTTAATTCGCTGCGCCAAAATACTTCGCTGTGAGTTCCGTCTGGTGAAAATTTAGCAGTGAAATTATCTTTTGGGAAGTTACTTTTATCAAGTAAACGCAACATTTTATTCAGATTGTCTACCATATTTCCACCTTCTTTTTTGCCCATTAGGTAGTATAATTTGGAGTTGTTCGCTTTCGCTAGATTATCCTTAGTGAATGAAAAGGTATCTTCAGAAAACCAAAACGAAGGTGAGAATACGCCTGCTTTTCCAAATACGTCAGGATGTGCAAAAGCGGCATAATGTGAGATCAATCCGCCCATGGAACTTCCCATGATTGCGGTATTTTTAGCGTCTTTCTTCGTCCTATATTTTTGATCAATCGCAGGTTTTAGTGTTTTCGCAATGAATTCTACATATTCTTTTCCTTTTGGATCGCCGTATTGGTCATTTTTCCACGCCGTATATTCTTGCATGCGCTCTTTGCTGTTGTCGATAGAAACTACAATTACATTCAAACCATGTGTATAATGCAGTGTATTTAGGGTTTCATCCACTTCCCATTCGCCCGAATATGAAGTTGCTTTGTCAAATACATTTTGTCCATCGTGAATGTACAACACAGGATACGATTCGGTTGCACCGTGATAACTTGGCGGCAAATACACCATGATTTTTCGAGTCGTATTGAGTTGCGGTATTTCAAAAGCTTCTGCAAAGGTTTCTACATTTTGTTGCTTGCTAGAAACCGTTTGGTTGTTTGTTCCATCTGACCAAGCACCAATAGAAATTTCGATAGTTTCTGGGGTTTCTTTGAACGAATATGCTCTGTTTTCAATATTTTGATGTTTCTCGTCTAATTCGACACTTTCCCAAGTTCCCAACGTAAATTTATAATTGATCGTTTCTCGGTGATTTGGCAATGTAATTTGGTAGGTTTTGTCCTTTTTTTCGAGTTTCAATTCAGGTCTTCCGCCTGACCAACCTTCAAAATCGCCCGAAATAAAGATGTCTTTCGTGTAATCGTGATTGCTTGGCAAATCTTTTACAATCATCGTGACTGATTTTTTGCCGTCGGTATTGTCGTCGTTTTGTTTGCCTTTGCAGGAAAGGAAGAGGATGGAAAGTACTATAAGTGTAAGTTGTGTTTTCATGGTTTTTTATAGTATTTAGATGTTAGTATTGAGAATTGAGATTTGTTTTTGCTTCAAAGTACTTCTCGATACTATTTTCTTCATTTCATTTCGAAAATCACTCGAAGTGACGTTTTTTTAATGTGTCAATTTGATAATTTGAACATGTACCAATGCTTATTTCAAAGACAATTTTTACCTTGATTTAAACAGATTGCCACGATTTCATCTCGCAATGACGTTTCAAATTTTTATTA